>NZ_DASYGZ010000056.1:0-2663 GCF_035999135.1 Ensifer sp.
GACAGAATATTTCTTAATTGCCCTTGACTGTTGGCCTTGAAATCAGTACACCCCGCCGCATCGGAGCCCATGTGAGGCTGGCTGGTTCGGAACGTCGCGTTCTGGAGTTCGCCTCAAACAAGGTTCGAAACGCACGCCGACGACTACAATGCTGCACGCACGACGCACACGATAGTGCGTCCTCTGCTTTATTTGGGGCCATCTGCGAAAAAGGCGGATCGGCCCTTGTTTTGCGCATTTCATGAGGCGTTCGAAACTGCCGGCGACGGCAACGATCCGCCCGCAAGGGTAACGTGACAAGATTTTGCAAGGGATGGGTATATGCCTACCGTAAACCAGCTGATCCGTAAGCCGCGTCAGGCACAGGTAAAGCGCAATAAGGTTCCTGCTCTGCAGGAAAACCCACAGAAGCGTGGCGTTTGCACCCGCGTTTACACGACGACCCCGAAGAAGCCGAACTCGGCTCTGCGTAAGGTCGCCAAGATTCGTCTGACGAACGGCTTCGAAGTCATCGGCTACATTCCGGGTGAAGGCCACAACCTTCAGGAGCACTCGGTTGTCATGATCCGCGGCGGCCGCGTAAAGGACCTTCCGGGCGTTCGTTACCACATCATCCGTGGTGTTCTCGATACCCAGGGCGTCAAGAACCGCAAGCAGCGCCGTTCGAAGTACGGTGCGAAGCGTCCGAAGTAATTCGGTTTTGAAAATCCCGGCGCTGCGCGAGGTCCTCCGCGTGGTAAAGCGCTGAAACAGTTTGAAGAGACGAAAAGTATGTCCAGACGTCACAGAGCAGAAAAGCGTGAGATCAACCCGGACCCGAAGTTCGGTGATCTGGTCGTCACGAAGTTCATGAACGCCATCATGCTGCACGGCAAGAAGTCGGTCGCTGAAAGCATCGTTTACGGTGCGTTCGATGCGGTTCAGACCAAGCTGAAGCAGGAGCCGATCGCTGTATTCCATTCCGCGCTCGACAACATTGCGCCGCACGTCGAAGTGCGTTCGCGCCGCGTTGGTGGTGCAACGTACCAGGTTCCGGTCGATGTTCGTCCGGAGCGTCGCCAGGCCCTCGCCATCCGTTGGCTGATCACGGCCGCACGCAAGCGTAACGAAACGACCATGGTTGATCGCCTCTGCGGCGAACTCATGGACGCAGCGAACAACCGTGGTAGCGCCGTGAAGAAGCGCGAAGACACGCACAAGATGGCTGATGCCAACCGTGCGTTCTCGCATTATCGCTGGTAATTCTGGCGCGAACGTCTCAAGAGGCAGTCCACTATGGCACGCGAATATAAAATCGAAGACTACCGTAACTTCGGTATCATGGCGCACATCGACGCCGGCAAGACCACGACGACCGAGCGCATCCTTTACTACACCGGCAAGTCCCACAAGATCGGCGAAGTCCACGACGGCGCCGCTACCATGGACTGGATGGAGCAGGAGCAGGAACGCGGCATCACGATCACGTCTGCTGCGACGACCACCTTCTGGAAGGGTCGTGACGGCAAGGCTCGTCGCTTCAACATCATCGACACCCCCGGCCACGTTGACTTCACCATCGAAGTCGAGCGTTCGCTGCGCGTTCTCGACGGCGCCATCGCGCTGCTCGACGCCAACGCCGGTGTTGAGCCGCAGACGGAAACCGTCTGGCGTCAGGCTGAGAAGTACAACGTTCCGCGTATGATCTTCTGCAACAAGATGGACAAGACCGGCGCGGACTTCTACCGCTCGGTTGAGATGATCAAGACCCGCCTGGGTGCGATCGCCGTCGTCATGCAGCTGCCGATCGGCGCTGAAACCGAATTCAAGGGCGTTGTCGATCTGATCGAGATGAACGCTCTCGTCTGGCGCGACGAGTCCCTCGGCGCACAGTGGGACGTTGTCGAAATCCCCGACGACCTGAAGGACAAGGCTGAAGAATATCGCGAAAAGCTGATCGAGACCGTTGTCGAGATCGACGAAGCCGCGATGGAAGCCTACCTCGAAGGCAACATGCCGTCGAACGACAAGATCCGCGAACTCGTTCGCCGTGGCACCATCGAGGTGAAGTTCCACCCGATGTTCTGCGGTACCGCGTTCAAGAACAAGGGCGTACAGCCGCTGCTCGACGCCGTCGTCGACTACCTGCCGTCGCCGCTCGACATTCCGGCGATCAAGGGTATCGACGCCAAGACCGAAGCTGAAATCGAGCGTCATGCTGACGACGCCGAGCCGCTATCGATGCTTGCGTTCAAGATCATGAACGACCCCTTCGTCGGTTCGCTGACCTTCGCGCGCATCTACTCGGGCAAGCTCGAAAAGGGCTCGTCGGTCATGAACACGGTCAAGGACAAGCGCGAGCGCGTCGGCCGCATGCTGCAGATGCACTCGAACTCGCGTGAAGACATCGAAGAAGCCTTCGCAGGCGATATCGTTGCTCTGGCGGGCCTCAAGGAAACCACGACGGGTGACACGCTCTGCGACCCGCTGAAGCCGGTTATCCTCGAGCGCATGGAATTCCCCGAGCCGGTCATCCAGATCGCGATCGAGCCGAAGTCCAAGGGCGACCAGGAAAAGATGGGCCTCGCGCTCAACCGCCTGGCTGCTGAAGACCCGTCGTTCCGCGTCAAGACCGACCAGGAATCCGGCCAGACGATCATCGCCGGCATGGGCGAACTTCACCT
>NZ_DASYGZ010000147.1:0-1974 GCF_035999135.1 Ensifer sp.
CGCTGCGCGCGACGCCGAAGCCTTCAACACGTTCCTCAAGGGCCAGGGCTTTGAAACCGACCTGGTGCTCAACGCCGACCGCCGGGGACTTGCCGGCGCCCTCTCGAATTTCTCGCGCAAGATCGGGCCGGACGACACGGCCCTCTTCTACTACGCTGGCCATGGCATGCAGCTGCACGGCGAGAACTTTCTCGTCGGCACCGATGCCAAGCTTGAAAGCGAATTCGACGTGCCGGCCGAGACCGTGGCGCTGTCGGAAATCATCGGCGCGCTCGAAAAGCGCGCGCGCATATCGATGGTCTTCCTCGATGCCTGCCGTAACAATCCACTCGCCGAGAAGCTGACGCGCGAGGTGGAAGGCGCCACCCGAAGTGCTGCGACACGGGGGCTTGCGCCGATCGAGACGCAGAGCGGCGGCACGCTGGTCGCCTTCGCCGCCGCGCCTGGACAGGTGGCCGCCGACGGCACCGACGGGCACTCGCCGTTCACCCGGGCGCTGATCGCCAATCTCTCCGGCGCCGGCCTCGAAGTCGGCACCGCCTTCAAGCGTGTCGTGCGCGACGTGCGCAAGGAAACTAAGGGCAAGCAGCAACCGCAGATCCTTTCCTCCCTGTCGCTCGAGTTCTACTTCGGGCCGGAAACGCAGCAGGCCCCGGCGGCGCAGACGGCAGCGCCTCAGACCGCGGCGGTGCAGCCGGTCCAGCCGGCGCTCGCCGTACCGGCCACGGATCCAGAAGCGCTCGCGGCGGAGAAAGACTTCAAGAAGGCGCTGAAGATCGGCACGCCGCGCATCTGGAATTTCTTCGTCCAGAAGCACCGTACCGGCGAATATGCCGAGCTTGGACGCCAGGCGCTCGCGCAGATCCAGCCCGAGGCTGCTCGCAACCAATCTCTTCTGCCGCAGTCCGTCGAAGAGCGACTGCTGCCGGACACCGGCAAGCGGCGCAGCATCCAGCTTGCGCTCGCAGCCAGGGGATTTTCGTCCGGTACCGCCGACGGCGTGTTCGGCGGGCAAACGCGGGATGCGATCAAGCGCTTTCAAAGCACCAACCAGCAACCGGCAAGCGGCTTCATCACCGAGCGCACGGCAGCAGCGCTCGGCATAACGGTCAATGACATGCCTGAGGGCATCTACAGCGCGACGAAGGCAAGGCGCTACGACGTTGCCAACCTCGAAGGCCTCGAAACGGATCAAACCATCCTCAGGGCGCTGACCTGTCTCAAGCACTTCGAAACCGTTTACGGCGTGTTCCAAGGCCATCTCTATGTTGCCGTTCGGACCGGAACGATCCTCGCGGTCTATGCCCGGGGGATCGCCGGCGGTTGCGGCGCGCATCTCGCCTCGATTTCGTCTCAAGCGGAGAACGCCTTCGTCGCATCGCTTTTCAATGCCGATCAGAGCTTCTTCAACAGCGGCTACGATCCCTCCGGCAACGTCAGCTACAAGATGGGGCCCTGGATCGGCCTGGCGCAGGACCCGCAGGGCAAGGAGCCGAAAGGCGGCTGGCACTGGGACAACGGCGCGCCGATGACCTACACGAAATGGTTTCAGGACATGCCGAACGAAAACAAGAAGGGCGACGACATCGGCATGTACTACGCCCATCGCAACGGCAGGTCCGACACCAAGTCCCTCTATGTCGATACCTGGGACGACATGGGACCAGGCGATGGGACAGGCGGTCTCATTCTCGAATTCGAGTGAATGCCCGAGCGGCGGCACGGCTCGGCAATCGCAAGCAGGAGGCAAGGGTCATGACATGGCGTCTGAAGCTGCTGTTCTTTGTCCTTTCCATTCTGATCGTGCCGTCCGCCGTGGGTCACGCGTTTGCGGAAGGGAACGGCAAGCGGCTGGCGCTGATCGTCGGCATGAGCAACTACGTGCTTGCAGGCACCCTGCCCAACGCTGCGCGCGACGCCGAAGCCTTCAACACGTTCCTCAAGGGCCAGGGCTTTGAAACCGACCTGGTGCTC
>NZ_DASYGZ010000167.1:0-11991 GCF_035999135.1 Ensifer sp.
CCGAATCAGCCGGTTTTTCAGCGGAAATGCTTGACGGGATCGAAAATTCTGGGAATCACCATTTCCGAATAAGAAATGGCGAGATGACACGGCGGTTAGGGAATCATGCCAGAGGCGTTTCAGTGGCAGGACTGTCGGAGCTTGCCCGCTTTGCCACGATCGCTATCGTGGTTAAACAGGAATTAAACATCATCCCGTTACGTCAGGGGAAATGATTCGGTGGCGGGTGCGCGGCGCACCCGGACCTTCGAGCGGCATTGGCACCGGGCTCACGCCGGTTGCGACAAGGAAAGCGACGAACTAAATGGCAACCAAAGTCAAAGAAAACGAAGAAGCTGACGTAGAACGCGAAGGCGCTCCGGACGGCCCGCTTCTCGATCTTTCCGACGACGCTGTCAAGAAGATGATCAAGGCCGCCAAGAAGCGCGGCTACGTGACGATGGACGAGCTCAATTCCGTCCTTCCGTCCGAGGAAGTCACCTCCGAACAGATCGAAGATACGATGGCGATGCTGTCCGACATGGGCATCAACGTCATTGAGGACGAGGAAGCCGAAGAGGCTGCCAGCGGTGGCGACGACGAGGCCAGCGACGACGACGGCGACAGCGAAGGCGGCGAACTGGCCCCTTCCAGCGGCACCTCGCTTGCGACCAGCAAGAAGAAGGAACCGACCGATCGCACCGACGATCCGGTCCGCATGTACCTGCGCGAAATGGGCTCGGTCGAGCTTCTGTCGCGCGAAGGCGAAATCGCCATTGCCAAGCGCATCGAGGCTGGCCGCGAGACGATGATCGCCGGTCTCTGTGAGAGCCCGCTGACCTTCCAGGCGCTGATCATCTGGCGCGACGAACTGAACGAAGGCCAGACGCTTCTGCGCGAGATCATCGATCTCGAGACCACCTATTCCGGTCCCGAGGCCAAGGCCGCGCCGCAGTTCCAGAGCCCGGAAAAGATCGAGGCTGACCGCAAGGCTGCCGAGGAAAAGGAAAAGACCCGCAAGGTTCGCTCGCCCGCCAACGACGACGACATCACCAATGTCGGCGGCGATGTCATGCCGGCCGAGGAGGAAGAGGAAGACGACGACGAGTCGAACCTCTCGCTCGCCGCCATGGAAGCGGAACTGCGCCCGCAGGTCATGGAAACCCTCGACATCATCGCCGAGACCTACAAGAAGCTGCGCAAGCTGCAGGACCAGCAGGTGGAAGCCCGTCTCGCTGCCACCGGCACGCTGTCGCCCGCCCAGGAGCGCCGCTACAAGGAGCTGAAGGACGAGCTGATCAAGGCGGTCAAGTCGCTGTCGCTCAACCAGAACCGCGTCGACAGTCTGGTCGAGCAGCTCTACGACATCTCCAAGCGCCTGATGCAGAACGAAGGCCGCCTGCTGCGCCTTGCTGAAAGCTACGGCGTCAAGCGCGATTCGTTCCTGGAACAGTATTCCGGTGCCGAACTCGACCCGAACTGGATGAAGTCGATCAGCAACCTGGCCGGCAAGGGCTGGAAGGAATTCGCCAAGAGCGAAAACCAGACGATCCGCGACATCCGCCAGGAGATCCAGAACCTTGCGACCGAAACCGGCATCTCGATCGCCGAATTCCGCCGCATCGTCTCGATGGTGCAGAAGGGCGAGCGCGAAGCGCGCATCGCCAAGAAGGAAATGGTCGAAGCGAACCTGCGCCTCGTCATCTCCATCGCCAAGAAGTACACCAACCGCGGCCTGCAGTTCCTCGATCTGATCCAGGAAGGCAACATCGGCCTGATGAAGGCGGTCGACAAGTTCGAATACCGTCGCGGCTACAAGTTCTCGACCTATGCGACCTGGTGGATCCGCCAGGCGATCACCCGCTCGATCGCCGACCAGGCCCGCACGATCCGCATCCCGGTGCACATGATCGAGACGATCAACAAGATCGTCCGTACCTCGCGCCAGATGCTGCACGAGATCGGTCGCGAGCCGACGCCGGAAGAACTGGCCGAAAAGCTCGCCATGCCGCTCGAAAAGGTCCGCAAGGTCCTGAAGATCGCCAAGGAGCCGATCTCGCTCGAAACGCCTGTCGGTGACGAAGAGGATTCGCACCTCGGCGATTTCATCGAGGACAAGAACGCGCTGCTGCCGATCGACGCCGCCATCCAGGCGAACCTGCGCGAGACGACGACCCGCGTTCTGGCATCGCTCACGCCGCGCGAAGAGCGCGTGCTGCGCATGCGCTTCGGCATCGGCATGAACACCGACCACACGCTCGAGGAAGTCGGCCAGCAGTTCTCGGTGACCCGCGAACGTATCCGTCAGATCGAGGCGAAGGCGCTCAGGAAGCTCAAGCATCCGAGCCGCTCCAGGAAGCTCAGAAGCTTCCTCGACAGCTAAGCGGTCGACCATTGAACCATTGGAAAAGCCGGGCCCGTCGCCCGGCTTTTTCGTTTGCGCCTGTCCCATGTGATTTGTGAGTGGTTCGACTGAAGCGTATAGTCACGCTTTCGCAGCAATCTGGGGCACCCGTCGAAGACGCGGGAGCAATCGCACCGCGGGCGTGAACGTGCCTTCGTGGAGGTGTGAAATGACCACGTATGTCGTGCTCCTCAACTGGACAGAGCAGGGCGTGAAGAATGTGCGGGACTCTCCGAAGCGCCTCGATGCGGCCAAGAAGATGCTCGCCGACATGGGCGGCTCGTTCAAACATTTCTTTCTGACCATGGGCGAGTACGACATGGTGGCCATCTGCGAGGCGCCTGACGATGCGGTGGCGGCTCGCTTTGCCATGACGCTCGGCATGGGCGGCAATGTGCGCACCCGCACGCTCAAGGCCTTCCCGGAAGCCGCCTATCGCGAACTGGTGGCCTCGCTCGGATAAGGCACGGTCACCGTCGTTTGAGAGCGGATTTCCCTACGGCGCGCCGTTGCCGGAGAGGATGCGGGCTGATCCGCGCATGGCGACGCGAAAGGCCTCGTCAAAGCTGACGCCGCTTGTCCGCCATCGATAGGGCTTGCCGCCCGCGTCCATGCGCCAGTCAGCAACCCAGCCACGCTCGGCATCGGACCAGATGACGGTGCCGGCAAGCGCGACATCGCCTCCGACTTCAGCGGTTGCGGCGACGAGTTCGCCTGTGCGCGCCTGCGAGAGCCTGTCGAAATCGAGCTGGCGGGCGGTCGCAGTCGAAGCGTCCGGCAGCAGCGTCGCAAGTCCCAGCGGAACGGATGCCGCCTTCAAGGAGTCCGCCATGTATGGACTTTCGCTGCCATCCCGCGTCAGCACGAAGCGGCGCCTCTGGTCCTTGACCGCAACGAAAACGGCGATCGACGGGCGAGGAGCAAGCCAGGGCTTGCGGCCAAGGTCTGCAAGCAGCGGGTCGAGCGTCTTCCGCTCGTACCCACAGGTGAGGTCGTGCGGGCGGTCGTGTGTTCCCTGTTCGTCGTGGATCGGGATACCCTCCATCCGGTCGCGGTAGGAGAAGGACGAGACGAAACGCCCGGCCTCGGCCCGAAGTGCGGCGTAGCCCGGCGCGTTGATGATCGTCGGGTCGCCTGACAGCTTGACGAGCACTTCACCCAGACATTCACGAAAGCCGATCTGCCGATTGACCTCGCCCGTGCCGGTGACGATGGCATCGCTGGTGTAGAGGCTGGCGACATCGCCAGCGAAGGCCGGCCCGACGGGTGAAGCGTGGACGAGGCCGGCCAGCCAGATGGCGGCTGCAACCTGCGCCAAGGCCCTCAGTTTGCTGCAGGCACCGGGCAACTCAGATCACCTTCCTCACAGCCAAGATAGGTCTTGAAGTCCTCGACCCGTTTGCGTGTCAGGCCATCCCGGCACTGCAGGAGAACCATCGGATAGGCTGACCCGCCATCGACGCCGGAAGCGGAGAAATTGCACTCCGCGTCGCGAAAGGCGATCCACGCCTTTTGTGCCGAAACGAGCAGCTTCGCGGCGTCCTGATCGTCCTTCAGGCGGCTGACGATCTGCTTGTAGAGGCTGTTGAGTTCCGCGTCGGAGGCTTTCAGTGCCTTGTCGGCGCATTCGTTCATCGTCGCCTGGTCAAGGGCAGCGGCGCAATCGGCGGCAAGTGCCGGCCGTAACAGGCCGGTGGCGCCGGCAAGGGCTGCAAACATGAAAACAGGAAGCCGCATTCTTCTCCTCCTCGCATCGCCTTATCAGCCTTGAAGAATAGGGCCTGATCAAAACCTCCGATAGTCGAATTCTTGTGAGCACACGTAACTCCCCCCATCGCTCGCAATTGAATCAAAAGGGATCCTTAAGGTTTACGTTTTATCAATCTCTCGGAAACCCGAGGTTCTGCGATGCGTTGCGTATTTGTCGTCGTCCTCCTGTTGCTGGCCGGTTGCGGAACGGTGCCGAGAGACACCCGGAATGCCTGTGCCGTTTTCGAGCAGCAAGATGGCCTTTTCAACAATTGGCGCCGGGAGGCGTACAGCGCCCAGCGCGAATACGGTGTGCCCGTGTCGATCCTGATGGCGACCGTCTATACCGAATCCGGGTTCCGCCATAATGCCCGGCCGCCGCGCACCAAGCTCTTCGGCTTCATTCCCTGGACGCGCGTCTCCACCGCCTATGGCTACTCCCAGGCGCTTGATGGCACCTGGGCGCGCTACCAGAGCGAGACGGGCCGCTGGGCGGCGCGGCGCTCGGATTTCGGCGACGCGATCCGCTTCATCGCCTGGTATCACCGCGAAAGCGCAAAGCAGAACGGCATCGCACTCAACGACGCCTATCGGCTCTACATTGCCTACTACCACGGCCACGCCGGCTATGCCCGTGGCAACTGGAGCGACACGGCCAAGACCGGCGCCAAGCGGGCGGCCGGCATGGCGTCGGTCTACAGCCAGCAGCTCAGGGGCTGCGGCGCCTGACGGACCCGAGAGCATCCTGCCTTCAAGTCGGATCACTCGCGGGCAGAAAGATGCTCTGGAATCAAAGTGCTCATGCGTCCTTTGCGCGTCCGGATGAACGCACGGCGCTTCAGGCATCGGTTCTGGCCGTGGGCTGCAAGCGAATGTCTCCTAGCCGGCGGCGGCGCGCTCCAGTTCGGCAACATCGATCTTCACCATGCCCATCATCGCCTGCTGGGCGCGGGCGGCGCGGGCCGGATCGGGATCACCAAGATGCCGCATCAGCGCGTCCGGAATGATCTGCCAGGAAAGCCCGAACCTGTCCTTCAGCCACCCGCAGTGCTGCGGCGTGCCGCCTTCGAGCAAACGCTCCCAGAAGTAGTCGACCTCCGCCTGGTCGGCGCAGCGCACGAAGAACGACACCGCTTCGCTGAACTTGAAATGCGGGCCGCCGTTGAGCCCCATGAAGTGCTGGCCCTCAAGCACGAACGATGCCGTGAAGGCCTTGCCGTCAGGGCCTTTCTTGACGTCGGTGATGCGGGCATTGCGGAAGATGGAGGTGTAAAAGCCGATGGCGTCTTCCAGTTGATCGTCGAACCAGAGAAAGGGCGTGATCTTCTGCATCTGTGGGTCCCCGCTGTTGGATGGTACCGGCAAAGGACGCGCGAGCATCGCCGATCCCGACAGGCTCCGTGACAATCGCGAAGAAAATTTTGTGGTGATGTCGGAACTTTTGCCCCTGCAGCGTCCTATGCTGGTCGATGAACCGAGGAGGAACTTTCAATGACCTATGTGGACGGTTTCCTGGTTGCCGTGCCGAAGGCGAATGTCGAGGCGTATAAAGCGATGGCCAAAGCGGCCGGCGACGTCTGGATGGAGCACGGCGCGCTTTCCTATTGCGAATGCCTGGGCGATGACGTGCCCTATGGCGAGGTCACATCGTTCCCGCGCGCGGTGCAGGCGAAGGAAGATGAAACGGTGGTTTTTTCCTGGGTCACCTACAAGTCGCGCGCCGACCGCGACGAGATCGTCGCCAAGGTGATGGCCGATCCGCGCTTGCAGGGCGATGCCTGGAAGGAGGTGTTCGACGGCAAGCGCCTGATCTATGGCGGCTTCCAGAGCTTCCTTTCGCTTTGAGCGTCGCGCCCAGAGTCCGGCCGGCGGCGGCTGCCGTTCTCTAGCCTTGGATGGCGGCCGTTGGCGGGGTAAAAGCGTCTGGCGTTTCGATACGCCGTGCCCGAGGATCGGGCCCGGCGCAACGCGTCCGGAGATCGCCATGCCGCAGACGACCATCACCATCGAAACCCGCGGGCAGGGGCTCTACGAGTTCACCGACGCGGCAGCCCGGTTCGTGCGGGCCCATGGCACAGATGAAGGGCTTCTCACCCTCTTCGTGCGGCACACCTCCTGTTCGCTGCTCATCCAGGAAAATGCCGATCCGGATGTGAAGCGCGACCTTGACGGCTTCTTTCGTCGCCTCGTGCCGCCGTCCTCCGATCCGTCGATGCGCTGGATCGTGCACACCCAGGAAGGGCCGGACGATATGCCGGCCCATATCAAGGCCGCGCTGACGCAGGTCTCGCTCGGCATTCCCGTTGCCGGCGGACGCCTGCTCACCGGCACCTGGCAGGGGATCTATCTGTTCGAGCACCGCGACCGACCGCACCGGCGCGAGGTCGTCCTGCATCTCGGCCAATGAAGCCGGCTCAAACCCGACAGCGGGCGATTGACCCGGACGGTTCGCGTTCTAGTTAAACAGGCAGGTTTTCGGGCTGACCGCACGCGAGCGTGCGGTCAGGTGCGAGGCGCCGAAGAGGAGCAGTCATGACCGATGCGCAGACCATTGCCAGTCGCTTCATCGAAGCGCTGAACCAGCGGGATTTCGAGACCATCGCGCGGCTGGCGCATGAGGATATCGAGCTTGATTCGCTTACCGGCAAGCGCATGGTCGGCGTCGCACCTTTGCGCGCCTGGCTGATGAATTACCTGCGTCGCTTCGACGAGCAGTTCGGCGACGTGGTGCTGATGCGCGACGCCTTCGGCCAGCGCGTTGCCGCCGACCTGACGGTGCGCGGCACCTACAAGGAGACGATGGAGGGGTTTCCGGCCGCGTCCGGCCAGACCTATTCGATCCCGAGCGTGCTGATTTTCGAGATCGAGGACGGCGCCATCATCCGGCTCAGCCACTATCGCAACATTCGCGTCTTCGAGCAGGCGCTGGCCGGCTGAGGGTGCCGCAGCCGATGCGCCTGGAACCGGCTTCCTGAGCGCAACAATTTCATGAAATCGAACTGTGCTCGCGCCACTGGTTGCGATCCGCGGATTCACGTCGCTGTCGTCGGGGCTGCCGCCGGGTTTTGCCTCCGAATCATCGAGCGCAATCCGGCGCAACCAGGAGATTGTGTCCGCACACGTGCCGCCACGGCATGGTCCTTCGCCAAAGTGAGAAAAATCAAGCCGTTATCGCCGCGCACGGTCCGAGCTGCGGAGTTCGCTGGCTCGGCGTCCGCACAGCTTTCCGACGCAGGGATCACGTTCCGGCAATCTGAACCTCCCATGAACATCGGGTTCCGCTGTCGTTCAGCTTCAGGAACCTATCCTTTGATCAATCGCTTGGGACGGTGATTGCCCTTTGAACCCTTCAAGCCTGGAGAGATGTCATGAAGAACCGCTTTTTTAACGCTGCTGCTGCCGCCGTCATCGGAGTGACCGGCCTGCTTGGCGCCGCTTCCACCGCTTCCGCCGACTCGATCGAATTCGGCATCGGCCCGGGCGGCGGCGTTGGCGTCCAGTACCGCGACTATGATGGCGGCTATGGCGACGAACGCGACTGGGGTCGTGGCCGTGATCGTCACTGGGATCGCGATCGCCGTGGCGGCCGCTGCGCCCCGTGGATGGCCGTCGACAAGGCCCGCGACCGTGGCTTCCGTCGCGCCTATGTCGCCGACGTTTCGTCGCGTCGTGTTGTCGTCGAAGGTCGCCGCGACGGCTACCGCGACCGCATCGTCTTTGCAAACGTCCGCGGCTGCCCGACGATGGGCCGCTGGTAACCTCTAAAGATCTTCCCGCCTTGTCTCCCCCGGCCGGCGGAAGAATGGCCCCTCGTGCTCCGGCACGGGGGGCCTTTTTGTTGGCTGCGGCGTGCAGCCAGTGGAACGGGCCGCGCGCATTCGTGACCTGAACGGGCGTAGCGCCGCCTGGCGATCGCGGTCTTGCAGTTGCCGTTTCGCGCAATCATCCAAGCCTGAATTCGATCCGGTTGGGCCGGGGGGCCAGGACGTCCCGTGGCGTGGAAACCGGCCTTGGTCAACAGCCGGATGGAGGCGGTGTTGTCAGGTCGACATTCGGCAAAAACAGGCCGGTGAGCCAGCGCTGGATGAGCGGCAATCTGCGCCAGTGTCCCCAAAAGCGCCGACCTCAACGGTTCTGTCAGGGTGGTCAATGACACCCATGGCGCCGATCAGCGTTCGATCGGGAAGCCGCACCGCGAAGAAGTATTCCCTGGTGTCGCTCTGGCTGGCGATGAGGGTTTGCGCCTTCGCAAGCGGGAACCCAACCTCCATGAAGGCCATCCATTGGCTCACGGCCGGCACATCGCTGATCCCGGTCAGTTCCGGGGCGTCCTTCGCCTCCAACTGGCGGATTTCCAAGCGTTCGGTCTTGAACGGCTTCAACATGCCTGCACCCCTCGGACCAATCCAGATGGCCAATCCAGACGATTGTCCAATCTCGACGCTGCAAGTGTGGCGAATGCGTAAGGATCTGCATGGTGCGATTGCAGTTGCCCGATCGGCTGCGGGCATTGCCGGAACAGGTCACGGAAACCTGATGGCGTTGCGACCAGATGTCCAACCAGCCCATGCCAGTCGGCGATCTCCCCGGCATCAGGCATCGGTCCACCCTGAAAATCAAGCCCGGGAACGACGTAGGGTCTAGGGGGCGAGCGGAACTGCGATTGCGGATCGCTACGGCCGGGCAAGTGCGCGAACGTTCGATGACGTGCTCACAGGAGGGGGCGTCATGGCAGGCGTCCCTGAAAGTCGGAGCTGACGATCGCCGTCTTGACGAGAGCCTGGTTGAGGGCATTGCTGATGCGATCAGCGTCGCGCAAAAACAGGGCTCCCGGCGCCGATTTTCGGCGCCGGGAGCGTATCCATACCGAAAGCCCGCGCTTGGCTGCGGGCCTCCTTGACAAGCTTACTGCTTGATTTCGAACGTCACGTTGACGGTGACGTTGTAGCTGTTCTCGCCGGTTGCGACCGGAACGGCATCGGCGGCATATTCCTTGGCCATGCCGGCGCGCATCATCGGCACCGGCTCGGGGCGGAAGCCCTGTTCCGAGATGTTGAGGATCTTGCCGACCGAGACACCGCCGGCTTCCGCCAGCACCTTGGCCTTCTCGACCGCATCGGCAACGGCCGCCTTGCGCGCCTCGGTGATGACGGCTTCCGGCTTGTCGTTGGTGAACTGCACGCCGCCGCCCTGGTTGACACCGAGCGTCACCGACTTGTCGATCACTTCGCCGAGCTTGGCGAGGTCGCGCACGCGCACGCTGACGCCGTTGGTCACCTGGTAGCCGATCAGTTCCGGCGCACGGTTGCTGCCGTCGGTGTTGGTCGGATAGGTGTATTGCGGGTTCAGCATGAAGCCGCTCGTCTGCAGGTCGCGATCGGCAATGCCGCCGTCCTTCAGAGCCTTCAGCACTTCGGCCATGGTCTTGTTGTTGGCATCGAGCGCTTCGCGGGCGGTCTTGGCGTCCTTGACGACGCTCAGTTGCAGAACCGCCATGTCGGGCGCGACCGTCGCACGGCCTTCGCCGGCAACGACGATGGTTGCCTTGTCCTTGTCCGTCTCCTGCGCCTGAGCGGCGGCAACGCCGGCAAAAGCGGCAGCGAAGGCGGCGATCGAAAGCGTGCGGGCAGTGCGTGTGGAAATCATGGTCGATGTCTCTCCGGTTGTTCCGTCCCTGGCGTCTTCTTGGCTTCCGATTGTGTGAGCATTGCGGCAATGGCTTGTCCGCAAAAAGGTTTTCGGCTAGAGCCAACACACGACGCGAACTGCCATTGGTTCGCGCCGCTGGATGGCTACGCTGCCACGCTTCGCGCTGAAGCGCAAAGGCCGCGGTAGCACTTGAAGTTGCTGCCCGTTCTTATCTTTGGATCGTTACGATTTGAGGACAGGGGCAGATCCAGAGTGGGCCTGTAGCTCAATGGTTAGAGCCGGCGGCTCATAACCGCTTGGTTGGGGGTTCGAGTCCCTCCGGGCCCACCATTCATACCAATCGCGAGACAAACCCGGAAAGTCGCACGCGAGCCAGGATTGATCGCCGGATAGGCCTGTTTTCTCTGCGAAGCGACGTTGAGCGACGAGCCCGATCATTCCGTCCCTAGTGTGTGGCTCCCACGGTAGCCGGCCACGTTTTATGTCAAGGCGACTTCCTGTCTTCAATCCGCCGAAGCAACGTAGATGCCATCGAAAGGTGATCCAGGCACTGATCAATGGAGTCATGAATTATTTCATGGCCCCTTGGATTTCGGATTGCTGACATAGATCCCGCGAATATAAACTTGTATCCGCTCTGTTCGTCCAGTTCGCTCTGCGTGAGCATGTCCGTTAGCTTTATCTTGGTGTTTTTCTCGCCGAACGCGTTCATCATCAGGCCGTGACCGCTGTCGTTCACGCCGGAAAGCTTCTTCACGTGCGTGTCAAGGAGCTTGAAGGCCTCGAAGGTCGCCTGCGAATAGTGGCCGTCGTCAAAAAGAGCCCTAGATACCATGGTGATGGCGGAATGGATGTTCCGCTCATCAAAAGGATGAGCAGCAGGTGTCAACGATTGGGGCGAATTTCCAACGTTACGGGATGCCCTGGCGATCCGCTCGAACCGAGTAAGGTTTTTAAACATCGATTAGGTTGGCCTTGATGCTCTTGAAGATGTTGTCGTAGGTCTCCTGTGATCCTTCGGCAGGCAGGTTGATTTCAATCCGCACCGTCAACGCCATGTCTCTTCTCGATGACGCGTGACCCGGTACCGAAACCGTAACAGGCTCGATGACGATGTCGGTCTGTTTCGTCTTTGAGGGTTTGAGTTTCGTTGTTTTCGAATTGCTGTTGGATGCCGGCGCGCGAGGTTTGGTCGGCGTTACTTGTTGCTCGTTTCCAGCCAGGACACTGAACGCCTGGAAGACACCCGCCTGCCTGCTCCCGATGACTTCGCTCGTCTTGTCGTTGGTGCGGAAATACGCCGTCAGTTCGGCTTTGGTAAGGGTCCAGGCATCTTCACCTCTGATTTCGAAGAGGTCGGCATATGCCTCGCGGACCAGAGATGCGAACGCCTTTTCGAACTGGCCCTGAGGCAAAAGCAAGACTTCGTGTCCCTTGTTCGTGCGCTTGCCCTCTTCGTCGATGATCCCGAGGAACTGAAGGGCGTTGATGACATAGCTCTCATTGTTCGAGGCAACCTGGTATTTCTTAACTGTCTCCGAAGAGATCGTTGCGGGGAAATTCTTCCGCAGGAAACCGATCATCTGGGTGATGTTGCCCGGGCCAGAGATATACGGATGAGATGCCATGGTTTTCTCCTTGAATCGAATGACCGATAGATCACGCGAGCGCAGGAGTTACGTCAACCGAATCAAGCTTTGGTTGTAAGAGTGGGATCTTAGAAACGCACTTCATACCCAGGTATTTTTTGGCGGGCGCGCCGCGGTTACTAAACTGTCCGCTCGAAATCCACGACATATGGCCAGGTGCCAACCAATCGGGCCACTTATCATCTTAAATGAAAGCAAGGAGCTTCAGTCCGGATAGTCTGGCGCTCCACCACTCAGAGTATCCAGCCTGTCATGAACAGCCAGCTCGTCATGTTTTCGCCTGAAGCGGGCAGGGCGGTGGGGTTTGACGCGCGTTTGCGTGCGCTCGACTGGTCGAGTGCCGAGAGCGCCACGGCGTCCCATTGGGAAAGCACGTGTTCTGCGTCGTAGCGCTGGACGTTGGCCTGGGCGTTTGCGGCAAGGCGGGTGCGGAGGGTTTCGTCGCCCATCACGCTGGAGAGGGCGTCGGCGAGCGCGGTGACGTCGCCGTCTGGCACGAGGATGCCGTCCTCGCCGTCGGCGATCATGTCGGTCGGGCCCCAGTCGCAGGCAAACGAGACG
>NZ_DASYGZ010000177.1:0-5338 GCF_035999135.1 Ensifer sp.
AAGCAAGCCAGCTCGTTAATTTCTGTTTACTTCAATTCGAACCGTGGCTTAACGGCCACTACAGCCTCGATTTATCGTAAACAAAACCTTTCGTCGCAAGCCGTTGAAAACCAATCGTTCACAGTATCCGTCGAAATCCCCCTCGCCGTCCCTCCGGCCGAACGTTAGCCGAAGAACATCGAAATGTCGTTCCAGGTGGCAAACACCATGAGCATCAGCACCATGGCAAAGCCGATCCGATAGGCGACATCCTGCGCGGCCGGGCCCACCGGCCTTCCGCGCAAGGCCTCAACCGCATAGAACATCAGGTGGCCGCCATCAAGCACCGGAACGGGCATGAGGTTAAGCAATCCTATGGAAACTGACAGGATTGCAGCAATATTCAGCACAAACGGAATGCCGAGGCTGGCCATCTGCCCGGAGACCTTGGCCACGCGGATCGGTCCGCCGATCTGGTCGGCCTTCATGCGACCGGTCAGAACATTTGCGAGATAGTCGAACGTTCCGGTCACGACGTGCCAGCTTTGAACGAATCCCTGACCGACGGCCTCGATCGGACCATAGGTGACCGTGCGGAAGTTCCCCGCTTCCTGATCGGTCAGGATTCCGATGACACCGATTTCCATCTTGTTGCCGAACTGATCCGTCAACTCGGTTCGCTGCGGCACCATCGGCAGGTCGAGCGTCGCGCCGTCCCGTTCGATTCGGATCATGATCTTCATTTCGGGACGAACGCTGACGTAGCGACGAACGTCGTCGAAAGTGACGACAGGCGAGCCGTCGATCGATACCAGCCGGTCCCCGGGCAGCACTCCGGCTTGCGCAGCAGCGCTGTTCTCGTTCACGCGGGCGACCACGGGGTCTGCCACCTGGCGGCCATAGACAGAAAACAGGACTGCGAAGATCGCAATGGCAAGGATGAAGTTCGCAATCGGCCCGGCGGCAACGGTTGCCGCCCGCTTCCAGAGCCTTGCGCCAAGGAACGTCTGCCCACGCTCTTCCGGGGACAGCGTCTGCAGCCGCTCGTAGTCCGGTGTGCTTGCCGCATCCTCGTCGCCGAAGAACTTGACGTAGCCGCCAAGCGGAATGGCAGACAGCTTCCAGCGGGTTCCGTGCCGGTCGGTCCAACCGACGAGCTCGGGCCCGAAACCGATCGAAAAGGCTAGGATACGGATGCCCGACCAGCGGCCGACGAGGTAGTGTCCCATCTCGTGCACGAACACCAGCAATGTCAGCACCAGAAGGAAGGGAATGACGTAGCCAGTCAGAATCTGAAGGGCATCAAACAGGTAGGGCATCAACGTTCCTCAAACACCCGCGGCCAGGGTCAAAGGCCGTAAAGGACAGATCCGAAGGCGATCTGGCGCCCGTCGCTGACAAAATACTGAACCATGACCAGAATCAAAGCCGCGACACAGGCAAAAATCAATCCGTCGACCCGATCCATGACCCCGCCATGACCCGGAATGAGACGGCTAGAATCCTTCACGCCGAAGCGTCGCTTGATGAAGGATTCGAACAAGTCTCCCACCTGGCTGGCGACGGAAAGCACCAGGGCTATGATCGGGATACGGAGATCTTGCAGCGAAAAATAAGCCATAAAAACGGCAACACCGGCAACAATGCCGCAAATCGTGCCGCCGATGGCGCCCGACCACGTCTTGCCGGGCGAAATGCGCGGTGCAAGCTTCGGACCACCGATCGCACGGCCGGTAAAATAGGCGAAGATGTCTGTTCCCCAGACAACCGCGAACACGAACAGCGTCGCCATCAGGCCAAGATCGTCGGCGCCGCGCAGCGCTGCCAGCGATATCGCCGTCAAACCCGCATAGGCAATGCCGCCCGGCAGCCACCAGCTCGTCTTGCGCACGAACACCCACACCACGGATGCCGCGAAGGCAAAGGCCAGAACCGGCAGGCTGTAACCGATGGAGCCGGTAACGATCAGGCCCGCGATGACAGCCAGTGACAGCCAGCCAAAGGCATTGCCCTGGAAATCGTGCTCGGGAAGACCTGTAATGGTCGACCATTCATAATAGACGAACAAAGCGATGAGAGCCGCCAGCGACTGGAAGGCCAGGCCGCCGAACCAGGTCGCGGCCAAAGTACCCGCCGCGAGCACCACTCCCGAAGCGATGCGAAGCTTAAGTTCGGTTTGCATCAGGACCCGACCGCCAGCGTAGGCTCGGCAAGACCGCCGAAGCGACGCTCCCGGCACGCGTATTTGTTGAGGGCGGCCACGAAGGCTTCGCGCGAGAAATCGGGCCACAGTTCGGGCACGAAGATCAACTCGGAATAGGCCCCCTGCCACAGGAGGAAATTCGACAGCCTTTCCTCGCCGCTGGTGCGGATAATGAGGTCCGGATCGGGAATGCCTGACGTGTCCAGCGTCGCGGAGATGCGTTCCGGAGTGATCTCCTCCGGCCGCAGGCGCCCCTCGGCCACATCCGTCGCCAGACGCTGCATGGCGCGCGTCAGCTCGTCCCGTGCGCCGTAGTTGAATGCGATGACCAGAGTGATGCCGGTATTCGCGCGCGTCGTCTCTTCCGCTTCCACCAGCAATGGCAGAATATCGCCGCGAAGATTGGAGCGATCGCCGATCACGCGAATGCGGACATTCTCGCGGTGCAGATCGGCCAGGTCCCTGCGGATGAAGGTTTTGAGCAATCCCATGAGATCGCTCACCTCCGCAGCCGGCCTGCTCCAGTTCTCCGACGAGAAGGCGAACAACGTGAGGTAGCGCACGCCGACTTCGGTCGCCGTCCTCACGGTGTCGCGCACGGTCTCCACGCCCTTGCGGTGTCCCATGGTGCGCGGCAACCCGCGGGCGTTCGCCCAACGGCCGTTGCCATCCATGATGATGGCAACGTGTTCCGGCACGGTGGTGGAGGTGAGGTTTTGCATAAGGCGTCCGCGAAAGGAGACTCAGATCACGAGCAGATCAGACCTGCATGATTTCCTTTTCCTTGTCGACGAGCAAGCGGTCGATATCGGAAATCGTTTCGTCGGTCATCTTTTGCACGCGCTCGGATTGAGTACGGCTGATATCCTGACCGATGTCGCCATCTTTTTCGGCTTTTTTCAGGTCATCCATGCCATCGCGACGGACGTGGCGCACGGCGACCTTGGCCTTTTCGGCATAGTCATGTGCAACCTTGACCAGCGACTTGCGGCGCTCTTCGTTGAGCTCCGGCAGCGGGATGCGCAGGTTCTGTCCGTCAATGATGGGGTTGAGGCCGAGGTTCGATTCGCGAATGCCGCGGTCGACGGCGCCGACCATCTGCTTGTCCCAGACCGAAACCGACAGCATGCGCGGCTCGGGAACCGTGATGTTGGCGACCTGGTTGAGCGGGACGCGCGATCCGTAGGCTTCGACGGTTACCGGATCGAGAACGTTCGCCGACGCGCGGCCGGTCCGGAGCGACGCGATATCGCTCTTGAATGCGGAAATGGCGCCATCCATGCGACGCTTCAGTTCCTTCAGGTCAACACCTTCGCTCATGGTCGAAACTCCCGTTCTATCATTCGCCGGCCACCGAGGCCGTTCTGCCGCTCTTAGTTGTCTGTAACGATCGTCGCACGACCGCCGCCGGTCAATATTTCCGCAAAGCCACCCTTCTCGTGGATCGAGAAGACGACGATCGGAATGGCATTTTCGCGCGCAAGCGCAACGGCGGCAACATCCATTACGGCCAGGCCCTTTTCAAGCACCTCGCTGTGGGTCAGCCGGTCGAAGCGGGTCGCGGTCGGATCCTTCTTCGGATCGGCGGAATAGATGCCGTCGACCTGCGTGCCCTTGAAGATGGCCTGTGCGCCCATTTCGGCAGCGCGAAGGGCAGCCGCCGAATCGGTCGTGAAGAAGGGGTTGCCGGTGCCGCCGGCAAAGATCACGACGCGGCCGAGGGAAAGATGGTAAAGCGTGGCGCGCTGCGAGAAGCTCTCGCAGATCTCCGGCATCGCGATCGCCGAGAGCACCACCGTGTCGATATCGAGCTTGCGCAGCGAGGTTGCGAGCGCCAGCGCGTTGATCACCGTCGCCAGCATGCCCATGTGGTCGCCGGTCACCCGGTCGCCACCCTTGGAGGCAACGGCGACGCCGCGGAAGATGTTGCCGCCACCGACAACCACGCCCACTTCGACGCCCATGGCGCGAGCTTGCGCGATGTCTGCGGCGATGCGGTCAGCAACCGCCACGTCGATGCCGAACCCCTGGCTGCCCATCAGGGCTTCGCCGGAGGCTTTGAGTAGAACGCGTTTGTAGAGTGGTTCGGCCGGCATCATCGCTCCTGAACAGATCGGCGCGCGTGCGCACGATCGCGGCGCACAGCGCATAAGGACACATTGCGCTCCATGGTTTCAACCGCAGCGGCGTATTTTCCGGCGGGTCCAGCGCATTGACGAAGCCGGATACACGAAGGGCACCGCGTTGTCACGCGATGCCCCGAGGTTTTCCCAATATGGGTGAAGAAATCAGCCCTTGGCGACAGCTGCAACTTCTGCAGCGAAGTCGGACTCTTCCTTCTCGACGCCTTCGCCGAGCAGCAGGCGGGCCATGCCGGTGACTTCGATCGGCGCGCCAGCGAGCTTTTCAGCATCCTTGACAGCCTGGCCGACCGTGATTTCCGGGTTCATGACGAAGGCCTGCGACAGCAGTGCGACTTCTTCGAAGAACTTGCGCATGCGGCCTTCAACCATCTTCTCGATGATGTTGTCCGGCTTGCCCGAAGCGCGCGACTGCTCGATGAAGACGTTGCGCTCGCGCTCGGCGACAGCCGCGTCGACTTCGTCCGCACGGATCGCGAGCGGGTTGGTGGCAGCAATGTGCATGGCGATCTGGCGGCCGACCGAGAAGAGAACTTCCTTGTCGCCGATCGACTTCAGGGCGACGAGAACGCCGAGCTTGCCGATGCCGTCCCCGGCAGCGTTGTGGATGTAGGTTGCGACAACACCGTCTTCGACCTGAAGCAGAGCCGCGCGACGCAGCGTCATGTTCTCGCCGATCGTGGCAATGGCGTCCTTGATGGTCTCGTCGACCGACTTGCCGGTTGCCGGGTAGTTGGCAGCGGCAATGGCGTCGACCGAACCGTCGGTGCCGAGCGCGACGTTGGCGACGCCACGAACGAGTTCCTGGAAGGCTTCGTTGCGGGCAACGAAGTCGGTCTCGGAGTTGATTTCAACAACGACAGCCTTGACGCCGCCGCTGACAATACCGATGAGGCCTTCAGCAGCCGTGCGGCCCGACTTCTTGTCGGCCTTTGCGATGCCCTTGGCACGCAGCCAGTCGATCGCAGCTTCCATGTCGCCATTGGTTTCGGCGAGCGCCTTCTTGCAATCCATC
>NZ_DASYGZ010000178.1:0-26759 GCF_035999135.1 Ensifer sp.
AAAGCTTGTTACAGGCATTCTGTCACTCGCTGTCGTCGCTGGTCTCGGTCTCGGTGCGGCTGTTGCCGAAGAGGCCAAGGGCGGCGAGGAGCATGGCGGCGGTACGCCCCACTATCCGATCCACAAGCCGGAACAGCAGGAATGGAGCTTTGCCGGCCCGTTCGGTCACTATGACAAGGGCCAGCTGCAGCGCGGCCTGAAGGTCTACACCGAAGTCTGTTCGGCCTGCCATTCGATGAACCTGGTGTCCTTCCGCACGCTCGAAGGCCTCGGTTACTCGGAAGCACAGGTCAAGGCTTTCGCGGCCAACTACGAAGTTCAGGACGGCCCGAACGCCGATGGCGAGATGTTCACCCGCAAGGCGGTTGCGTCCGATCACTTCCCGTCGCCTTACGCGAACAAGGAAGCGGCTGCGGCATCCAACAACGGTGCAGCTCCGCCGGACTTCTCGCTGATTGCCAAGGCACGCGGCATCGAGCGCGGCTTCCCGCAGTTCATCTTCGACATGTTCTGGCCCTACCAGGAAGGTGGCCCGGACTACATCCATGCGCTGATCACGGGCTACCAGGATCCGCCGCAGGGCGTGGAAGTCGCAGAAGGCACGCATTACAACCCGTACTTTGCCAACGCCGCTGCACTCGCAATGGCCAAGCCGATCTCCGACGACCAGGTCACCTATGACGATGGCACGCCGCAGAACGTCGACCAGTACTCCAAGGACGTCGCCGCATTCCTGATGTGGGCAGCCGAGCCGCACCTGGAAGAGCGCAAGCGCACCGGCTTCATGGTCATGGTGTTCCTGCTGATCTTCACCGGCCTGATCTACCTCACCAAGAAGTCGGTCTACGCCAACAAGGAACATTGATCGGCAGCTGGCTTGAGCCGGCCCGGATCGAGATCCAAATGAAAAGGCCCCGGGTTCGCCCGGGGCTTTTTTTGCGTTTGGCGAAGGTCGCAGTGCTGGGGCGAGCGAGAGAGCCGGTCGAACCCCGCCTTGTTTTGCAAGGGTGTCGGTGGAGGCGGAGCATCACTTAAGCGTCGGACGGTCCCGGCCGCCAGCCGGTTTGGGCTGCCCAGCGATCGGCACGCCGCATGATGGCCCAGAGGTGGTCGGACTTGGCCTCGGTGTAAGCCGCCCGGTCGTCCCGATATTGCCTCGCCAAGCCGCGCTTGATCTCTGCCAAGGGCGCGTGCTCGTGCACGTGGGCACGCATGTAGTCCCGAAACAGCAAGGTCCATTGTTCGCTCCAGCTTCCAAGACCACGCACGTGGATGTGGGTGCGCTCAGTGCCTGGCGCCTCGCGGAAGTAACGTTTCGTAAGGTCAGGGTTCAATCGCCGCCACACGTACCCAACCGTCGCCAGCCGCTCCGCCAGGAGGTCGATGGATTGCAGATCGGTCACCGAGATCTGAATGTCGATAATGGGCTTTGCGTCCAGTCCTTCAATGGCCGTCGAGCCTACATGGTCTATGCGCGCTGCATGCTCGCCCAACGCACTCCGGATGGTGCTGGCCTTGGCTTCAAACTGCCCCGCCCATTCGGCAGACCAGATGCGGATTTCAATCGGTTGCGGCGCTGTTCTCATTGGCACACCCTTGGCTTGCACGCTTTCCAACAAGCGGGGCGTCTTGGCTAGGACGATAGTCTCGTCGCCTCAAACGCGCCATTCAATGTCCTGGCGCGCACTAAGCAGTTTTGCGTATTGAGGTTGTGAATGCGGCGCCGGAAGAGCGCTGTCTCCATTCTCCGTGGATTGAACACCAATGACGACTTCATTCAAAGATATGGCTCTGGCTGCGGCCGCGGTAATCGTCCTTGCCCTTGTTCCCGGCGTGGCCCTTGCGGAAAGCTATACCACGCTCGCCAAGCAGGGCTATTCCACCGGTAAGCTCTCCCGAGGCAAGTCTGGCGCCTGGGGCTGGGTCGTTGCAAATGGCGAGAAGACGTTCTTCTGCCGGATGAATGTCGCCTCGGCCTATGTCAACAAGAAGGAAATGGTGAGCTTTACGGCCGCCGGGCGGATGCTGAAGACCAATCGCGCCACCTATGACGAGGCGATCGGCGGAGCGGACCCGAACAAGCCCTATCTGAAAGACCTCCAGGCCGGCCGGGTCAAGGCGGCCGATGTCGGCGGTTGTTCGCCGTTGCGCTGAGCCGGGTTCAGAAGAATGGCAAGAGCGGAACGCGTGTAACGTCGGGTTCCCTCGGCTGTGCGCTGGTCATGACGTCCGGCGCGCAGCTGCGAAAATAGCGGAGGCAATCAGTCGCGCGGTTGTAAAAACGACCGCTCGACCGTGCGCCCCCGCCACCGTTGAAGTAGCAGTCCACGCAATTTGCGCCGGTCACAGTAGCGCATCTGCTCTCGCTCAGAGTCGAGCCGGCCGGCCATTTCTCTTCTCAAACTCCCGTCCAAACGAAAACGGCCCCGTCGCGAGACGGGGCCGTTTTCGTTGTTCTCTGTTCGACGTCGCTTAGTTGAAGCGGCCGGCGGCGTGGGCGAGCATCGTGTAGACCTTGCCGGTGTCCGACGTCAGGTAGGTCTGGGTGATGCGCTTGTCCGGATCGTTGCGGGCGACATCGGCGAGCAGCTTTTCGAAGTCGGAGATGTAGCGGTCGACGGCGGTGCGGAACTCCGGCTCGCGGTCGTACTTGCGCTTGATCTCGTCGAAGGTCTGTTGACCCTTCAGCGTGTAGAGGCGACGGGTGAAGACGTCGCGCTCGCCGCGCTGGTAGCGGCGCCACAGGTCGACCGAGGCATCGTGATCGATGGCGCGGGCGATATCGACCGACAGGGAGTTCAGCGACTCGACCACGTGACGCGGATTGCGGCTGTCGCCAGCGCGGGCCACAGGCTGGGCTTCCGCCGGGCGCTGCGGCGCGGGCGAGGGTGCTTCTTCGCGCGAAGCGGCGCGCAACAGGTCACGCATCCAGCCACCACCTTCGGCGACCTCGTTCGTTACCGCCTGGCTCGGCGCCGGCTGGCGAACCGTGGCCTGGTCGAGGCCGAGGCTGCCACGCAGCGCCTGGGCCGGCTCCTGGCGGCGCGGCTGCTCTACAACCGGCTGCTGGGCAACCGGCTGCTGGGCGACAGACTGCTGAATTGCAGGCTGTTGGGCGACAGGTTGCGGCTGCGCGACCGGCTGCGGCTGAGGTGCCGGCTGCGGCTGAGGTGCCGGCTGCTGGACGACTGCCGGCTGTTGCTGTTGCACCGGACGGGCGACCGGAGTTGCGGCCGGCTGCTGGCGCAGCGGCTGGGCGACTTCGAGCTGCGTCGAGGACTTGCCGATGATGTCGGACAGTTCCTGCAGTGCCTTGATCTGCTCGCCGACGGCGCGACGCATGACGGCGGCATTTTCCTTGGCTTCTTCCGGCAGGTCGAAGGCGCCGCGCTTCAGTTCCTCGCGGGTCATGTCGAGTTCCTTGCGGATCTCGCCGGCCGAGCGACGAATCTCGTCCGTCGCGCCGCTGAAGCGGCCGATCGCCTCGTCGATCGCGACGCGAACCGCATCGCGCAGCTGGGCGGAGACGCCATCGGACTTCTTGCCGCTTTCGGCCAGCATGCGCTCGATATCGGAGACCGAGGCTGCGACGCTGCCGCGCAGACGCGATGCCACTTCCTTGGAGCGTTCCTCGGCGTTGGCAAAGGCGCCTTCGATCGACGCGCCGGCATCCTCGCCGACCTTGGCGATCGCCTGGCGCAGCGCTTCCGACGCACCGAGGGCACGGCCCTCGACCGAGGTCAGTGTCTTGTTGACGTCGGCGAACGAGGTTTCCACGCCGGAGCGCAGCGTATCGGCGATCTGGCGCGAGCGCTCTTCGGCGCGACTGAACACCTGCTCGACCGATGCGCCGGCCGTGTCGCCCGCCTGGGCAAGGGTGTTGCGCATGGCTTCCGCCGCTTCGGCGGCCCGTTGCTCTGCATTGGTCAGCAGGCGACCAACGTCCGAGAAGGACTGCTGGATGCCGCTGCGCAGATTGCCGGCAACAAGACCGGAGCGTTCTTCGGCGCGCTGGAAGGCGCCGTCGACGAAGCCTTCGAGCGCACGCATCGTGCTTTCGATCTCTTCCGAGCGCTGCACAAGGCCGACCGACAGGGTGCGAAGCGCGTCCTGGCGTTCCTCGAGCGTGCTGACGAGGTTCGACTGGGCGGCGCCGAGCAGGTCGGACGCCTGGCCGAGAACCCGCGAGTGGTCCTCGAAGCGGCCGACGATGCCGCCGATCTGGGAGAGCGTCGAGGCCGAGATGTCAGAGAGCTTGTCGACCTTGCCTTCGATCAGGCGGGTCGAGGTCGACAGCATGTCGGAGGCCTGGCGGGTCGTATCCGACACGCGGGCGATCGTCGTTTCCAGGCGCTGGTCCATTTCTCCGAGATTGCTGCTCGCCTGGTCGATGACCGTCGCAATCGCAGCGTTGTTGTTGGCGAGTTGGTCGATCAGGCCCATGGCGGTCGACTGCAGACGGTTTTCGACCATCTTCATCGCCTTTGCCGTCTCTTCGGCACGGTGCGAGATCGCGTTCAGCGTCTCGCCGGTGCGCTCGGCAATCGCGTTGACCAGGGCCGCATTTTCCGCACGCAGGCGATCGGTGCTTTCCTGGGTCACGGCGGCGATTCGCTCGGCCGCTTCGCGACCGGTTGCGGCATACTGATCGATGACCGGGCGGGCCTGTTCGTCGATCAGGCGCGACAGTTCCTGCGAACGGCCGGCGAGCATCGAGTTCAGCTCCCGGGTGCGCTCGTCGAGCGTATTGCGGATCGCGTCGCCGCGGGCCTCCAGAGCCTTCTCGGTATTGGTGAGCCCCTGGTGGATATTGTCCGCATGGCTGGCGATCTGGCTGTGGGTAGCGGCAAGCCGCGCCGTTGCCGCATCCGCCGCATCCGCGATGGAGCGAGCAAGGTCGGCATGGCGCACGGCCGTTGCGGCCGCTTTCTGCTCGATCGTGCTTGCCAGCTCCGCATGGCGGGCGGCGGTCGCTGCTGCCGTTTGGTCGATGGTGTTGGCAAATTCAGCCTGACGCGCGGCAAGCGCCGAAGCGAAATCATCACCTGCCTGTGACAGGAGGCCGGCCGAGCGTGCGGCTTCGGCGTCGATCTCCTGCGCCGCGTCGCTGATGGCGCCACGAAGCGTGTTGACGAGGCCAGCGGCCTTGTCTTCCATGCGCAGCGTTTCGGCGTCGAGCTCCTGCGCGACATTGCCAACGGCGCTGCGAAGCGTGTTGACGAGGCCGGCGGCCTTGTCTTCCATGCGCACCGTTTCGGCGTCGAGTTCCTGCGCGACATCACCGACGGCGCTGCGAAGCGTGCTTGCGAGACCGGCTGCCTTGTCCTCGAGGCGCACGGCTTCAGCGTCGAAGTCCTCGGCCACGCCGCCGACTGCGCTGCGCAGGTTGGCGACGATGTCGGAGGTCTTGCCTTCCAGGCGGTCGGCTTCCGCGTCGATATCCTGTGTTGCCGCACTGACGGCGCCCCGCAGGTTGGTGACGAGAACGGCCGCCTTGCCTTCGAGGGTGCGGTTGACGTTTTCGAGACCGATATTGAGTGCGCGGTCCATCGTGCCGAGGCGCTCGGCAATATGATCCGCACCGGCTTCGATGGCACCGGAGATGCGGCTTGCCGCCACTTCGCTCAGGCGGTCGATCTCACCGGCACGTTCGCCGAGGCTGTCGGCGATCCGCTGGCCGGCGCCGTCGACGATCTGGTTGACGCTGCCGACGCTGTCGCGCACCCGGTCTTCAAGCGAGCTGAGGCTCACTTCAAGACGCAGGCCGGTATCGTCGACGAGCGTGTTGACATCCTGGACACTGCCGCGGATGCGGTCCTGGAGGACGCCGAGGCTGCCCTCGATCAGCGTGCCGGTGTCGCCGACAACGGCGTTGACGCTGCTGACGCTGCCGCGGATGCGGTCTTCCAGCGCATTGAGGCCACCTTCGACACGTGCCGCCGCATCGTCGACGACGGAGCCGACATTGGCGACGCTGCCGCGAATGCGATTTTCGAGCGCGCCGAGATTGCTCTCGATGCGGGCGCCGGTGTCGTCGACAACCGTTCCGACGTTCCCGACCGTACCGCGGATGCGGTCCTCGAGCACGCCGACGCGGGTCTCGATGTGCATGCCTGTTTCGTCGACGATCGAGCCGATGTTGCCGGCGCTCTCGCGCATGCGCTCTTCAAGCGCACCAAGGCTGGTTTCGATTCTGAGGCCAGTGTCGTCGAGGCGGTCATTGAGGCCGTTGATCGACAGGTCGACGCGGTTGGTCAGGCTGTCGGCTGCAAGGCTGATCTGGCTGGCAGTTTCGGCCAGGCGCTCGGCAATGTGACCGGTGGTCGAGCGCATGCGCGTGTCGAGCGTTTCGCCACTGCGGTCGATGGCGCCGGCAAGCGCGGACTGGCGCTCTTCGAGCGACATTTCCAGCATGCTGGCGCTGGTGGCGAGGGTGGTTGCGATCGCGGTCGACTGGTCGGCGAGCATGCCTTCGAGCTGGTCGCGACCCTGGCCGACGGCAAGGTTGATGGCGTTGATACGGTCGTCGAGCGTCGCGCGGATCTGCTCGTGGGTCGAAGACAAGGTGTCGCGCAGGTGCTCGGCACGGCCCGACAGCGTCTGCTCGATCTCGGCGGCCTTGCCGGCGAGCGATGCCGTCGCTTCGGTGGTGCGGGCGGTCAGGGCGTCGGCGATGTGGGCGCTGGTTTCGGTCAGCGTATCGGAGATCTTGTTGACGCGGCCGCTCAGGTCCTCGGCGATGCGGGCGCTCGTCTGGGTGAGCGTATCGGAGATCAGGCTGACGCGGCCGCCAAGGTTCTCGGCAATCGCCGTCACGCTCTCGGACAGCTTCTGCTCGATGTCGCCGACGCGGTCGGTCATCGTCTCGGCAACGGCCGTTGCGCGGAAGGTCAGGCTGTCGGCCACGTCTTCTGCGTGGCGGCTCAGCGTATTGGCCATCTCGTTGGCACGCGACGACATGGTCGAGGTGATGGCGGCAGCGCGTTCGGCGAGCACGCCGTCCAGCGCCGTCGTCTGCGTGGTGAGCGCGTCGGAAATCGCTTCGCCGCGTTCGGAAAGCACCCGCTCCAGCCGGTCGGCCGTACCGCTGACGGCGGTGTCGATCGAATCCGCGCCCATCGACAGGATCGTCGACAGGGCAAGGGTGCGTTCAGACAGCGTATTGTCGAGACGGTGCTGGCTTGCGGCAATCGCGCTGGTGATCTCGTCGGTCGAGCCGCTGAGCGTCTGTTCGATGCGGGTGTGGGCTGCATGCAGGCCATCGACGAAGGCGGCCGTGCGGCTGTCCAGACCTTCGGTCAGGCGCTGTTCACTCGTTGTCAGCGCGTTCGAAAGCGCATCCGCACGCTGGCCGAAGCCGTTTTCGATACGGTCCTGCGCCTGGGTGAGGGCGCCCATGAGGCCGCTGGTCTTTTCGGACAGCACGGCGTCGATGCGGCTGTGCGCGTCGCCGATCATGGTGCCGAGTTCCGAGGTGCGGCTGGCGATCGTTTCCTCGATAAAGTCCTGGGTTGCGCCAAGCGCGGTTGCCAGCGTCAGCGACTGGTCGGAGAGCGCCGAGCCGATCTTTTCGATGCTGCCGTCGAGCGCGCCGCCGATTGCCTCCGAGCCGCCGGAAACGGTCTCGTTGATGCGATGCAGGCTTTCCATCAGCTTGGTGTCGAGCAGGCTCGCACGCTTGTCGAAGGCCGAGGCGAACTCGTGGAAGCGCTCGTCGAAGGCAGTCGCGAGCTGTCCCACCGTCGTCTGCAGCTTCTCTTCGAAGAAGCCGCCGCGCAGGTCGAGATCCATGATCGCGTCGTCGGCGCTCGAGCGCAGGCTCTGGCGGAAGCTCGCACCCTTTTCGTCGAGCGTGGCGTTGAGCGAGGTCAGCACGTTGTCGAGGCCGCCGACGATGGCATGCTGGCCGACGCTCAGGCTCTCGTTCAAGTCACGGGTACGGGCAATCAGCGTCTCGTTCAGCTGGCGGGCGCGTTCGTTGAGCGCCGCATTCAGCTTCTCGGTGCTGGCGTCCAGCGACGAGGCGCGCGTTTCGAACTGGCTGAGCAGATCTTCGCCGCGCTTCGTCAGCGTTTCGCTCAGCTGGTCGAGGCGTGTATCGAATTCGGTGCTGAGGCCGAGGCCGGCAGCCGTCAGGCCGGAAAGAAGGGTGTCGGTGCGGGTCGAAAGCATGTTGCCGATCGACTGCAGCGCGCTGTCGGATTTTTCGCTGAGAGCGGCTGCACGGGTATCGATCAGCGAGGCGAAGGCTTCGCCGGAGATGGCGATGCGCGAGGCGATGTCCTCGCTTGCCTGCTCCAGGTCATCCTTCAGCTTGCCATGGGCGCCGGCAATGGCGGAGCGGACGCGCTCCGAATGGCCGATAATGGCTTCGCGTTCGAGGCCCAGCTCCTGGACCAGCGTGCGCACGCGCAATTCGTTCTCGCTGTAGCTGCGCTCCAGAGCGTTGACTTCGGAATGCACGAGCGTTTCGAGCTCGGTGGCGCGGGCGATCGTGCGCTCGATGCCTTCGTTCATAGCCGAAACTTCGCGCCGCACGGCCTGGCCGACGGTCATGACGCGGTCGGCGGCCGCCGTTTCCGGTTCGGCAAGCCTGAGGGCGACTTCCGCCATCGAGCGCGCCGCGTTGCGCAGTTCCTGCGCGCGGGCAATCATGATGGCAAAGCAGAAGAACAGCATGATCGGCAGCACAATGCCGATCGCGACGCCGATGGCGCCGGGGGTGGCCGAGAGGTCGCTCAGCGAGCGGATCTGCCAGATCTCGGGCCCGTAAAGCAGGTTGGCAACGCCAAGACCGGCAACCGCCCAGATGACGGACACCAGCGCGGCAACGCGGATCGCGGCGCGATTGGAGCGAACGTCAAGCGCGCGCAGCATCGCAGCCGGCGAGCGGCGGCCGTCGTCATTGGCGGCGGAAAGGGACGGGGACTTGGGCGCGGGTTCGGGAGCGAGCGTCCTGGCCGCTTCGGCAGCACGTGCCCCGCGGGACTGCTCTGCCTGGGACCGCGCCTTCTTATTCTCATCGGGCGTTGCCGCCTGATTGGTGGGCTGAGACACATTTTCCTCCGGATCATCCAAGGAAGTCTTGTCATTCGGGCTCGATACAAGCTCGTCGAAATCGATCTTCAGGGCTGCTTCCAGAGCCTGGAAAGCCTTTTCGTCGATCGACTCATTGCTCTTTTTCGTCGCCATAGGGATACGCCTCATTACCTCTTGCCCACGATAAAGGAGCAACACCTCGTCCCGTAGCGGGCAGGCGGCTTCTCCTTCATGGGCGGTGACGGCAAGATACGCGCATCGGATCTACGCAATACCCTACTGATCACCCACTGCATTGCCTCGACGGATAGTCGCATTTGTGGCCGAAAGGGACCACGCGTTGACCTTATCCACCGGAACGGTTGCCATTTTCGTACGCAGGCACGTTCCTAAGCGTATCGTAGTGACACATTAGCTGGGTTCTTACAATTATGAGCGCTTGGGGTTGATTAAAATCCTAATGAATTCTTAATGCCTTAACGCTCCGAAAGGCGGAAAAGACAAGGAAATCAGCAGGTTTAACGGCCGTTAACCATTTCCCGAGAATCCTGCCTATATTGCGCCCGGTTTTAGGCCAATAGCTGCACGCGCCCGCCGATGATGGACATCTTGATACGTGCGGGTGCCGGGACGGCGCCGAAGTCGGCGCTCCGGAAACCAAGCCAACATCAAACAAACAATAGGGAATTTGGCTCATGGCGGCCCTCAGGATTGCCTTCGAAGCCCCGGATAGCCCGGGCAACTCTTCTGTGTCAGGCAGGAAGCCGATCGACTTCGCCCACCTCGCCGTTCAGACGATGGGTGACAAAGCGCTTGAAATCGAAGTGCTGCAACTCTTTGCGCGCCAGGCGCGCCAGGTCCTCAAGGAAATTGTCGAGAGCGAAGACATCGTGCGCGCCCAGGCGGCGCATCGCCTGAAGGGCGCAGCCCTTGCCGTCGGTGCGGTCGATGTCGCAAGCGTCGCTGGCGATATCGAACAGCGGCCCTCCGATGCGTCCCACCTCGAAAAACTCTCGGCCGCCGTTCTCGAGGCCGAACTCTTCATCCTCAAGCTCTGCCGCTAGACCCTGAGGCGGAAGGGGACGCACGAGCCGCTTCCGCCCTTTATCTCAAGACGAGGCGTCGCTTTCGCAGCCGGCGTCGCCGGTCATTCGGGGCCAGGTAACGGGTGTTGTTGACTGGCCCGCGGTTTTGTTGGAAGAACTTTCCCTGAATTTGCGCCTCGGCGGCGCTCCTTCTCAGGAGATTGCGCGCCCTGGCCAACCCATCAGTTCATTCCGGAAAGAGACATGACAAAACTTAACATCGTTGCCTTTGATGGCGCGCGCCACGAACTTGAGGTCGAGAACGGCTCGACGGTCATGGAAAATGCCGTCCGCAATTCGGTTCCCGGTATTGAAGCCGAATGCGGCGGCGCCTGCGCCTGCGCGACCTGTCATGTCTATGTCGACGACGCCTGGGCGGCTGTCGTCGGCGCTCCGGAAGCGATGGAAGAAGACATGCTGGACTTTGCCTACGATGTGCGGCCGACGTCGCGTCTGTCCTGTCAGATCAAGATGAGCGATGCACTGGACGGTCTCGTCGTGCATGTGCCGGAGCGGCAGGCCTGACACGGGCCTGGCGGCAAGCCCTCTCATCCCACGCTACGTGCCACAAAAAAGTGCCTCGCTGGTCGTTCGACGAGCGAGGCGAGGAGGGCGCATCGCAAACAGATGAGGGAGGGAACATCTGCTGCACCAAGACACGCCAGGAGAACCCATTTTGGCTTCGTCGCTCGGCATCTTCTTTTGCCTGAACAACATCGCGCAAATCAAAGTAACGGCAACATTTTAAGCTTCTCGCGCCACTGCAGTGTCGCGCTTAACCTGTCAAATCAGTGGGGCAAGACTTCATTCCGGCCCCTCTCTCCATGATTTGAATATAGATGAGTCGCAGGCTTGCAGCCATGGTTATATTTCACCAATAAAATACTGTGGGTATAGCCGCCGAATTCAACCTCGGAACGACTATAGTCAGCTTGTTCTATTGGGAATTCGGGCTGCTACCTACTGTTGCGCTTTTTTCAGCGTTTCCAGTCGATATTGCAGAAGCCGGATCATGCGCTTGTCGAAGTTGGCGGCCTCGGTGCGGTCGAAACGCGCCTGGTCCTTGTCATGGGCCTCGATCGCAGTTGCGCTTGCGCGGGCGACACTTGCCTGCATTTCTTCACAATCCGCTTGCGGCTTCAGGGCGAGGAACATCTTTTCCATTCGCCGCGCGTGGTTGCGGGCGATTTCGGCGTGGCGCTCCTCGTGCCGCTTGATGTCGCTCGACAGCGTATCCCATACGAGCGCCAGGTCGCGCCCGGCCTGGGGGCGATATTTCCAGCGCGGCAAAATGATGCGGGTGCTGAGGGTCACGCGCGCCGAACCGACGGCACAGCGTCCGCCGCGGCTGACATAGGTGATCGAGCCGCCGAACTTGATGCGGGTCGCGCCGGGATGCCGGGCACCGGTCGACTTCATCAGCGGCCCGCTCGCAGACAGGGCCTTGTCCAGCTCCTCGGCCGTGCGTCCACCGATCGAGAAATAGGAGAAGCTCTTGTTGACCACGGTTTCGCCCGATGCCGCACCGAGCGGCGTGGCGACCAGGAGAGCAAGAAGGGCGACTTTGAACGGGACGCGTACTCGGGACATCAATGCGTGGTTCTCTTTGGTTGAACTTCAATCAAGCTTGGGGCATAGCCAGCGCCGGTGCAACAGCAAAACGGCAGCTCCGGGCCCGATGCGGATCGTGAGGGAAAATGACTTACAATCCATTTCAGAAATTTAGCTGGAAGCTTTCCCATGGCCGCAGCCTCGAACTCGGACCGCATGGCGTTTTGATGGCGATCGTCAATGTTACCCCGGATTCTTTTTCCGACGGCGGCCGCTTCATCGATGCCGTCGCAGCCGTCGCGCAAGGGGTGCGATGCCTGGAGGAGGGGGCCCTGATCCTCGATATCGGCGGGGAATCGACGCGGCCGGATGCCGCCGCCGTCAGCGCCGAGGAGGAGCAGGCGCGGATCCTGCCGGTGATTTCCGCGCTTTCGCGTGACACCGATGCGCTGATTTCGGTCGATACATACAGGGCCTCGACGGCCCGCCTTGCCGTCGAGGCGGGTGCCCATATTGTCAACGACGTGCATGGGCTGCAGCGCGAACCCGACATTGCCAAGGTCGCCGCCGAGACCGGCGCTGGCCTTTGCATCATGCACACGGGACGCGACCGACAGAAGCGCGCCGACGTGATCGAGGACCAGTTCCACTTCCTCGACAAATCCCTGGCGATCGCAGCGGCAGCCGGCGTGGCAAGAGATCGTATCGTGCTCGATCCGGGTTTCGGCTTTGCCAAGGACACCGATGAGAACATCGAGCTCATGGCGCGCTTTGCCGAGCTGCATCGCTTCGAGCTGCCGTTCCTGGTCGGAACGTCGCGCAAGCGTTTCGTCGGAGCGGTGAGCGGCCGCGACGCCGGCAAGCGGGATGTGGCAACGGCGGCAACGACGGCGCTGTTGCGCGCCGCCGGGGCCTCCATTTTCCGCGTACACGATGTCGCAAACAGCAAGGATGCGCTGGCAATGGCGGATGCTATGCTGAACGCCAAGGCGGGATGAGGAATCGTGTGGGCGGTTGGCCGCCCGTATCACCTTCGCTGCAAGAACCAGTTTGGCGCACGAACGAGGGCGGATTCGTCCCTCAGCGTGACCCAGAAATCGACGGGACGGACAAGCATGAGCGCGACCTATATCATCACCCTCAAGAACTGCGCTTTCTTCGCGCGCCACGGCGTCTTCGACGAGGAGGAACTGCTCGGGCAGCGTTTCTTCGTCGACGCCGAGCTTGAAGTCGCGCAGGGAACGGCACTGGTCGACGATTCGATCGAGGACACGGTTCACTACGGGATCGCCTTTCAGGAGATCGAGCGCATCGTCACCGGCCGCCGCCGCTACCTCATCGAGGCCCTGGCGCTGGAAGTCGCCAAGACGCTGTGCGTGCGCTTCCCGCAGATCAAACGGGCAAAGGTCTCGATTCGCAAGCCGAACGCGCCGGTTCCGGGCGTTCTCGACTATGTCGAGGTCACGGTCGAACATGTCGTCTGAGGCGATCTGGCGGCAGGCCACCCTCGGGCTCGGCGGCAATCTCGGCGATCCCAGGCGTTCGATGGCCGAAGCGCTTCGCCAGCTTGACGCCCGGGCGGATTGCGCCGTCCTCGCGGTCTCGCGGCTCTATCGTACGCCACCCTGGGGCAAGACGGACCAGGCCTGGTTCTACAATGCCTGCGCCAAGGTCGAAACGACGCTTGAACCCGAGGCGCTGCTCGACGCCGGCCTCGATATCGAGCGATCGATGAAGCGCGTGCGCGACGAACGCTGGGGCCCACGCACGCTGGATATCGACGTGCTGACGTTCGAGGGCGTGAGCCAGGCCGCCGGTCGGCTCGAACTGCCGCATCCCCGCATGACCGAGCGGGGCTTTGTACTGATGCCGCTTGCCGATTTTGCCCCGGACCTCATGGTTTGCGGCCGTCCGGTCGGCGCCTGGCTTGAGGAGGCGGATGTTGCCGGCATCGAGGTCGCCGACGGCGATGGCAACTGGTGGCGCGCCGAAGGCTGAGTGCCTCGAAGATCATTGCGTCTGAAACGACAAAGCCCCGGTCGACACCGGGCCTTTGTTGCTTCAATCCTCGCTGGAAACTACTTGATCGAACCGACCGCGATCGTGTCGATCTGACGGTTGAGGCTGACGCCGATGACCGGCACCATCGTTTCGTCGACCTTGACCGAGATGGTGATGTTCATGGTCTTGTCGTCCTGGAGGCGGGCGATCATGGCACCGTTCAGCTTCTTGCGGTTGATGCCGACGACCACCTTGTCCTTGGCGACGTTGCCCGAGACAATATCAAGACCCTTGCCCTCGGCGCCATCGAGGAACTTTCCGGTGTAGGTGTTGCCCTTCTGGGTGATCAGCGCCGACATCGGTTGCTTGAAGACGCCAACGCGGCAGAAGCCGTCGAGCTTGATGCCCGTGTCGTCACCGGCGACCGGCTCTCCGGAGAGATCGCAGGTGAACTTGGTGCCCTTGTACTTGCCGGCGACGATTTCGCCCGGGCCCTTCCACTGACCAGCGACCCTCTCGAAGAAGGCTTTGTCCTTGCTGCCGGAAAAGGCCGGCGTCGCAATGCCGACGGCAGCTGCAAGCGCAAAGGCGGCAGCGCCGCGAGCGATCAAAGAAGGGCGCGAGAACATAAACGATCCTTGATGGGTCAACGTGCGAAACTGAAAGCCACATTTGCGCGCAAATGGTTAATGGACGGTTTCCAGAGGGTCTGCTTCAAGGCTTCTTTGTGACCGGAATGGCGATCGCCCACAGGGTTTTCGGCGCCCGCTCGACCGTCCCCAGCTTCGTCGGCATCGGGGCTGAAACTCATGGGCGCCGCCCTACGTATAACCATGGGAAAGCGGAGATTTCCCATGGCGACCACAGGACATGAAGGCGACACGGCGCGCTCGGCGCCGCTACCGAAGTCGACGATCCGCAGGCACAGGCTGGCCACGCGCCTGACCCACTGGGCCTGGGCTGCTGCGCTGTTCTTCCTTCTCATGAGCGGCTTGCAGATCTTCAACGCGCATCCGGAACTCTATCTCGGCCAGCAATCCGGTTTCGACTTCGACAACAGCGTCTTTTCGATCGTACCGATTCGCGACGGGAACGGCGATGTCCGTGGTCGAACGACGGTTCTCGGACATAGCTTCGATACGACAGGCGTGCTCGGCGTCAGCGGGCCGGAAGAGGGGCGGGACTACCGGGCCTTCCCAGCCTGGATGACCATCCCGTCCTATCAGGATCTGGCATCCGGTCGCGTCGTCCATTTCTTCTTCGCCTGGATCTTTGCGGCGGTCTACGCCGCCTGGCTCGTCACGAGCCTGATCAACGGGCACCTGCGCCGCGACGTTCTTCCCGGCTGGGGGGATATCCGCACGCTGCCTCGCACCCTGATCGAGCATCTGTGCTTCCGCTTCGATCACAGCGGACGCTACAACAGCCTGCAGAAGCTGACCTATGCTGTCGTTCTGCTCCTGCTTTTTCCGCTGATGATCCTCACCGGCCTGACGATGTCGCCGGGCATGAACGCCGCTTGGCCCTGGCTTCTCGATCTCTTCGGTGGCCGGCAGACGGCGCGCACGATCCACTTCGTCGTCATGCTCCTGCTCGTCGGCTTCTTTGTCGTGCACCTCTTCATGGTGTTTGCGGCCGGCCCGATCAACGAGATGCGGTCGATGATCACCGGACGCTATCGGGTCGACAGTCGAGACGAGGAAGGGAGAGTGTCATGAACCGCTTGCTCGTCAGTCGCCGCCATTTTCTGAGGGGCGCCGCGACGGCGCTCTCGGCCGCGCCGCTTGCCGGCTGCGACGCACTCGACCCCTTGCTTGCGGGCGGCGATCCGGTGCGCGGCATGATCGCCTCTGCCAACACCCTGACCTACCGCGTGCAGCGGCTGCTGATCCCGGCGGACCGGTTGGCGCCGGAGTTTTCAGAGAGCGAGATCAGACAAGGGCAGCGGCCGAACGGTTCGACCGACCCGACCGACCCTGCCTATCTCGCTCTGAAGGACGGGGCGTTTGCCGATTATCGGCTCTCGGTTTCGGGCCTCGTGGAGCGACCGATCAGCCTGACGCTCGACAACTTGCGAAACATGCCGTCTCGCACCCAGATCACGCGCCATGACTGCGTCGAGGGCTGGAGCTGCATCGCCAGGTGGACCGGCGTGCCGCTTGCACAGGTGCTGGCCGCCGCACAGGTGAGGAGCGGCGCACGCTACGTCGTGTTCCATTGCTTCGACGAAATGTCGCTCGGCCTGTCCGGCTCGACGGCCTATTACGAATCGATCGACATGATCGACGCGCGCCACCCCCAGACGATCCTTGCCTACGGCCTGAACGGATCGGCACTGCCGGTTTCCAATGGCGCGCCGCTGCGCCTGCGCGTCGAACGCCAACTTGGCTACAAGATGGCGAAGTATATCCGGGCGATCGAAGTCGTCTCCGACCTTTCACCTTTCGGGCGAGGGCGTGGCGGCTATTGGGAAGATCTCGGCTACGACTGGTATGCCGGGATCTGATGTCGCTACTTATCGAGGCTCTCACCCGCAGCGCGCCCGGCGGCGGGGCTGAGATCGGCGAGAAAGTCACCAATGCCCGGACGCTTGAGCGCCCGAAACGGCATGGGGCGGCAAAGGTCCATCGCGGCGATGCCGATGCGCGCCGTCATCAGGCCGTTGATCACGCCTTCTCCGAGCCGGGCCGAGAGCTTCGAAGCGAGACCGTGACCAAGCACCTGCTGGATCAGGCTGTCGCCGGCGGCGATCGAGCCGGTGACGGCAAGATGGGCGATGACATCACGCATCAGCCGCAACAGGCCGAGCGTGCCGGGGCGCCCGCCGTAAAGCTCGGCCATGGCGCGGATCAGGCGCGCGCTTTCGTAGAGCACGTAACCGAGATCGACGAGGGCGCGCGGGCTGACGGCGGTCACGATCGACACACGCTTGGACGCGGCCAGAATGAGGCGGCGCGCTTCGCGATCGAGCGGGCTCAGCAACTCGCGCTCGGTCAGTTCGATCAGGTGCGGACCATCGATGATCTCGCCCTCGCTCTCCTTCAGCCGCGTTCGGCCGCGCGCCGTTTTCGGATTGGTGGCCAGCAGGTGCACCAGTTTTGTCTGCGCCGCCCGCGCCAGCTTGCTGTTTGCCGACGCGGCCGCAGTCTCGGTTTCGGATTTCAACTTCTGGATCGCGGTCAGCTGCATCAGCCCCGAGAGTTCGCGGCCAACAACGATCAACAGCGCCAGCAGGCCAATCCCGACGACGGCAAGCGCCGTATAACCAAGCCAGTCGGCGCGGGTGAAGAGGTCGCGAAGGAGGCGGTCGACCCAGAGGCCGGCAGAGAGTGAAAGGATGACACCGAACGCGCCGAGCGCCACCTTGCCGAACGACAGGCGACGCTTGCGCGGACTTGCTTCCGGCAGGGCGAGCGTTTCAACGGCAAGCGTCGTCTCACGAAACGGGTCGTCGGCGTCAGGCGTCATCACCACGTTGTCGTCGAAGCTTGCCGGCGTACGTGCAACGCGCGGCTGGACTGGAGGCTGGTCGAGCTTGTCCTCCTGAACCGAGAAGGCGCCCGGACGGCGGCCGCGGCCGTTTGTGTCGTCGCTCATGCCAGCCGGTCTCCGAACAGAAATTGCATCGCCCGATCAAGCCGGATGTGCGGCACCGACAGTTTCAGGCCGCCACCGGTTTCCTCCAGATGCGGTGGCCGGAAGCGCACGAAGCTCAGCTCTGGCAGGCGGACGCTCTCGTCGAACGCCGTCGCGCCGGTCCCGGCCTCGATCGCCTTGAAAAGCACTTCAGGATTTTCCGGCAAGTCACCGGGAAATATAGCAGTTTTCTTCTCGCCGTCGAAGAGCTCGCCGTTGATCTTCTCGCCTGATATCGGCGTGCCGACAATGACAGGCAGCGCGTGGCCATCATGATTGACGGTCGCCTCGCGGGTCGCCCTGACGGATGCAAGCGCCATGACCTCCAGACCCGCACCGCTGACGCCGATGCTGGCGGCGGCGCGCTCGACCAGACGCGCGGCGATGCGCTCCAGCCGGTCGTGGCTTTCATGGTGGAGATGGTCGGCCTTGGTCGCGGCGATCAGCACCTTGTCGATCCGGCGCGTCAGGAAGGACGACAGCCAGCTGTTGGTTCCGGCGCGAAAGCAGGCAAGCACATCTGCAAGCGCCTGCTCCAGATCCAGCAGCGCCTCCGGCCCGTTGTTGATCGCCTGAAGCGCGTCGATCAGCACGATCTGGCGGTCGAGACGGGCGAAATGCTCGCGGAAGAAGGGGCTGACGACGTGTTTCTTGTAGGCCTCGTAACGTCGCTCCATCATTGCCCAGAGCGATCCCTTCGGCGCACGGCCGTCGGGAAGGTCGGGAAGCGGCGAAAAGGTCAGTGCCGGCGAACCTTCGAGGTCGCCCGGCATCAGGAAACGGCCCGGCGGCAGGGTCGACGGCGAGCGCTCGTCCGCCTTGCACGCCTTCAGGTAGTCGGTGAAGCTTTCGGCCAGCCGCCGGGCGCTTGCCTCGTCGGCAACGGCCGTCGATCCGGCAGAGGCTGCAAGCGTCAGCCAGTCGGCCGAAAGCGGCGCGCGCGCCGACGCGCGGGCACGGGCGACCGCATTGTTGCTGAACTGGCGGAAGTCCTGCGCCAGAAGCGGCAGGTCGAGCAGCCATTCGCCGGGATAGTCGACGATGTCGAGCGAAAGCCGTCCCGGTGAAAACAGGCGGTTCCAGCCGCTGGCGCTTTCGAAATCGAGCGTGATGCGAAGCTGTGAAATGGCGCGGGTGGAATCGGGCCAGATGCGATCGCGCACCAGCGCGGCGATGTGTTCCTCATACTGAAAGCGCGGCACGGCGTCGTCGGGCTGCGGTTCGAGGCGGACCTTCGAGACGCGTCCCGAACGGACGGGCTCGAACACCGGCAACCGTCCGCCGTTCAAGAGGTTGTGTACCAGGGACGAGATGAAAACGGTCTTTCCGGCCCGCGACAGGCCGGTGACGCCGAGCCGGATGGAGGGGTTGACGAGACCGGAGGCCCGGTCCGTGAGATTGTCGAGCGCAATCAGAGCGTCGTCTTTGAAGCTGGTCAGGTTAGGCGCCAAATCTCGCTCTTTCTTGCGGCGTGCGGCCCGTAGGCGTTCGACTGCCTTTCGTTCGACCGGACTGTCGCACGCAGGCAGCCACCGCGATATAGGCAATATTTTCGGCGTCGCAACGCGTGTGCGGGCAATTCTTCTACTGGTTCGGAAGGAGCAGCGACACCAATGTGGCATCAGCGCCATCGGTGCCGGCTGCGGCGGCGAGGTCCACAACCGCGAGGCACGCCGGCGGGTACCCATGCGGCACGGCCTCTCGTGCTTGATCGTCACCAATCAGGCGGTAAAGCAGTTGCTCGATCATCGGATTGTGTCCGACGAGCATCAGGGAACTTAAGTGCCGGTGGGCGTCGATCAGGTCGAAATAGACGCTTGTCGGCCCGGAATAGAGTTCGTCGATATAGCGGATATCGAGGTCCTCGCTGACGGTGCGAAAGAACGGCTCGGCCGTCTCGCGACACCTGACCGCCGTCGAACACAGGATGCGCTCAGGTCGAATGCCGTGATCGGCCGCCATCTGGGCGAGCGTTTCCGCTTCGACGTATCCGGTCTCGTCGAGCGCCCGGTCGAAATCACGCTGCCCGGGCAGGGCCCAACCAGAACGCGCATGCCGCAGAAGAAAGAGGCGTAAGACCTTGGGGGCGCTGTCTTGCATCGAGCGGTTCCGGTAGCTGCCTGTCGCAGCGACAGGGTTCAATCTGGTCGCGGCGAAATGCTATGCGCCATCGCCCGACGGACAGTCACCTTTTCCCGCCCGCACAGCAAAGATCAAGCAGCGAGGCGCTTTTTTTCGGGGATTGCCGGGTGCTGGAAGGGTGCTGCACTTTGACGCCGTCGCAATTTGGCATGGAAATGGCGCAAAAGCATCCCCACATAGAGACGCCGGGTTTAGATGGCCGACCTCAGGGAAGTGTCTCGCAGACCAAGAACTGAACTGTAATTTTGATGAAATATTCGTCAGTTAGCCTGAATCGCGAGCAATATTAAAATACGGTTGAGTGTCTGTTCAGAGGCTTGAATCAAGGCTTCCATAGGTCTATACACCGCCGCAATGAGATGTTCTTCAGGAGAATCGCGTTGAGTGAGAAGATCGATCTTAGTACCTTCATCCTTTCAGAGGACGAAGAATTCATGAATGCCACCCACCGGGCGTATTTCCGGGCCAAGTTGAACGCTTGGAAAAATGACATCCTTCGCGAGGCACGCGAGACACTGGATCACTTGGCAGAGGAGAGCGCCAATCATCCGGATCTCGCAGACAGGGCCTCTTCCGAAACAGACCGGGCAATCGAACTGAGAGCCCGCGACCGTCAGCGCAAGCTGATCTCCAAAATAGACGCGGCGCTGCAGCGACTGGACGAAGGCACTTACGGTTACTGCGAAGAAACCGGCGAGCCGATCGGCCTGAAGCGGCTCGACGCCCGTCCGATCGCCACACTCTCCATCGAGGCGCAGGAGCGTCACGAGCGGCGGGAAAAGGTCTATCGCGACGAGTAAGCTCCAGGGCTTTCGCAACAGTCTGAAAAAAAGGCGCGGCTCAAACCGCGCCTTTTTCCGTTTTCCGCGTGCCGTTCCACTGCCCGAGCGTATCGTAGAGCCGAAAACATCTCTTCGCCGCAAAGCCGTGGGCTCAGAACTGCAACTTGCCACCGTGGCGATGCCCGAAGACGCTGCCAGGCGCAGGGAGCCGGCATGCCACGGGCGTCGTCAGTTTTGCGTGTTCGTTACGGCTTCCGCCCGGCGGAGATGTCTGCCAGCATGCGGTTCATCTCCTCTTCGATCGTCGGTTCCTTGTGACCGCCTTCGGCCGCGGGCGCGCCCAGCGTCGGCTCCTGGCGGCCGGCTTGGGCAGGCGCGCGGTTCTGAGGCGTGACCGGCGTCGCGGGGCCGAGGCGCTGTAGGTCGCCGCTGATCTCGGCGTCGAGCAGGCGTTCAAAGTCGGAAAGCGGAGCGGCGGCTGCCGGCTGAGGCTGGACAAGGGGTGCCGGACGCTGAAGCTGTGCGGGTTGCATCTGTATAGGCTGCGGCTGCACGGGCTGCGCCAATGGCGCCGGGCGGCTCACGGCCACATCGAGGTTCACCTGGGGCGTTGTAACGGCGGAAACGGACGTAACCTCGGGTGCGGGCTGTGCAATCGGGCGCGCGATCGGGCGCTGTTCTGCGGGAAGGGCGGGTGCGACCGCCGGGCGTTGTTCGGCAGCAGCGCGGGTGGGTGCGACGGGCTCGACGCGGGCGACCGGCTGTTCCTCGCTGCGCGCGATGGGTCGGACCGGCGTCGCGGCGACGGGATCGGCTTGAACAGACGGTGCGGGTCGCTCTGCGATTTCGCGGATTGCGGGCCGGGCTTCAACCGCCGGCTCGACCACCTTGCGCTCGGGCGCGACGGGCCGCTCTCCGCCAGCGACGATCCGGCTCTCGACGACGATGTCGGTCGGCCCGCCGATCATGATCAGATGCTCGACATCGTCGCGCCGCACGAGAACGAGCCGGCGCCTTGTGTCGACGGCGGCCGCGTCGAGAACGGCGAGGCGCGGCTGGCGGTTCTTGCCGCCGCGGATGAAGGGCGAGGAGGGGCGGTTGCGCAGGATCCAGAGCACGGCCACGAGGCAGACAAGCCCGATCGCGACGGCCGCGGCGGCGATGACGAACCGGCTGCCGTTGTCTGCGATGATCGTTTCCATCATGGGGTGAGCTCCTTTTGCCATCCGCGTGGCAGTATTTGACGGCTTTTTTCAGGTTCGGACAAGCACTTCGCCGACATTCCCTGTGAATATGCGGCAATGCTTCCGCAGAGGTGCTTTTTGCTGTTATCTCTGATTGTTAAAGATGATTCTTGTCCGAATGATCGAGGGCGTGTCGGGATGACCCGATTTCGCCCGGTGGATCGCGCGGATACCGGCCGGAAGGGCTGGGCCGCGTCCGCGCGGCGCCGGCTGCACTAAGAGGATCCGATGACGAAATTGCGGCAGTCAGGCGACTACCAGATGCCGGTTGTTGACCGCGGCGTCAGGCCGGGAACCGTCCTGCGGATCGTGCTGCTTGCGATCGTGCTCACCGTATCTGCGATCGCCTTCGTGATCTTCAAGAACGAGATGGAAAACGAGATCGTTCTCGGCATTCTCGGCGTCCTTGCCATGGTCGGGATCTTCTTCCTCGTTTCCTCCGTCATCGGCTTCATCGAGGTGATGCCGCAGTCGCGACCGGACGAGCTGGCGCGCGCCTTTCTCGACGCCCATGAAGACGGCACCATCGTCACCGACCGCAAGGGCCGGATCGTCTATGCCAACGCCGCCTACGGCGCCCTGACCGGCGCGAAGAACGCTGCCGGCATCCAGTCGCTCGAGACCATTCTTTCGCGCAACCGCGAGGCAACCGAGGCGATCTACAGGCTGACCAACGGCCTGCACGAGGGCAAGCAAGGGCATGAGGAGTTCCGCCTGCTGAAGCCGCTGGCGACCGGCGCCTCGAGCGGTTCGGGCGCCCATTGGTTCCGGCTGAAGGCGCGGGTGCTGCCGCTCGAAGACAGCGAGCGCAATCCGCTCTACCTCTGGCAGATCGCCGATATCACCGCCGAGCGTGACGACCAGGAGCGCTTCTTCAAGGAGCTGCAGAACGCGATCGACTATCTCGACCATGCGCCGGCCGGCTTCTTCTCGGCCGGTCGCAAGGGCGAGATCTTCTACATCAACGCCACGCTTGCCGACTGGCTCGGCATCGACCTCACCAAGTTCCAGCCCGGTTCGATCAGCATCGGCGATCTCGTCGCCGGCGAGGGACTGACGCTGGTGCAGGCCGTGCAGGCCGAGCCCGGTCTGAAGAAGACCAAGATGCTCGACCTCGATCTGCGCAAGCTGAACGGCCAGAGCCTGCCGGTGCGCATGATCCATCGGGTTTCCTCGACCCGCGACGGGGCGCCCGGCGAAAGCCGCACCATCGTCATGTCGCGCGAGGGCGGCGAGGACAACGAGCAGTCGGCCTCGAGCGCCGCCATGCGCTTCACCCGCTTCTTCAACAACACGCCGATGGCGATCGCCTCGGTCGACGGCAACGGCCGGATCCTGCGCACCAACGCGCCGTTCCTGAAACTGTTCTCCAACCTCGTCTCGCAGGACGACGTCGAGCGCGGCGCACTGATCGAAACGGTCGTGCATGAGACCGAAAAGGGCCGGCTGCACGAGGCCCTGGCGGCCGCCAAGGACCGACAGGGCGACATCGCGCCGATCGACGCCCTGCACCCGACCGATGGCGAGCGCCACTTCCGCTTCTACGTCAATGCCGTGATCGACCAGACCGACCAGGCGCCCGAGGAAGCGGCAATCATCTATGCGCTGGAGATCACCGAGCAGAAGGCGCTCGAGAACCAGATGGCGCAGACGCAGAAGATGAACGCCGTCGGCACGCTGGCCGGCGGCATCGCGCACGATTTCAACAACGTGTTGACCGCGATCCTGCTCTCGTCCGATCACCTGTTGCTGTCAGCGCGTCCGGCCGATCCGAGCTTCGCCGACCTCATGGAGATCAAGCGCAACGCCAACCGGGCGGCGGTCCTCGTGCGCCAACTGCTGGCGTTTTCGCGCAAGCAGACCATGCGCCCGACCGTGCTCAACATGACCGATGTTATCGGCGACCTGCGCATGCTGGTCGACCGGATGACCGGCACCAACGTCAAGGTGGAGGTCGACTACGGCCGCGACCTCTGGCCGGTGCGCACCGACCTCGGGCAGTTCGAGCAGGTGCTGTTGAACCTCGCCGTCAACGCGCGCGATGCGATGCCGGGCGGCGGCACGATCACGCTGCGCACGCGCAACCTTCCGGCCCAGGAAGTCGCCGCCTTCGGACGGCGCGAGCTGCCGGAGGAAGATTTCGTGATGGTCGAAGTTTCCGACCAGGGCACCGGCATCCCGCCCGAAATCCTCGACAAGATCTTCGAGCCCTTCTTCACCACCAAGGAAGTCGGCAAGGGCACCGGTCTCGGCCTGTCGATGGTCTACGGCATCATCAAGCAATCGGGCGGCTACATCTACCCGGAATCGGAAGTCGGCAAGGGCACTACCTTCCGCATCCTGCTGCCGCGCCATATCGAAGTGCCGGTTGCGGCCGAGGAGCCGGCGCAGTCTGGCGCCACCTCGTTGCTCGCTCTTGCTCCCGCCCCGGTGGCATCCGTTGCCGCGACACCGGCGAAGGCCGAAGAACCGACCGACCTGACGGGCGATTCCGCCGTGGTCCTACTCGTCGAGGACGAGGAGGCGGTGCGGCGTGGCGGCAAGCGCATGCTCGAAACGCGTGGCTATACCGTCTATGAAGCCGGGTCCGGCGTCGAGGCCCTCGACATCATGGACGAGCTCAACGGCGCGGTCGATATCGTCGTGTCCGACGTGGTGATGCCGGAAATGGACGGGCCGACGCTTCTGACGGAACTGAGGAAGAAATACCCGGACCTGAAGTTCATCTTCGTTTCGGGCTATGCCGAAGACGCCTTTGCCCGCAATCTGCCGGCCGATGCCAAGTTCGGCTTCCTGCCGAAGCCGTTCTCGCTGAAGCAACTGGCGGTTTCGGTGCGCGAGATGCTCGACTCCTAAACGCTCCGTGCGTCCCGGCTGACGCATGGAAAACGCTTCCGGTGACCGGGGCGGTGAGATAGCCCAGAGACAGGCAGGCATGAAAAAGCCCGGGGCACGCGCTCCGGGCTTTTGTTTTGTGTCTTCTCGAGAGCGGGTGTTACTTCGCGTTCAGCGCAACCGCGATCTCGCCGGCAAGCCGGGCATTGTTCTCGACCAGCGCGATGTTGGTTTCGAGGCTGCGGCCTTCGGTCATTTCGAAGAGGTTGCTCAAAAGATAGGGCGTGACGGCCTTGCCGGTGATCTCGTCCTGCTCGGCGTTGTCGAGCGCGCGGGCAATGTAGATCTCCATTTCCTCGCGCGGGATTTCGGCAGCCTCAGGCACGGGATTGGCGACCAGCATGCCGCCTTCGACGCCGAGCTGGTCGCGCATGTTCTGGAAGTTGGCGATCGCCGCCGGGCTGTTCAGCATCAGCGGGCTCTTGAGGCCGCTGTCGCGCGACCAGAAGGCCGGGAAGATTTCGCTGTCATAGGTGACGACGGGAACGCCGCGGGTTTCGAGCACTTCGAGCGTCTTCGGGATGTCGAGGATCGCCTTGGCGCCAGCGCAGACGACGATGACGCCGGTGCGGGAGAGTTCGTCGAGGTCGGCGGAGATGTCGAAGGAGAGCTCGGCGCCGCGATGCACTCCGCCGATGCCGCCGGTCGCAAAGACGCGGATGCCGGCGCGTGCGGCAGCAATCATCGTCGCAGCAACGGTCGTCGCGCCGGTCCGGCGCTCGGCGATCGCAAAGGCGAGATCGGCGCGCGAGACCTTCATCGCGCCCTCGGATTTCGCCAGTTCCTCGAGCTTGGCATCGTCAAGACCGATGTGCAGCACGCCATGGATGACGGCGATTGTCGCCGGGACGGCACCCTGTTCGCGGATGATCGCCTCGACGCTGCGGGCCATGTTCAGGTTGCCCGGATAGGGCATGCCATGGGTGATGATGGTCGATTCCAGCGCCACGATCGGCGCGCCACGCGCCTTGGCGGCCGCGACCTCGTCGGAATATTCCATCGGCAGGAAGGGAGAAGCGGGTTTGGTCATGGTCTTTCCTTGGGAGTTCGGCTGTCCTTTGTCATGACAGCATTTCGGACGCGGGCACAAGAGCGAGCGCCTGTTCGAGATTGGCCGCGGACATCTCTTCGGACGCGGCAAGCGGAGAGCGCAACGTTATTCCGGCGGCTGCGATGCCGTGCCGCAGGCAATCGGCGATGCCGTGTCCTGATAGGTAGGCCGAGAGGAAGCCGGAGGCCAGAGCATCGCCGGCGCCCGTGACATCGGCGAGTTCCGGCAACGCCGGCGGGGTGATGACACAGCTGCGTTCGCCTTCGAAGGCGACGACCGCACGACCGCCGCGCGTCACCACGCCGCCCCTGAGCCCGACATGCCTCAGGAGCTCGGGCCATTCCGCCGCTTCCGTCGCTTGTCTGCCCGTGAGCGTGCGCGCCTCGGATTCGTTCATGAACAGAAACGAAAGGTCATTCAGGCATGGCCGGTAGCGGATCACCTTGGCTGGAGAAACGGCGATGCCGGCGACAACGGAGCCGTGACCGGCCGACGTTTTCGCCAGGGCAGCGATCGTCTCTTCCGGCAGATTGGCATCGGTCAGCACGAGCCTGCTGGTGGCGAGAACGTCGCGCAGCGCGCGGCGCTGCAACTGCCGCGGCGAAAACAGCCGGTAAAGATCCATGTCGGCAAGCGCGATGACGAGGTTGCCGTCGTTTTCGAGGATCGCCGTGTAGCTCGGTGTCTGCCGGTCGAGGAAGGTGAGGGGACTGTCGATCACGCCCGCTGCCGCGGCGGCTGCGGTGACCATCTCACCGGCGGCATCGCCGCCACGGGTGCTGATCATGCGCACGCCATGGCCAAGCCGCGCCAGATTGCGCGCCGCATTGAAGCCGCCGCCGCCAGCCTCTTCGAACCAGGTGCCCGGATTGCTCGATCCCGGCGCCGTCGTTCCCGATATGCGCCCGCGCCTGTCGATATGCGCGCCGCCGAAGACGGCAATCTCAGCTTCCGTCATGTATGTTCCTCTGTTTGACCATTCGGCCGAAAATTCTGTTGGCTCTTTGCCATCTGGGGGCGCAAATCCCAAGTCCCCCACACCGTCTTGGTCTTGCCCGCGGGCGAATCGACCGGGCCTCGCCGAGGAGATTTCTAGGGGCAGCCACCGTATTCAGGAACCGGTGGATCCCATCCGTGAACAGGAATCGAACGAAAGTCGAATAGCTGTTTCTTTTCAATGCATTGTCCCGGTCTTGCAAATACGGAACAAAACATGTACAAAAACTCCTGCGGCGGCTTCATTGCCTCGGTAGCTTCAATAACCTAAAGGTGGACCAAATGGCACAAAACTCTTTGCGGCTCGTAGAGGACAAATCGGTGGATAAAAGCAAGG
>NZ_DASYGZ010000187.1:0-3027 GCF_035999135.1 Ensifer sp.
TCGAAGATTTTTTCTGCTGGGTCGTCATTCGTTTCAAAAACTCCCTGTTTCGCGCCGGCCATTATGGCCGGGGCCGGGTCAGTGAGGCCCGGGATAGACGGGGATACCGCCGGGTGGGTACATCCTGGTCCGTCCAAGGAACGCAAACAGCCTCATCAAACACGGTCACAACTGCTCAACGCATCGCTGCGTCTTGGGGAAAACCGTGTTTTGGAGATCGTTTGCTTTCGTGATGGTTTTCGGGCGCGCAAAAACACCCTCTGTGGATCAGTAGAAGGAACCTATCACAAAAAAGTGCCGAAATCAATAATTTGCTGCATGGCAGCCATCAAGCCACCATTCTCGCAACTGCGAGGGCAGGACCTGTTATCCCCAGCTTTGGCCCGCAAGGCCGAACGCCTTGCGCCAGCGCCGCCGAACGACCGGCGACGAAACGGCTCAGTCGCCCTGGCCCGGTTCGGCCGAGAAGAACTTGTCGTACTTGCCCTCGACGCCGTCCATTTCCTTGGCCTCCGGCATCGCATCGCGCTTGACGGTGATGTTCGGCCACTTGGTGGCGAAATCAGCGTTCAGTTTCAGCCACATATCGAGGCCCGGCTCGGTGTCCGGCTTGATCGCTTCGGCAGGACATTCCGGTTCGCAAACGCCACAGTCGATGCACTCGTCGGGATGGATGACGAGGAAATTCTCGCCCTCATAGAAGCAGTCTACGGGGCAGACTTCGACACAGTCGGTATACTTGCAGCGAATGCAATTGTCGGTCACGACGTACGTCATGAGGTACTCCAGCCGATGCTCACGTTTGATGGCAGACGGCAATCAATGGTGATCCTCGTCGTCCGCGCATGCTAGGAATGTCCGGCGCGCATAGCTGCCGAAGCAAACCCGATGCACCCAACGTGGGTCTGTCAGGTAAAGGCTTTATGGACCCTTTGCAAGAATATTCAATGCGCGAAATGCCCCCGCAAAGGCAGAGTTTTCTAATCCTCACGCCGATCGAAATCCGGCTTCAGCCGATCGGTTTCCCGCCGCTCTTTCTTGGTCGGCCGCCCGGCGCCCCGCTCGCGCGTTGCGAGCTCGTAGGCCGAGAGCTTCTCCTTCGGCTGTTCCGGGGTCAGATCCTCATAAAGGAGCCGAGCCTCTTCGAATGGCCCGCGTCGCTCCCCTGACGCAACCACGCGCACAACAAGGTCGCGCCGGTCGAGGGCGAGCCCGACCACATCGCCCGTCTTCAGCTGGAACGAGGACTGCGTCACCCGCTGGTCGTTGACCGCGACGTGACCATCCTCGATCGCCTTTTGCGCAAGCGATCGGGATTTGATCAGCCGCGTGAAAAACAGCCATTTGTCGAGACGCTGGCGTGATGCCGGGTTGGACGCTGGCTGCTTTTCCATGACCTGCCCTTATTTCTTCATCTGCTCCTTGAGAGCCGCAAGCTTGGCGAAGGGCGAATCCGGATCCACCGGCTTCTCGCGACGCGGCGGACGCGCCTCGAACTTGCCCTGTGCCTGCTTGCCGCCGCGGTCGTGACGATCATGACGTTCGCCGCGATCCTGACGCGGACCGCCTTCCGGCTTGCCGCCGTCGGAACGCTTGCCACGTGCCTGCTGGCCGCCCTTGCGCCCGCCATCACGTCCTTCGCCCTGGTTCTGACCGTGGCCATGACGCTGACCGCCGCGACGCTGCTCGCCCTGAGGACGGCCACCCTGGCGCTGGTTGTCCTGGCGGGTGCCTGGACGCCAGAGAAGGACGGGCTTGGCTTCAACCGGTTCGCCGGTCTCGGCGACAACGGTTTCAGCCGGCTGCGCCTCGTCCGAAGCTGCGGCTTCTGCATCGACAGACTGTTCGGCTTCGGCTGCGGGCGCTTCCGCGGCTGCGGCTGCGGCTTCCGTCTGCTCTTCGACGCCGTCGGCGTCCGCATCGTCTGCGGCAACCGGTTCGGAACCGACTGTGGCATCGGCCGCGGCACCGCCGTGGCTGGCGAGGAAGGCGGCGGCCTCCTCGGCCTTGACGCTGTCGGCGCGGTAGCCGAGGCCCTTCAGAATCTCCTCCATGTCGTCAGGCGTCGCCCCGAGGATCGAGAGCATCGACGTGGTCGCGGTGAAGCGACGGCCGTCATAGGCGCCTTCCGGACGCGGCTGCGTGCCGGGCTTCCACTGCAGGAGCGGACGGATGAGATCGGCCAGGCGCTCGAGAATGTCGATGCGCACGGCGCGCTTGCCGAGGAAACGGAAGCCGGCGAGCTTGTAGAAGGTGCGCTCGAAGGACGGATCGGTCACGACCGAGGTGCGTCCGGCAGCAAGCATCGGGATGAGATCGCCATAGCCGGGCTTGTCGAGACCGTCGTTCTTCAGCGCCCAGAGCAGGGTGATGAGTTCGGCCGGAGCCGGCTTCAGGAGGGCCGGCAGGAAGATGTGGTAGGCGCCGAAGCGGACGCCATACTTGCGGATCGAGGCGCGGCCGTCCTGGTCGAGCGACTTCACCTCTTCGGCGACATCGCGACGGAACAGCACGCCGAGGTTCTCGACGAGCTGGAAGGCCAGGCCCTTGGCGAGGCCTTCGAGGTCTTCGGCGCGCGAAATATCGTCGAGCGGCTTCAGGACCGTGCCGATGTGATGGTTCACGAAGCGCTCGATGCGGGCGACGACGTGCTCGCGGGCATTGGCCTGCAGCTGATCGTCGGCCAAAAGGATGACGCGCGGGCGCATGACGTGGTCGCTGGCCGAAAGCCGCGCCACGGGGTCGCCGAGCCAACGCACCAGACCATCGGACGACAGCGCCAGATCGTTGTTGCCGGAAGCATGCAGACGGGCAGCCCGCGCTTCGAACTCGAGCGCCAGCGCCTTCTGCGCCGCACCCTGCACGGCCTTGGCATCCGGGCCGTCTCCGCCGGTCGCCAGCGTAAACCGGAAACCGGTTAGTTGTCCTACGTGGTGTCCTTCGACGAAGACATCACCATTCACACTGATTTCAGCTTCCAGCATAGCATTCTCTCTCAGGCGCTTCATGAGCACAGATGTCCTGCGA
>NZ_DASYGZ010000226.1:0-9811 GCF_035999135.1 Ensifer sp.
GTCGTCGAAGTTCAGCGCGCCAACCTGGCTCGCCCGCTGACCCATCTTGTGTTCCTTCGGCCCCTTTTCGACGCCTGCCGCATGCAGGTCGACGATGAAGATCGACATGCCGCGGTTTCCCGCTTCCTTGTCAGTCCTGGCCAGTACGAAGCCGTAGTCAGCGACCGGCGCATTGTGGATCCAGATCTTGCCGCCGTTCAGCCGCCAGCCGTTGCCGTCACGCTCTGCCGTGGTGCGGATGCCCGAGACGTCCGTTCCGGCCTCCGGTTCGGTGATGCAATAGGCGACCTTGGCGCGCATGCCGAGGATATCCGACAGCATCGCCTGCTGGCTTTCGGTCCCGTGACGGACGAGCAGGGTCGAGATGAGCTCGATCAGGCCGCACTGGTCGGCAACGGACGCGTAGCCGCGGCTGAGTTCTTCCATGACAAGTGCGTATGTGAGCGTATCGAAACCCGGCCCGCCGAGCTCTTCCGGCACGCCAATGCCGAAAAGGCCGAGCTTTGCCATTTCGTCGTAAAGCCCTGCCGGGAAGCGCTCCTCGCGATCAAGCTCCTCGGCCATCGGGCGGATCATTTCGTCGGCAAAGGCACGCGCCATGTCGCGCACCTGTTCCTGCGTTTCGGTGAGATACATCTGCCACGCCTCATCTCTAGTAACTATCTAGTTACATATATTCCGAAGCCGGATGCCGTCAAGACGAAAAACTTGGAGGCCGCAAAGGATGCAGCTTGCACAGCCGTTTAGGGCCATGCATACTATTCACCATTCAGTTACTTATGGAGGAAAATCATGCATCCCGGGCAAAAGCGAAAATTCGGAAGGACGGATCTTGAGGTGACCGCGTTCGGCTTCGGAACGGCACCTCTCGGTAACATCTTTCGCGAGATCGACGAGGCGACCTCGGAAACAATGTTTTCGCGCGCCTGGGAGGCCGGCGTCCGTTTCTTCGACACCGCGCCGATGTATGGCCATGGCCTTGCCGAGCTGCGCACGGGTCATGCTCTGCGCTGGAAGGAGCGGGACGACTTCGTCCTTGCCTCCAAGGTCGGGCGACTTCTGCGTCCGGCGCGGCGCGACACCATCGATTTTGCCCCATGGACCAATGCCGCGCCCTTCACGGTGCATTTCGACTACAGCTACGACGGCACGATGCGGGCTTTCGAGGACAGTCTTCAGCGACTGGGACTGGAGCGCATGGACATGTGCTTCATCCACGATATCGACGTCTTCACACGCGGCAGCGCGCAGCCTGAAGTGTTCGAGCAGGCGATGGACGGTGCATGGCGGGCGCTCGAAAGGCTACGGGCGGAAAAGATCGTGAAGGCCATTGGCGTCGGCGTCAATGAATGGCAGGTCTGCGAGCAAGCCTTGCTGCGTCGCGACTTCGACTGCTTCCTGCTGGCAGGGCGCTACACACTGCTCGAACAGGAAGCGCTCGATACTTTCCTGCCGCTTTGCCAGGAGCGCGGCGCCGCCGTCGTCGTGGGCGGCGGTTTCAATTCGGGGATCCTGGCGACCGGCGCCAAGGAAGGCGCCAAGTACAACTATGCGCCAGCACCGCGCGAGATCCTGGAAAAGGTTGCGAAGATCGAAGCCGTCTGCGCTGCCTACAACGTACCGCTCGCCGCGGCCGCCCTACAGTTCGTTGTCGCCCATCCCGCCGTTCCGTCCTTCATGGCCGGCACGCGCACGCTCGAACAACTGGAGCAGAACCTCGACTGGTTCTCCCACCCGATCCCCGCTGAGTTCTGGGCCGACCTCAAGCGCAAGGGCCTTTTGCGCGAAGACGCACCCGTCCCAGCCTGAGGCAGTATCGGGCCCGCGCCGCGATGGCGCGGGTCGTATCTATCGGATGAGGATCGCCCGGAAGTCGTTGACGTTGGTCCCGGTCGGACCGGGAACGAACAAGTCACCGAGGTAATGGAAGGCCGTCCAGGCATCGTTCTCGGCAAGCATAGCGGAGGGATCGCGACCCAGGTTGCGCAAGCGCCCCATGCTCTGCCCGTCTGCAAAGGCGCCGGCATTGTCTTCGGAGCCATCGATGCCATCGGTATCGGCGGCGATTGCCGAAAAGGCGATGCCTTCGGCCGCCAGCGCAAGCGACAACAGGAATTCCGTGTTGCGCCCACCCTTGCCGCCGCCCTTGATGGTGACGGTGGTTTCTCCACCCGAAAGAACGACGACGGGGCGCGGGAACGGCCGGCCGCGACCGGCGACTTCACGCGCAATGGCCGCGTGAACGCGGGCGACATCGCGAGCCTCCCCCTCGATGGAATCGGAGAGGATGACGGCAGGAACGCCAAGGGACGCGGCGCGCGCGGCGGCCGCCTCAAGCGAGAGGCTCGCCGAGGCGATCACCCGGACCTCGTTCCGCGCGAAGACCGGGTCGCCCGGGAGGGGCGCCAGGCTTTCGTCGCCCTCCAGCCACGCGGCAACCCGCAGCGGAAGAGCGATGCCCCAGGTCTTGATCAGGCTACGCGCCTGCACGCGATCCGCCTTGTCCGGGATGGTCGGCCCGCTGGCAACCTGTGCCGGATCGTCACCTGGCACGTCCGACACCACCAAAGTGACGACCTTTGCCGGATGGCAGGCGGCGGCGAGACGACCACCCTTGATCCCCGAGACATGCTTGCGGATGGCGTTCATGACCGAGATCGGCGCGCCACTTGCAAGCAGGGCCCGGTTGAGCTGCACGTCGTCTTCCAGCGTCAGCTGACCCGGCGGTGATGGTAGCAGGGCCGAACCGCCACCGCAGATCAACGCAACGACAAGGTCGTTTTCGGTCAGATCGCGCACAGCCTCGAAAAGCGCATCCGTTGCCTTCAATCCGGCCGCATCGGGTACCGGATGGGCCGCCTCAAGTACGCGGATGCGCTCGCAGGGGACGGCATAGCCATAGCGCGTGACGACAACACCTTCGAGCGGACCGTGCCAGAGCCTTTCGAAAGCGGCGGCGAGCTGCGCCGCACCCTTACCGGCGCCGATGACCACGGTCCGTCCCCGTGGCTGGCTTGGGAGATGAGCGCGCAAGGCATTTTCCGGGTCCGCGGCTTCGATCGCCGAACGAAAGAGGTCCGCGAGGAATTCTTTGTCTTCAGATTTCATGGAGCACCGCCATAAAGGGCCGGGTCGCCGGAGAACGGCGCCGACCTATCGATTGAACTGGGGCGAACGCTGCTGTCGGTAGACCGACAAGCCTTCCGTTAAATCGCCCGATGCTGCCGCCACCGCGCCGGCGAGCGCCTCAACCACGCGTTCGCTCTCTTCACCCTCGGCCGCGTTGATCAGCATCTTGGTAAGCTCCGTTGCACGCGGCGAACGGTGAAGCACCCGCTCCGCAACGGTCCGTGCAGCGGCAAGCCCTTCGCCGCTTGCGACCACCCTGTCGACGAGGCCGAGCGATAGCGCCTCCTCGGCGCCGTAGACTTCGCCGAAAAGCGCCATGCGTCGCACCCGCTGCGCTCCGAACCGGCGAGAGGCGCGCTGCGTGCCCGACCAGCCGGGGATGATGCCGAGACCCGATTCCGGTTGGCCGATCTTCACATGCGCCTCCGCAATGCGCATATCGGCACAGGCTGCGAGCTCCAGTCCACCGCCGAGCGCATGTCCGTTCAAGACGGCGATCAACGGCACGGAAAGCCGCGCCAGCTGATCGAAGGCATCGTGGCCATCACGCAGCCAGCGACGGGAGAACATCTCGGCGTCAAGACTGCTCCACGCATCGATGTCGCCGCCCGCGCTGAAGGATCTTTCGCCTTCGCCCGAGAGGATGGCCACACGCGCATCCGAACGCTCGATGCCGCGGCAGGCCTTAGAGAGCGCCTCCACCATGTCCGCGTCGATCGCGTTCAGCTTTTCCGGGCGACGGAGTGTCAGCCGCGCTACGCGATCAGTGATGACAAGGTCAATGCGCGGATCGCTCACAGCGTGAGCCCCATGGCTTCTGGGCGGAACAGGGCACCGTCCATCCGCTTCAGCGCCTTTGAAACGCGAAGGGGCGTTGCCGCCTGATCAAGCACGTCCCGTTGAAGGTCGAGACCCGGAGCGACCTCGGTGACAACGAGCCCGTCGCTGTCGAGGCGGATGACGCAGCGCTCCGTGACATAGCTGATGTCCTGTCCTTGTGCGCGGGCGCGCTTACCGGAGAAGCTCACCTGGTCCACCTTCGGCACGAACTTGGCGATGCGGCCCTCCTTGTCGATCACCAGCCGGCCATCCTCGACGCGCATCTTCGCCCCGGCATTGAAATTGCCGGAGAAGACGATCTTCTTTGCGCGGGAGGTGATGTCGACGAAGCCGCCGGCGCCGGCGGTGCGGTGCGGGGTGGCCGCAAGGCGGCTGACATTGACCGAACCCTCGGCATCGATTTCCAGAAAGGACAGCAGCGAGCAATCAAATCCCCCCGCCTGGAAGTAGCAGAACTGATGCGGCGAGGCGACGAAGGCCTCGGCATTGGACGCACAGCCGAACTTGAAGTCGAGCAGCGGAACACCACCGACGGCTCCCTGTTCGATCACCCAGGTGACCTTGCCGTGATGACCTTCCTCAATGAGGATGCGCGGCACGTTGGCGGAAATGCCGAAGCCGATGTTGACTGCCCATCCATCCTCAAGCTCTTGCGCCACGCGGCGTGCGATCACCTTGCCAACGTCGAGCGCCGGGGTGCGGAACGTCTCGAGCGGCCGGAACAGCTCGCCTGAGATCGCCGGGTCGTAGGGCGTTGCCGTCGTCTGCAACTGGTCCGGCGCTTCGACGATGATGTCGACGAGGATACCGGGCACGCGCACATCGTGGGGACGAAGGGTACCGCTTGCCGCCACGCGCTTGACCTGAGCGATCACGAGACCACCGGAATTGCGGGCGGCGAGCGCCATTTCCATCGCGCCGAGCGTCGCGCCCTCCTGCTCGAAGGTCAGGTTGCCCTTCTCATCGGCGGTCGTTGCCCGAATGATCGCCACATCGGGACGGATGGCCGGAAAATGCAGCCAGTCCTCGCCTTCGAACGACACGCGCTTGACGATCGGCTCGGCCCGCGCCCGTTCATTCATCGCGCAGCCATCCTGTTCGGGATCGACGAAGGTCTCCATCCCCACCTTCGTCAGCACGCCCGGACGCTTGGCAGCGCCCTCGCGCAACATGTCGAAGACGATGCCGGAAGGCACGTTAAAGGCGGCGAGTTCCTCCTTCAGGATCATCTGCCAGATGAGCGGCGGTTCGGCATTGCTTGGCCCTGAGGGATAGGAGCCTCCGATGATCTTTACCAGCATGCCGGGCTTGGCGATGTGATCGACACCGCGCGTCCCGAAGAAATCGCCGGCGGCGATCGGATGAACGGAGGTGAGGCCGCGCGGATGACCTTCGCCGTCGAAGCGTTCCCCGAGCGCTTTCAACACAGCATCGGGGCAGCAAAGACCCGAGGAAGAGTTCACGGCGACGACCGAGCCATCCTTGATGAGCCGCACCGCCTCCTGCGCGCTCTTCACCTTCTTCATCGCCAAATCCTCCGTTTTTCATTGCTTGAAGTAACTAACTAGTTATATGTTAATTCGCGACAAGACAAGCCGGCCGGTGCGATTTTCGAATGACCGGCATTCGACGCCGGCGCGGCAATCGACCAAGGGGGAGGCATGAACATCTACTTCCAGAAGAGCTTTCAGCGCGGCTTCGGCACCTATCCGCTGAACGGAGGCGAGCTGCGCCGGGCGATCGAGGCGGCTGTCGATGTCGGCTACCGCGCCTTCGACACGGCGCAGATGTATGGCAACGAGGCTGACACGGGCGAAGCACTGGCCGAATGCGGCGTTCCGCGTTCTGAGCTTTGCATCACCACGAAGGTGCATCCGGACAACTACTCGGACGAGACGTTTCTCGCTTCAGTCGAGGCAAGCCTTCAGGCCCTGAAGACCGATTGCGTCGACGTCCTTCTCTTGCACTGGCCGCCGGCAAACGGCGAGATCGTCCCCTCACTCCTGATGCTTCGATCCGCACTGGAAAGAGGGCTGACAAAGGCTATCGGTGTATCGAACTACACGGCGGCCATGATGCGGGAGGCGCGGTACGTCATCGACCTTCCGCTCGTGACCAACCAGGTGGAATTCCACCCGCTGGTCAACCAGGAGAAACTGCTCGCAGCAGCAGCAGAAACCGGAATCCCGATCACATCCTACGCGTCGATCGCCCGTGGCGAGATCTTCAAGCACGGCCTTTTTTCCAAGATCGGCGAGACCTACGGCAAGTCCGCGGCACAAGTGGCGCAGCGCTGGATTATCCAGAAAGGCGTTCCGCTCAATACCATGTCCACCAAGCCGGAAAACATCCGTGCGAACTTCGAGATCATGGATTTCACCCTCTCGTCGATCGATATGCAAAGGATCGACGCGCTGACCGCCACCGGTTACCGCATCATCAAACCAGGACAACTTCCCTGGGTTCCTGAGTGGGACTGATGGAAAAAGGGCGGCCCTCGAGCCGCCCTCTTTTCTTTGACCGTCGGACTGTCTGATCAGGCATTGCCGCGGATCATGTCCGCGGCCTTTTCCCCGATCATGATCGTTGCCGCATTGGTGTTGGACCCGACGAGGCTCGGCATGGTGGAACTGTCGCAGATGCGGATGCCGTCGAGCCCGTGCACACGCAGTTGCGGATCGACCACCGACATCTCGTCGAGCCCCATCTTGCAGGTGCAGGTCGGATGATAGGAGGTACGGCCGTACTGGCGGGTATAGGCGACGTAATCCGCTTCCGTGCGGACATCGCGGCTCGGGAAGTGCCTGACCTTGATGTACTTCTGCAGCGACGGCTGGGCGAAGATCTCCTGACTGATCTTCACGCCTTCGACCGAGATCTTCACGTCTTCCGGGTCGGCGAGGAAGTTCGGATCGATGATCGGAAGATCGCGCGGATCTGCCGAGCGAAGCGCGACAGTCCCGCGCGACTTCGGGCGCAGCGTGTAGGAATTGAGCGTGATGCCGGAGGAACCCTTGGGCACGCTGGGCACGCCGGCTTCCGCCCCGGCGCCGGCAAGGAAATGGAACTGCAGGTCCGGATAAGGGCTCGTCTTGTCGCCGTACCAGAACGCCCCGCCCTCAACCACATTGGAAGTGATTGGACCGGAGTTGAACAGGGCGTATTGAAGCCCCGCCCAGATCGACCAATGCAGCTTGTTGTACTTGTCGAGGCTGTCGTGATCCTTCAGCTCCGCGACGATATCGACGCCGAAATGGTCCTGCAGGTTTTCGCCGACGCCAGCCAGATCCTGGATCACGTCGATGCCGTGGCTGCGAAGTGCGGCGGCAGGACCGACGCCCGAAAGCATCATCAGTTTCGGCGTGCCGATCGCGCCAGAGGTCAAGAGCACCTCGCTGTCGGCGCGCGCGGTCATCCGCTTGCCATCGACCTGATAGTCGACCCCGACGGCACGTCGCCCGTCGAAGACGACGCGCAGCACGAGCGCCCCGGTAATGACCGTGAGGTTCTTGCGCTTCAGGGCCGGCCGGAGATAGCCGACCGCCGCCGAGCAACGGCGGTTGTTCCGCGTCGTTGTCTGGTAGACGCCGGAACCTTCCTGAAGCGGACCGTTGAAATCTGGATTGTAGGGTATGCCGAGTTCCTGGCAGCTTTGCACGAAAGCGCGCGTCATGCGCTGCGGCTCGGGAATATTCGACACGCCGAGCGGGCCGTCCGTTCCATGCCACGCGCCCGAGAGGATCGAATTGCCCTCGGACCGCAGGAAGTACTTCTGGATGTCCTTGAAGCCCCAGCCTTCGGCGCCTTCCTCGACCCAGCGGTCGTAATCACCGGGATGCCCACGCGTGAACACCTCGGCATTGATCGAGGAGCCGCCGCCGAGCACCTTGGCCTGGGCGTAGAGGATTTCACGGTTGTTGGCGTGTTTCTGCGGCGCGGTCTTCAGTCCCCAGGTCAAAGGACCTGACGTCATCTTGGCAAAGCCGACGGGCATGTGGATCAGCGGATGACTGTCGCGCCCGCCGGCCTCGATGAGGCAGACGCGCGCCGACGGATTTTCAGAGAGCCGCGCCGCCAATACGCAACCGGAGGAACCGCCTCCGACGATCACATAATCATAGCCTTGCGACATCATGCGATCCAATGCGAACGCTTGCCGATCTCGACGTGGACGGACTTCACCTGCGTGTACTCCTCCACTCCGTAGATGCCGGCCTCGCGACCCCAGCCGGATTGCTTGAAACCACCGAGCGGCATCTCAGGGCCGCCCGCCATGATCGTGTTGACCCAGAAGCGACCGGCACGCACCTTTCGGGTTACGGTCAGCGCCTTGTCGATGTTCTTCGTCCACACGCTCGCGGCCAGGCCGTAGACCGTGTCGTTGGCGAGCTGGATGGCTTCCTCGACCGTGTCGAAATGCATCGAGCACAGAACCGGGCCGAAAATCTCGTCGCGCGCAATCGCCATGTCGCGGGAAACACCGGAGAAAAGCGTCGGCGCAATGTACTGGCCATGGCCAAGATCGATCGTTTCGCCGCCGGTGAGAAGCTGGGCGCCGGCCGCCTTGCCCTTGGCGATATAGTCGAGAATCGTGGCGTTCTGGGCCTCGGTGGTGATGGCGCCCACCTGGGTGCCTTCGTCCAAGGGATCGCCGACCCGGATCTTTTTCATCTTCTCGACAAGGAGTTTCTCAAACTCCGCTGCAACAGAACGCTCGACGATCAGGCGCGACGACGAAACGCAGCATTGTCCGGTGTTGAAGCTGATGCCGAACGCGGCACCGTCAGCGGCATCTTCAAGGTCGGAGTCGGCAAAGACGATGATGGGGTTTTTGCCACCGAGCTCGAGGCCCAGCTTCTTGAAGTTGCTGTCGGCGGCAGCGTGGACGCAGGAGCGCCCCACCGCCGTCGATCCCGTGAAGGAAAGCATGTCGACGTCAGGATGTTCGGCCAGCGCCTGCCCGATCGAGCGGCCGGAACCGGTGACGACGTTATAAACACCCGCAGGCAGGCCCGCTTCAGCCAGAACCTCGGCCAGGAGCAGCGTCGTCACGGAGGTGACTTCGGACGGCTTCACCACCATGGTGCAACCGGACGCCAGAATGAAGGGCACGCGCTCGCACAGGATCAGGAACGGGAAGTTCCAGGGTGTGATCAGGCCGATGACGCCGATCGGCTCACGCAGCACCATGCCGAACAGGTCGTCACCGAGCGAGTTGAAGCTGTCGCCGTGCAGCAGGCGTGCGGCACCGGCGCCGACCTCGAAGCAGGCGATGCAATGATCGATCTCGCCGCGCGCCTGCGAGATCGGCTTGCCGTTTTCAAGCGTCTCCCAATAGGCGATCTCGTCCCGGCGGCGACGCAGGATCTCGGCGACGCGCAGAAGCACGCCGGCGCGTGCGGCACCGGAAAGCCCGGCCCAGCGGCGATCCTCGAAGGCATTGCGGGCGGCGGCGACCGCAGCGTTCAGATCATCGACCGTGCAGCGCACGGTGCGCGTGACCGGCGTACCATGGCCCGGCGAGGCACGTTCGAAGTGGTCGGCCCCTTCTTTCCACTGCCCGTCGATGAAGTACCCGAAGCTGCGCGCTGCGGACGGGGGAGCAAGAAACGTGTTGGTCTGGTCCATCTGGTACCTCCACTTCAATAGTTTACGCCGCGATGGCGATCTGGGTCTTCAGGTGTTGCGGCCGCTCGCCGACCGTCTCGAAGGCTTCCTGAATGGCCTCCAGCGGATAGCTTGCCTTGGTGAAATCCTGCGTGCGGAACCGCCCGTGCGACAGAAGCGTGAGCGCGTCGTGCATATCCTCGCCCATCCCGGCAACAGAACCCTTGAGGCTCCC
>NZ_DASYGZ010000228.1:0-30338 GCF_035999135.1 Ensifer sp.
CGAACATCCGGTGGTTCAAAAAGCTGCGGTTCCGAGAATAGTTGGTCACTCTGTTCTCCTCCTCCCTCAAGGGTGGTCAGCTTCGGAACGGTAGACGCCCGCTCGAGCACTCCTCCTCCTCAGGCTCGCGGGCATGGTTGGCCACAAGCCAGCCAGCAGGCGATGCCCCTGGCATCGCCTTAGTTTCGAAAGGCCGCCCGTCATGATAGACGAGGCGGCCTTTTCGTTTTTCCGATCTGGATTGTCACGGCAAGAAGTATCATCCCAGCCGAATCGATACGGTCGTGGGGTAGTTCGCTTGCCAAGCTTGACCTTCATACAGCTCAACGACAACTGGAACGCTGATCCGAACGTTCCGGCGGTGGAAGTTCACGCGGCAGGAAGCGTAATCCAGCTTTGCTTTCGGCTGGCTCATTGGGGGCATCCGGCACGCGAGGATGAGATCGGTTATCTCACGTTCGACGGATGCCAAGCCTGGCGGCTCGGAGCGACCAATGACGAGGGCTGGTTTCGCGGCCAATGCCGTTACAGCAGGCTCGCGCCCAAATGGGGTGAGTTTTACGAGTTGGTGGGCGACGATCCGCTCCGCGACCAGGTATCGGGCTGGCGCCCGGCACCGATACCGGAGCCGACGGACAGACATTTCCTATTCTATCTTCGCGACGACACTTTCGAGTGCCTTGCGCGGCATTGGTCGTTCGAGCGTGAGACGCCGACGGTGTTGATTGAGGATGTCGTGGCCGCGCAGGATTAGCGGCCGCGCCCTCACTTCTCCAGATGAATCGTCACCCAGCCGTTGCGCCAGATGGTGCGCACGTGGCGCAAATGCTGGCCGTTGTAGTGGGCGAGCACCTTCCAGCGCTGTTCGGCGAGAATGCCTGAGAGAATGACCGAGCCGCCGGGGGCGAGGTTGGCGACGAGCTGCGGCGCCATCTTCATCAGGGGCCGGGCGAGGATGTTGGCGATGATGAGATCGAACGGGCCGTTGCTGCTGAAGGCGGTCGAGTGGAAGCCGGGAGCCGTCGCAAAGGTCATGCCGGTGACGACGCCGTTGGCGCGGGCGTTGTCCTCGGCGACGCGGGTGGCGATCGGGTCGATGTCGGTGGCGAGCACCGGCACGTGCAGCAGCTTCCAGGCGGCAATCGCCAGCACGCCGCTGCCGGTGCCGAGGTCGAGCACGTTGCGGACGGTGCGGGTGCGGGCAACCGAGGCCAGCACTTCGAGGCAGCCGGCGGTGGTGCCGTGGTGGCCGGTTCCGAAGGCCTGGCCGGCATCGATCTCGATCGCGATCTCGCCGGTCTTGACCTTGTCGCGGTCATGGGAACCGTGCACGACGAAGCGGCCGGCGCGCACCGGCGCCAGGCCCTCGAGCGACTTGGCGATCCAGTCGATATCCGGCAGCACCTCACGCGTGATCGGCAGGTGGGCGAAGTCTTGCGCAAGCGCATCCACCAGGCGCTCGTTCACGCACTCCTCGTCGACCAGCATCATGTAGATCGAGGCTTCCCAGATGTCGCGTTTCTCGTCGACTTCCGTGGTGCCGATGGCGAAGTCCTCTTCGCCGAAGACCTCGCTCAGGCGATCGAGCACGGCTTCCGCCTGCTTCTCGGTGGTGCTGACGAAAAGTCTGATCTCGCTCAAGGCTCTGTCCTTCGGCTGGCAAATCCGCTGTCCGCATCAAACCGCAAGGGCGGCGCACCGGGCGGCGGCACTATTGCGCTGTGCGCTATCACGATTGCCCGCCAAAGGCAAAGCGCCGGGCAGGCCCGGCGCTCGCGATCGTCAATCGGTTTTGAAAGGCGCTCAGCCCTTGGTGAGGTTTTCCAGCTTCTTGACCGCCGTCTCCGGGTTTTCCTCGTAGGCGATCGTGCCGGAGAACTTGCCATCGGCGTCGAGCAGGAACACTGAGGCGGTGTGGTCCATGGTGTAGTCGCCATCGGGCTTGGCCGGATCGACGGGCACCTTCTTGGCGTAGACGCGGAAGCCCTTGACCATCTCCATCACCTTGTCGGCCGGGCCGGAAATGCCGGTGATGCGCTTGGAGACGTTGGAAACGTACTGGCCGAGGATTTCGGGCGTATCACGCTCGGGATCGACGGTGATGAAATAGGCCTGCAGCTTGTTGCCGTCCGGGTCGACCTTTTCCATCCAGCCGTTCAGTTCGAACAGCGTCGTCGGGCAGACTTCCGGGCAATGGGTAAAGCCGAAGAACAGCGCCGTCGGCTTGCCCGTGAACGCCTTCTCGGTGATTTCCTTGCCGTCCTGGGCAACCAGCGTGAAGGGTACTCCGAAGGGGCCGGAGGAGGCCACCTGCTTCGACTGGGTCATTTCATAGGTCAGCCAGCCCAGAATGCCCGCCATGGCGACGACGGCGGCCCAAAGGACGATGCGGATGGTTTTCATGCGTGCTACCGATGTTGTTGGGGCCAAAGACGGCCATGTCGGGTTGATCGCACGTTGATACCGCCTTAGCGCACCCCGCGCAAATGGGACAATTGCCGCAGGTTGCGCGAGAAAGCCCGCGTCGCGGACCGCCCATCATCCGGCCGGCGCGGAGCGAAATTTGCAGCGAGGCAGCGTCTCTCAGAGGCGATCGCGCTCTAAAGGCACCAGGAAAGCCCGGATTGGGCGAGGGCGAGGAACATCTCGGCGCCGTGTTCCATCCAGCCGCGGAAGGCGACAAGGAGGACGATCGCGATCCCGGCCGCAAGGCTTGCGGCGAGGGGAAGGCGGATCGAGCGCTGCGACTTTGTGTTCATGGAGACGATCATAACATCTCTCGCGCGGGAAGGGGAAGCCGGCCAGGTCATGCGGGGCGATCGGTGCGTGGTGCCGGACGGATGCCCGATGGCGGTAGACAACCCGCCCGACGCTCCGATGGATTGTGTCCGCAAAGCCCGGGAAAACCGGCGCTTGCAGCAAATATGCGCAATTTCGAAAATAAGGTGTTTTCACTGGGGATCCCCGCGCCGCCTTAGCGAATGTTTAAGGTCTGTTTGACAGTGTTTTTCCCGCGGGAGGAGTGCTGGCGCTCCGATGACATGACGTCATCCGGCTTGATCGGCCCCGGCTTTCCGCATCGATCGTAGGAGGATGCCGCGTCACGCGGGATCCCGTGACCATGGATTCCCATGACTTTCACATCTCACTCCTTGAAGCGCAATCTCTCCGTCAGCCAGCGGCTGGCGACGCTTGCCGGCGCCGCCTTCGTCGGTTTCGGCTCGGTGCTCGGGGTCGGGTGGTATGAAGGGCGACTGGCCAACGACGCGCTTGCGGGCGCGATCGCGGCGCAAAACGGGCTGACGACGGTCAACGAAATCCGCCTGTCGACGACCAATCTGGTGCTGAACGCCATGGACAGCATCATCGACCGCGAAGAAGGCGCCATCCAGCCGGCGCGGGCCGCCAGCATCGCCCAGATCCTGGCGATGCTCGAGACGAAGTCCGCCGATATCAAGGCGCTCGCCGGGCTTTTGGGCCAAGGCGACATGCTTTCCACTTTCGACGCCGATGTCGCAGAACTGCGCCAGGCGATCGGCACGGACCTGAAGGTGCTGATCGAGGGCAAGGCTTCGGCCGACGAATTCGGCAAGATCGACGATGCGATCGACGGCGCCGGGGAGCGGGTCGCGGCCGCGCTCACCAGCCTTTCCAGCGCCGCAAGCGGTCTGGTGCAGACGCGCGTTGCCGAGGCGCGGGCCGCGTCCGACCAGGCGTTCCAGCTGCAGCTCGCTTCCGGCCTGATCGCCATGGCGACGCTGCTCTATCTTCTCTGGTTCCATGGCAGCACGCTGCGCCGTGGCATCCTCGCCTTGCGCGACGGCATGAAGCGGATCCAGAACGGCGAGCTTTCCACCAGGCTCGAAGCGCTCGAGCGGGGCGACGAGATCGGCGCCATGGCGCGCTCGGTCGACCTGTTCCGTCTTTCTGCGATCGAAAAGCAGTCGCTCGAACAGAGTGCTGCCCATAGCCGCCGCGAGATCGAGAAGGAGCGGGAGCAGCAACAGAGCGAGCGCGAGGAAGCGGTGCGCCGCATCCAGACGGCGATCGACAATCTCGGCCGCGCCCTGACCCAGCTTGCCGACGGCGACCTTGCGGTTGCCATCGACCGGCCGTTCGACGGCAATCTCGATCAGCTCCGGCAGAACTTCAACCAGACGGTCGAGCGGCTGCGCGTGGTGCTTTCGAGCGTCAAGGACAATGCGCTTTCGATCGAATCCAACGGTCGCCAGATGCGCGCCGCCGCCGACGATCTTGCCCGCCGCACCGAACGGCAGGCGGCATCGCTGGAGCAGACCTCGGCCGCACTCGACCAAATTACCGTGACCGTCCGCACCGCGACCGAGCGCGCCGAAGAGGCAAGCCGCATGGTCGACGAGACCCGCACCAATGCGGAGGAATCGGGCCGCATCGTCGGCGAGGCGATCTCCGCCATGGCGCGCATCGAGGGCGCCTCGAACGAGATCGGCAAGATCATCAACGTCATCGACGAGATCGCGTTCCAGACCAACCTTCTGGCGCTCAACGCCGGCGTGGAAGCAGCGCGCGCGGGCGAGGCGGGCAAGGGTTTTGCCGTGGTGGCGCAGGAAGTGCGGGAACTCGCGCAGCGCGCAGCCGGTGCGGCCAAGGACATCAAGGCGCTCGTCAGCCGTTCCGGCAACGAGGTCGGCGCCGGCGTCAAGCTGGTGCGGGCAACGGGCGAGGCGCTCGGTCGGATCGGCGCCGATGTCGTGAGAATCAACGAGCACATGACGTCGATCGTCATGGCGGCGCGCGAACAGTCGACCGGTCTTGGCGAGATCAGCACCGCCGTCGGCCAGCTCGACCAGATGACGCAGCAGAACGCCGCCATGGTCGAGCAGACCAATGCGTCGAGCCACACGCTGGCGCAGGACGCCGAACGCCTGACCGGGCTTGTCGGCCAGTTCCGCGAAGGACATTCGATGCCGCGCACCATGCCGGGCCATGGGTCGGCGCCCGTGGCGCCCGTGACGCCGAGCACCAAGGCGGCCGCTTCGCCGCAGGTCCGAGCGCCTGTCGCGCAGCCCGCGCAACGACCAGCTGCGAAAGGCACCGGCGAGGCCGTGCCGCTGCGCAAGATCGGCGCCGCCAAGATGGCCTCGTTTCCAACTCCATCCCCCGCCAAGGCCCTGATGGGCAAGCTTGCGGGCGCATTCGGCAACAAACCGGGCTCGGTGCCGTCGACGACGGCCTCCGGTGAGAACTGGGAAGAATTCTGATCATGACCAACGCAATCAAGCAGTCCGGCGCCTATCTCGAAATCGTCTCGTTCCACCTCGGCGACCAGGAATTCTGCATCGACATCATGGCGATCCGCGAAATTCGCGGCTGGGCGCCGGTCACCCCGATGCCGCACACGCCGCCCTACGTGCTCGGCCTCATCAACCTGCGCGGCGCGGTGATCCCGGTCATCGACATGGCTGCCCGTCTCGGCATGAAGATGACCGAGCCTTCCGAGCGCTCGGCGATCATCGTCACCGATATCGCCGGCAAGCTCGTCGGCCTGCTGGTCGAGCAGGTCTCCGACATGATGACCATCAAGAGCGAGGCCCTGCAGCCGGCGCCGGAGATCATCCCCGAGGCCCAGCGCGCCTTCTGCCGCGGCATCGTCGCGCTCGAAAAGACGATGGTGTGCTTCCTCAACCTCGACACGGTCATTGCCGACGAGCTGGCGCAGGCCGCCTGAAGCCTCTCGTTTCGGATCTGACGAAGCCCCGGTGAACCGTCACCGGGGCTTCTTTGCGTCTGAGGACTTACCTTGAGGCGTCCTGAGGGCTTGGGATCAGTTGTCGCGCGGTACTGGTCCCGAACGGTCAAGTTAAACTTCGGCAATGAACTTCACGCTTGGGCGATGCCATTGTGACAAAACGTCAAGTGGCTGGGCGGGTTACTTGTACTACTTTACCGGTGTTGCCGGGTGCCCGAACGGAGGCCGGGTGCCAGGTATTCCTGCATGGTTTCGTTGATCGGAGCCGATCAAGGGACAAAGACATGCAGGCGTTCAAAGCTCTACAGCGACCCTTGCGCGCCCGATAAGACGCGCGGCGCCGTAGCAACCGGAGTTAAACCTATGACAATCTCTGCAAGGAAACTCATCGCCGCGCTCTCCGTCACGATGGTCATGGCTTCGCCGGCCCTGGCAGACAGCTACTACCAGGGCATCGACGTCAACAATCCTCCCGGAACGCAGAACACGCACAAGGCGATGCCGACGATGAAGCGGCCGTCCGCAACCGTCGACACGATGTCCACGGGCAGCATCAGCAGAACGTCCGCTCCGACCCCGGTCTATCGTGAGCGCAATCCCTATGGTGGATACCAGGGTGGCGATGGCGACTACTACCAGGGCATCGTCCCGCCGACGAACTACTGAAGGATCCGGCCCTCAAGGTGAGAGCCCTGAGGGCGAAAAGAGCGGGGAACGAACGGACCTCCCGCCGGCCTCATTCCTCGTTACGCTCTGACAAGGCTTTGGAAGCGCCCACGAAGGGGCGGGCGCTTCACCTCTCAAAGTCGCCGCGCACGCCGATAGCGGCGGAAGCAATTTTCTCTATTGCGGCTTGCCGCTTTGCCAGGTGACGGTCTGGCCATAGAGCGGAATGGTGGTGATCGACATCTTCGCAGAGCCGTCCGTCAGTTCCCGCGAATGGGCGAGATAGATCAGCGTGTCGTTCTTGCGGTCGTAGATCCGCGTGACCAGCAGGTTCTTCCAGACGAGCGACAGCCCGGCGCGAAAGACTTCCTCTCCCCCCTTCGACAGATCGATGTCGCCCACTTCGATCGGGCCGGTCTGGCGGCAGGAGATCGAGTTGTTCGACGGATCCTCGAACCAGTTGCCGTTCTTCAGCCGGTCGATGACGCTGCGGTCGAAATAGGTCACGTGACAGGTGACGCCCTTGATCTTGGGGTCGCTGACGGCATCGATCATGATGTCGTTTCCAAGCCAGTCGACGCCCACTTCGCCGACCGTCTGCGCGCGGGCGGGCAGGGTGGCGGCCGCCAAGGCGAGGCTGGCCAGAAAGGCGGCACGAAAAGCACGCAGCATGAAGTATCCCTCCGGCGGCGGTGCCGGCCTCACCGGGCGCACAGCCGCTCTTCACATTGAAACGCCGCTTGCCTGTCACGATCCGGCGGTGCCGGAAGCTTCGGACGGGCAGCGAGGATCAGATAGGTTTGGGACACGGCTTTGCAAGGCGGACCTTGCGCGACAGGCCCTAGCCTGTCTCGCGCAGCAACTGCGGCTCAGGGATGCGGGTATCGGCCGCGCGCATCTGCGCGGCTGCGGCGGCGAGCACACGCGTGCTTGCATCCGGCTGGAAGCGTCCGGCAATGGTGCAGCGGTCGCGCCCCTCGGCCTTTGCGTCGTAGAGCGCCATGTCGGCCCGGATCATGACGTCGCTGATCGTATCGCCGGCAACTGCTTCGGCAAGGCCGATGCTGACCGTCAGCCGGATCGGCCGATCGGATCGGCCGATCGGCGTGTCGCGCACCGTGCGGCCGATTTCTTCGGCGAGCGCAAAGGCGGAATCCTCGGAATGATTGGGAAGGACGATGCCGAATTCTTCGCCGCCGATGCGTCCGATCGTGCCGCGCCCGCCGAGACAGGTGGCGACGGTGCCGGCGAAATGGCCAAGGGCCGCGTCGCCGACGGCATGGCCGTAGCGATCGTTGATCTGCTTGAAGTAGTCGAGGTCGAGCAACAGGAAGGAGGCCGGTCTCTGGCGCGCGAAGCTGGTATTGAGCGTGCGCTGCCCGAGATCGAGAAGGGCGCGGCGCGACAGCACGCCGGTCAGTTCGTCGCGCGCGATCGCGCTCTTCAGATCGGTGATCACCCGGTTCTGGATCATCAGGATCACGCCGAGAAAAAGCGCTGGCAGATAGAAGTACCGCATGGCCGCGCAGGCGATGTCCCAGGTCATTGGCTCGAGTGGAAGGGCGTAGGCGTCATGGGCGGCCGGCGACAGCATGGTGACGGCAAGCAGCGCCGAACAGCCGACCGCGGCCAAGGCGATCACCACCAGGCGCTCGACGGGGCCCGGGGCCCGGCGGCGGTGCTGCGAGCAGACGGCGATGTTGAGCAGGAAGGCGGCGACGATACCGGTCGCCGAGAGCGCGTGCAGCGTCAGGTCGTTGGCGCCGAAGGCGGCGAGCAGCACGGCAAAGACCGCCATCGCCGCGGCGACGACGAGCAATGTGGACATGCGCCGCGAAACATCGAGGGCGCGATGGAATCCTGAAAGCACGAACAGGCAGGCGCCCGCAAGCGAGACCACCCCGACCGGAAACAGAAGCTGAAGCGCCGGCCATTCGGCCAGCATCAGAAACAGCGTCGCGGCGCTCGCGACGGCACAGGCGACGGCAAAGTCGGTGCCGCCTTCGACCATCGAGGCGCGCAGCGAAATCAGGACCGGGAGCATCGCCAGAAGGGCAATGATGGATATGACAGGGAGAAAGCTCATTTCGAAACGGCCTGTCGTGCTAAAATCAACAAAGGCGGCTTGCGTCTCAGCCAGATATGCAAGCGCAATTGGTAGCGATGGCACCTTAACGAAACCCGGCTAAATCCGTTGCAATTTTAGCGATTGGTCGGGATTGGCACGGTTGTTCACAACGCGGTCCCGGCACCTGAGGCGCGGCGGATTTTCGGGGCCGGTCGCCGGGTTGGGCGGATCTCGCGAGCGCGGGCCGATGGGTGCGGATTTGCCGGATCGGAGGTCCGCGCCAGGGCAGACATGAACCCCGGATCAAAGGCGGGCGGGCGCAGCCCTTGCCCGGTTCGCGGCGCGCAACGATCGGTCCCTTGTGGCGTTGTCTCAGGTCGACAGCTCGAGCAAACCTTCTTGGAGGAGCGCCGGTGTTTACGGGGGTGCGGATATTCAGGGACAGGGCGGACGCCGGGCGGCAGCTCGCCCGGGAGATCGCGCGGCAAGACATGCGTGATCCCCTTGTCATGGCGCTGCCGCGCGGCGGCGTTCCAGTCGGCTACGAGATCGCCGTTCACATCGGTGCGCCGCTTGAAATCCTGATCGTGCGCAAGATCGGTGCGCCGGGACATCTGGAGTTCGGGCTTGGCGCACTGGTCGATGGCGAGGAACCGCAACTGGTGCTCAATGATGAGGCGATCCGTTTGGTGCAGCCGCCGGCCGGCTATATCGAGGCGGAGACGGAGCGCCAGCGGGTCGAGATCCTGCGCCGCCGCGCCCTCTACCTGGGCGATCGCGCGCCCATATCTGCGAAGGATCGCGACGTCGTTCTCGTCGATGACGGCATCGCCACGGGCGGGACCGTGCGGGCGGCGATCAGGGCACTTCGTCCGATGGGCGCACGCCGCATCCTGCTCGCCGTGCCGGTCGCCCCGAAAAGCGAGCTTGTCGCGCTCAGGAATTCCGTCGACCGCATCGTTTGCCTCGCCACCCCCTTCGCCTTCCGCGCCGTCGGCCTGCACTATCACGACTTCGAACAGACGAGCGACGAGGAGGTGATCGCGTTGCTCGGCAAGGCGGCGCGCAAGGCGCCCGATACTCACATCTGACGCCGACATCCGCCGCGAGATTTATGTGCTCTTCGCCCGCGGATACCGCTTGCCACGTAAGGGGAATCAATCAATTGTTGAGATGGAATGCGAATACTCGTGTGTAAGTAGTTCTTGTTAGGCGCGTCGAAGGGGAGCGGCATGTCGTTTAAGGAGCAGGTTACAGAACTTTCGAAACGCGCCGTTTCCGCGCAGACGATCGCACTTACAGAAGAGGCGACCAAGAACGCGCTGGTGATGCCCTTCTTGCGAACACTCGGTTTCGACGTGTTCGACCCAACCCAGATCATTCCGGAGTTCGTCGCGGATGTCGGGCTGAAGAAGGGTGAAAAGGTCGATTATGCCGTGAAGATAGACGGCAAGATCCGCTACATTCTCGAAGCGAAAGCGGTCAGTGCCAATTTGTCAGATGCGCAGTACAGCCAGCTTTACCGCTATTTCTCGACGACGGATTGTTCCATCGCAATTCTGACCAATGGGATCCAGATCTGGTTTTTCACGGACCTCGACGCTCCCAACAAGCTTGATGTAAATCCGTTCTTCAAGTTCGATTTGTTTGACTACGACGAAAATGACCTGCGTGAGCTGGAGAAGTTTCACAAGGATCGCTTTTCGATTGAAGACATCAAGAGCTCGGCCAATGCGCTCAAGCGCATGAAGGCCGCGATCAGCTGTATCGAGGCGCAATTCAGCGAGCCGGATGACGAGTTCGTGCGGCTGATCTCGAAGAACATCTATGATGGCAAGTTGACCGCCGCGGTCGTCACCGAGTTCAAGCCGATCATCAAACGCGCATTTGACGATCTCGTGAGACAGAAGATCCAGCGTCGGCTGACGGCCGCCTTCAATGACAGCGTCAGCATTCCGCCCGCAAGCGGCGTGAGCGAAAACGCGTCCAGCGATCTCACCGAAGAGAGCGGCGTTGAGACGACCCAAGACGAACTGGACGGCTTCAACATCGTCCGCGCGATCGGCGCGGAGTTCGCGGATATTTCGCGAATAGTGATGCGAGATCAGAAGAGTTACTGCGCCATCAACTTCGATGACAACAACAGGAAGCCGATCATGCGGCTGCATTTCAATTCGAAGACCAGATACCTGACGATCTTTGACGCTGACAAGAACGGTACTCGCTTCGACGTTGATCGGGTGACCGATATCTACAAGGCCAAGGGGGAGATCCAGGCTGTGATCCAGGCCTACGCCAGGAACGGCGCCGCTTGACGGTCCCGAACAAAATATAATCTCGGCCCCCGCACCCTGCTTCTTGCGCCTTGGCGAGGCGCGCTCCACATTCCTGCCGCGCGATAACGGTGGGAGCGGCTGCCTAAGGGGGTAGCCTGAGGAGGTTGAATGGCCGCGAAGATGGAAATCGGCAGGACGCTTGAGGATTATTGCCGGCCCGAGCGGATGGCGCTCGTCGTCTACGACATGCAGGTGGGGATCACCAATCAGGTTAAGAACGGTCCGGCGGTCCTTGCCGAAGTGCTGAAGGTGCTGGAGGCGGCGCGGGCAGGCGGGTTTCCAGTGATTTTCCTCCGGCATCTGTCGATGCCGAAGCCGCTGATGGGGGCGTTCCAGACCCGCCAGGCGATGGCCTGGCAGCGGACGGACGATCCGGACGCGGTCCATCCCTGGTTCCTGCGCGGCTCGCCGGGTTTCGAGCTTGTTCCGGAACTTGCCCCTCGCGAGAACGAAGCGATCCTCGACAAGATCACGTTTTCGGCCTTCGAGGGCACGCCGCTTGCCATGATCCTGCGCGACCTCGGGCTCACCTCCTTTGCCATCTGCGGCATCGCCACCGAGATCGGAATCGATCCGACCGTGCGCCACGCGACCGACCTCGGCCTGGTGCCGATCGTCGTGCGCGACGCCTGTGGGGCAGGCCACCACGAGGCCGGCGAACGTTCCATGGACAACATCGTCTTCATGGGCGATGCGATCATGACCGACGTTCAGGCCATCACCACGGCGATGACCAAGCGGTAAGACTGATCAAGCTATTCCTTCGACTTTATCGTGTTTCAGGATCCTTCAATGACCGACAAACTTCTCATCCGCCCGATTGCCAAGACCGACTACGAGCAGTGGCTGCCGCTCTGGGACGGCTACAACGCCTTTTACGGCCGCTCGGGCGAAACCGCGCTTGATCCCGCAATCACCGCCATGACCTGGTCGCGCTTCTTCGACGCCTACGAGCCGGTGCATGCGCTGGTGGCGGAAAACGAGGGGCGACTGATCGGGCTCACCCACTATCTCTTCCACCGCAGCACGACGATGATCCAGCCGAACTGCTACCTGCAGGACCTCTTCACCAATGCGGAAGCGCGCGGCAAGGGTGTCGGGCGGGCGCTGATCGAGGGCGTCTACGAGGCGGCACGCGCCGTCGGCGCGCCGCGTGTCTACTGGATGACGCACGAGACAAACGAAACGGCGATGACGCTCTACGACAAGGTAGCGGAGAAGTCGGGGTTTCTGGTGTATCGCAAGGTGGTTTGAGGAGGGCAGGCAGCGCCTGCCCAGGTCTCACGCCTTCTCCACAAACCCGTCCAAGACCCGCTTCTGGCCGGCGCGGTCGAAGTCGATGGTGAGCTTGTTGCCTTCGATCGCGGCGATGTTGCCGTTGCCGAACTTCATGTGGAAGACGCGGTCGCCGACCGAAAAGCGCGAGGGTTCCGTCGCCGTCGATTTCGCCACCAGCTCGCCGTCGATGGTGCGGCCGCGCGGGCCGCTTTCGCCGTAGCCGATGCGCTCGACCGCGTGGCCGGAGCGGGTGCCCCAGTTGTCGCGGGTGGCGTCGGAGCGGTGCTGCTGCGCCCGCTTCCAGCCCGGCGTCGAGTAGGTGTTCTGGAACGGATCGGCCTTGTCGAAGCGCGACTGGCCGTAGCCGCCGCGGCCGTAACCGCCGTAGGACTGCTCGTTTTCGGCGACGTCCACATGGGCTGATGGAAGCTCGTCGAGGAAGCGCGACGGCATGGTCGACTGCCAGAGGCCGTGGATGCGGCGGTTGGAGACGAACCAGATGTGGCAGCGGTGCTTGGCGCGGGTAATGCCGACATAGGCCAGGCGACGCTCTTCCTCGAGGCCGGAGCGGCCGCCTTCGTCAAGCGCGCGCTGATGCGGGAACAGGCCTTCCTCCCAGCCGGGCAGGAACACGGTGTCGAACTCCAGGCCCTTGGCCGAGTGCAGCGTCATGATCGAGACGGCGTCGAGGTTCTCGTTCTGCTCGGCATCCATGACCAGCGCCACGTGTTCGAGGAAGCCACGCAGGCTCTCGAAAGCTTCCATCGAGCGGATGAGTTCCTTCAGGTTTTCGAGCCGTCCCGGGGCTTCGGCCGACTTGTCGGCCTTCCACATGTCGGTATAGCCGCTTTCCTCAAGGATCTGCTCGGCAAGCTCGGTGTGCACCGTGGTCTCGAGCAGCGTCTGCCAGCGGCGGAAATCGGTGACGACGTCAAACAGCGCCTTGCGCGCCTTCGGCTTAAGCTCGTCGGTCTCGATGATCTCGGAGGCGGCAGCCAGCATGGGCACGTTACGGGCGCGCGCATAGTCGTGCAGCGTGCGCACGGTGGTGTCGCCAAGGCCGCGCTTCGGCGTGTTGATGATCCGCTCGAACGCCAAATCGTCGGCCGGCTGGCAGACGAGGCGGAAATAGGCCATGGCATCGCGGATTTCGAGCCGCTCGTAGAAGCGCGGGCCGCCGATGACGCGGTAGTTGAGGCCAAGCGTGACGAAGCGGTCTTCGAACTCGCGCATCTGGAACGAGGCGCGCACCAGGATCGCCATGTCGTTCAATTTGTGCTTCTGGCGCTGCAGCTGCTCGATTTCCTCGCCGACGGCGCGGGCTTCCTCTTCCGAATCCCAGGCGGCGTGCACCTTGACCTTCTCGTCATCCGGATCGGTGCGGTCGGTAAACAGCGTCTTGCCGAGGCGGCCCTCATTATGGGCGATCAGGTGGCCGGCAGCGCCCAGAATATGTTCGGTCGAGCGATAGTTGCGCTCGAGCTTGATTACCTTGGCGCCCGGGAAATCCTTCTCGAAGCGCAGGATGTTGTCCACTTCCGCGCCGCGCCAGCCATAGATCGACTGGTCGTCGTCGCCGACACAGCAGACGTTCTGCGGCACACCCTTCGGGCGCTGGGCCAAGAGCCGCAGCCACATGTACTGCGCCGTGTTGGTGTCCTGGTACTCGTCGACGAGGATGTAGCGGAACTTGTCGTGGTAATCCTTCAGCACGTCGGCATGGGTGCGGAAGATGCGGATCGGATGCAGCAGCAGGTCGCCGAAGTCGCAGGCGTTCAGCGTCAAGAGCCGGTTCTGGTAGGCGGCGTAGAGTTCGCGGCCCTTGCCGTTGGCAAAGGCGCGGGCGTCGCCCTCGGGGATCTGGGCGGGGTCGAGGCCCTTGTTCTTCCAGCCGTCGATCATGCCGGCGAACTGCTTGGCCGGCCAGCGCTTGTCGTCGATGCCCTCGGCCTGGATGAGCTGCTTGATCAACCGCACCACATCGTCGGTGTCGAGAATGGTGAAATCGGAGCGCAGGCCCACCAGTTCGGCATGGCGGCGGAGCAGCTTGACGCCGATCGAGTGGAAGGTGCCGAGCCAGGGCATGCCTTCGACCGCGTGGCCGACGAGCACGCCGATGCGCTCCTTCATCTCGCGCGCCGCCTTGTTGGTGAAGGTCACTGCGAGCATCTGCGAGGGGAAGGCGCGCCCGGTCGAAAGGATATGGGCGATGCGGGTCGTCAGCACCCGGGTCTTGCCGGTGCCGGCACCGGCGAGAACCAGCACGGGCCCATCCAGCGTCTCGACGGCTTCGGCCTGTTCCGGGTTGAGGCCTGAGAGATAGTCCGGGCGCGGCTGGGCGCGGTCGCGCGCGGCCATCGCGCGCGCGGCGATGCCGCCGGCAGCTGAAACACCTGCGGGGGCTGGCTGCTGCTTGCGCGGCGCCGGCTCCTCGTCGAAGAAGGGAATGTCGTCGAAACCACTCATCATGCGGCTCAATGTAGTGATTCGGTGTGGAAAGGCCAGAAAGGATGTTCTTCTTTTATTCCGTTTTCTGCACGAGCCGCACCAAGCCTGTGGAAAGACAGGCGATTTCGAGACCGCTTATTTTGGCGGCTGTTTCGCTTGTCGCATGTCGCAAGCGCAAAACCGCTTCACACGTTTGCGCGACAGGTTTTACCCAGCCGTCTTGTCGAAAACCGGATCGACAGGCACCTGAAGCGCCGTCGCAAGCTGGTTGGTCCGGGCGGCAAGCGAGATGATGCGCAGGAGATCGGCATGCTCGGCATCGCTCATGCCCTTGGCCTTTGCCGCCGCCGTATGGGAATGGGCGCAGTAGCCGCAGCCATTGGTGACGGAAACGGCGATGTAGAGCATTTCCTTGACCAGCGGGTCGAGCGCCGAGGGCGTCGCCATCACCGCCTTCACGTCGCGCCAGGTCTGGTCCAGCAATTCCGGATCGAAGGCGAGCCACAGCCACATGTTGTTGATGAAATCGGACTTGCGGGTGGCGCGGATGTCGTCGAACACGGCCTTGACGCGGGGATCGGCTTCAGGGTCCTGGGGCGGGGATACGGTGCTCATGGGGCTCCTTCGCTGTTGTGCCTCGGCGGTCGCTTGATCAGACGACGATAGCCGACGTCGCGGCGATTGCCAGCGTTGCGTTTGCGGCCGCCTTCGTCGGGCGCTCAGTTGGGGATTTCGTTGCAGGGCTGAATGTTCGAGCCGAATGGTCCGGTTGTAAACAGCACGCCCTTGCTCGAGCCCTGATAGGCGTTGCCGTTTTGCGTGACGATGAAGACCCTGCGGCCGCAAAAGCCCGTCGGCCGCGCGGCAACCTCGCGTGTCTGGCCGCTGGCATTGGTGACGGTTTTGGGATTGCAGGCCCCATAGGGCGTGTCGGCCATGCGAACGGTTGCTGTCGAGGCGCGGCTGAGCGGCGCGGAACTGCCGGGCGGGAACGTACCCGACGCCGTGCCTGCCGCCGCGACCGTCGATTGGGTGATCTGAAAATCTCCGGTGCTGTCGTCATAGCGGCAGCGCTTGATCGCCCAGATCCACACGGCAATGTCGCGCACGCCGCTCTCGGGATCCTCGGCTGACGCTGCGATGGTCAGAGGTGCCAGATCGGGAACGCTTCGGCGGCGGTTGCAGCAACTGCTGTCGTTGAAGACCGGATCGGGGTTGCCGTGGTCATCCAGGATGCCGGTGATTTCGAGTTTTGTGGTGGGGCCGGTCGTGTCGTCCGCCTGGACAGTCACGGTTTGGCACCCCGCAAGAACCGATGCCGCAGAGACGAGCGCGAGTGTCAGGCAGAAGGCATGCAGCACCATGACGAACCCCCGTCATTGCCTGTACCGGTGCTGAAGATACTCCCGAAGACTTTCTGCCGCAAACGGCGCGCCGGCAGCGCCTTGCGGGCGCCACCAGTTGATCTGCCTCACTACGCCTCGACGCGGGGCCCGTCGTTCGCGTCCGGCGACACTGCCTCAGGCAAGCGCAAAGACGCGGGCCGGGCCGCCCGTGCCGCCGCGGTGCTTCGGTGCGCCGAGAATGAGGGTTGCGCCTTTGACCGGCAGCCTGTCGAGATTGGCGGCGGCCTCCAGCCCCCAGCGACCCTCCGGCAGCCAGGCATAATGGGTGGCGAAATCGGGCGAGGGGCCGTGGTCGAGCGACAGCGTGTCGACGGCGATGCCGGCCGCCTTGCTCTCCTCGATGAGATACTTCGCCGCCTCTACGTGGAAGCCGGGGAAATGCAGCTTGCCCGCGCCATCGGCGTTGCGGAACTTGTCCGTGCCCATATGGGCGCCCCAGCCCGACAGCATGGCGACGCAGGCGTTTTCGGGGATCTCGCCGTTGGCTGAGACCCAGGCCTTGAGATCGTCGGGCGTCACCTGCGCATCGGCGTCGGCGGCAGCCTTCTTGCGGATATCGACGATCACCAGCGGCACGACGAGCTTTTCGACCGGCAGTTCGGCCACTGAAAGACCATCGGCGGAAAAGTGCAGCGGCGCATCGACATGGGTGCCGGTGTGTTCGTTCACCCGCAGCTCGAACATGTTGAACTTGTCCTTGGCGTAGCTGAACTTCTCCTCGCGGAAGAACTGCTGCTGGCCGAAGAAGGTCGGAAAATCCTCGTGCAGTTCGTGCGTCAGATCGGTGACGCTGCCGTGTCCCTGCGCCAGGGCCGGCAGCGCGATCCCAACGCCGACGGCGGCAAGGCCGGCGGTTCCGACCGCGGCTGATTTGAAGAAGCTGCGACGCGACAGCATGCGCTCCTTCACCGTTTCCATCACACAGGCATTGCACATCGTCTTGCTTCTCCCCGAGAGACCTGAAATGCACCTTGCAAAGCGGCCGGACGCCGCTGCCGACGGTTGCAGGATAGCGCAGTCCTCGCGGCTGTAAACGGCAATTGTCTATTGAAACAGTATGGAACGCATCGGCGCGCGCAATCGCGAAGACGTCATCATGCCGCCAACAAAATCGCTTTTATTACAATTGCGTAATGATGGTATTCTGTCATTGCCCCGACACGCGCGAACAGGGATACTCCGCGCAATCGGAACGAACCGCCGGCCGCGCCGCGCTGGGGCGTGTTTTATGCATTATTCGGAGACTTGAATGCGGGTTTGGAAACAGCTTGCGGTGAGCGCCGCTGTGCTTCTCGTGGGCGCAGCCGTCTGGGTGCGGTTCGTGCCCGGCGCCGGTGAGACGCTTGCCGCCATCGGGGTCTCGCACCCGCTGATCGACGCCTTGTCCAAGCCCGGCGCCGATGGCGGCGCGGGTGGCGAGCGCGGCAACGGCCGCGGGCAGGGCGGCAACAACGCCATCCTCGTCATGGTCCGGCCTTCTGGTACATCCGTCGTCAACGACCGGCTGAACGCGATCGGCAACGGCGAGGCGATCCACTCCGTTACCGTGACGCCGACGGCCACCGGCAACCTCACCGAAATTCTCGTCCGCTCCGGCGAAAAGGTGGCTCAGGGCCAGGTGATCGCCCGGCTCGACAGCGACGACCAGAAGATCGCCGCCGACCAGGCGCGGCTGACGCGCGACAGCGCGCGTGAAAAGGTCGAGCGCTACCGCAATCTGAGCACGGCGCGGGCGGTGTCGGCGGTGGATGTCCGCGACGCCGAGATCGCCATGCAGACGGCGGAGCTGGCGCTGAAGACCGCCGAGCTCGACCTCAGGCGCCGCGACATCGTCGCCCCCTCCAAGGGCGTCGTCGGCATCATCACCGTCAATGTCGGCGATTATGTCACGACCACGACGCCGATTGCCGTCGTCGACGACCGCTCGGAAATTCTGGTCGATTTCTGGGTGCCGGAGCGTTTTGCCAACAAGATCAGCGTCGATCAGCCGGTCACGGCCTTTGCGATCGCCCAGCCGGCAAACCAGCTCGACGGCGCGATCCACGCGATCGACAACCGCCTCGACCAGGCGAGCCGGACGCTCAGGGTGCGCGCGCGGCTCGAAAACCCCGACGACAAGCTGCGCGCCGGCATGTCCTTCTCGGTGACCGTTGCGTTTGATGGCGACACCTATCCGACCGTCGATCCGCTGGCGATCCAGTGGAGTTCGGAAGGCTCCTATATCTGGCGCGTTTCCGGCGACAAGAGCGAGAAGGTGCCGGTGAAGATCATCCAGCGCAATCCCGACAAGGTGCTGGTCGATGCAGCGCTTTCGGAAGGCGACGAGATCGTCACCGAGGGCGTACAGCGCCTGCGTGACGGTGGCGACGTGCGCATCGCCGGCCGCGAGCAAAAAAGCAAGGAAGCGCCGCAGAAGGTTGCGGAGGAATCCAAGTGAACGGCGGCGACAGTCAGGGGAGCGGCCACGGTAGCGGCGGCCACCACGGGGGAGGCGGCGACAAGATGTCGGCCCGCGAGCGTGGCAAGACCGGCTTTACCGCACTCTTCATCCGCCGGCCGATCTTTGCGCTGGTCGTCAACACGCTGATCGTCGTTGCCGGCCTTGCGGCCTGGAACGGCATCGAAATCCGCGAACTGCCGCAGGTCGACCAGCCGGTCATTTCGGTGACGACCACGCTCGATGGCGCCGCGCCTGAGACGATGGACCGCGAGGTGACCTCGGTGGTCGAGGGCGCCGTCTCGCGCGTCCAGGGCATCCGCGACATCTCCTCGACCTCGTCCTTCGGCCGCAGCCGCGTGACGCTGCAGTTTTCCGACACGACCGACATCGGCCAGGCCTCCAACGACATTCGCGACGCGCTCGGCCGGGTGCGCAACCAGCTGCCCGACAATGTCGACGAGCCGAGCATCGTGAAAGCCGATGCCGACAGCCAGCCGATCATGCGCCTGGCGCTCACCTCCGACACGATGTCGATGGAAGACATGACGCTGCTCGTCGAAAACGAGATCAGCGACCGGCTGGCCGCCGTCGAGGGCGTGGCCGACGTCGCCGTCTATGGCGACCAGGAAAAGATTTTCCGCATCGACCTCGACCAGGCGAAGCTTGCCGGGCGCGGGGTAACGGTGGCAAACCTCAGGACGGCACTTGCCAACGCCTCCTACGACGTGCCGGCCGGCAAGCTGACCAGCGCCAGCCAGGACATTTCTGTGCGCGCCACGGCCGACCTGCAGACGCCCGAGCAGTTCGAAAACCTGATCCTCGTCAACAATGTGCGCCTGCGCGACGTTGCAACCGTCACGCTCGGTCCGGATACCGGCACGACGGCGCTGCGCTCCAACGGCCGGCAGGGTATCGGCCTTGGCATCGTGCGCCAGGCGCAGTCCAACACCGTCGATATTTCTGAAGGCGTGCGCAAGGTCGTCGAGACGATCCAGACGCAGATCCTGCCCGAGGGAACGCAGCTTCGGATCACCAGCGACGATGCCGTCTTCATCAACGGCGCCATCCACGAAGTGGAGATCGCGCTGATCGTCGCCGTCTTCATCGTGACGCTCGTCATCTACATGTTCCTGCTCGACTGGCGCGCGACGCTGATCCCGACGATCTCGATGCCGATCGCGCTGATCGGCACGGTGGCGGCGATCTACATGGCGGGCTTCTCGATCAACATCCTGACGCTGCTGGCGATCGTGCTTGCGACCGGGCTCGTGGTCGACGACGCAATCGTGGTGCTCGAAAACATCGTGCGACGGCGCGCCGAGGGCCTCGGCCCACGCGCGGCGGCCGTGCACGGCACGCTCGAAGTGTTCTTCGCGGTGCTGGCAACGACCGCGACGCTTGCCGCCGTCTTCGTGCCGCTCTCGTTCCTGCCGGGCCAGACCGGCGGCCTTTTCCGCGAATTCGGCTTCGTGCTCGCCTTCGCGATCCTCTTGTCCTCCTTCGTGTCGCTGACGCTCTGCCCGATGCTCGCCTCGCGCATGCTGACCAAGGAGACCCATTCTGTCCCCGGACCAATGGCGCGGTTTGGCGCGCGGGCGGCCGGGTTTTACCGGGTGACGCTGCGCGCCTGCCTCAATTCGCCGCTGATCGTCTTCGTCGTTGCAGGGTTCTTCACCGCCATGGGGGCGGCCGGCTTCCTGACGCTGAAATCGGAGCTGACGCCGACCGAAGACCGCTCGCAGATCATGATGCGCATCAACGCGCCACAGGGTGTTTCGCTCGAATATGCCCAGGCGCAGATGCGCCGGATCGAGGACGGCCTGCAGCCGCTGGTGAAATCCGGCGAGATCGACAACATCTTCTCGATCTCCGGGCAGGGCGGTTCGGTCAACAGCGGTTTCATGGTGCTGACACTCGCGCCCTGGGACAAGCGTGACCGTAGCCAGCAGCAGATCGTCACCGACATCAACAAGGTCATGGGGCGCATTCCGTCGGTGCGCGTCTTTGCGATGCAGCCGAACAGCCTGGGCATTCGCGGCGCCGGCAGCGGCCTGCAGGTGGCCCTCGTCGGCAACGACTACAACAAACTCGGCGATGCCGCGGCAAAGCTCGTGCGCCAGATGGAAGACACCGGCCGCTTTGAAAACGTGCGCCTCAACTACGAGGCCAACCAGGCGCAGCTGTCGATCACCATCGATCGCGAGCGCGCCTCCGACATGGGTGTCGATATCGGCGGCCTTGCCTGGGCGCTGCAGGCCATGCTCGACGGCAACAGCGTCGTCGACGTCTATGTCGACGGCGAATCCTATCCGGTGAAGCTGCTCTCCTCGACCAATCCGGTCAACGACCCGACCGACCTGCAAAACATCTTCCTCAAGGCCGGCGACGGCAAGATCGTGCCGATGTCGACGATCGCCAGCGTCGAGGAGATGGCGGTTGCGCCGCAGCTGTCGCGGGAATCGCAGCTTCGCGCCGTGTCGCTGTCGGCCGGTCTCAAATCCGACCTCGCGCTCGGTGAAGCCTTGACCATGGTCGAGCAGATGGCAGAGCCGTTGCTTCCGCCGGGCTCGCGCATCATGCCGCTTGCCGAAGCCGCGACGCTCAATGAGAACGCCAACGGCCTGTTCGTCACCTTCGGCTTCGCGCTGGTCATCATCTTCCTGGTGCTCGCGGCTCAGTTCGAGAGCTTCGTCAGCGGCCTGATCATCATGTCGACGGTGCCGCTGGGGCTTGCCTGTGCGGTCTTTGCGATGATCATGACCGGCAACACGCTCAACATCTACAGCCAGATCGGCCTCGTCATGCTCGTCGGCATCATGGCGAAGAACGGCATCTTGATCGTCGAATTCGCCAACCAGCTGCGCGATCGCGGCCAGGACGTGCGCTCGGCGATCGAGAACGCCGCCAACATTCGCCTGCGTCCAGTCATGATGACGATGATCGCCACCATCGTCGGCGCGGTGCCGCTGGTGCTGGCGAGCGGCGCCGGTGCCGAAGCGCGCATCGCGCTCGGCTGGGTGCTGGTCGGCGGTCTTGGTCTGGCTGTGATCGTCACCCTCTACCTGACGCCGGTCGCCTATCTCGTGATTGCCCGCTTCACCAAGCCGCATGCGGACGAGGAGCGCAAGCTGCACGAGGAAATGGACGCGGCGGCGGCGCTCGAGGTGCGCTGAGGCCGGACGGGCTACTGGCTACTGTTCGAGCCAGGCGGCGGCGAGAAAGATCGCTGCCGCCAGCCCGCCGAGCGCGCTGCGCCCGGCATGGAGCCTGCCCCATTGTCCCAGGAGATCGCGGCTTTCCGTGCCGGCATCGTCCGGCCGGATTGCCTCCAGCCGGCGATTGACCGGCATGATGAAGAGCAGCGTATAGGGCCAGTTCATGATGATGATGGCGGAACCCAGTCCCCACAGGACGTGGCCGGTTTGTGCCCAGGCGGCAGCGGCGAGAAGGCCGGAGACCAAAGCGAGTGTCGCCTGCATTTCGAAGCCGCGGCGATAGGACGGAACCCAATGCATGAGCGCGGCGCGATCATCGAGGTGCAGCCGTGCCGGCTGTTCGGCCCAGGTGATGTAGATGGCTGCGCCGAAAAAGACCGACGCGGCGAGCAGAGCGATGAGACCCAGCATGTGCCTCTCCTGTCTTCACGGCGATCATCATAATCCATCTCGCGCTTTGAGGCAGGTGTCTTTCGAGGGTATTGCTCCCATACGTAGCAGCGCCCGCTGACCGGTCTGTGGTCCAGGCCGACACCATCGGCCGCCCGGGTTGGCGCGAGGCGCCAGCCTGTGACACTCCTGTCTCACGTCAGGCGTTTTCCTGCACTACCGTGCTGATGAAGAGCGCGAGCGTCTGGACAAAATGATTCCGATTTGCACAGTAGCGCCTTGAAATGACTGCGCTTCCCGGGCATTTCCGAGGGGTATGTCGCAGATGCGAGAGGAAGGGTGGTTTCCGTGGCTTTGAAGGCGATCAAAACCGGCGCACGAAACGAGGCAGGCATCGTGGCGGCGAAGGCGGAACTTTCCGCCCGCTTCGGTGACCGGTTCCAGACCGGCGAGGCGATCCGCGCCCAGCATGCGCACACCACCACCTACATCCCGGCGCAGCTTCCCGATGGCGTGGTCTTTGCCGAAAGCTCTGAGGATGTGCGCGAGATCGTGGCGATCGCCGCCCGCCACAAGGTTCCGCTCATTCCCTTCGGCACCGGCTCATCGCTCGAAGGGCATATCAACGCGCCGAATGGCGGCATCTCGGTCGATCTCGCCCGGATGAACAAGGTGATCGAGGTCAATGCCGAGGATCTCGACTGCCGGGTCGAGCCGGGCATCACCCGCGAGGAACTCAACACCTATCTGCGCGACACCGGCCTGTTTTTTCCGATCGATCCCGGTGCCAACGCCTCGATCGGCGGCATGGCCTCGACCCGGGCGTCCGGCACCAATGCCGTTCGCTACGGCACGATGAAAGACAACGTGCTGGCGCTGACGGTGGTCACAGCGGACGGGCGCGAAATCCGCACGTCGCACCGGGCGCGCAAGTCGTCGGCCGGCTATGACCTGACGCGGCTTTTCGTCGGCGCCGAGGGAACGCTCGGTATCATCACCTCCATCACGCTCAGGCTTCAGGGCATTCCCGAGGTGATCTCAGGCGGCGTCTGCCCGTTTGCCACGATCGAAGACGCCTGCAACGCGGTGATCCTCACGATCCAGTCCGGCATACCGGTTGCCCGGATCGAGCTGCTCGACGCGGTGCAGATGAAGGCCTGCAACGCTTATTCCAGCCTGTCCTATGAAGAGACGCCGACGTTGTTCGTCGAATTTCACGGCAGCGCCGAAAGCGTCGAGCTGCAGGCGCGCCAGTTCGGCGAGATCGCAGCCGAGTTTGGTTCGACGGGCTTTCTCTGGACGAGCAATCCGGAGGAGCGGGCGCGGCTGTGGAAGGCGCGCCACAATGCCTACTGGGCGCAAAAGAGCCTGATCCCCGGCGCGGCGATCCTGTCGACGGACGTCTGCGTGCCGATCTCGCGTCTGGCTGAATGCGTGGTCGCGACCCAGGAAGATAGCGCCGCCCACGGGCTGACGGCGCCGATCGTCGGCCATGCCGGCGACGGCAATTTCCATGTGGGGCTCTTGTTTGACGACAAGGATGCGGCCGACGTGGCGCGCGCGGAGGCCTTTGTCGAGCGGCTGAACGCGCGGGCGCTGGCGATGGACGGCACCTGCACCGGCGAGCACGGCATCGGCCAGGGCAAGATGCCGTTTCTTGAAGCTGAACTTGGCGACGCGCTCGATCTGATGCGCCAGATCAAGCGCTCTCTCGATCCGGACAATATCTTCAACCCCGGCAAGATCTTCGCTTGAGATGCGGCGCGGGCGCGGCGCGTTTTGGAGCAATGCGCCGGCGCCAAAGTGTGATACTGCATAGTTCTTGAAGTCGGACTCGACCCCTTGAGGAATGATGCGGCAAATCAAGATGCGACAGCGCCGGTCCTGGCGCTGTGGCCGGCGCCGGTTCAGGCGCTTAAATCGATTTGCGGCGCGGATGCGCCGATGAACGGAATGGGAATATAGGCACGGTGCTTTCGCGAATTCTTCTTGCCGTCGGTGGACTTGTGGTCGTTGCGCTGTTTGCGGCGCTGATCGCCCCGTGGTTCATTGACTGGACGGATTTCCGCAAGGAATTCGAACGCGAGGCAAGCCGCATCATGGGCAAGCCGGTCGTCGTGCATGGCAGCGTCGACGCAAGGCTGATCCCGTTTCCGACCGTCACTCTCAACGACGTGCGCGTCGGCGCCAGCGAAGACGGCGACCCGCTGATCCAGGTGGCGCAGTTTTCGATGAGTGCGGAACTTGCTCCGTTCCTCAGCGGTGAAGCGCTGATCTTCGACATGCGCCTCGATCGCCCCAAGGCCAAGGTGAGGCTGCTGCCTGACGGTACGCTCGACTGGGCGCGGGGTCGTCGCGCCTCGATCCCGGCCAAGACAGTGGTGCTTGAAAACGTCGAGATCAGCAACGGCCAGATCGAGTTCATCGACGAGCAGACCGGGCGCACACGGCGCGTCAGCGGTCTTGCGGCCGATGTTTCGGCCCGATCGCTTGCCGGCCCCTGGAAGATCGAGGGAAGGGCGGCGCTTGACGGCGAAGCCGGAAGCTTCTCGCTCGCGAGCAACGAAGTGGACGAGGCCGGCGCGCTCAGCCTGAAGGCGCGGGTAACACCCGACAAGCGTCCCTTCGGGGTCGAGACCGACGGCTCGCTGCGCATCGTCGATTTCAAGCCCGTCTACAGCGGCCGTTTCACCCTGACGGAAAACAGGCCGCAGGGTGAGGCGAAGGAGGCGGACCAGAAGGCGCCGCTGCGCATCAACGGCGACTTCCAGCTGACCAACGAGAGCATCCGTGTCCCGGAATATCGCTTCGAAATCGGCCCTTCGGACGACCCTTATGTGGTCACCGGCGAGGCGACGCTCGATACCGGCAAGGACCAGAAGTTCCTGTTGATCGCCGACGGCCAGCAGATCGATGTCAGCCGCATCGGCCCGAGCCGCAACAACAAGACTGGCCGCGATCCGGCGATCTCCATGCGCCAGCGGCTGGAAGCGATGCTTGCGATCGCCGCCGACATCCCGATCCCCCAGGTGCCCGGCCGCGCCAGCCTGAAGCTGCCGGCGATCGTCGTCGGCGACACGACGGTTCGTGACGTGCGCATCGACGTGCAGCCCGACGGTGCCGGGTGGGTGATCGACAATGTCGTGGCAATGCTGCCGGGGCGCACCCAGCTGGAGGCCATGGGGCGGCTGAACCTTCGCGGGCAGCGCAGTTTCCGCGGCGACCTGCTGCTCGCCTCGAACCAGCCCTCGGGGCTGGCGAACTGGTTGGCCGGATCGGTCGATCCGGCAATCCGCAAGCTGAAGACCGCCGGCTTTTCGGCAAGGGTGAACCTGACGGACACGCTGCAGCAGTTCGAAAACCTCGAAGTGGCCGCCGGCGACGCCAGCCTCAAGGGCAGGCTCGAGCGACAGTCCTTTGCCGAGCAGCAGCCGAACCTGTCGCTGCAGCTCAAGGGCAACCGCATCGATTACGAAGCGCTGCAGGCGCTGACCGGGCTGGTGGCGGGCGACGCCTCGACGGCGACGCTGCTCGATCACGCCATTGCCGCCGATCTGTCGGCCGACGAATTTTCCGCCTTCGGCGAAGAGGCCGAGGACGTTCAGGCCGTGCTGACCCTGAAGAACGGTCAGTTGCAGGCCGAACGCGTGGCGATCGGCTCGCTTGCCGGCGCCCAGCTTGCCTTTTCCGGGCGCGCCAGCGGCGATCTCGAAAAACCTGTTGTGTCGGCCAAGATGAAGCTTGCCGCCAAGAACCTGACGCCCTTCCTCGAAATGATCGGCCGTCACGCGGTCAATCACCCGGCGCTCCGGCAACTGATCAAGGCCGGCCCCTATTACAGCGACACGGCCTTCGACGTGACGCTGACGGCCGGCAACAAGGAGGGCAACGCGCCCGCCACCTTCGGCATCTTCGGCACCGCCAACGGCACCAAGATCGCCGCCAGCTACCAGGCCCCCGACATCGCGCAGGCGCTGACCGGCAAGGCGATGCTGCTCGAAGCGACGCTGGAAAATCCTGAGACCCGGCTGCTTCTCGGCCAGACCGGCTTTGATCCGCTGCCGTTCGATGCGGATGCCAACGGCATTCTCTCGATCAAGCTGCAAAGCACCGATGGCGCGAAGGCGAACGGCACGGTGACCTTCACCACCGAGAAGACCTCGCTCGCCGCCAAGGGCAGCGTCGATCTTTCCCGCGATCATTTCCTCGAAGGTCAGGCAAAGGTGACGCTGCAGACCCAGGATCTGGAGCCCTACCTGCTGTTGCAGGGCGTGGCGGTGCCGCAGATGGGCCACGGCCTGCCGCTGACGGTCTCGGCCGACGTGGCGACCACGCCTGAGGCCGTGGCGCTGACCACGGTCGAGGGCAAGGCGGACCGAAACAGCTTTACCGGCAATCTGACTGTCGACCGCAAGACGCCGGGCGCTGCCACCGGCCAGCTGACGCTCGACACCCTTGATCTCGCCTGGCTCGGCGAGGGCATTCTCGGATCGGTCGAGGATGCGAACGGTACGTTTTCGAAGAGTGCGCTGGCGCAGCCGGCCTGGACCGGTCTCAACGTCGCCCTCGACGTGCAGGCCGGGCAGTTCTGGCCGGGCGTCTACGGTGCGGTCACCGGCTTTGCCGGCAAGATGGAGTGGAAGGGCGACGAGGTTTCGCTGACCGATGCCACCGGCGACTGGCTGGGAGGCAAGCTCGGCGGCCGGGTGCAGATCGGCAACGCCAACGGTTCCGGTTTCCTGCGCTCGCGCCTGGACGTCAAGGGCGGCGACCTGGCGCAGGCCGGCTGGAGCCATGCGGGAACGCCGGTTGCGACCGGCACCTTCGACCTTTCGGTCGCGCTCGAGGCATCGGGCGCAACGCCCGAGGCGATGGCCCATTCGGCGAGCGGCTCAGGCACCGCGACACTCAACGGAACGACCATTTCCGGCATCAACAGCGCGGCGCTGCCGCAACTGATCGCCGCTGCCGACGCCCTGAAGGTGCAGATTTCGCCGGACTCGATCAGACCTGCAGCCGAGGCGACGGTGTTCCAGGGCCAGTCGGTCGTCGGGGCCGTCAAGATCCCGTTCAGTGTTGCGGGCGGCGTGCTCAGGGCGCAGAACGTCACGGCGGGCGACGGCAATGCCGCCTTCACCGGCGAGGGGGCCGTCGATCTCGCGGCCGGGCGGATCGACGCTGCAATCGACCTGACCTTCCGGCCGGGCGAGGATGCGCTTGCCGGAGCCGAGCCGCGCGTGCGGATCGGCTATGCCGGCCTGATGCAGGCGCCTGATGTCAGCCTTGACGTAACGGACCTCTCAAACTTCCTGTCGTTGCGCGCCTTCGAACGCGAGCGCAGACGCGTCGAGATCCTCCAGGCGAACGTGCTCGAAAAACAGCGGCTGCGCCGGGAACTGGCGCTCTACAAAGCCAGGGCCGAAGCGCGTGAACTGGATCGGCGGCGGGCGATTGCCGAAGAACGCCGCCGCGCGGCGGGAGCTGCCGAGGCTGCCCGCGTCAAGGCCGAGGCCGAAGCGCGCGCCGAGGCGGAACGCAAGGCCGAAGAGCAGCGCCAGGCCGAAGAGCAACGCAAGGCTGAAGAAGAACGCCGCGCCGAGGCTGCGCGCAGGGCGCTGGAGGCGGCCGACCCGGCCAGCGGGGCGAACCCTCCGGCTGGCGCGGGTGGTTCCGTGGGAACCGGCACCGGAGGCACCCCCGGGCAGAAGCTGAACTTTGACGTCCTGCCCGACGTGACCGTGCAATAGATCACGTCATCGTCGCGTCGCCGGTTTCCTCGTTTGTTTCGCGTGCCGCTCGGGGCAATTCCAGGAAAAGTGCTTAACGGTTTTCCGTACGGAATTCTGTGACAGCGAAGGGTTAGAAGCGGATGGAAACCCCGAGGATCGGGCCCTGCTGGACCACGTCGAAGACGAAGCCGTCATTGTCGTAGTCGACGCCGAGGGCCCGATAGCCGGCAATCGCCGAAATCGTGTCATTGAAGCGGTAGCCGAGGCCAAGGCCGACGTCCCAGTCGATGTCGGCGCCGCCGCCTCCGACCAGTCCCCAGCCGGTCAGGTAGATTTCCGGCGTGAAGTAGTAGTTGCCGCGCACGCCGACCATGCCATCGACCCAGGTCTTGCTGTCATCGCGGCTGACGCCATCGAGCGGGCCGCCACGGAAGGAGATGGTCGTGTCGACCGACCAGATCTTGGCGCCGCCGACAACGTCGAGGTGCGAATTCTGGTCCTCGAACACGGTATAGCCGACGCCGATCAGACCGGAGAAGGTCTCCGATTCCACGTCGACCGTGTCGGTGAAGATGCCGCGCGCCTTCCCGTCGCCGGAGAGCTTCGTGTAGATCAGGTCGCCGAAGATGCTGAAGCGGTCCTTGCGCGCCTCGAGCGTCGCCATGGCGGCGAAGTCGAGATTGCTCCAGATGTCGCTGAAGCTTGAGTCGATATGAACGGTCGGAAGGCTGAATTGCGAGGTGTCGCCGGAAAGGCCCGCCATCCAGAAGTAGGGGGCGAAGGTGAATTGCCAGCCGCTCTCGGTTTCTTCCACCGGCGCTGCTGGCGCCATCAGCGGCGTGATGTCGGCCGCGTGAGCGGGCAGAGGTATAAGTGGGGCCGACAAAATGGGCATTAGGCTCAGGCAGGCCGCAAGGCCCAGTCGCGCAGAGTTACTCATGAAACGCCTCCCGCTTGGGCAGTCCGCGGAAAACGATGCGTGCGTTTCCGCAGGGCCTGCTTGCTCTTCGGAGCGATGCGTATCGACGGCAGAAGCCGCCGGCTCCAACATCGTTATCTTTATATAAGCGATAGCGAAAACAACAGATTTCGAGCGGAAGAGGAAAGCGTGGCCTCCCGAATGGCCTTCGCTGTTGCGCGCGCCACACAGTGGAGCTCTCCGTCAAGGCTATATCGGCTGCGATCGCCGCGACGCACCGGGTTCAGTGCGCGCCGGGCGAGCGTGCGGAAGCCTTCGATTTCAGCCAGTCGAGCACGCAGACCCGCAATGCCGAGGAGAGGTTGCTGTCGGGATTGCGCTGGTCGTCGATCTCGGCGATCAGCTGCGCAAGCGGCATCGCTCTCTCTGCCGCGATCGCCTTCAGTTCCTGCCAGAAGGCGTCCTCAAGCGAAAAGCTGGTGCGGTGGCCATGGAGCGTTGCCGAGTGCTTACGGATCATGGGCCTGGTCTCCGGGGCACGACGATTGGCGCGCTTCGGTTCGAAGCCGTCGTGGGGCGGTCGTCATGGGAAAGCGGAAGGAGGGCTGAAAGCGCCGCGGTGTTGATCCCCATTCCGCTTGAGGGATTGATTGAAGGGCCTGGCAAATCGAATCGAAAAGCGACCACAAGTCCTTGCCCGGGAATCGCATTTCGGCGGGAGGCTCAGTCTTTGCAGTCGTCGGTTTCGTCCTTTGAAGGACGTTCAAGCCGCCCCTGGTCAAGGCGGCTTTCCGCCTTGTCGTTCAGCGCCTGGGTCAGGGACTTTTCGGCCTTGGTGCGGCCGAAGGAGATGCGGTTCTGCTCGGCCTGCTTTTCCTTTTCCGTGCGCTCGCGGCGCTTGCGGAACTGACGCAGATTGACGACATCGCCGGTCATCAGCCGAGGTCCTTCCGATCAGTTCTTCTTGCGGAAGGAATCGAGCGAGACGACGGAGCCGCCGCCGTTCTTGGGCTCGGTCGGCTTGTCGTCCTTGGCGGTCGCCTCGCCATTGTCCTCCGGAACGGGGTAGGCGGTGATCTCGGCCGATTCGGGCTCTTCCTCTTCGCCGGCTGCGACATCGAACTCCAGCTCGAAATTGACCGAGGGGTCGTAGAAGCCGCGGATGGCGTTGAACGGGATCACCAGGCGCTCAGGCGTGTCGGAGAAGGAGAGGCCGATCTCGAATCCGGCCTCGGAAACCTTGAGCTCCCAGAACTGGTGCTGGACGACGATCGTCATCTGCTCGGGATACTTGGCCTTCAGGTGCTGCGAGATGCGCACGCCGGGCGCGCCCGTCAGGAAGGTGATGAAGAAATGATGCTCGCCCGGCAGGTGACCCGTCGTTGCGACTTCCGTCAGAACCTTGCGGATGACGCTGCGAAGCGCGTCCTGTGCCAGAATGTCGTAGCGGATGTGGTCCTGGCCCATGAGCGTCCCGTCTTTCCTCGAACTCAATCTTACTGTCTGCTGCCGGCCTGCAGTCTGTTACAGGCATTGGCGTCAAGCCGGCGGCTTTTTCATTGCCCGTCTGAAGGAGACGAGTCAATTATTCAAGCATCTATAGACCATTTCGAAGCGGGGGAGAAGGTGAAGGCTTCTGTTGCCAGGTGCCTTCGGACCCCGCCTTACGGTGCTACCCGGAAGGACTTGATTTGAAGTGTCGCACCGCGATTAAG
>NZ_DASYGZ010000229.1:0-12051 GCF_035999135.1 Ensifer sp.
CTTGTTTCTATGCCGAGGATGCGCAGGGGCGGAGACATCAGGAACTACTCAAAGATTGCGGTCGCACCGAAAGGTGGGTACACGGAACTCCGGTAACAATGGATAGCCTTTGATGCAAACAAAACCTTTCCGGATCGGCACGCGCGGCAGCCCGCTGGCGCTCGCCCAGGCCCATGAAACGCGCGATCGCCTCGCCGCAGTGCATGGTCTTGCGCCGGAAATGTTCGAGGTCGTCGTGCTCTCGACCAAGGGCGACCGCATCACCGATCGCTCGCTTGCGGAAATCGGCGGCAAGGGCCTTTTCACCGAGGAAATCGAGCAGCAACTGCTGTCGGGCGAACTCGATTTCGCCGTGCACTCGTCCAAGGACATGCCGACGAAGCTGCCCGATGGCCTCTGTCTTTCCGCCTATCTTCCGCGTGAAGATGTCCGCGACGCCTTCATCGGCCGCACGGCGCCAAGGCTGCTGGAACTTCCAGACGGCGTCACCGTCGGCTCGTCCTCGCTCCGCCGCCAGGCGCTGATCCGCCGCCTCAGGCCCGACATCAACGTCATCACCTATCGCGGCCAGGTGGAGACGCGGCTTCGAAAACTCGCCGAAGGCCAGGTGGATGCCACACTGCTCGCCTATGCCGGGCTGAAGCGGCTTGGCATGACCGACGTTCCGACCGAACTGCTCGATCCGGAGGCGTTTCCGCCGGCACCGGCGCAAGGGGCGATCTGCATCGAGAGCCGGATCGGCGATCGCCGCATCAACGATCTGCTTGCAGCGATCGACGATGCGCGCACCCACGAGGCGGTCGCCTGCGAGCGCGGCTTCCTGGCGACGCTCGACGGCTCCTGCCGCACGCCGATCGCCGGCCTTGCCGTATCGGACGGCACCCATCTGCGCTTTTCCGGCATGATCCTGACGCCGGATGGCCGCACCCATCACCGTGCGGCCATCGAAGGCAAGACAGCCGACGCCGAAGCGCTTGGCCAAAGGGCCGGCGAGGAGATCCGCGCCAAGGCCGGCCCCGGCTTCTTTGCAAGCTGGTCTTGAGCCGATGCGCGTGCTCGTCACCCGGCCGCTTCCCGCCGCCGAGACGACGGCACGCCGGCTACAGGCTGCCGGCCACCAGCCTGTCCTCTTGCCGATGATGCAGGCGACGCATCTCCCTGCCGCCGCTGAAGCGGCGCTCAAGGCCGAGCATACGGCCATCGTGCTGACCAGCGCTGAAGCCTTGAGGGTTCTCGCATCGCTCGGTGACGGCTTGAAGGATCACCTGACGAAACCGTGTTTCTGTGTTGGCGAGGCGACCGCGCGCGCCGCAAAAGCTCTCGGCTTCACCGATATCCGCACCGGCCAGGGAACCGGCGAAGCGCTCGCCGAAATGATCGCTGCGACGATCGCCACTCCGGTGAAGCGACCCCTGCTTTACCTCGCCGGAACGCCGCGCTCCGAAGCGTTGGAAAAGACGCTGAGTCAGAGCGGCATCGACCATGATGCGGTGGATTGCTACCGCATGGACCCGATCCCCTACCGGCCCTCGGCCTTTCACGACGCCATCCGCTCTGGCCCGTTCGATCGCGTGCTGGTCTATTCGCGCGCGACGGCGCGACGGCTTTCCGATCTCCTGTCGGAAGCCGGCCTTGCCGCGCCCTCTTTCGCCTCGCGCTACCTTTGCCTCAGCGCCGAAATCGCCGAAGCTTTGCCGGGCAGCGCTGTGCGCGAGATTGCCGCAAGGCCCGATGAAGACAGCCTTATCAGGCTTCTCTAACGTCGAATTCATCCAAAATTGGAACGAAGGGGCTTTCCCTCCCCGTTCCGGCTGACTAGGTTTGAGAGAAGAGCCGACAGGCACCAACGGTAAGAGGTCACCATGGTATCGGAAAACCCGCCGCGCCGCTCGAAGTCCGAGAAGGAACCGCTGACGATCGACCTCGAAGCGGAAAAAACCGTCGCGGAACCGTCCGAGGCAGAAGCAGGCCGCGAGACCATCGTGGAAACGGCAAGCCCTAACGCCGAAGGCGATGCCAACGCGGATGATGCGCCGGCCGACCGCAGCGATGACAGCATCGCCAGCTCCCGTCTTCAGGAAGAAATCGAGGAGCAGCGCGCCGATGCGGCGGCCGATGCCGCCGCCGCCGCTTTTGCCGAAGAGCCGCCCCACGTCGTAACCCGTGAGCCGGAACCGACAGCCCAACCGAAACCCGTATCCAGCTCCGGCGCGCTCGCTGCAGGTATCGTCGGTGGCCTGGTGACACTGCTCGGCTTCGGCGGCCTGCAATATGCCGGCTTCATTCCGGCGCTCGGACCGGATCGCGGCGCTTCCTCGACCGTTTCGACGGAATTGCAGGCGCTGCGTGACCAGATCGCAGGCCTGCCCACACCGGCCGCCGTCGTCGACAACACGGCCCTTGAAGGCCGTATCGCCGCCCTGGAGCAGTCCGGCGCTCAAGGCGGGTCCAACGCCGCCGCCAGCGCGGAAGCAGAGGCGCTGAAGGCGCAGGTGGACAACCTCACCAAGGAGATCGCCGGCCTCAAGTCCACGCTCGCCGACGCTCAAACTGCGGCAACCGCCGAGAAGGCGGAACTCACAAGCCGCATCGAATCGGCCGAGCAGAAGCTGAACGAGCCGGTCAACGACATCCAGATGGCCAAGGCCGTTGCGGTCACGGCGCTCAAGTCCGCGATCGATCGCGGCGGTCCGTTCCTCGCCGAGCTCGACGCGTTGCGCAGCATTGCGCCGGACGAGCAGGCCGTGGCAGGACTGGCGCAGGACGCCCAGGTGGGCGTGCCGACACGCACCGATCTGCGCCGCGAATTCCCGGGGGCTGCCGACGCCATGCTCGACGCCCTCAATCAGCCCGACCCGAACGAAGGCATTTTCGATCGGCTCGTGTCGAGCGCCATGTCCGGCATTCGTGTGCGCCCGGTCGGCAGCGTCGAAGGCGAGACACCGGAGGCTGTGATCGCCCGCATCGAGGACAAGTTGAACAATGGCGACCTGAAGGGTGCGGCACTGGAATGGCAGGGCTTGCCGGCCGCCGCCAGGCCGGCGGGCGAGGCCTTCAAGGCCAAGCTGGACCAGCGCCTGCGCGTCGAAGGCGTGATCGATGCCGCCGTCGCCGCGACGATGGCGAAACCAGGCACAGCAGGCTGAGGAAGACACATGATCCGCATACTGCTTTTCATCCTCATTGTCCTCGGCCTCGGCCTCGGCTTCGCATGGCTTGCCGATCGCCCCGGCGAGCTCTCGCTCGTCTGGCAGGGACAGCTCGTCGAGATGAGCCTCATGCGTGCGGCTTCGCTGCTGATCTCGCTGATCGCCGCGGTGCTGATCGCGGTCTGGCTGGTGCGCACCGTCTGGCTGTCGCCGCACACCGTCACCCGTTACTTCCGCGCCCGCAAGCGCGACCGCGGCTACCAGGCGCTCTCGACCGGCCTGATCGCGGCCGGCGCCGGCGACGCCAACCTTGCGCGCAAGATGACGGCCCGCACCCGCGGGCTGATCAGCGCCGACCAGGAACCGTTGATCCACCTGCTCGAAGCGCAGACGGCGCTGATCGAGGGCAAGTACGACGACGCCCGCCGCAAGTTCGAACTGATGGCCGACGATCCGGAAACCCGTGAGCTTGGCCTTCGTGGTCTTTACCTCGAAGCCAAGCGGCTCGGCGCCCACGAGGCTGCCCGGCAATATGCCGAGCGCGCCGCCGAAAAGGCGCCGCACCTGCCCTGGGCAGCGCTTGCGACGCTCGACAGCCAGAGCCAGGCCGGGCACTGGGACGACGCCTTGCGCCTGCTCGACCAGAGCCGTGCCGCCCACGTGGTCGACCGCAAGGAGGCCGACCGCAAGAAGGCGGTCTTGCTCACCGCCCGGGCGATGACGAAGCTCGACGGCGACCTGAAATCGGCGCGCGACGATGCGCTTGCAGCCCTCAAGCTCGACGATCACCTGGTGCCTGCAGCACTTACCGCCGCCAAGGCGCTGTTTCGCGAGGACAATCTGCGCAAGGGAACCTCGATCCTCGAAAAGAGCTGGAAGCACGATCCGCATCCGGATGTGGCCCGGCTCTACGTGCGCGCCCGCGGCGGCGACACGGCCGTCGATCGCCTGAAACGGGCCCGCAAGCTCGAGGCGCTGAGACCAAACAATGCCGTCGCCATGGCCGCCGTCGCCGAAGCCGCGCTCGAAGCGCGGGAACTGCTGCTGGCCCGTACCAAGGCGGAAGCCGCTGCAAGGCTCGATCCGACCGAAAGCGTCTTCCTGCTGCTGGCCGACATCGAAGAGGCCGATACCGGAGACGAGGGCCGCATCCGCCACTGGATGGCGCAGGCGCTGAAGAGCCCGCGCGATCCGGCCTGGACCGCAGACGGCGTGACGTCACCGACCTGGCTGCCGGTTTCGCCGGTCAGCGGCCGGCTCGACGCCTTTGAGTGGAAGGCATCGCCGCATACCCTTTCGGCGACCGTCGATCACGATCAGTCGACTGCCGACGAGGCGATCCGCAGCCTGCCGGCAGTCGCCGTCGAGCCGCATGCGCACGAACCGGCGCCGGTGGCAAGACGCGAAGAGGCGCCCGTCATCCTTGAGGCCGTGCGCGAAGAACCGGTTCAACCGACACCGGCAATGAAGGTCGTCGAGCGCAAGCCCGAGCCGGTTGTCGACAAAGCCCCGGTCAAAACGCGAACCAAGGAAGAAAATGCCAATGGCGAGCAGATGCCCGATCCATTCTTCGGGAGGCCGCCTGACGATCCTGGCGTCCGCGATCCGACAAGCGCCGAGCAAGTGCCGGAAAAAGCCGGCTTCCGATTGTTTTGAGTTCAAGGGGCTGGGCAGAATAGATGTTTGAACGCTTGCGGACGTTTCTCGACGGGCTTACGGGCCCGGCGACGCGCATACAGCATGGCGATCCGAGGGTGGCGGTCATCGCGCTCTGCTTCCAGGTCATGGAGGCCGATGGCCGGATCCTTTCGTCCGAGCGGCGCAAGATGCGCAAGGTCATCAAGGAGCACTACAAGCTCGACGACGCCTCGCTCTCCAAATTAATCGAAGCCGGCGAGACCGCCGAGAGCGAAGCGATCGATTTCTACCAGTTCACCGCCGAGATCAAACGCCACCTCTCCGAGGAGCAGCGGGTCGAACTGGTGGGCATGCTCTGGGATATCGTCTACGCCGACGGCGAGCGCAGCGAGATGGAAGACCACGTGATCTGGCGGATCGCCGATCTCTTGGGCGTCTCCGGCCGCGACCGGGTGCTCATGCGGCAGGAGGCTGCGGCGCGGAGCAATGCCGCCGTGGAAACAGAGCCGCAACAGGAAAACTGAAATGCCGATACCGGACGAAAGCACCCGAGACCCGGTCCTGATCATTCTGCATCAGGAGCGATCGAGTGCCGGCCGCGTCGGGCAGATCCTGGAACAGAAAGGTTTTCGGCTGGATATTCGCCGTCCGGCGCTCGGCGACGACCTGCCATCGACCCTGGAACGCCACAGCGGCACCATCGTCTTCGGTGGCCCGATGAGCGCCAATGACGAGGAAGAGTTCGTCCGCCGCGAGATCGACTGGCTGTCCGTGCCGCTCAAGGAGAACAAGCCCTATCTCGGCATTTGCCTCGGCGCGCAGATGCTGGCGCGCAATCTCGGCGGCTCCGTCGCGCCGCATCACGAAGGCATGACCGAGATCGGCTGGTATCCGCTGGTTGCGACCGAGGCCGGCAAGGCGCTGATCGACTGGCCTGATATGGTCTACCATTTCCATCGCGAGGGGTTCGACCTGCCCGCTGGAGCCGAGCTGCTCGCAACCGGCGACACCTACCCCAACCAGGCGTTCCGCTATGGCGAAAACGCCTGGGGCATCCAGTTCCATGGCGAACTCACCCGCGCGATGATGCATCGATGGGTCGTGCACGGCGCGCACCGCTTCGAACTGCCGGGCGCCCAGATCGGCAAGGCCCACCTCGACGGCCGCATGCAGCATGATGGCCCCTTGCGCACCTGGATGGAGAACTTCCTCGACCTGATCTTCCTGCGCGACGAGCGACCGCAGGCAACGTGAAGGCCGTGGTAGGCTAAAGTTGCTTGTGATGTTCCGGCACGTCGAGCGTGTCGATCTTGCGCAGTTGCGGGAAGCCGAGCGCCCAGAGCCCCGAGACCAGCAAAGTCCCCATGCCACCGAATGCGACGGCAAAGACCGCGCCGAAGCCGGACGCCATCATGCCGGCGCGGAATTCGCCGAGCTCGTTCGATGCGCCGATGAAGACCATGTTGACGGCATTGACCCGGCCGCGCAGCTCGTCGGGCGTCCAGAGCGTGATCAGCGTCTCGCGCACGTAGACCGAGATCATGTCGGCGGCCCCCATGACGATGAGGGCCGCAATCGAAATCCAGGGCGTGGCGGATAGCCCGAAGATGATCGTGCCAAGACCGAAGAGCGCCACGCCGACGAACATGTAGAAGCCGGCCCGGTGGCGGATCGGGTGGGCGGCAAGCCAGATAGCCATGCTGACGGCGCCGATGCCTGGTGCCGCCCGCAGCAGGCCAAGGCCCCAGGGACCGAGTGCCAGAATATCGCGGGCAAAGACCGGCATCAGCGCGACGGCGCCGCCGAGCAGCACGGCGAAGAGATCGAGCGAGATGGCGCCGAGCACCACCTTTTCCGCCTTGATGTAGCGGAAGCCGGCGGTGATCGTCTTCCAGCTCTGGGCCGAGGGTGCGGTGCGGGTCGCCGGCTTCGGAATGGCAAAGACCATGAGGGCTGCTGCGAGGAAGAAGCAAAGGCCGACCGCATAGGGAACGACGGAACCGAGCGCATAGATCAGGCCGCCTGCGACCGGGCCGACGATCATCGCCGTCTGCCAGGAAGTCGAATTCCAGGCGATCGCATTGGGCAGGTCCTCCGGCGGCACCAGGTTCGGCGCCAGCGACTGCGACGCCGGTGCGAGAAAGGCGCGCTCGATGCCGAAGACGACGAGGACCGCATAGACAGGCCAGGGCGAGAACAGGCCGGTGACCGTCAGCATCAAGAGGGCTGCGGCGCAAAGCGTGCTGACGACCATGCAGATGCCCATGATCATGCGCCGGTTGTAGCGATCGGCCACGGACCCGGTGACGAGGATCAGCACCAGCGACGGCAGAAACTGGAAAAGACCGATCAGCCCGAGATCGAAGGGATCGCGCGTCAGGTCGTAGATCTGCCAGCCGACGGCCACCGAGATGATCTGGATCGCGAAATAGGCGAGGAACCGCGAGAAGAAGTAGCGGCGGTAGCCGACATGCCGGAAAGCGGCAAAACGATGCGAGGCATGAACGGCGGACATCGGGGAGGCGCTCCTAGGGCGCGTCGCGCAAAACTGCGCAGCGGTTCGGCAAAAACGACATGCGACAAATCAAACCCGTGGCACGCGGAGCAGATCCGGTCGATCGCCACGCGCGCTCACGAAGACCGACCTTCGTGCGGCCTCATGTTAAACATGATCGCGCGCGATAAACCGGCGTACTTGCTCGTTTAGGTCTCAATGTCTACATGTCTGTCAATAACGATTTGGAGACCGGCATGCTTGCTGTCATCGGCACCTTGAATTTCATCATCAACATCGCGTGGTTTCTGGTCATCGCGTCGGCTATCTTTTCCTGGCTCTACGCGTTCAACGTCATCAACGTGAACAACCAGGCGATCAACATGATCGGCCGCTCGCTCTACCAGCTGACCGAGCCGCTGTACCGTCCGATCCGCCGCGTGCTGCCCAACATGGGTGGCGTCGACCTGTCGCCGCTGGTGGTGCTCGTGATCCTCTACTTCATCCAGCTCTTCCTCAACACGACGATCGCGCCGGCCCTGCTCGGCTGACGATGGATGACCAGGCCGGCCTTCACCGCGCATGGCGATCATGTGCGCCTGACGGTACGGCTGACGCCGAATGGCGGTCGTGATACCATTGATGGCCTGGAGACGGCTGCAGACGGTGAAGAGCACCTGAAGGTGCGCGTGCGCGCCATACCGGAGAAAGGCAGGGCCAACCAGGCCCTGCTTGCTTTTCTGGCCAAGGCGCTCGGGCTGCCCAAGGGCAAGCTCTCCCTCATCTCAGGCGAAACGCAGCGCAAAAAAATCCTCCGGATCGCGGGCGATCCGGAGGATTTGATGCGGCGTCTTGCCGATCTGATCGGCAAATGGGCTTACTTGGCGCCCTTGGCGCGCTCGACGGCTTCCGCGATCAGTTGCTTGGCGACGGAAGCGTCCTTCCAGCCGAAGATCTTGACCCACTTGCCGGGCTCCAGATCCTTGTAGTGCTCGAAAAAGTGCTCGATCTGCTTCAGCGTGATTTCCGGCAGGTCGGTGTATTCATGCACCTTGTCGTAGCGCTGGGTCAGGTGACCCGACGGAACGGCGATGATCTTTTCGTCCTTGCCGGAGTTGTCTTCCATCATCATCACGCCGATCGGGCGGACGTTGATGACGCAGCCCGGAACCAGCGGACGGGTGTTGCAGATGAGAACGTCGATCGGGTCGCCGTCATCCGAGAGCGTGTGCGGCACGAAGCCGTAGTTCCCCGGATAATGCATCGGCGTGTAGAGGAAGCGGTCGACGACCAGCGTGCCGGCTTCCTTGTCCATCTCGTACTTGATCGGATGGCCGCCGACAGGAACTTCAACGATCACGTTGACATCTTCTGGTGGATTCTTTCCGATGGAAATCGCGTCGATGCGCATGGATCTACTCCAGGGTCGGTTTGAGAAGTTTGCCCGTCGGATAAAGGGAAACATGCCGCGATGCAACATAACTTTCGTTTCTAGTGCAGATTCAACCGGTCGTTTCGCGCCTGCCGAACGACTTCTATAGGTCTCCAGATCGCGTCCGAGGGAGTTCACGATGAACGGAAGGGTTGTATCGCTGTCGCTGGTTCTCATGACTGCGGGACCAGCAGTCGCCAACGAGAGCGTCTACATCGACATCGGCCGCGACAAGTGCAAGACGATCGCGGAGGAGGAAGGCATGTATTCGCTGATGACCTGCCCCGGTCATGGCGACTACCCTGTCCGGTTCAAGGAAGTCGACATCCGCCAGAGCGTCTCGTTCGGCCACATCAACCAGCGCTATGCCGATGACGCGTTCGAGAGCTTCATTCCGTTCAACCATGCCGGCGCGACGGTCGAGTGGCGCATCGACAAGGATGACAGGCCCGTCGCGACGATCCTGCGCTGGTTTATCGAGAACACCGACGCTTCGGGCGCGTCGGTCCCGGCCCTTCAGGGGCAGGTACTCGTGGTCTCCAGGGTTGCGCAGAAGGCCGATGGCAAGGGCTGCGTTGCCGGTTATGTCGATGCGCTGGCCAATCCGGATCCGAACGCGCTTGCCCGCAAGGTCGCAGACGAGGTGGCACCGACCTTCCGCTGCGGCGTCGACAAGCCCGGCTATCACGGCGTGCGGGGCGACAAGGCCGCCGAACCCAACAACGAGCTGCCCGAATAAGTCTCTGGTTTCAGTGATTTGCCGAAAGCGTGCCGGCGTTCAGTTCCAGACGAAGCCGACCTTCTTCAGGTGCTTGTCGCCGAAATCTTCCATGCCTTCGGCAATATCCGTGCCACCGGCGCCCTGGAAAAACTGGTAGGCATGCTCGCTGTCCTCGAGGCACCAGACGACAAGGCCACGGCAGCCGAGCGAGCGCAGCAGGCTCTTCGCCTCGCCGAAAAGGACGCGTCCGAGACCGATGCCTTGATATTCGGGCCTCAGATAGATCTCGTAGATTTCGCCTTCCTGCGGCAGCGCCTTGGCACGGCTGAGACCGAGTGTTGCATAGCCGGCGATGGTTCCGGCCACGTCGACGACGAGCAGCGTCGCAGGGCCGCGGGTCGCCTTGCGCCACCAGGTCTCGTCGCGGCGGTTGACCATCTGGACGAGCGGACGGTGGGGGATGAGACCGCCATAGGCCTGCAGCCACGAAACGCGGTGCACATCGGCGATTGCCGACGCTTCCTGCGGCTCTCCCGGCCGAATCTCTATCGAAACAGTCTTCATGACTCGCGACTCTAAACACACACAAGGCGAACAGGAATCCCGCCCGGTTGCCGCCCGGCGTTAACCCACAGGCAACTTTAACGGCACCCGATGGAAGGTTAACGCCTTTTTAACTTTATCCGCAAGTCGCCCATCGGTGGCACACACAGCAAAAAACCCCGGATCGCTCCGGGGTTTTTTAGAAAGCTATTCTGATCGCTGAGAGCTATCAGGCGGCGCCGGCGGTGCGGGCCTTCTCGAAACGCTTGCGGTCGTTCGGGTCGAGGTGCAGCTTGCGCAGGCGGATCGACTTCGGCGTGACTTCGACGAGTTCGTCGTCCTGGATCCAGGAGAGCGCGCGCTCGAGCGTCATGCGGATCGGCGGCGTCAGGCGAACGGCTTCGTCCTTGCCGGCGGCGCGCATGTTGGTGAGCTTCTTGCCCTTGAGAACGTTCACTTCGAGATCGTTGTCGCGGGTGTGGATGCCGATGATCATGCCGGCATAGACCTTCTCGCCGGCGTCGATGATCATCGGGCCGCGGTCTTCCAGGTTGAACATCGCGTAAGCAACCGATTCACCGGAATCGTTCGACAGGAGTACGCCGTTGACGCGACCACCGATCTCGCCCTTGTAGGGCTGGTAGGCGTGGAACAGGCGGTTCATGATCGCCGTGCCGCGGGTGTCGGTCAGAAGTTCCGACTGGTAGCCGATGAGGCCGCGGGTCGGAGCGAAGAACACGAGGCGAACGCGGTTGCCGCCCGACGGACGCAGCTCGACCATTTCGGCCTTGCGCTCGGACATCTTCTGGACGACGACGCCGGAATGCTCTTCGTCAACGTCGATGACGACTTCTTCGATCGGCTCGAGCAGCTGGCCGCTGTCGTCCTTGTGCATGACGACGCGCGGACGCGAGACGGCAAGCTCGAAGCCTTCGCGGCGCATGGTTTCAATGAGAACCGCAAGCTGCAGTTCGCCGCGGCCCGACACGAAGAACGAATCCTTTTCGGAGGATTCCTCGATCTTCAGCGCAACGTTGCCTTCGGCTTCCTTGAACAGGCGGTCGCGGATGACGCGGCTCGTGACCTTGTCGCCTTCGGTACCGGCGAGCGGCGAGTCGTTGACGATGAAGGACATGGTAACGGTCGGCGGGTCGATCGGCTGTGCGGTCAGCGCTTCGGCAACCGACGGGTCGCAGAAGGTGTCGGCAACGGTACCCTTGGTGAGACCGGCGATCGCGACGATGTCGCCCGCATGCGCTTCTTCGATCGGCTGGCGTTCGATGCCGCGGAAGGCGAGGATCTTCGAGATGCGGCCGTTTTCGAGCAGCTTGCCGTCCTGGCCGAGAACCTTGACGGCCTGGTTCGGCTTCAGCGAACCCGAATGGACGCGGCCGGTGATGATGCGGCCGAGGAAGGGGTTGGCTTCAAGGATCGTGCCGATCATGCGGAACGGGCCTTCTGCAACCGTCGGCTCCGGAACGTGCTTGAGCACGAGATCGAGCAGCGGCGCCATGCCCTGGTCCTTCGGGCCTTCCGGGTTGACGTTCATCCAGCCGTCACGGCCCGAACCGTAGAGGATCGGGAAGTCGAGCTGCTCGTCAGAAGCGTCGAGGTTGGCGAAAAGGTCGAAGACTTCGTTGATGACTTCTTCGTGGCGACCGTCCGGACGGTCGATCTTGTTGATCGCGACGATCGGCTTCAGGCCGACCTTCAGCGCCTTGCCGACGACGAACTTCGTCTGCGGCATCGGGCCTTCGGACGCGTCGACGAGAACGATGGCGCCGTCCACCATCGACAGGATGCGCTCGACTTCACCGCCGAAGTCGGCGTGGCCGGGAGTGTCGACGATGTTGATGCGGGTTCCCTTCCACTCGACCGAGGTCGCCTTGGCGAGAATGGTGATGCCGCGCTCTTTTTCGATGTCGTTGGAGTCCATGACGCGTTCGGCAACGCGCTGGTTTTCGCGGAACGAGCCCGACTGCTTCAGGAGCTCGTCAACAAGGGTCGTTTTCCCATGGTCGACGTGCGCGATAATCGCGATGTTACGAATGCTCATTTTTCGTCTCGGAAGGTT
>NZ_DASYGZ010000230.1:0-14072 GCF_035999135.1 Ensifer sp.
GCTGGAAGACGAAAAGAAGATCGACTTCGCCCACAACCCCTTCTCGATGCCGCAGGGCGGCCTCGAGGCGCTGAACACCGAAGATCCGCTGTCGCTCAAGGCCTACCAGTACGACATGGTCTGCAACGGCTTCGAGATCGCCTCCGGCTCGATCCGTAACCAGCTGCCGGAAGTCATGGTCAAGGCGTTCGAGCTGACCGGCAAGTCGCAGCAGGAAGTCGAAGAGCAGTTCGGCGGTCTCTACCGAGCGTTCCAGTACGGTGCACCTCCGCATGGCGGCATGGCGTTCGGCATTGACCGCGTCGTCATGCTGCTCGTCGGTGCAAAGAACCTGCGCGAAATCTCGATCTTCCCGATGAACCAGCAGGCAGTCGACCTTCTGATGGGTGCGCCGTCCGAGGCGAGCCCGGCCCAGCTGCGCGAACTGGCGATCCGCCCGATTCCGCAGAAGAAGGACTGAGGCCGGATAGGCCGATGAAATCAAAAAGCCCGGCGGAGTGATCCGCCGGGCTTTTCGTATCCGTGGATTTGCACGGTTCGGGCGCCATCGGAACCCGTCGTCCTGGGGCCCCGAGCCGAGGTCTCAGAAGTCCATGCCGGGGCCGGCGGGCATCGGCGCGGACCCGTTCTTCTTCGCCTTCTCCGCGACCATCGCTTCCGTCGTGACGAGCAGCCCTGCGATGGAGGCTGCGTCCTGCAGGGCGGCACGCACCACCTTGGCGGGATCGATCACGCCCATGGCGAACAGGTCGCCATACTCGCCGGTCTGGGCGTTCCAGCCCTGGGCAAAATCGCTCATTTCCCGCAGTTTGCCGACGATGACGGAGCCTTCGGCGCCGGCGTTCTCGGCGATCTGGCGCACCGGCGCCTCAAGCGCCCGCCGCACGATCTCGACACCGACGCGCTGATCGTCATTGCCGGGCTTCAGCCCGTCGAGGGCGTGGACGGCTCTCAGCAGGGCGACACCGCCACCGGGCAGGATGCCTTCCTCCACGGCCGCGCGCGTCGCATGCAGGGCATCGTCGACGCGGTCCTTCTTTTCCTTGACCTCCACTTCGGTGGAGCCGCCGACCCGAAGCACGGCGACGCCGCCTGCCAGCTTGGCGAGCCGTTCCTGCAATTTCTCCCGGTCGTAATCGGAGGAGGTTTCCTCGATCTGTGCCTTGATCTGGCCGATGCGTCCGTCGATGTCGGCCTTCTGGCCGCCGCCGTCGACGATGGTCGTGTTCTCCTTTTCCACCATGACCCGCTTGGCGCGGCCGAGCGTGTCCAGCGTGACGTTGTCGAGCTTGATGCCAAGGTCATCGGAGATGACGGTTCCGCCCGTCAGGATGGCGATATCCTCCAGCATCGCCTTGCGACGGTCGCCAAAGCCCGGCGCCTTGACGGCAGCGATCTTCAGGCCGCCGCGCAGCTTGTTGACAACGAGGGTGGCGAGCGCTTCGCCCTCCACGTCTTCGGCGATGATCAAGAGCGGGCGGCTTGCTTGGATCACCGCCTCGAGAATCGGGATCATCGCCTGCAGGTTGGAGAGCTTCTTCTCATGGATGAGGATGTAGGGATCTTCGAATTCGACCCGCATCTTTTCCTGGTCGGTGACGAAATAGGGGGAGAGATAACCCCGGTCGAACTGCATGCCTTCAACGATCTCCAGTTCGATTTCGGCGGTCTTGGCTTCCTCGACCGTGATCACCCCCTCATTGCCGACCCGCTCCATGGCCTGCGCCAGATAGCGTCCGATCTCCGTGTCGCCGTTTGCAGAAATCGTGCCGACCTGGGCAATCTCGTCATTGTTGGAAATCTTGCGTGCATGAACTTTGAGCTGGGCGACGATCGCCTCGACGGCGAGATCGATGCCGCGTTTCAGGTCCATCGGATTCATGCCGGAGGCGATCGCCTTGACGCCTTCCTTGACGATCGCCTGCGCCAGGACGGTCGCTGTCGTCGTCCCGTCGCCGGCGACGTCGCTGGTGCGCGAAGCGACTTCGCGCAGCATCTGGGCGCCCATGTTCTCGAACTTGTCCTCAAGCTCGACTTCCTTGGCGACGGAGACGCCGTCCTTGGTGATGCGCGGCGCGCCGAAGGATCTCTCGATAACGACGTTGCGTCCCTTGGGTCCGAGCGTGACCTTCACCGCATCGGCCAGGATATCGACGCCACGCAGCATCCGGTCACGGGCATCGCTACTGAACTTGACTTCCTTGGCAGCCATTGTTGACCTCCCTCAACACGAACACTGGGCTCCTTCAGCCGCCGCCTGGTGCCAGGCGGACAGCCTTGCCTGCAAATCCATCGTTCACGCCCGGGCCCGAGCTACCCCTCGAAGCCCCGTTCCTCGTCGTTGTCTGGCGTCAGGATGTCGATCAGCGCAGCGACGCGGCCCGCCGGCAGATGCCGGCCCTCGCCGATCAGCGCTTCGTCGTTGTTGACCCAGGCGATGGCTTCCGCCAGCTCGCCAGCGCTTGCCCCGGTTGCAAGCAACTCGGCCATCAGCGTCTCGTCGACCGGGCCAAGGATGGCGGTGATATCCGCGTGCTTCAGTCCCATGGGCCTGTCCTCCCGTCTTAGCGGTCAGGAATGCGGGAATGTCTCGTTCCAACGGAACTAAATAGGCCGCGCCGGACAGGCATCAAGCGTCAAGGGCGCGAAAGGTCACTCCGGCCGAAGCGCGTTGTCAAGGAAGTACCATTGGTCGAGATGGGCGCGGACGATTGGCTCGATCGCATTGTTCAACAGTAGCATATCGTCCAAGAGGCGGGCGTTGGGGTCACCGGAAGCCGGCAGCCGGATGGGCTCCAGCGCCCGGCATTCGAAACGGAAGCCCTTGGTGCGCACACTGTACCAGGGGCAGATCGTGGCGCCCGTCATGCGCGCCAGGCGAATGGCGAGGGCAAAATTGCCTTCCTGATGCGGCTTGCGGTCGAAGAACGGTCCGCGGATCATCCCGCCAAAACCTTCGTCGCAGAACATGCTGACGACGCCGCCGCTCTTCAGAATCTTGATCGCTGGGCGGATCCCGTCCATGCCCGGCGGTAGAAAACGCAATCCGGCCTTGCTGCGCACGCGCTCGGCGATCCACGCCTTGGCACGGCCCTTGGGCGGGAGATAGAAGGCATAGGGGCGCACGTTGATGCTCTGCAACACGGTCGGGCCAACTTCCCAATTGCCGAGGTGCATGCCGACGATGATCACGGGTCCCGACTTTGCCACTTCGCCGATGATGTCGAGGCCGTCCAACGTGAGGCGATCACGGCTGTGTTGCAGCCGGTTCACGATGGAGAACTCGGTCATCAGCCGACCCTGTGACCGGCAGTTTTCACGAAAGAGCGCCTCTTGTCCGGCTGCGTCGAGATCGGGCCGCAGGGCACGGATCGTCTCCCGAGCGCGTTGCGATGCCACCTTGTGGAAGCGCGGCACGGCAAAAAGACCGAGCGTTGCGCCAAGGCTCGAGCAGGTGTCCATTGGCAGCAGCTTCATCCCGAAGTGGCCGGCAAGATGCGCGACGTTCCAGAGATTATCCGTCACCCAATAACGTCGGAACGCATTGAAACCCTCGCGTCCCGAAAGGGCGTCGGCGAAAGTCGGCCGGCCTTCACGTGTGAAGGCCCAGGCCTTTCGTTTGGCAATCTTTTCGGTTTGTCGTGGTTCTTCAGCGGTCATTGGATGGTCCCTGCCGTCTGTGCAACGTGACCGGCAATCCGTCCTTGGGTCTCAGCGTCAGCCGGCAGATCGGCTCGACCGCGTGGTGTTCGCGCAAGCGAACCCGATATTGCTGGGCGATGATCGCGAGGCAGAGGATTGCCTCCGTGAGGCCAAAATGCAGGCCCGGGCAGACCCGTGGACCGCTTGCAAAAGGGATGAAGCTGTAAGGCGTCGGGCGACGCCCCGCCATGAACCTTTCCGGATGGAAATGGTGCGGATCTTCAAAGAGGCTCGCCGTGCGGTGAAGGAGCCACGGAACGATCAGCACCAGCGAGCCGGGCTCGGCGGCAATGTCGCCGATCATGTCGGCCTCGCGTGTCTGGCGCGCAAGGATGGGGACGGGCGGGTAGAGACGAAGCGTTTCTTCGATGACCGCCCGGCACCATTCCAGTTGCGGCACGTCGTCGATCGTCGGCGCGCGATCGCCGCAGACGCGGGCGATCTCGTCATGCACGGCCTTTTCGACCCAGCCCGCCTTCGACAGCAGGTACCAGGTCCAGGTGAGGGTGGCTGCGGTCGTCTCATGGCCGGCCATGAAGATGGTCGCGGCCTCGTTGCGCAGCGCGACAACGTCGAGCTTCAGTTCCGGATTTCTCTGCTGGCGGCGAATGAGCAGCTCGACCATCGAATTGTGGTCGCCGCGACCGGCCAGATGATCCTCTACCACCTTGTCGATGATGCCGTGGATGCGCTTGACCGAGCGGCGCAGGCTCGGCGTGCGTAGCACCGGCAGGCCGTCATTGAAACCGAGGAAATAGCCGATGTTGATGGAATCGACCAGCGACTGGTAGCTCGTGAAGCCGTCGGTGACGGCCGCAGCACTGTCATCGCCGAGCTGGTTGCCAAAGACGCTGCGCGCGATGATTTCGGCCGTCAGCCCCGCCATTTCATGCAGGGCGTTGACGTCTGCTCCGTCGGGCATGCGGTTCCAGCGCTCGACGAGTTCGCCGGTGGTCTTTTCCATCACCGGGCCGAAGGCGGGGACCCGCTTGGCATGAACGATATCGGCCACCAGCGGCCGTCGCTGCTTCCAGGTTTCACCGTCCGATATGAACAGGCCATCACCCAGAAGAAACTCCAACGCCCGGCGCATCTGAGGGCTCTTGCGCTCGAAGTTCTCATGGCGCTTGACGACGACCTGACGGATCAGGTCAGGCGAGTTGACGAGGATGACCTGTCGGCCAAGAAGGCGGATCTGCGAGACCTTTTCGGTGTAATCGCTGGCGCGCCAGATGGACATCAGGTCGGTACGGGCCTGGAGCAGGAGCCGCAGCGGGTTTCCCGGCGGGCCGGAATAGTAGTCCGCGCGCACGGGCGCGAACCTCCCTTCAAACAGCTCTTCCTTGAAATTCACCGATTGCTGGAGCCAGGCGAGCATTATCTTCAATCTGCCGTTGGGGGTGAGGGCGACGGGACTTTGTTGAAATTTCAAATGCTTGTTTCGCGCGGTTTTGCCCGTCCCGCGCGCCGCAGGTTGTGCGTCGCTCGCGTCGGACGGGTATTCACCGAAGCTCTCTTGCGACATGCCCTATTTTCGGGAAAAGCGCCATTGGTCAGGCGATAATTTTCGTTGGAGGAGCGAAGCGGCAACGACCGCTTTGCGGTGACCGCCTGGCCCTTCTCCATAAAGCTTGCGCGCCCGAATGGGCGCGCAAGGTCTGTTCCTGTCAAAGGATGTCGTGCCCCCGGCAATATCGGCTTCGGGCAGGATTACCCAGATGTCAGTCGTTCGCCGTCACCTTGACGCCGAGCACCGAAGGAATGGTGTTCGGGGCGCCCATGGCGGCACCCATGATCATCGGGAAGGGAACCGGCTTTTCCGGTGCGGCGCTGATCGTCAGGCTCTTCGGGCCATCGAGATAGGCGTTGACCGCAGCCGATACCTGGTTTTGCAGTTCCGGCACGTTGAGCTGCGCCATCATGATCGGCACCAGGCCTTTCAGCGACTGCGCCATCTGCTCGCCCGTGACCCCCTGTTGCGAACCGGCGTAGTCGAGTGCCTTTTTTGTGATGGAGGCGTCGTCGAAGCGGATTTCGGCGCTGTTGAAGGTCAGTTGCTGCATCAGGCCCATCATGGCGAGGCCCATCGCCTGGTTGGCCTCTTCCTTGTTCGGATTGGCTTCGGCGGCCTTCATCGCTTCCTGCATCGACTTGACGAAGGCGAGCGTGTAGCCGGAGATGTCGAGGGCGAAGTTCAGGCGGCCGACATTCTTGAAATCGACGGCGTATTCTTCGAGCGCGACGTTGCCGCTCTCGACTTCCCAGCTGCCCTTCATGGTCAGCGCGCCGTCGAGCGCGGTCAGGCCAAGCTTCTCGATCGCTTCCTTCGCCTTGGCGTCCTCGACCGACGAGAGATCCGCCTTGATGCCGGTCGCGGTTGCGTCGAAGTCGAAGCCGGCGTCATTTTCCTGGCGCGCCAGATTGGCCTCGGTGCTTTCGAGCGAGAAGACTTCCTTGCCCTTGGAACCGACCGTGATCGGGCCGGTGCTGGCGCTTTCGTAGAGCAGAATGTCGTTGATCGTGCCGCCGGTCGCATTGGCCGGGATCGTCAGGCCCGAGAGCAGGATGTCCTTGACCGACAGGCTGCCTTCGTCCTGGCTGAGATTGACGTCTGGGAACGATACGGTTTCGGCGTAGTAGCCGCCGCCTTCGGTTTCCTCGACGCCTTCGAAAGTAAGATCCCCGATCTTCAGGTCTGTCGCTTCGCCCGGCTGGCTTGCGACCTTGAGCTTCACGCCTGATACCGTGACCTTGTCGCCATCGACCTCGGCCTTGTCATAGGTGATGGACGTGCCGTTCGCGTTGATAGCCGCGTCGAGCTTTTTCATGAGGTCGGCGCCGTCGAGCGCGAAGGCCGGACCGGCAAGCGTGAGGAGCGCGGCGCTCGCCATCATCAGGCGGATCTTGCGCGTGTGCATCATATCGAGTTCCTTCGTGAAAATCTCTGAATGTGTAGCCGTTAAGAAGATGAGGCGTCGCTAACCTGGTTTGTCTTGGCAAAGGGTCCCGGGCGGTGACATCGGATGGGAGGTCTTGGTCCACCTGCTTCCGTCTGCCACTCCTTTTGCAATCCCCCTCGCAAATCGTCCAAATCAACTGCTGCAGAAGCTATTACGAAACAGGGCGAAATTATATTCGCTTGGCGAAAACGTATATCGACCTGCTTGCGCATGCTTTCCAGGGCGTTACCAGGCGATTGCCTGCGACGCATAACCGGCAGACCGTTGCACGAACATTGCGCCGGGGCAAGCGGATCAGTCGCCGCCCCGTTTTCAGCAGTGGCGGGTTCTCCACAAGCGCAAGCCCTGAAAACCTTGCTGTTCCGGGTTTGTTGCGCTAGCAAGAACCTATGGGACAAAGCCTTACTCCCCCGTCCGGCGGGGACGACGACAACATTCAACCGGTTGACCTGAAGGCGGCGCTGGAAGAGCGCTATCTCGCCTATGCCTTGTCGACCATCATGCATCGCGCGCTGCCGGATGTCCGTGACGGGCTGAAGCCGGTGCACCGCCGCATCGTGCATGCGATGAGCGAGATGGGGCTCAGGCCCACATCCTCGTTCAAGAAGTGCGCCCGCATCGTCGGCGACGTCATGGGTAAGTTCCACCCGCACGGCGACGCGTCGATCTATGACGCGCTGGTGCGCCTCTCGCAGGAATTCGCCATCCGCTATCCGCTGGTCGACGGCCAGGGCAATTTCGGCAACATCGACGGCGATAACGCCGCTGCGATGCGGTACACCGAAGCGAAGATGACGGATGTCTGCTCGCTGCTTCTCGAAGGCATCGACCAGGACGCGGTGGACTTCCGCCCGACCTACAACGAGGAAGACCAGGAGCCGACCGTGCTCCCCGGCGCCTTCCCGAACCTGCTCGCAAACGGCGCGACCGGAATTGCCGTGGGCATGGCAACATCGATCCCGCCGCACAATGCGCATGAACTCTGCGACGCGGCGCTGCATCTCATCCGTCATCCGGATGCGACGGTCGATGATCTGCTTTACGACCCGGCCAACCCGCAGAAGGGCGGCATCGAGGGGCCGGACTTCCCGACGGGCGGCGTGATCGTCGAGAGCCGTGCCAGCATGGCCGAATCCTACCGCACCGGCCGTGGCGGCTTCCGTGTCCGCGCCCGCTGGGTCCAGGAGGACATTGGTCGCGGCGGTTATCAGATCGTCGTCACCGAAATTCCCTACCAGGTGCAGAAGTCGCGCCTGATCGAAAAGATCGCCGAGCTCCTGATCGCGCGCAAGCTGCCGCTGCTCGAAGATATTCGCGACGAATCCGCGGAAGACGTTCGCATCGTGCTGGTTCCGAAGAGCCGTTCGGTCGATGCCGGCATCCTGATGGAATCGCTGTTCAAGCTGACCGAGCTCGAAAGCCGCATCTCGCTCAACATGAACGTGCTGTCCATGGGGCGGGTGCCGCGGGTCATGGCGCTCAACGAGGTGCTCTCGGAGTGGCTGGCACATCGCCGCGAGGTGCTTCAGCGCCGCTCCCGCCACCGGCTGGCGGCGATCGATCGCCGGCTCGAGATCCTCGGCGGCTACCTCGTCGCCTATCTCAACATCGACGAAGTCATTCGCATCATCCGCGAAGAGGATGAGCCGAAGACGGTCATGATGGAGCGCTTCTCGCTCACCGACCTGCAGGCCGAATCGATCCTGAACATGCGCCTGCGCTCCTTGCGCAAGCTGGAAGAGTTCGAGATCCGCACCGAGTTCGACGCGCTGTCGAAGGAAAAGGCCGAGATCGAAACGCTGCTCGCCTCCGACGAGAAGCAGTGGCAGACCGTCGCCTGGGAAATTGGCGAGGTCAAAAAGAAGTTCGCCAAGGCAACCGAGATCGGCAAGCGTCGCAGCTCGTTCGCCGATGCGCCGGACGCCGACGTGGAAGCGATCCAGCAGGCGATGATCGAGAAGGAACCGATCACCGTCGTCATCTCCGAGAAGGGCTGGATCCGCGCGCTGAAGGGCCACATTTCCGATACGTCGTCGCTGCAGTTCAAGGAAGGCGACGCGCTCAAGGTGGCGTTCCCGGCCCAGACGACCGACAAGATCCTCGTCTTCACCACCGGCGGCAAGGTCTATACGCTCGGGGGTGACAAGCTGCCCGGCGGTCGCGGCCACGGCGAGCCCTTGCGCATCATCGTCGACATGGAGAACGACCAGGACGTCCTGACCGCGTTCGTCCATGATGCCGCGCGCAAGCTCATCGTCTCGTCTGCCGCCGGCAACGGCTTCGTGGTGAGCGAGAGCGATATCGTCGCCAATACCCGCAAGGGCAAACAGGTGATGAACGTCTCGATGCCGGACGAGACCAAGCTGGTCGTGCCGGTCAAGGGCGATCACGTCGCCGTGGTCGGCGAGAACCGCAAGATGGTCGTCTTCCCGCTCGTGCAGATCCCCGAAATGGCGCGTGGCAAGGGCGTCCGGTTCCAGCGCTACAAGGATGGCGGCATCTCCGACATCCGTTGCTTCACGATCGCAGAAGGGCTTGTCTGGGAAGACAGTGCCGGCCGTGTCTTCACCAAGACCAAGGACGAACTGATCGAATGGCAGGGTGACCGCGCGTCTGCCGGCCGTGTCGTTCCGAAGGGTTTCCCGCGGAGCGGAAAGTTCAGCGGCTAAACCTGAAAACGTGGTTGTGCGCATCGTATCGCGCACAACCAATGTTCTGTTTTGGCGCACGCCATTGGCATGTTAAGCTATTGCAAACACAATCGAAACAGAGGCTGAGCCAGCGCTTGTAAGCCTCCGGCGCATCGTGGATCAATGCCCATCCAATTGGATGACAGCGATGCCTGATGCCACTACCCTCGATGATATTCTCCTGGCGCTTGCCAGCCCCGTTCGCCGCCGGATGTTTGAAATCCTGTTTGCAGGAGAGGCGCGAGTCGCCGACATCGGCACGGCCGTTTCCATGACCGGTGCAGACCTTGACCAACATATCGTGCTTCTTGAGACCGCCGGTCTCGTCACCCGGCTGCGTCGTCGCGACGGTGATGCGCTGACCGGTCACCCGGCGCCGTTGAACGAGGCGGCGGGCTGGATCAACACCAACCGCGAACTCTGGGCGATGCGCATCCAGCTGCCGGACAGGCGGCTTGCCTCGCTCGGTCAGGACGAAAGCCCCAACCGGCCCTCGGTTCACGAGCGGCGGGTCGATCGCAAGCCGCGCCGCGCGCGGCCGAGCGGTCCGCGTGGCAACAATTGAACGCCTGCTGCTCTATTCGGGGCAGGGGTTTGCTGCCTTGAGCGCGCGGCTGCGCATCTGCCACAGCGAATGGCCGATCAGCGCAAAGACGAGGATCGTTCCGCCGATCATCGTCTGCGTCGTGGGTGTTTCAGAAAACACCAACCAGACCCAGATCGGCGCAAGGATCGTCTCCAGCAGGTAGAACATGCCGACTTCCGGCGCCGACAGGTAACGTGGTCCCGTCGCCAGACAGAAGAAGGCAAGCGGGATCATGATCAGACCGTTGAAGAGGATGTAGCCAGGGGCCGCGATCGTAAGGCCGCCTGCCGGAAGCATCAGAAGCGCGACCGCCGCCGGAAAGATCGCCGTCACCAGCGGCACCAGCGCCATGTCGCGCTTGCTCGCGCGGCTGATGGTAATGGCGCTCGCGAGCAGGAAAGCCGAGGATGCCGCCATCGCGTCACCGAAAAGGTGACCGCTTTCCAGACCGTCCTGCACAATCAGCCCGACGCCAAGCACCATCACCAGCATGGTGACGAGCGTGGCGTTCGATGGTCGCTCCCGAAGGAAGATCCACGACAGGATGGCGGCAAACATCGAGGTGAAGGCGAGAATGAAGACCACGTTGGCCGTCGACGTGTTGAAGACAGCGAGCAGAAATGTACAGGAATTGATGCCGTAGAGCAGGCCGACGGCAAGGCCCGTCTTGCCGGGTATCAGGGATATCTTTCGGCCAAGGATCCGGTTGATCACGAACCAGGCGGCGATGGCGACGACAAAGGTCGACAGGCTGCGGACTGCAAGCAGCGACCAGACGTCGCCCCCGGCCGACCGGATCAGCGGAATGTCGAAGGACAGCGCGAGGCCGCCAAGGCCGGTGATGGCAAGGCCGCGCCGGTGCATCGCGGCGTCAAGGGAGGAACTCAAGATCTAACCCGTTTTTGTCGAAGCGGCTTCGATGGTGGTATCCCCACCTTCATAGCGTTCCCAGCCACGGGCCATAAGGTGCTCTTGCGGCAAAAACTTTGTTTTATACCCCATCTTGCGCGATCCCCTGACCCAATAGCCGAGGTAGACATGCGGCAGGCCGCGCTCACGGGCGCGGCGAATGTGGTCGAGGATCATGAAGGTGCCGAGCGAACGGACCTCCTGCGCCGGGTCGAAGTACGAATAGACCATCGAGAGCCCGTCGCCCATGCGATCGGTGAGGGCTGCTGCAATCAGCGGCCCCCGTGCCTTCTCGCTGATGCCGTCACCTTCGACCCTCAGACGGTACTCGATGATCTTCGTGTGCACGTGGGTGTCTTCGACCATCATCGCATAGTCCAGCACCGACATGTCGGACATGCCGCCCTTCTGGTGCCGGCGATCGAGATAGCGGCGGAAAAGATTGTATTGCTCGCTCGAGGGTTCGGCGGCGTACTCGGCCGAAATCACATCCTGGTTGGCGGCAAGCACGCGGCGCATGGAGCGGCTCGGCCGGAACTCGTTGGCGAGAATGCGCACCGAGATGCAGGCGCGACAGGTTTCGCAGGCCGGGCGGTAGGCGATGTTCTGGGATCGGCGGAAGCCGCCCTGGGTCAAGAGGTCGTTGAGCTCTGGCGCGCGTTCACCCACCATATGCGTGAAGACTTTCCGCTCCATCTCGTTCGGCAGGTAAGGGCAGGCTGCCGGTGCAGTCAGGTAGAATTGCGGAGACGGTGCGGTCTGTGTGTTCATCGAGTGCGGAGGTCACGCTTCGCGCTGTGGTTCATAACAGTAGCATGGCGGAAGAATGGAAAACGTCAACTCACTCGTTTGACCCTTCCGCCTGCGCCGGCCCGTTATTTTAGCTATGTGTGCAAGAGGTGGCGCCGGTAAGGCGCAAATGCGCCCCACCCGCCGATATGTTTGGCTGCCGTCAGTAAGAATCGCGGCGGACCGTCACCGTTCCGATCAGCAGATCGTGCAGCAGGCGGCTGCGGTCGGTGAACAGGCCGACGAGCAGGACGAGCGGTGTCAGCAGCGCGTTGGCGATCCAGAAGATGACGAGATGGACGATCGCCGTCAGGAAGTCCATCGGCCGGCCATCGGTGCGGGCAATCGCCAGCCCCATGATCCGCATGCCGGGGGAGGCCTGTTCGCGACCGCCGACCGTCAGGCCGAAATAGAGCATCGCGACGATGGCAAACAGCGCCGGATAGAGCATGAAGCCGAGGCCGAGCGTCAGGATGCCCAGGAAAAAGACGACGACTGCCGCCGGAATCCAGAGCAGCGCAATGATCACGTAGTCGATGAGGAAGGCAAAGACCCGTCGCGACAGCACGCCCTGATAGGCGCGCCAGTCGTTGCTCGGCAGCCTCAGTTCTTCGTTGTGCATGGTCATGGGTCGAAAGCCTCGCTTGGTTGTACGATGCATATGGGATGATATCCCTTGCAAAACAAGGATCGGGCGCGCGTCAGCGCGCCGGAACTAGCGGCCCTTGGCGAGGATGCGTGCCACCTCGACGGCGAAATAGCTGAGGATGCCGTCGCAGCCGGCACGCTTGAAGGCGAGCAGGGTTTCCAGCATCACCTTGTCGCCGTCGATCCAGCCATTCGCGGCGGCGGCCTTCACCTGGGAGTATTCGCCCGAAACCTGATAGGCGAAAACCGGAAGCCCGAAGGCCTCCTTCATGCGCCAACAGATGTCGAGATAGGGAAGGCCGGGTTTCACCATCAGCATGTCGGCGCCTTCCTCGACATCGAGGGCGGCGTCGCGGATCGCTTCCGTGCCGTTGGCCGGGTCGATGTAATAGGTCTTCTTGTCGCCCTTGAGCAGGCCGCCGGTGCCGATCGCTTCGCGATAGGGGCCGTAGAAGCCGGAGGCGAATTTCGTCGCGTAGGCCATGATGCCGACATTCTGGTGGCCGCTGGCGTCGAGCGCCTGGCGGATTGCGCCGATGCGGCCGTCCATCATGTCCGAGGGGGCGATGATGTCGGAGCCGGCATCGGCCTGGGCGACGGCCGCGCGGGCGATCATCTCGACGGTCTCGTCGTTGACGATTTCACCGTTGCGCAAGATGCCGTCATGGCCGTGGCTGGTGAAGGGGTCGAGCGCCACATCGGTGATGATGCCGATCTCGGGCACGGCCTTCTTGAAGGCGCGGGTCGCCTGGTTGATCAGGTTGTCGGCGGCAAGGCTGTTGGAGCCGGTCTCGTCGCGCAGCGACAGATCGATGTTGGGGAAGGTGGCGATCGCCGGGATGCCGAGATCGGCCGCTTCCTTCACCGCTTCCACCGCCTTGTCGATGCTCATGCGGTTGACGCCCGGCATCGCATCGATCGGCTGCACGATGTTCTCGCCGGGCACGATGAAGATCGGCCAGATCAGATCGTCGACCGTCAGGCGGTTTTCCTGCACCAGCCGCCGCGTCCAGTCGGCCTTGCGGTTGCGGCGCATGCGGCGGTGGCCGGTGATCCTGTCCACAAGATTTGTCCTGTCGTTCATCGCGCCCGCGCCTTTCGTCTCAAACCGTCGATAGGCAAGCGCTTTATCATGGCGCGGCTGCCGTTGGGAACCGCGCGCGCAGCGCGAGGGCTGCGGCATTTCTTCTCCTGTTGAGAGATCGGCGGGGGAGGGGGTGTCGTACCGGCTGGCGGATCATCAAGACCCGCCCTATCTTGCCCGCCATGCTTCATGATTCTGCTCATGTGCCGAAACCGTCGCTGACCGAAATTCTCTTCGGCGTCTTCCTGCGTCTGGTCTCGGCCTCGTGCATCTGGTTCGCACTCAACTATTGGGCCACGCTGATCGGCTTTTCCCACGGCGGCGCCGGACGGTTCGATCTGTTGACGCCGGAATGGCGGGCTGCCGCAACGGCGCTCGCCGTCGTCTATCCGGTCGCGGCCCTTGGGCTCTGGCTGCTCGTCTCCTGGGGGCCGGTCGTCTGGGTGGTCGCAGCCGCAATCGAAATCGCCATGTATGAGTTCTACCCGGCCAGTTTCGGCGCCCGTCCGTTGCTCGTCGTGCTGCACGTGGCAGTGGCCATAACGTTCGTGCTTTTCAGGGCGGCACTCTTCTATCAGCGCTGGCGGCTGGCCAAGCAGGTAAGGGTTGATTCACCCTGAGACAGGCTCGCCAAATGGCAAGCTCTTGTTAAGGCTGCGGTTTAAGTAGAATTTTAGACGTATTCGATAGGGTCTCACTCAAGG
>NZ_DASYGZ010000231.1:0-6886 GCF_035999135.1 Ensifer sp.
GTCGCGGTCTTTCGAGAGATCGAACTTGGCGATCAGCTGCTTGGCAAGCGAGCCACGCACCCCCTCGCCGATCAGCGTGTATTTGCCGAGCAGCGCCATGCCGCGGGCAAAGTTCGGACCCGGCTCGCCGTTGCGCTCGACGCCCATGTCGCCGGTGGCGACGCCGATGACCGCACCTTCGTCGTTGTAGAGCACTTCGGTTGCGGCAAAGCCCGGATAGATCTCGACGCCCAGCGCTTCGGCGTGGCTTGCCAGCCACCGACAGACGTTGCCGAGCGAGACGATGTAGTTGCCGTGATTGTTCATCAGCGGCGGCATCAGGATGTTCGGCAGGCGGATCGAGCCGGCGGGACCCAGGAGCAGGAAGTGGTCGTCCTTGACCTCCGTCTTGAATGGATGGTCGGCCTCGTCGCGCCAGCCCGGCAGCAGCCGGTCAATGCCGATTGGATCGACGACGGCGCCTGACAGGATATGCGCGCCGACCTCGGCGCCCTTCTCGAGAACGACCACCGACAGTTCCGGATTGACCTGCTTTAACCGGATCGCAGCGGCAAGACCGGCCGGCCCCGCGCCGACGATCACGACGTCGAACTCCATGCTCTCGCGCTCGGGCAGATCTTGCTCGGTCATTCCGTCTCTCCAGTCTCACCGGTCTTCTGCCGGCTCCGTTCCCAGGACATGTCATCCCGTCATGGCAAATGCAGTTTGGCTTGTCGAGCCGGGATGCGACAGACGATGCCCGCTTTTGCGCATGAGGTCATGAGTTTAGGGCAAATGTCTATATGACGTGTACGTAAACGTAAATACATCAATTTGTCGCGTGACGACGCTATTGAGCCTGCGGCCTTGCTTTTGCCGAAGAGCCGTGCGACGAGGCCGCCGCCCTACCGGCGGCATGCGCCGGCACACCCCATTCGCAATCGGCACTCGGCAAGGCGCTTTTCGGCGCCGGGACGACGTGCCTTTTGTCGTCGCGGTACCGGCTGCCTCCATACAGGACGGCGGCCCTACAGAATTCAAGTTGCGTTGCGCGCCACCGGCTTCAAACCGGGCGGCGCAGCGACGCCAGACGCAAGGAGAGACACCCATGGCCAAGGCACTGGGCTTTGATTTCGGCACGACCAATTCGGTTCTCGCAGTCGCGGCCGGCGATACCACCCGTTCGATGCAGTTCGACAGCCTCGCCGGCTCGACGGATGCCATGCGGACGGCCCTCTCCTTCATGAAGGACTCCCAGCTTGGCGCCCAGGCGCTGAAGGTCGAGGCGGGCCAGGCGGCGATCCGCGCCTTCATCGACAATCCGGGCGACTGCCGATTCCTGCAGTCGATCAAGACCTTTGCGGCAAGCCCCCTGTTCCAGGGCACCCAGGTCTATGCCAAGCGCCACAGCTTCGAGGATCTGATGCGGGTGTTCCTCACCAAGCTGCGCGACTATGCCGGCGATGGCTGGATGGACCAGTACAGCCGCATCGTCGTCGGCCGCCCGGTGCATTTCGCCGGCTCAAATCCCGATCCGGCGCTGGCGCTTGAGCGCTATGGGGCAGCCCTCTCCGAATTCGGCTTTCCCGAAGTCCACTATGTCTACGAGCCGGTGGCGGCCGCCTTCTACTTCGCCCAGAACCTGAAGCAGGATGCGACCGTGCTCGTCGCCGATTTCGGCGGCGGCACCACCGACTATTCACTGATCCGCTTCGAGACCAAGGCCGGGCGACTGACCGCGACCCCGATCGGCCATTCGGGCGTCGGTATCGCCGGCGACCATTTCGACTTCCGCATCATCGACAACGTCGTATCGCCGCTGATCGGAAAGGGGAGTCAGTTCAAGAGCTTCGACAAGCTGCTTGAAGTTCCATCGAACTACTACGCGAATTTCGGCCGCTGGAATCAGCTTTCGATCTTCAAGACATTGAAAGATTTCACCGATCTGAAGAAGCTCGTGCGCCAGAGCCTGGAGCCGGAAAAGCTTGAGGCCTTCATCGATCTGATCGAGCACGACGAGGGCTATCCGCTCTACAACGCGATCTCGGCAACGAAAATGCAACTGTCGAAGCAGGACGAGACCGAATTCTACTTCGCGCCTCTCGGCGAAATGTCGCGCCGCATCGTTCGTCGCAGCGACTTCGAAGGCTGGATTGCACCGGAGATCGCACGCATCGAAGGCGCGCTCGACGATGTGCTGCAGTCGACCTCGACCGCGCCCGAGACGATCGACAAGGTCTTCCTCACCGGTGGCACCTCCTTCGTGCCGGCGGTGCGCTCGATCTTCGAGCGCCGTTTCGATGCCAGTCGCATCGAGACCGGTGGCGAACTGCTTTCGATCGCCCACGGGCTGGCGCTGATCGGCGAGCACGACGACATCGCCCACTGGACGGCCAACGCCGCCTGAGACATGGGCGCCCGCTTCGCCGCAAAGGAGCGCAATGACCTTGGATAGGAAGGTGCCGGATTGGAAAACATGTTCCGGTCCGGCGCCTTATAGGCTAGGTTGGCGATCATGATTTCCGCCCAAGACCTCTCCCCGTCAGCACTTGCCGCCCTGCTCGCCTTCCATGCGGATGCAGGCGTCGAATGGCTGCTGGAAGAGGAGCCGGTCGACCGCTTCGCCGAGTTCGAGGCGATGAAGGCGGCGCGCGGCAATGGCCGCGCCGCAGCGACGGGCGGCGGCAGGGCGGAGGCCGTCTTCCAGCCGGCCGCTCCGCAGGCAACGGTCTCCCCTACCCCGACTCAGTCCCGCGATGTGCGCCCGTCGCTGCCGGCGGCGAGCGTGCCTCAGGTCGCCATTCCCGACGCCCAGGCCATTCAGGAGGCCCGCTTTGCGGCCGAATCGGCGCGGTCGCTCGCCGAACTCAGGGTGGCGATGGAGGGATTTGCCGGATGCAACCTCAGAAACAGCGCCCGCAATCTCGTCTTTGCCGAAGGCGATCCCGCAAGCGGCATCATGATCATCGGCCCGATGCCCTATGCCGACGACGATCGCGACGGACAGCCGTTTGCCGGCCGGCTCGGCGACATGCTCACCCGGATGCTCGCCGGTATCGGCCTTTCGCGGGAGACGGTGCTGCTCACAAATGTCGTGCCCTGGCGACCACCGGGCAATCGTGTGCCGACAGCGCGCGAGGCCGACATCTGCCGCCCGTTCATCGAACGGCAGATCGCCCTTGCCGAACCCAAGCAGTTGATGCTGCTCGGCAATTTCACCGCCCGCTTCTTCCTTGGCGGCAACGACACCATCCATCAGCTGCGCGGTGAATGGCGGGATCTTGCCATCGGCGGCATCACGGTGCCGACCCTTGCCACCCTGCACCCGCAGGACCTGGTGACGGCGCCCGTCAACAAGCGTTTTGCCTGGCAGGACCTGCTTGCATTCAAGGCCAGGATCCGCGGCTGACCAGCCGACGAACCTCGTCCAACGTCGCGGCTGCCGACGCCTGCCCGAATTGTGAACAAAGAATGAAGAAAGCCATGCGGTTTGCGCATATCAGCGGCGCATTATGACGCATTGCAAAATAGCATGCTGCATTGCAATATATTGACACGGGAGGACTGGATTTTAAGGAATTGAACCATGACTGCCCGCTTTCGTCCGATCCACAGCAGCTTTGAGACGCTCCGCCACACCGGCGCCGCGTACCGGACGCCGTTCAACCGCTTCGGCACGGCAGCCAACGAGCAGATGACCGCGATCGGCCTTGCCCGGACCACCCGTCCGTCGCAGCTCTTCGCCGACTTCATTCAGCGCTGATCTCACGCGATACGCGACGTCAGCGTGTCGCGTGCTGCACCGTTTTTATCAACCGCCGTCGAGACAAGGAACGAAACCATGACCAAGCCGATCGTTAGCCTCAAGGTCCTGTTCGATTCGATCTCCGACATCGGCACGGCCGTGCGTGCGTCGCGCGAATACACTGTTCTCAGCACCAAGAAGGACGCACGTCGCGCCCATCGCGTCGCCGTGAGCCCGCTTTTGCCGAACTGATCGCCACCAGCAACCAGCCGCACCGCCTTTTCGCCATCGCCTGTCGCAATCGACAGGGCGTCAAAAACTGGATAGAGCCACACTCGCTTTGACCCTGGAGTGTCGGGCTCGTCCGGTATCCGCCAGACGTTCCTTGCTCCTTCTGCGCCTATCCGCCGTCAACGTCGATGGCAGGGCGTCATGTTCTCAGGAGCGCCGATGCTGGCCAGCCTCGCTTCCGTCTTCAGCCTGATGGTATCGACCCTGCTCATGATGGTCGCCTTTGGCCTTCAGAGCTATGTCATCCCGGTGCGCTCGGTCGCCGAGAACTGGTCGACGCTGACGGTCTCAGTCATCGCCACCGGATACACGGTCGGTTTCACTCTCTCCTGTGTCATTACGCCCAAGTTCGTCCTGCGAGTCGGCCACGTGCGCGTCTTTACGGCGCTGATCACCCTGCTCTCGATCGCGATCCTGCTCTGCGGCCTCGTCGTCGACTGGCGCGCCTGGATCGCCTTCCGCGCCATTGCCGGCTTTGCCATCTCCGGCAGCTATCTCGTCATCGAAAGCTGGCTCAACGAGCGCGTCACCAACGAAAACCGCGGCCTTTTGTTCTCGCTCTATCTGATCACGACGATGGTCGGCACGATCGGCGGACAGTACATGGTGCCGCTCGGCGATCCGACCAACACGTCCCTCTTCATGCTGTGCAGCGTGCTGTTCTCGCTCGCCCTCCTGCCGACGGCGCTTTCCTCTTCGCCGATGCCGGCACCGCCTGCACAGGCAAGGTTCGACATCCCCGCGCTCTTTCGCCGTTCGCCGGTCGCCGTTATCGGCGGCTTTCTCGCCGGCGCGCTGTCCGGCGCCTGGCTGAACCTTGGCGGCGTCTTCACCCAGAAGATCGGCCTTTCCACCGCCGAGGGCGCGACGCTGCTGGCGTCGCTTCTGACCGGCAGCGCGATTTCGCAGATCCCGATCGGGCGGCTTTCCGACAAGATCGACCGGCGCATCGTCATGGTCGGCTGCGGCATCGTCGGCGTCGTGTCGTGCCTGTTGATGTCGGCGGCGATCGGCAGCCAGCCAACCACCCTCTACGCTATCGCCGCCCTCATCGGCTCGGTGCTGTTTCCGATCTATGCGCTGAACGTGGCGCATGCCAACGACCTCGCCAAGCCGAACGAATATGTCGAGACGTCGTCCGGCCTGATGATCACCTATGGTCTCGGCACGATCTCCGGCCCGCTGATGGTCGGCCCGGTCATGGACCGCTTCGGTCCGGCGGCGCTTTTTCTCGTGCTCGCGGTCTACTTCGCCCTTTATGGCGGCTACGCCGCCTGGCGCATCCTGCAGCGCGAACAGCACAAGGGCCTTGTCGCCAAGACCGATTTCCAGGCCACCAGCGTCATGCCGACGCCGGGGCCCGACGTCACGAGCCCGGTGGCTCAGCAAATGGCACAGGAGCCGCTGATTACCGACGACACGGTGCCGGCCTGGGAAAAGGTCAAGCCGTAAGGCGCACGTTTCACCCCTGCGGCGTCACGTGCTTGCGCGCGCCCTTGCGCTCGAGCCCCAGGCGATGCTCCCGGAAGATGATGAAGATGCCCGCCCCGACGACGATGGCCGTGCCGATCAGCATGGTCGCCGTCGGGATGTCGTCGAACAGGAAATAGCCGATGATCAGACCGAGGACGATCGAGGTGTACTCGAACGGCGCGATGGTCGACATGTCGGCATGGCGATAGCTTTCGGTCAGCAGGATCTGCGCCACCCCGCCGCAGAAGCCGGCAAACATCAGGAGCAGGAAGGCTTCGCGCGAGATGGAAGGCCAGCCGAAGGGCAAAGTCGCCAGCGAAAAGACCGAGGCTGACAGCGAAAAATAGAGCACGATCGTATGGGTTCGTTCGTTCTTGACGAGCTTGCGCACCAGCACCATCGCCACCGCTCCGAGTGCCGCCGACACCAGCACCGAGGCGGCTCCCAGGGCCTCGAGCGAACCGAAGCCGCCTTCCCGGAAAAGCGTCAGACGCGGCCAGGTGATGATCATCACTCCGACCAACCCGATCACCACGGCCGACCAGCGATAGAGCCTGACCGTTTCGCCGAGGAAGATCGCCGCAAAAGCGACGGCGATCAGCGGCATGGCGTAACCGATGCCGATTGCCTCCGGCAGCGGCAGATGGACAAGCCCGTAAAAGCCGAAGCTCATGGCCAGGATGCCGATGAAGCCACGGGCGATGTGGCCGGTAAAATCCTCGGTCTTGAACGCATCGCGCAATTGTCCGCGAAAGGCGAGATAGCCGAGGATCGGCACCATGGCGAAGGCGGAGCGATAGAACGTGATTTGCCCGGTGGCGATCCCGGTTCCCGCCGCCTTGATCAAGGTCGACATGCAAACGAAAATGACGACGGAAAGGACCTTGAGCAGGATCCCCTTCATCGGGCTTTCGACTTCGGCATCCATTGAGGGCACTTTTCGAGCAGAATCGCCGGCCGATGGCAGGCGCGAAGGCTGGCTGGGGAGGTTCGACGGAGACATCCGCCACAGGATCGTCCCACCTTAGCGACGCTTGCCAGGAAAGTCGGATCAAACTTCGTGATGTTCGGCGTTTTTTCTTGATCGATCGCGGTTCAGCACATCGATAGTCCGCTTTTCTTTAGCTGCTGCGAAAAAATCCTTTCCAATTCATGTCTTGTTAGTCCCACTTCGATACAGGTCAATCTGATAGGGGGAGCGGGAAGTACAGCGGACGCCATGTCTTTTCTGCCGGAAGTGCGGTCGCCGGCATCACGATTGCGTGGCAATATCCGGCTTTTCGCCCCTTGGCCTTTTCACCATCACAGGCGCCCACTACAAATTCTCCAGTAGAACGGCGCAAGCGGGACTGACCATGCGGACAAATACTGGCCAGATCATTCATCTGGAAGACTACC
>NZ_DASYGZ010000232.1:0-19546 GCF_035999135.1 Ensifer sp.
CACGCTGGAGCTGGAAAACGGGCTGATCCTGTCGCCGACGGTCGGCGCCGATGTCGGCTTTGCGTCGCTCGACGGCGAAGGCCTGTTCGGCCGGGTCTCGGCCGGGCTTGCGCTCAGCAACAACGACAATTGGGACCTCGATTTCTCGCTGCTCTTCAACATCGAGGGCGACGGCTCGAAGTCGGCCGGCGCCAAGGTCGGCGCCCGCGTCCGGTTCTGACGATCGCAGGCTGTTCTCCCCTGCCAAGGGCTTCCGACCGAGGGGAGACAGGGCAGGAGGTGCAAGGGCCGGGTCGTGGTCGGCAGTTCCGCTGCTCCGTGCGGGACTGCCGCGACAAGGGATACGAAACTGCGCTGAACGGGCTCGTCTTGCCCAGGCGTTCGATCCGAGTTCCGTCAACGTGTTCGATGCGACGGGCAGGCGCGGCCAGGACGAGCACCGTTGACTGATTGCGGGCGTGGCAGCTGCGCTTGACCGCGGTCAGCAGGATTGAGCGCGGCCAGATGCTCAGCGTGAGACCAGGCTTAAAGGCCGGACTTCAGCTTGCCGCTGATGTAGCGGAATTCCTGTGTCTTGCCGCCATAACCATAGGCCGCCGCCGAGACTTCGTGGACCAGGACATAGCTTTCATGGTGCAGTCGGCCGAGCAACTGCTCGAAGCGCGCGAAGATCGCTTCGAGATAGGCGGCCATTTCCGGCTTGGTATTGGTTCCATCGACGACCTTGATGTCGAGCCAGAAGCTGTTCAGCGCCTGTTCGGCGAGCGACCTGCCGCCGGCGAACCAATGCTCAGGGTCTGCATAGTTGACGACGATCGCGGTGACCGTCGGGTCCTTGCGCAGATGGGTTGCGGTCAGATCGCTGACGGCAGCGGCAATCCGGGTGGACAGGGCGACATCGGCCTTGCCGCTGACGGTGATGTTGATGATGGGCATTTGATCCGTCCTTTCGGGTAGTGTTTCTTGTGTGCACCCAATCTGCCATTCATCTAGGTTCTTTAAAATCGAATTGTTCTGCATCAATAATTCGATTATTGTGAATCTATGCAAATGTTCGATCCGGATCTGTTGCGCACCTTTCTCGCTTTCGCCGAAAGCGGCTCGCTCGCCCATGCCGCCGCTGCCGTCGGACGAACGCCATCGGCGGTTACGTCCCAGATGCAGCGTCTCGAAGCGATGATCGGAGAGCCGCTGCTGGCGCCGTCTGGACGGGGACGTATCCTGACGCCGGCTGGAGAGGAACTGGTCGTCCATGCCCGAAGGATCCTCGAGGTCCACCGCGACGCGTGGTTGAGCCTCAAGGGCGCCAGGGCCGACGGCAGGCTGGCGCTCGGCTGCACCCAGGATTTTGCCGACAGCAATCTGCCGGACCTCCTCAGGCATTTCGGGCGCACACATCCGCGCGTCCGCCTGGATTTGCGGGTCGGGCGGTCGCGCGAGTTGACGGCCGCCTACGATCAGGGGCTGATCGAAGTGTTGATCGTGATGCGGGATGGCGCGATGCCGGATGAACTGGCGGTTCTCCGCGAGCCGATGCTCTGGCTGTCGGCAGCTGTCGACCCGGTTGCTGCGGACGGCGAGCTGCCGATCGCCGTGCTCGATCCGCCCTGCGGCTTTCGCGCTGCCGTGACCGCGGCACTCGATGACGCCGGCCGTTCCTACCGCATTGCCGCCACCAGTCCGAGCCTGTCGGGCGTGCGCGCGGCGGTCAGAAGCGGCCTGGCGCTGACGGCGCGGACGGCCCGTTTTCTCGGAGACGGCGTTGCGGTTGCGCCGCGGTCGCTCGGTCTGCCGCCGCTGCCGAATGCGGAATTCAGCCTGCGGCTGAAGTCAAAGGCGGAAAAGGCGGCTTCGAGCCTCGCACACCTCCTCGCCGACGGCCTGCCTGCCGGAGGCGAACGTACTTGAGATAGCGCGGACTACATCTGCGCTGTCATGCCGCCGTCGACGGTCAGTGTCGTTCCGTTGACAAAGCTTGCCGCAGGGGAGGCGAGGAACACGGCCGCGGGCGCGATCTCTTGCGGGCGTCCCCAACGCTTGAGCGGAATGCGTACATCCACGAAGGCCTGCAGGGCAGGATCGGTGGCAAGGGCTGCATTGGTTTCCGTCGCAAACCATCCGGGGGCGATCGCATTGACCGTCAGGTTGTCGGAACCGAGCTCGACCGCGAGCGAGCGGGTAAGGGCGTCCAGTCCACCCTTGGCGGCCGTATAGGCCGGATCACCGGGCCGAGCGACAGCAGCCGCGATCGAAGTGACGAAGATGATCCGACCGGACGAGGAACGGCGCAGATAGGGCAGCGCCGCCCTGGCCATGGCATAGGCGGCCGTCAGATCGGTGGTGAGCACGGCGGCAAAGGCGGCAGGATCCATGGCATCCGTGCCGCGTCGATCGCGTTCGCCCACGGCATGGATCAGAATATCGAGGCCACCGGTCCTTTCGACGGTCGCGGCAATGATCCGTTCGGCATCAGTCGAGACATCGCCCGCCACGACATCAAGGGTGATACCGTCCTCGGCAACGCGCTGGCGTGTTCTCTCGAGCGCCTCCCGGTTGCGGCCGTTGATGGCAACCGCCGCTCCGGCTGTTGCCAGGGCCTTGGCCATTTCAAGCCCAAGTCCGCGGCCCCCGCCGGTGACCAGCGCCGTCTTTTCCTTGAGGTCGAACATAGGATCTCCAATGCCTTGTGAAGGGCGGATGCCATTTTCGTAGGAATAACACGAAAGAAATCAATGAGCTGCCGTGCATTCTGCGCGTCTGATACGAACCCGGAGCACAGCGCGCGGAAACACATTCCGGGCGAAAGCTTAGCGCCCGCCTGCGCCCAAGCCAACTGCGGATGTCTCTGTTGACGGCGCGTCGTTGTCGCGCACAGCGCTTTTGCGGGTAGTGGCTACCGTTAACCGCTTGCACTGCACCATCTGGTTGCTTAAGCGGCGCGGCGCAATCATGCCTTCTGCGAGGCGGGGAAGAACAGAGAGGTAACAAGATGGCAGTTTCCGACGCCCCGGACCGGCGGGCTCATGCCGGTGGGAACCGGGACGACCTTTTCGTCTCATCTCTTTGTTCTGTCGGCAGGGAGACCTGCTGCACTAGGATTGCATATTCATGTTTGAACTCGAGCAACGGGCCTATCCGGCCGCTCATCGTCTCTTAAACGACCTTTCCTCCACCCACGCGGCCATCGCTGCGGTGCTCGACGGCACCATCGATGGCCAGGTGTGGGTTGACCGGATCAGCGACCCGCGCGTGGCGCTGGTCGCAAACGGCGACGCCTACTTTCTCGCAGGGTCTCCCGACCAGGCCGCCCGGAGTTTTCCGGAATTGAAACGCCTGATGCCGGAATGGGCATACGTTTTCATCGAGGATCGTTGGCAAGATTACCTCGGTGAGATCTGGTCCAACCCTTTCGCCCTGCCTCACCCGCGTATCAGGCTGGGCCTTTTGGGAGGCCCTGGCGGTGGCATGGCCGTCGTCCTGCCCGATGGTTTCACTCTCGCGCCGATCGACCAGGCCCTGCTCGACCTTGGTCCGGGCAATCTCGACACGGTGGCCGACCTGATGGAGCGATGGCGCTCTAGCGGCCTTTTCCTTGAAAAGGCGATCGGTTTTTGCGTGCTTCACGATGGCTGCATCGTCAGCCATTGCGCGACCGACAGCGTCAGCGGCGATCGCTGCGAACTCGGCGTCGGCACCGAACCGACCTATCGCCGCCTTGGACTTGGCAAAGCTGCGGCCGCAGCGACGGTCGCAGAGTGCGTGCGACGGGGTGTCAACCGGATCGAATGGCACACGCATGCGTCCAACCGGGGCTCGATCGCCATCGCCAGGGCTTGTGGCCTTGAGGAACTGGACCGGCACATGGCCTATAGCGGCAACCTGCCTGCGGAAAACGTCGGCGATCTCGATGTTTCGTCCTGCCGCGCCTGGGCGCAGCATCTGGAGCGGGCAAGCGATCAGATCGGCTGGTATCGCTTTCATGCTGCAGGCGCATGGACGCTCGCCGGTGAACACGAACGGGCGCTTGAAAATCTGCGCCTGCTGGTCGATCGCGGCTGGGAGGGCGAGGCTGAATGGCTCGAAAGCTATTGGGCCATCCAAGCGCTCGTCAGAGATCCGCAATTTGAAGCGATCGTCGAGCGGCAACGCGCCGCGAGCGGCGGCTGACATGGATCCGGCCGCGCCCGATGGGCGCGGCCGGTTCGAGGATCAAGCGCTCTCGGCTGAGCCTCGTGCGTCACTTCATCGTATAGACGTCGACCGTAAAGTACTTGTCATTGATCTTCTTGTAGGTGCCGTCGGCGCGGATTTCGTCGAGTGCCTTGTTCAGCTTTTCGCGGAAGTCGTTGTCTTCCTGGCGCACCGCAATGCCCACGCCCTCGCCGACGAACTTCTTGTCGGTGATCGGCTCGCCGACCAGTTCGCAGCAGGCCTTGCCATCCTCATTCTTGGTGACCCAGTCGAGCAGCGGCAGCATGTCGCCGACCTGCAGGTCGAGGCGGCCATTGACCATGTCGAGGTTGGCTTCATCCTGGGTCGGATAGAGTTTGATTTCGGCGTCGGGAAAGGTTGCGGTGATGTAATCGGCCTGCGTCGTGCCGGATTGTGCGCCGATCACCTTGCCCTTCAGCGCCTCGTTGGTGAACTCGGTCAGGCCTGCACCCTTGGGGGCGGCATGGGTCATGGCGGCGAGATAATAGGGATTGGTAAAGGCGACCTGCTTCTTGCGCTCCTCGGTGATGAACATCGAGGCGATGATCAGGTCGTATTTCTTGGCTAGCAGGCCCGGAATGATGCCGTCCCAATCCTGGGCGACCACCTCGCATTCGACCTTCATGCGCTCGCAGAGCGCCAGTCCGATATCGATATCGAAGCCGCCGATCTTGCCGGAGGAATCGACGAAATTGAACGGCGGATAGGCGCCCTCGGTGCCAATCTTGATCTTCTCGGCGCCCTGCGCCACAGAGGCGCTTGTTGCCATGATCGCCAGAACGGCCGCTGCAATCTGTTTCCTCATTTGCGTTCCCCTTGTTTGCATCATTTGTGATGCTTCCGGGAAAGACTAAGTTGCTCCAGCCTATAAGCGAAATAGATAGATGCGATAATTGGTATTGTTCTTATTGATCATCTGTCGAGGCGGTACGGCCTATTTGTAGCGGCCGTGACGCTTGAGCACTTCGATCTTGTATCCGTCAGGGTCGACCAGGAAGAAGAAGCGGGCAAGCAGCACGCCGTCGCGCTCGAAGGCGACGATCTTGCCGGGGTTCAGGCCGGCCTCGGTGAGCCTCAGGTGCTCCGCATCAAGGTCGTCGACGGAAAGGGCGAGATGGCCGTAGCCGTCGCCGAGCGCATAGGGTTCGGTCCGGTCCTTGTTGATCGTCAGTTCGAGTTCGAACTCGGACGCGTCATTGCTGAGATAGACAAGGGTGAAGGTGTCGAAATCCAGCCGCTCGGCGATATCGAGCCCGAGTGCTGTGCGATAGAACGCGACGGACCTGTTCTCATCGAGGACCCGGATCATCGAATGGATCGCCTTGGCCATCTTCGTCTCCTTCATGCTTGAACGTGGGGCAATTAACAGAAGCCGGCCGGCGATGGAACCCGCCTCAGGCGGCGGGTCGGTCCATCAGGTTTTCGGCTGCCGTTTCTTCAACTGCTGTTCCCGGAAGAAGATGAAGAGACCCGAGGCGACGATCAGTGCCGCGCCGACGATGACGGTCGGGCGCGGCGTGTCGCCGAAGAAGAGCCAGCCGAAAACGACCGCCCAGAACAAAAGCGTGTATTGCAAGGGCACGACCGTCGCGGCGTCGGCGAGCTTCAGCGAGCGATTGACGAGGATGTGCGCCAGCATGGCGACGATCCCGAGCATGCCGAGCTGCAGCAGGGCTTCGCCGCTGACAGGCGCCCAGCCGGAGGGATTGGCGCCGACGCCGACAAGCGACAGGACCAGCGCACCGACGATCTGCCAGAAGACGAGCGTCGTGTCCGGCGTGGAGCGCAGCGTGCGCCCAAGCATCAGGGCGAAAGCAAAAGCGGTGCTGCCGATGAGCGCAACCAGCGCCGGCAGGCCGAGGCTTTCTTTCGAGGGCTCTAGCGCGATCAGCACGCCGGCAAAGCCGATGAGGATCGCCGTCCAGCGCCGCCAGCCGACCTTCTCGCCCAAGAGAAACGGCGAAGCGGCCGCGACGTAGATCGGCGCTGCCAGCCAGTAGGTCATGGTATCGGCAAGCGGCATGTAGGCGACCGCGAAGTAGAAGGCCGAGGCATCGATGGCAAACAGCAGCGAGCGGAGCGCCTGCAGGCCCGGACGCTCGACGTTGAACATTGAACGCAGCCCGCGCTTGAGAATGAACGGTGACAGAAACAGCAGCGCAGCCACGCTCCTGATCAGCATCAACTGGCTGACAGAGTAGGTTGCGACCAGCCATTTGCCCATCACGTCGTTGAGCGAGAACATCAACATGCCAAGGAGCATGATGAGGACGCCTGTCCTTGCGGCATTCGAGGCGGTGGCGGGGGCGGTGATCACGGTCATGTCCAGGGCTTTCAGCGAGTTGGGCAGGCCTTGCCATATTCTGGTTGGCCGATCCATCGCCCATAGGCGATCAACCCATAAGTTTTACGAATGAATCGGCCGTCAGAGACTGAAGGCACCGGCATTTTCGGGAAAACTGATTTTCGCACTTCACTGTACCGTCTGGACGGTATAGTAATTTCCCATCGCTGATCGCAACAACACGTTTTCTGGGGAGGAGACGAGAATGCGTTGGATGAAGTGCTTCAAGGCGGCCGCCATGGCCAGCGTCGCGTTTGCCGCCGTACCGGCGTCGGCTGCCGAAGTCTCGATTTTCTGCAGTTCTGCCGGCGCCGAGCTCGAACTCTGCCAATCGGCCTCCGAGGCCTGGGCCAAGGAAACGGGCAACACCGTCAAGATCAACAAGATGCCGGCGAACTGGGGTGAGGCGCTGCCGCTTTACCAGCAACTGCTCGCCGGCAAGTCCGGCGATGTCGACGTGCTGACGCTCGACAACATCTGGGTCGGAACGCTGGCGCCCCATCTCGTCGATCTTCGCGAGAAGGTCCCGGCAGACGAAGTCTCTGCCCATTTCGACTCCTCGCTTGCGGATGCGACCATCGACGGCAAGCTCTTGGCGATGCCATGGTTCGTTGACGCAGGCCTGATGTTCTATCGCAAGGACCTGCTTGAGAAATACGGCAAGGGCGAGCCGAAGACCTGGCAGGAGCTGACCGAAACGGCGAAGTTTGTCCAGGACAAGGAACGCGCCGGCGGAAGTCCCGACATGTGGGGTTATGTGTGGCAGGGCCGCGCCTATGAAGGCTTGACCTGCGACGCACTCGAATGGGTCGCCTCCTTCGGCGGCGGCAATTTCATTGCACCTGACGGCACGATCACCGCCAACAATCCGCAAGCCGTGAAAGCGCTCGACCTCGCCCGGTCCTGGATCAACACAATCAGCCCTGAAGGCGTGCTGAACTATGACGAGGAGGGATCGCGCGGTGTATTCGAGGCCGGCAACTCCGTTTTCCATCGCAACTGGAGTTATGTCTGGGGCACGACCCAGGCGCAGGATTCCTCGCTGCGTGGCAAGATCGGCGTGATGGCGCTGCCGGTCGGCGCCGAGGGGCAGAAGTCGAGCGGATGTTATGGTGCCGGCCTGCTCGGCGTCTCGAAATACGCCGACGACGTGGACGCGGCCGTGAGCCTCGTGCGTTACCTCACCGGCGCCAAGGAACAGAAGCGCCGCGCGCTTCAGGCCTACAGCCCGACCTTGAAGGCGCTCTACGAGGACAAGGACATCCTTGCGGCCAACCCGTCGCTGGCCTTTGCCGAAAAGGCCTATGCCGAAAGCGCCTCGCGACCGTCACAGGTGACCGGCGCTTCCTACAACCGCGTCTCGCAGCGGATCTTCAACGGCGTGCACAATGTGCTGAGCGGCAAGGAGAGTGCTGAAGACGCGCTCGCCAAGGTCGGCAGCGACTTGGAGCGGCTGAAGGCGCGGGGCTGGTAGGTCCCCGTCAATTGCATCGGGCCCGTCGAGGCGGGCCCGCCATCACAGCATCTGAGGAAATCAACGTGAACATTGCGATCGCACCGTGCTGCTGGGGCATCTACTGGCCGCAGGGCAACGAACTCGGCTGGACTGATTATCTCGACCGCATCCGTGCGGCCGGCTATCGGCATACCGAGCTTGGCCCCTTTGGATACTTCTCCACAGACGCCGCCGTGCTTTCGTCGGAATTGGCACGCCGCGATCTGAAGCTCGTCGCGGCCGCCCATGTCCAGACGCTGGCTGACGCGTCCACCTGGCCGGTGCTTGAGGAAAAGACCCACGCCATCTGCAAGCTTTTGTCGGACACAGGCGGCACGCATTTCATCCTCATGGACGAGTCGGAGTTCTATCCGAAGGACCACATGGGCGTCGTCGACGAGAACGGCTGGCGCGCCGTGATCGACCAGACGAACCGCGCCGCCGTCATCGCCCGCAGCCATGGCCTGGCCTTCAGCTTTCACTCGCATGTCGGCACCTGCGTCGAGCATGAAGCCCAGATCGAGCGGCTGCTTGCCGAAACCGATCCTGATCTCGTGGGGCTTTGCCTCGACACCGGCCACCACGCCTATTGGAACGCCGATCCGATCGCGTTCTACAGGCGCCACAGAGATCGCATCAACTCGGTCCACCTGAAGAATGTCGATGGCGCCCTCCGCGCCCGCGTGCTTGCCGAGAACATCCACTCCGACCGTGCCTTCGAGGAGGGCATCATGACCGACCTCGACCGCGGCGTCGTCGATATCGCCGAATTCGTGTCGGTGCTGCGTGAAGGCGGCTACGACGGTCCGCTTGTCGTCGAGCAGGATCTGGCGCGCAACCATCCGGACACGCCGGAAACGATCGCCCGCCGCAACTACGAATTCGTATCGAAGCTCCTGGCGGACGGGGCCGGCGCATGAAGGTCGAGATCCACGAAACGCCCGACGCCATCGGGGCGCATCTAGCCGACCGGATCGTCGCCGGCATCCGTGCGGCGAACGCTGGGGACCGGGCTTATGTGCTTGGCTGTCCGGGCGGGCGCAGCCCGTTGCCTGTTTACCGGGCGCTCGAAAGCCGTCTGGCGAAAGAGCCGGTCGACTGCTCACAGCTGATTGTCGTGATGATGGACGAGTATCTGAGCGCGGACGACGCCGGCGGATTTGCTCCGCCCAGCGCTTCCGCCCACTATTCCTGCCGCGGTTTTGGCGAACGGGAGATCGTTGGACGCATCAACAGGGGGCTGCCGGACGAGTTTCGCATTCCGCATCAGAATTTCTGGATGCCGGATATCGCAGCGCCCGAAGACTACGACGCCCGGATCGTGGCTGCCGGCGGCATCGATCTCTTCCTGCTCGCCTCGGGTGCCGGTGACGGCCATATCGCGTTCAACCCTCCGGGATCGTCGCGCGAGAGTGGCACGCGCATCGTGGCGCTCGCCGAACAGACGCGGCGCGACAACCTCGCGACCTTTCCGGAGTTCACTGACATTTCCGAGGTGCCCTCGCATGGGGTGACGATCGGCATCGGCTCGATCGCCGAACAGTCGAAGGCGGTGGCGATGATCGTCTGGGGTGAGGGCAAGCGGCACGCCTTTTACCGTCTGACGGCTGCGGGCGCTTACGATGCGAGCTGGCCCGCCACGATCGCCGTCGAGTGCCGCAACGCCGAACTACTGGCGGACGCCGCCGCTGCCGGCCAATGGGGAGCGCGGTGATGGGCGCCCATGCGATCGGCATCGACGTCGGGGGAACGAAGACCAAGGCGTGCCTTGTTCGTCTCGCCGACGGTGCTGTTATCACGGAGCGCACCGAGGCGACCCCTTGCCTGGAGGGGGGCAAAGCGGTGCTCGAGCTGGTGGCGTCGCTCGCCACGGCCACGCGCCATGACGGTCAGATGCTTGGCGTCGAGACCGCGGGGCTCGGCGTCTGCCTGCCGGAACTGGTGACTGGCGATGGCAGACCGGCGTCGGCCTGGAATTTCGACTGGCGCGGCCTCGATTACCGTGGCCGTCTCAGCGGTTTTGAGCCGCTGCACATCGAAAGCGACGTCAGGGCTGCCGCCTTCGCCGAGGGATGGATCGGCGCAGGCGTCGATGCTGATCCCTTCGTCTATGTGACGATTTCGACCGGGCTTTCGCACTCGCTGGTGATCGGCGGCACGCCCTACGCCGGTGCGCGCGGCTTTGCGATCCACTTCTCCGGCAGCGATCTCGTCACATTTGCTGGCGAGGGTCGGGATCAGGAAGTGCGCCACAACCTCGAGCTCTTTGCCAGCGGCAAGGCACTCGGCGAGCGCTATGGCCGGGTGATTGGCCGTGAGGATACGAGCGCCCTCCAGCTTTTCGAGGCGGAGGCGAAGGATCCGCGGGCGGCGCGCATGGTCGCCGATGCGCTTGTCTCGCTCGCCTCCTATCTCGGCCAGCTCGTCAATACGCTCGATCCGGCCAAGCTCATTCTGGGCGGCGGCATCGGCGGCGATCCGGCTGTCAACGCCCGGCTTGCGGCGCTGACCAGGCCGTTCATCTGGGCCGATGGGGCGCGCGATCTGCCGATCGTTGCGAGCCAGCTCGGTGATGCGGCCTGCGCCATCGGCGTTGCGGCCCTTGCAAGCAGATCAGCCAATCGGACGGTGCGCCAATGAGTGGAATTGCCCTTACCAATTTCGTCAAACGCTTCGGCGCCCTGACCGTGATCGACAAGGTCAACCTCACCGTCGGGGAGGGCGAGTTCGTCGTCTTTGTCGGCCCGTCCGGCTGTGGGAAATCGACGCTTTTGCGCATGATCGCCGGGCTTGAGGAGATCTCCGACGGCGAGCTCAGCATTGGCGGCGCGCGCATGAATGAGACCCCGCCGGCGCGTCGCGGCATCGCCATGGTGTTCCAGTCCTATGCGCTCTATCCGCACATGAACGTCGAGCGCAATCTCGGTTTCGCGCTGGAAACGGCCCGGCTTGCCGCCGGCGAGATCAAGGAGCGGGTGGCGAAGGTCGCCCGGTTCCTGAAGATCGAGCATCTCCTGGAACGGCGTCCGGCGCAGCTCTCAGGCGGTCAACAACAGCGCGTCGCCATCGGCCGTGCGCTCGTGCGCTCGCAAAAGCTGTTTCTTTTTGACGAACCGCTGTCCAACCTCGACGCCGATCTGCGCATGGAGATGCGCGTCGAGATCGCCCGCATCCACCGCGAGCTGAAAGCGACCACCGTCTATGTCACCCACGACCAGCTCGAGGCGATGACGCTTGCCGACCGCATCGTCGTCTTGAAAGACGGCCATATCTCGCAGGTCGGCACGCCGATGGAGCTCTACGAACGGCCGGCCAACAAGTTCGTCGCCGGCTTCATCGGCGCCCCGCGTATGAATTTCCTGCCGGGCGCGCTGATCGGCGAAGCGGCGGCAAGCCGCCTCGATATCCTTGGCGTTTCGCACCGTCCCGGCCACTTCGATTATGAAGGCGAGGTGAGTGTCGGCATTCGACCGGAGGACCTGATGCTCGGCGGAGGCGACGTCCAGCTGCCGGCGACCGTGCAGCTCGTAGAGCCGCTCGGCGGCGAGGCGCTGGTGCACGCTCGCCTGAGCAACGGCCAGTCATTGGTGCTGAAGGTGCAGGGCAAGCCCGATCTGACGCCAAACGCCGAAATCACCGTCGGCTGGCTGACCTCGAAGGCGCACATCTTCGGCGCCGACGACAAGGCGCTCTCGGTCAAGGGAGCCTGAGATCATGATGGCGGGTTCAAGATCAACGGGACTGCGGCAGGCGCGTGTTCGCACCGCCTGGCTCTTTCTCGCGCCGAGCCTTCTGGTCCTTATAGGCGTCGCGCTCTGGCCGCTCGGCCGCACGTTCCTGTTCTCGTTCACCGACGCTCTGCTCACGGAACCGGATTTTTATGGCTATGTCGGCTTCGACAACTACCGGGCGCTGTTTGAGGATCCGCTGTGGTGGCAGTCCGTCCGCAACACGCTCTATTTCACCGTCATTTCCGTTTCGATTGAAACCGTGCTCGGCCTGACGATCGCGCTGCTGCTCAATTCGCATATCGCCGGGCGCGGCGTGATGCGCGCCATCATCCTCATTCCCTGGTCGATCCCGGTCGTCGTCAGCGCCCGCATGTGGCAATGGATGCTGCACGACCAGTTCGGTATCGTGAACCATGTGCTGAAGCTCGCCGGCGTGATCGACAGCGGCGTTGCCTGGACGGCCAATTCGGCACTGGTGATGCCGGTGATCATTGCTGTCGACGTCTGGATCACCACGCCCTTCATGGTGCTGCTCATTCTTGCGGGGCTATCGATGCTGCCGCGCGGCATCTATGAGGCCGCCTCGATCGACGGCGTGCCGACCTGGAAGCAGTTCACCTCGCTCACTTTGCCGCTGCTTGCGCCCAGCATCGCCGTCGCCGTGCTCTTTCGCCTGCTGGATGCGTTGCGCATGTTCGACCTGAGCTTCGTACTCTCCTCCAACAGCGATGATACCAAAACCGTCTCGATCTATGCCCGCGAGGTGCTGGTCAATTTCCAGGACATGGGCGTCGGATCGGCCGCAAGCACCGCCGTCTTCCTGATGATCGCGCTGGTGACCGCCATCTACGTCACCGTCTTCCGTCTCAACCGCCGTCTGATGGGAGTTTGACATGGTCAGAAGCAACACCGGCAAACGCCTGCACAGGATCGCGATCTACGCGCTCTTCGGCATCGTCGCGCTCTACACGCTGTTTCCGTTCTATTGGATGATCGCCTCGTCGCTGAAATCGGGGCAGGCGATCTTCGACGTCACCTTCTTCCCGGACCTGAAGTTCAACAATTATGCGGCGATCCTGTCCGACGGCGTGTTCCTGCGTTCGCTGCTGAACTCGCTGATCGTCGCCTTCTCGGTGGTGGCCCTGTCGCTGCTGCTTGCCGTCGGCGCCGCTTACGCGCTCGGTCGCATCGATTTCCGCGGCCGTTCATCGATCATGCTGCTCGTGCTCGCCGTCTCGATGTTCCCGCAGATTGCGCTGCTGTCGGGCCTGTTCGAGATGATCCGCTGGCTGGGGCTCTACAATACGATCGGCTCCTTGATCTTCGCCTACATGATCTTCACGCTGCCCTTCAATATCTGGGTGCTGACGACCTTCATGCGCGATCTGCCCAAGCAGATAGAGGAGGCGGCGATCATGGACGGCTGCTCGCCGTTGCGGATCGTGCGCTGCATCTTCCTGCCGATGATGGGGCCGGCGCTGATCTCGACCGGTCTGCTCGCTTTCATCGCGTCCTGGAACGAGTTCATGTTCGCCCTGACCTTCATCCTGACCGACGAGAACCGCACCGTGCCGGTGGCGATCGCGCTCATCTCCGGATCGAGCCGTTACGAATTTCCCTATGGTGCGATCATGGCGGCCTCCACCATCGTCACGGTGCCGCTGATCGTTCTCGCGCTCATCTTCCAGAAACACATCGTCTCCGGCCTGACGGCCGGTGCGGTCAAGGGTTGATTGCCTCAAACGGAGGCGGAAAGGTATTCACATGCTTGTCGTTCGTGTTGGTCTGATCGGGCTTGGCGAGGTAAGCCAGCTGATGCATCTGCCGATCCTTGCAGATCACCGCCACCTGTTCGAAATCGCCGGCGTCTACGACGTTTCGCCGAGCCTGACGCGCTATTGCTCCGAGCGTTATCCCGGCGCGAAAAAGTTCGCGACCGCAGAAGCGTTGGTCGCCTCGCCGGATATCGATGCTGTCTTCATCCTGACGCCGGACCAGACCCACAGCTTCTATCTGGAAATGGCGCTGAAGGCGCAGAAGCACGTCTTTCTGGAAAAGCCCGCCTGCCTGACCCTTGGCGAGATCGATGCCGTCGCGCCGCTGGCGGAGGCAACGGACCGGCTGCTTTTCGTTGCCTACATGCGCCGCTACTCGCCAAGCTTCCTGCGCGCCAAGGCGATGATGCCGGCCCACGACGCCGTGCGCTATGTCCGGGTGCGCGACATCATCTGCGAAGGCCCGTTTTTCATTCGCCAGACCCGCAACATTTTCTATCCGAGCGATCTGGATGCAGGCTTCCTGGCAGACTCCCGAGCGCAGACGACAGCACTCCTGAAGCAGGTGGTCGGAGACGACGCGCCGGCCGATCTGATGCGGGCCTACCAGGTGCTAACCGGGCTCTCCTCGCACAGCCTATCTGCGATGCGTGAACTGATCGGCCTGCCGAAGCGGGTGATCGCCGCCCACCACAAGTGCAACGGCGAATCCATCGTCGCGCTCTTCGACTACGGTCATTTCACCGCGATCTATGAAGCGATGATCGACAATGTCGCCCGGTTCGACGCGCGCATCGAGGTGCTCTCGGATCGCCGACAGCTGCGCGTCAGCTACGACACGCCCTATATCCGCAACCTGCCGACTGCGCTCGAGGTGATCGACAGCACTGACAGCGAGACGGAAACGCGCACATTCGGCCCCGACTACACCGATCCCTTTGCCCTGGAGCTGCGTGCCTTCCACGACCATCTCGTCAAGGGCACCAGGCCAAAAACCACCCTTTCTGACTCGCGCGAAGATCTGGCCCTGATGGCCGAGATCGTCGGTCGCCTGAAGGAAAGTTCGCGGCTATAGCAGGACGATATCCTCAACACCGAGTTGTACCGACATGGCAAAACGCGAAACCGCACGTGACCGTATCCTGACCGCCGCCGAGGCCATCGTCGTCGGCAAGGGCGTGTCGTCCCTCACCTTCGACGAAGTGGCGGAAGAGACCGGCCTCAGCAAGGGCGGCATCCTCTACCACTTCTCCAGCAAGGACGCGCTGGTCCGGGCGATGGTCGAGCGTTTCGTCTATCGTTTCGAGACCGGTCTCTCCGGGCTCGAAACCGAGGACGAGGACCCGCATGGCCGCTATACGCGCGCCTATGTTCGCGCCACCCTCGGTGAGGCGACAAGCACCGGCGACCAGTATGACCGCCTGGGCGCCAGCATTACCGCGGCGCTCTCGAACTTCCCTGATCTCCTGGAGATTGTGCGCCAGCAGAACATCCGTTGCCAGGCGGCCGTCGAGAGCGACGGCCTCGATCCGGTGGAGGCAACGATCACGCGTCTGGCCGTCGAAGGCATGTGGCTGGCGGAAGTCTTCAACGTCATGCATCTCGACCCCGAGATGAAACGGGCCGTGACCGCCCGCCTCTTGGAGCGCACGCACGCGCCGCCATCCCCGAAATAGTGCGCTTCGCGCGCATCCCCTTCAGCGCGCCTGGCGCGCAAAACCAAGGAGTTTACCGATGGGTTACAAGCCGTCTCCCCGTCCCGTTTTCGATCGTCCCACGCTCATCCCCTATGCCGGCGTCACACGCCATCTCTGGGGAGAGGAAAACGCCGGCCTGGTCGACGACTGGATCTATGCCTCGACCGAGAGCATTCACCAGATCGTTTTCGGCATGCAGCCCGGCGGCTGCTTCAAGCACACCGAAGCCTTCCGCACAATCTTCGGCGCCGATGAAGTTCTCTACGTGCTGAGCGGCACGCTCGGTCTTGCCAACCCCGAGACCGGCGAATTCTGCGTTGCCAGGGAAGGCGAGGCGCTGTTCTTCCGCAAAGACACCTGGCACCACGGATTCAACCTCGGCAACGAGCAGGTTCGCGTGCTCGAATTCTTCGCACCGCCGCCGGCCAAGGGCACTTCGGGGCCCTACGCGCGCACCAAACCTTACATAGAAATCGAGCAGTCTCGTTATGGCCAGAGCGAGTTCCTCGGCCGGTGGCCGATGGAGGCCGCAGCGCAGCGCAAGGCGCGGACCATCCACCCGATGCGCGATGCCGATCTGCTCTTCAGCCTCGATCAGCAAACACAGGGCGCCTATACCGGCCTTTTCTGCGCCACCGACCAGCTGACGGTCGGCAAGACGACGGTTCTTGCAGGCAAGCGCACTGGCATCGAGCGCCACAAGGGCGACGAATGCCTCTACGTCGTCTCGGGAACGCTGAACATCCACGTGCTCGATGCGGAGGGCCAGGCGTGGTTCGAGCTCAATCCGCGCGACGGCTTCTACATTCCCGCGGGAGCTGACCACCAGTATTTCAACATGTCCGCAGACAAGGTGGAGTTCGTCTTCGGCGTTGCGCCGGAATTCTGATCGCCGTTGCAAGGGCGACGCCGAAGAGATCTATCGCCGGCGTTGCCCCTTGTGGCGGATGGCCGTCTGTCGAAACCCGGCCGGTTGAGCCACCGGCGGACATCGAAGTGCCTGCGCCCTCGTTTAGTGATACTTGTCCTGTTCCCGCACAAGGATCGCCGGCGCGTTGAGCCCGGCGATCGGCTGGTCGAGATCCCTCGGGATATCGCCTGCCAGCTGGAGGTCGAGATAGCGGGCGCAGCAGACCCTGAGGAACGAAGTGAAGTTGCCAAGGTCATGGCCGGCATCGATCGACTCATGATGCAGCTTGGTGATCAGCTGCGTGACATTCATGCGGTCGCGCTTCGCAATTTCCTCCAGCTTCGACCAGAAGAAATTCTCGAGCCGCACGCTCGTGACCATGCCATCGATGCGAAGCGATCGCGTGGCGCTTTCCCACAGTCTCGCGTCCGCCTTTATGAACAGTTCGCACATCTCGCCCTCCTGGCCGGCCTCCTCAGGCGGCGTTCGTTTTTAGCAGGGCCGAGGCGTCGAGCACAGCCATGAACTGCCGCAGCCAGGACGGATGCGCCGGCCAGGCGGGCGCCGTGACAAGATTGCCGTCCGACACGGCATCGTCGATGGCGATATCGGCATAGACGCCGCCTGCCAGTTCGACCTCCGGACGGCAGGCCGGGTAGGACGAACATTTGCGTCCCTTCAGCACGCCGGCGGCGGCAAGAAGCTGGGCGCCGTGGCAGATGGCCGCCACAGGTTTTCCGGCGACAAAGAAGTGCTGCACGGCCTTGAGCACGTCCGGGTTCAGCCGCAGATACTCGGGCGCCCGGCCACCCGGGATCACCAGCGCGTCGTAGGCCTCGGCGCGGATGCTGGCGAAGGTGGCGTTGAGCGCAAAATTGTGCCCGCGCTTTTCCGAATAGGTCTGGTCGCCTTCAAAATCATGGATCGCGGTCGCAACGGTGTCACCGGCATTCTTGCCCGGGCAGACTGCATGGACTGTGTGGCCGCAGGCAAGCAATGTCTGAAACGGCACCATCGTCTCGTAATCCTCGGTGAAGTCCCCGGTGATCATCAGAATTTTCGAACCTGGCATTTGTTTCCTCCCAAAACCATGGAGGAAGAGTAGCAAGACAAACGAGCCAGCAGGTACTAGCGGAATACTACAGGGAAAATTCTGAGCTCAGGCAGAGAGCTGTCTCATCGACACGCTCAAGCGTGCCTCCGGCAACCACACAGACGAGGATGGCCCAATGCAAACCCGCCTTTTGAACCTCCCGGTCGCCTCTCTCTTTCCGATCGTTCTTCGGTCGCCAGACCTTCCCAGAAAAAGCATGCCTGCGGCCCCCTTGACGTTCCACCGGACGCTGCTAATTAGGAGGCGTACCCTGTTCTCCAGACATCGGACCACGGGGTGAACACTGGTGCCGGGCCCCTCTGGCGAGAGTTTTTACGGCGCTCTCGTGATGTCGGTACCGCCAGCAAATTAGCCGGCGGATTAGCTCCCATGAAAACTGATCTCATGCCTCACGCATGCGCCCCTTCGGCCGTGCGCATTTCTGTTTTGAAACCTCATTTCTTCACCGAAGCCGGTGTTGTCAGAGCGAAGGGGGCACGTTGATGAACCAGCCTCAATCGCACACAAGCTCGCTCGGCTATTTCACCTGGGCCTTCATTGTCACCGCTGTCGGCCTTGTGCTCGGCGCCTGGCTCGGCTGGCAGTCGACCGGCACGATCGGCGGCATGGCCTCGGTCTTCTTCATCTGCACCGTGCTTGCGGTGCTCGAAATCTCGTTGTCCTTCGACAATGCCATCGTCAATGCCAACAAGCTCAAGGACATGACGCCCGAGTGGCAGCACCGGTTCCTGACCTGGGGCATCATCATCGCCGTCTTCGGCATGCGCATCGTCTTCCCGCTGCTGATCGTGGTTATCGCCGCGAAGATCGGGCCGATCGAGGCGATCATTCTTGCGGCAAGCAAGCCGGAAGAATACGCGCGCATTATGAACGACGCCCATCTGCCGATCGCGGCCTTCGGCGGTACCTTCCTGATGATGGTCGGCCTCAGCTACTTCTTCGATCATGAGAAGGATGTTCACTGGATCCAATGGATCGAAAGCAAGATGGCTCGCTTTGCCAGCATCAAGGGCATCGAGATTGCCTTCGTGCTGACGCTGATCCTCGGCTTCTCGACCCTGCTCGATCCGGCTGACGTGCACACCTTCGTCTACTCGGCGATCTACGGTCTGTTGACGTTCCTCGTGGTCGAGGTGGTCGGCGGCCTGCTCGATGCGCAGCAGGAGACTATGAGTGCTGCGGCAAAGGGCGGCTTCGGCGCTTTCCTTTACCTGGAAGTTCTCGACGCCAGCTTCTCGTTCGACGGCGTCATCGGCGCCTTCGCGCTGACGCAGAACCTCTTCATCATCGCGATTGGCCTGGGCATCGGCGCCATGTACGTGCGCTCGATGACGATCATGCTGGTTGAGAAGGGTACGCTCAACGAGTACCGCTACCTGGAACATGGCGCGTTCTACGCGATCCTGATCCTCTCGGTGGTGATGTACGTGCAGACGCTGTTCCACATTCCGGAAGTAATTACCGGCCTTGGTGGCGCAGCCCTCATCGGCATCTCGCTCTGGTCGTCGATCCGCTACAACAAGCGCGAACGCGGGCAGGAACCGGCAGGAGCCCACGCTGAGTAACGGGCCGGCGCTCCGGCGCCAGCCTTGCCCACACGGCGATAGACAGCAACGACGGCCCGGTGGAAACGCCGGGCCGTTTTTTGTTGTTCGGTCCGTCGCATCCCGCATTGCCAAAATGCGCGGCAGACCGGATAAACGGCAGATGCCGGCGGAAGATTTGAGGATTGTGCTTGAGGAGCTCTACAGAGCCGGCGCCTTTCGTGTGCCGGCCGAGGATATCCATTGGCCGCAGGAGCTGCATGCAACGGTCTTCCGCGCTTTGACGATGCAATACATGACGCGCAGGCAGATGGCTGACGGCAGCGTCGAATTCTCGCTGTCGCGTTCCGGCTACGACGCCATCGATGCCGAAATACCCTGGGGCTACATTTTCAGCCGCCGCGTGCGCGACTTCTTCTCCTCTGCCTGGGGGAACGAAAAGGGCTGAAATGCAAAAACGGCCCGGCGGTCTTTCGACCCCGAGCCGTTTGATCCTTGGGAGGATAAGGCGCGCCTCGGCGCGCTGGAATCTGGTTAGCCGCGGCGCGTATCCGGGAAGACTGCCGGGTCGATACCCAGCGTGCGCAGGTCGCTTGCCTTCGGGCGGCGGTGACCTTCAACAGCGGCGGCGGCAGCGCTAGCAGCGCCGAGGACTGCGAAGGCACGGCCGATGAAACCCTTGTGATAAGTTGTGGTTGCCATCGTCTTGCTCGCTTTCGTTTTC
>NZ_DASYGZ010000233.1:0-7662 GCF_035999135.1 Ensifer sp.
GCTCTTGTCAACGCCCGGCTCGCTGGCGGTAACCAGCTTCTTCTTGATTTCGTCGACGACGTCCTTGGAGTTTTCCATGGCCGACGAAGCAACGTCGGTCTTGGCAGCGCCGAGGCCGAGGGCGTCCTGAACGGCCGAGAGGGCCTTGTTGTCCGAACGCATGGTGGTGGCGATCGACCAGTAAGCAGCGTTGTCAGCAGCGGTGCCGACGCGCAGGCCCGACGAGATGCGCTCCTGGGTGGTTTCCATCGAGGAGTTGATCGAACGCAGGGTAGCAAGTGCGCCCATGGCGGAAGAATTGGTGATGATGCTCGTCATTAGAGTGTCCCTTTATTACTTAAGACGATTGGGGGACATACCGGACTTACCGGTGATGGCGGATCGGCTTCATGCCACTCGGTTCCAACTATCTCGGAAGAAACCAAACCCGTCATGTAGAGTGGACTATCGCTGGCAAAGCTTGCGAATTGATTAAGCGCTTCACGTCACTGAAGCTGAGAAAATTTATACTTAACAACACTTTAACATCGGAACCCGGAGCGGCCCGCCGGTGCCGGGATTGCCTGGCGCGTCCTGGCGCCGGAATGGCTCCTGCCTGAGGCAAGCTCCCCCGGCTAAACTTCGAGCCGAACAAGGTCTAGCAAGCCGGCGGTATCCGCCGGGCATCTTCGACGGAGCTCCGAGTGAACGCCCAAGCCATCTTTTCGACCGCCTCCAGGCACTACCAGAAGGGGCAGTACACGGACGCGCTTAATCAGCTGAACGCGCTGATGGAGCTCAATCGCGACACCAAGACCTACGTGCTTCTCGCCAAGGTTCTCGCAAAGCTCGGGTTCAAGGCAGAAGCCGCGCGCGCCTACCAGCTCGCCGGCGAGGCCGGCGGCTCGCGGGCGGAGGACTACCTCACAGATGCGATGAAGCTCTACTTCGCCAACGGCCAAGAGGACGAGGCGCTGAGCATCGGCCTGCCGCTTCTGGACAAGGCCAAGACCGATCCGGAGATCGCCTTCATTATCGCCTCGATTTTCCTGAAGCGTGGCGAGAAGGCGATCCTCGGCCTTTTCAAGGCGCCACTGACGCTGAGCACCAATCGTCTGCACAACGCATTGGCCTTCAAGCTGCTGACGGCCGAGATCAACGACCTGCAGGACCGCGACGCGCTGACCAACCTCTTCCGCAACAATCCGAAGAACGGGACGCTGCGGTCGGCCTACCTCGTCTATGCGCGGGAAGCCAACGACTATGCCGAGGTCGAGAAACACGAGCGCGACATCCAGAAGGCGCTGAAGGCAGGGCAGACCGATTTCCTCGCAGCCGAGGCGCCATACTACCATTCGACCTGGTGCGGCGACGAGCGCCTGAACCGCATTGCCGGAGCTCAGCTTCAGCCCTATCCGAGGGGCCTGACGGACCTTCGCCGCAGCGCACCGCACAGCTGGGGCGAGCGCATCCGCATCGGCTACGTCTCCGCGGACTTCTGGGAAGACCATGCCACCATGAAACTGCTGCAGGCGGTGCTGATGGCGCACGACAAGGCGCGCTTCGACGTGACGCTCTTCTGCCACACCAAGAGCATCCACACGAGCCGCGACACCGGCACGCGGGCGAAGTGGGGCAGGATCATCGAGATCGGCGACCTGACCGACGAACAGGCGGCCGCGGTCATTCGCGCCGAAAACATCGACATTCTGGTCGACCTGAAGGGACACACGCTCGAAAGCCGGAGCACGATCTTCAATCAGGCGGCAGCGCCCGTTCAGGTTGGCTGGCTCGGCTTTCCCGGCACCACCGTGAACGTCGATCTCGACTACATCATCGGCGACCCCTACGTCCTTCCCGACGCCAGCAAGGTCCATTATCTGGAAAAATACTGCCGTCTGCCGGAGACCTACCAGCCCAACGATCCTTACGAGCGCCCGCGGTCCCAGCCGGTCTCCCGGCAGCAGGCCGGTCTGCCGGAGGATGCCTTCGTCTTCGCGTCGTTCAATGCGAACCGCAAGATTTCGCTGCAGACGATCAATCTCTGGATCGACATCCTGCGCCAGACCCCCGACAGCCTGCTCTGGCTGCTGTGCGATCGTGCGGACGCGCGGGCCAACATCCTTGCCAGGTTCAAGGGCGCCGGCATCGACACCAAGCGCATCGTCACCTGCGGCAAGCTGCTTTACCAGGACCATATCAACCGCATACCGCTCGCCGATATCGGGCTCGATACCTTCCCCTACAACGGACACACGACGACGTCCGAGCAGCTCTGGACCGGCCTTCCCGTCCTCACCCTCAAGGGCACGAACTTCGCCTCGCGCGTGAGCGAGAGCCTGCTCAACGCCATCGGTGTGCCGGAGCTGGTCACGGCCGGGCCGGAGGATTACGTGCGGGAAGCCGTCGCGCTCTACAACAACCGCGACAAGGTCGCCGCGTATCGCAGCACGCTCGAGGCGAACCGGTTCCAGATGCCGCTCTTCGATGCGGAACGCTTCTGCCTGCATCTCGAAAAGGGTTACGAAATGATGGCTGACCGCGCCCGACGCGGACTTTCGCCTGACCATATCGATGTCCCGGCACTGCCCGCGCGCAACGCCTCATTCGAGCGCTAAGAGCGGACCGTCAACGACAAAAGGCAGCGCCCACGGCGCTGCCTTTTTTGTTTGGTCGCTGATATTTCGAAGGAACGAGGCCAGCCTGACTGGTCAGCTGAAGGAGCGCACCAGACTGCCGACGAGCAGGTTCCAGCCGTCGATCAGCACGAAGAACAGGATCTTGAACGGCAGCGAAATGGCGGTCGGCGGCAACATCATCATGCCCATCGCCATGGTGATGGTCGCGACGATCAGGTCGATCACCAGGAACGGCAGCATGATCAGAAAGCCGATTTCGAAGCCACGGCGGATTTCCGAGATCATGAAGGCGGGAACGACGGCACGCAGATCGACCTTGTCGTCGACGACCACGGTCTGCCCCTTCTCCTTGGCGATATCGATGAAGAGCTGCAGGTCCTTGTCGCGCGTGTTGGCGAGCATGAACTCGCGGAACGGCTCGGTGACGCGCGGGATCGCCTCGGTTTCGGTGATCTGGTTCTTCAACAGCGGATCGATCCCATCGCGCCATGCGCGATCAAAGGTCGGGCCCATGACATAGAAGGTCATGAACAGCGCCAGCGAGACCATGATCATGTTGGAGGGCGTGGTCGCAAGGCCCATGCCGGTGCGCAGGATCGCAAAGGCGATCACGAAGCGCGGAAAGCTCGTGACCATGATCAGGATGCCGGGCGCCACCGACAGAACGGTCAAGAGACCGAAGGTGCGGATGATCCACGAGGCAACCGACCCGTCGACGGGCGTATTGAGGATATCAGAGGGAAAGCTCTGTGCGCCGGCAATACCGGACATCGCCATCATGGCAACTATAAAGGCGACTAGCCGGACCATTTACCGAATCATTGGATGACGAAGGTTCTGAACATCACATTGGTTACGCGGCCATCGGAGCGCAGGTCAACCCGCTCCTGGATGTCATCCCGGAGATATTGAAAGCCGCGAGGCCCCTGGATCTGTTGCAAGGAGATCGTCTTGAGATAGGCGGCTATATCCTGGTGGATCTGCTCTGCCAGCTTCGGGTCGGGAACGCCGTCGAACTGAAGGGCCACTTCGAGCCTGATCCAGTTCTCCGTCGGGTAGGCAAGGTTGGTGGTGATCGGCTCCAGCTGGACGACGCCATTGGCCTCGGTCGCCACCTTGGGCAGACCCTCCTCACCCGTGGCGTTGGCCGCAGGCTCCTTGCTGGCCTCGACCTGTTCCTTCGGGGGCGGCGGTGCGAGCAGGTCGCCGACCAGCCAACCGCCGCCGCCGGCGACCAGCGTCAGCACGGCGATCGCCGCGATTGTCAGTACCTTCGACGACTTCTTGGGGCCGTTGGCGGGGTCGAGTTCTTCCATCTTCAGTTCCCTGCCGATCAGATCAGATCGGCGAAATCAGGTCCATGATCTGCTGGCCGTAGGGCGGCTGCTGCACTTCGGTCAGGCGGCCACGACCGCCGTAGGAGATGCGCGCTTCGGCGATGCGGTCGTAGGAGATCACGTTGTCGGCGTCCACGTCCCGCGGCCGGACGATACCGGCGACATTGAGAATGCGAAGCTCGTGGTTGACGCGCACTTCCTGCGAGCCGCTGATCAGGAGGTTGCCGTTTTCAAGTACGCCGGTGACGACGGCGGCAACGAGCAGGCGAAGCTTCTCGGAGCGCTCCGTCTTGCCGTCGCCTTCGGTCTTGGTATTCGAGCCGTATTTCAGCTCGCCCGACCAATCGAAGTCGCTCGTCTGCGATTTGCCGTTGGCGCCGATGTTGAAGCCGCTGGCATTCTTGCGGCTGCGGTCGGTCTTGTTGTCGAAGGTGGCACCTTCGTTGATCTTGATGTCGACCGTCAGGATATCGCCGACATTGATCGCGCGGGCGTCCTTGAACAGCGCCGCCTGCTGATCGTTCCAAAGCGAATAGCCGTTCGTCATCTGGCGCGGCTGCTTCGGGTACGCCGCCAGCTGCGGCGTCTGCGAATATTGCAGACCGCTGCCGATCGGGCTCATCGACGGCGCCCGGCCGATCTCGTTGAACGCCTGGTTCTGACAACCCGCAAGGAGGGCGGCCCCGGTCAGCACGGCCGTTAGACGCTTGTTCATGATGGTTCCTTCGAGGTGTTCGGGTCGCTGGCACTCGAGATGATGTTGGTGAGGATCGCGGCCTTTTCGTCGGTCATCTCGCTGAGGATCAGCGACGACTGGCGCGGCGGCAGCCTCATGACGATCGCGGCTGCGATCTCGGGCCTCACCATTTCAAGTTTGCCGGCAGCGGCATCCGGCTTCATCGTCTTGTAGATATCGACGAGGCCGAGTTCGGCCTGCTTGAGGAAATCGTTGCGGCGTTTCAGCCAGTCTTCGTATTCCTCGCGCCTTTTCTCAAGCGTCGCGATGCGTTCGTCGATGCCCTTCTGCAGGGTCTCGAGATCCTTACGCTGCAAAACGTAGCGCTGGTCGCGCGCCGCATCGGCGATGTTGGTGCAGAACTGCTGGATCTCGTTCTGGGTCGCATCGCCCGCGGGCGGTGCGGTGACGTCCTGCGCAAACGCGCCTGGCATCGAGAGCATGGTGGCTGCGGCTGCCGCAGTGAGCAGCAGCTTATGGAGCCGTCCGGAGGTATGGTTCTGATTTGCAGTCATTGCAGCACAAGCTCCGCCTGGAGGGCGCCCGCCGTTTTGATGCTTTGCAGGATCGCGATGATCCCGTCCGGCTTGACGCCGATGTTGTTGAGGCCGGCGACGAGAGAACGCAGGCTCGAGCCGTTGAGGATCGCCACCGTGCCGCCGGCCGACTGGGCGTTGATCGTGGTGTTCGGTTCCATTGCCGTCTGTCCGCGCGAGAACGGCAACGGCTGGACGACCGTCGGCGTCTCGCTGACCTCGACGGTCAGGGTGCCATAGCTCACCGCCACCTCGTTGACGCGCACGTCCTGTCCGATGACGATCGTGCCGGTGCGTTCGTTGATGACGACGCGTGCAGGTACGTCGGTCTCGATGACAAGGTTTTCGATGTCGGCCATCAGACGCGCGAGATCAGCCATTTTCGGCTTTTCGACGAGTACCGCCTGGCTATCGCGCGCCTCGGCGATGCGACCGCCATATTGCTGGGAAGCGTATTTGTTGATCGCCGCGGCCATGCCGACGGCCGTCGAGAAGTCCGGATTGCGCAGCTGCAGCACGAGGTTGAAGCCATCCTTGAACTTGGAGGGCAGCTCGCGTTCGATGATGGCGCCGTTCGGAACCCGCCCGGAGGTGGTCACGCCCTGGTTGAGGGTTGCCGCGTCCCCTTGCGCATTGAAGCCGGTGACGACGACCGAGCCCTGAGCGACGGCATAGATCTGACCGTCGGCGCCCGAAAGCGATGTCATGACCAGAGTGCCGCCGCGCAGCGACGTGCTGTCGCCGAGCGAGCCGACCGTAACATCGACCCGGCTGCCGGGGCTGGCGAAAGGCGGCAGCGTCGCGGTGACGAGAACGGCTGCGACGTTGCGCGTACGGGACTCGCCGCCCTGCGTCGAGATGCCGAGATTTTGCAGCATCGCGCGGATCGACTGATCGGTGAACGGTGAAGAGCGCAGGCTATCGCCAGTTCCCTGGAGACCGACCACGAGGCCATAGCCGATCAGCTGGTTGTCGCGACCCGCCTGAAGCGAGGCGACGTCCTTGATCCTCGACGCACCGTGTGCCGGCGTCAGCGCCGCGGAGAGCGCGACGGCCAGCGTCAGGAACCATTTGCAGGCAAGCATTTTCATTTCGCCACCACATGAACAGTGCCGTCAGCCATCACCGTTCCGGAAACGATGACGCCGCTATCGATGTTACGCGCGCGGATCAGCTCGCCGACGGCGGCATCCTGGAGCGGAGATCCGGCGGCGCTGATCGTCAGGCCGCCATTGCTGAAGACGAGGCGCACCGTCGAGCCGCGCTCAACGGCGTACTGTTCGCGCAGTGCGCTCGCAAGAATGACCCGGCCCGGCAGAAGCGTACGCTTGGTGACCTTGCCCTCTATCTCGCCCAGGGTTCGGATATAACCGTCTGCGAGATCGGGATTGGTGACGTCGACGACCTCGACGCGGCTCGGATCGACCGTTTCCCCCGGATAGATGGTCTGGGTGGGGATGACAGCCGTCGGCTTCTCCGCGTAGACCGCTTGAGGCGACAGGAAAGCGCTGGCAAGCAGGACGCTCGCCAAAAGCTTCAGCGCTTGACCGGCCTTCGGGGGCCTGATGTCTGCGGTTCGGCGAAACGTCATGTTTGCCCCCTCTTTTCTTTACCTGAGGTTCTTGCTCACCGTGGCCGCCATCTCGTCGGCCGCCTGAATGATCTTGGAGTTCATCTCGTAGGCGCGCTGCGCCGAGATGAGATCGGTGATTTCCTTGACCGGATCGACGTTGGACGCCTCGAGGTACTTCTGCTTGATCTGGGCGAAGCCCGGATCCGCCGGTGTACCGACGATCGGGTCGCCGGATGCCGGCGTCTGCTTGAAGAGGTTTTCGCCCTGCGGCTCGAGACCCGCCTCGTTGACGAAGTTGGCGATGGTCAACTGGCCGATTTCCTGCATCGCCGGATCGTTGCCGATCCGGACCATCACCTGGCCGGAACTGGTAAAGACGATTTCGGTCGCATCCTGCGGAACCGTCACGCCCGGCACCACGGTATAGCCGTCGATCGTCACGAGCTGTCCTTGCGCGTTCTTGTTGAATGCGCCCGCGCGGGTGTAGACGGTTTCGCCATCGGGCGTCTCGACCTGGAACCAACCGCGGCCGATCAGCGCCAAGTCGTAGTCGTTGCCGGTCGAAACCATGCTGCCCTGAATGTGGAGATTGCGCACGGCGGCCGTCTGCACGCCGAGACCGATGATCGCGCCTTCGGGCACGATCGCCTGGTTGGAGCGGTTCGGCACGCCCTGGGCGCGTTCGGTCTGGTAGAGCAGGTCGGAAAATTCGGCGCGAGCACGCTTGTAGCCGGTCGTGTTGATGTTCGCGATGTTGTTCGCGATCACTTCCAGGTTCAGCTGCTGGGCGTTCATGCCGGTGGCGGCGATGGAAAGGGCCTTCATGTCTCGTTCCTTCAGATCTGCATGCGCGCGATTTCGA
>NZ_DASYGZ010000077.1:0-15635 GCF_035999135.1 Ensifer sp.
CGTAGGTCGGGGTCTTCAGAGCGTCAGCCGAACGGCGCATGCCACGCTTGGACGGGCTCGTTTTTCTTTTAGGTACAGCCATTTCATTCTCCACTTATCGGGCAAACACTGTTCAGCAGCCGAAATGGCCGTGTAAAACAGGTGTTAATCACGGAAATTTGGCGCGCTTATACATGGCCAACTCCCACTTGACCAGTCCCCAGCCGCAAATTTTCGACTCAAAGGTCCGGGCGTGGCTTTTCAGACCTCGTCTTCGGCAACGATCCACGGCTCTGCGCGAGCGGCTTCCTCCCACTTGCCGAAAGCCGGATGCGCTTTCACGCGCTCCATGTAGCCGAGCGTTTCCCGATCCGCAACGAGATCGTAGACGTCGAAGCGGTTGACCACAGGCGCGTACATCGCGTCGGCCGCACAGAAGGATCCGAAGAGGAACGGGCCACCGGAACGCGACAGCGCCTCCATCCAGATCTCTTCGATGCGGGCGACGTCGGCGCGAACATCCTCGGCCACATCAAGGGCCTGCTTCTGCCGGCGAATGTTCATCGGGCATGCACCACGCAGGGCCCGGAAGCCGGAGAGCATCTCCATCGAATAGCTGCGGGCCCGGGCACGTGCCTGACGATCTGACGGCCAGAGCCCGGCATCGGGAAAGAGCTCGGCGACATATTCGATGATCGCCAGCGATTCCCAGACGAGCATATCGCCATGGCACAGCAGCGGCACTTTCCCGGTTGGCGAGATCGCGCGGATCTCCGGATTACCGGCGGCGAAATCGAACGGAATGACCACGTCCTCAAAGTCGATGCCGGCCGCAGTCATCGCGATCCAGGGTCTCATCGACCAGGACGAATAGTTCTTGTTTCCGACGTGAAGAACGAGCTTGTCCATCGATGGGTCTCCCTGTGCTTGTTGCCGCGACATTTAAGCCACGACGAACATCAGGGCCAATGAATAGAGGTCATCTCAATCATAAAGGCAGGTGATGTATTCGCCCGACCGGCTGGCACGTCGCTCGATCAGGTTCGCCAGGCGTTTCAGCCCACGGCCGGGTTTGCCGGCGTTGCGCTCCTTCGGATTGGGCAGCGACACGGCAAGGAGCGCGGCCTGCCGGCGTGACAGCTTGGAGGCGGAGATACCGAAATGATGGCGCGCCGCCGCCTCGATGCCGTAGATCCCGTCGCCCCATTCGGCGATGTTGAGGTAGATCTCCATCAGCCGCCGCTTGCTCCAGACGAAATCGGCAGCGACCGCCAGAGGCAGTTCCATGCCCTTGCGCAGGAACGAGCGGCCATTCCAGAGGTAGAGGTTCTTGACCGTCTGCATCGGAATGGTGCTGGCGCCGCGGGTCGATTCCCCTTCGAGCGCGTCCTCGACCACGCCGCGCATCTGCCCCCAGTCGACGCCGTCATGGGCGCAGAACTGGCCGTCTTCGGACATCATCACCGATTGCACGAGAACAGGTGCGATATCGTCGAACTCCACCCACTGCCGGTCGTAGCCGCGCAGGAGCACAAGATCGCGCAGCATCAGCGTCGAGACGGGGTGGATGAATTCGACCAGATAGAGAACGATCAGCGCATAGGGAAGGACGAGGAAGCCGAGAACGGCCAGGATGATCTGGCGGCGGCGTGTGCGCAAAGTCCGGCGGAGCGAAGACCAGCGACTGGAAGGCACCTCGCCCTCCTCGCGCGCTTCCGGAACGACGTTCACGGCCTGACTGTCCACCTCTCTGTCCATCCGCTTCTCTTAGTGCAAGGGCTGGCAAAGTTGAACGGGCTTTCTGGCAAAAGGCAAGGCGCGCAAGCGGCTGTCCCAGACAAAGCGCGCCGCTGCGACACGAATCCCCGTTGAAAGCCCCCTTCGCCCATGCCAAAGAGCGCGCATGAGCCAGGAACCTTCGCCATTCACCCGTCGCCTTGCCGACAACGCCCGCGCCGTCGAGGCCCTGCTCGAGCGCCTGCTCGGGGCGACGACGGAGGCGGACGAGATCGCACGACCGGCAAACCTGCTTGCCGCCATGCGCCACGGGGTCCTGAACGGCGGCAAGCGACTGCGGCCCTTCCTGGTGATCGAATGCGCCGATCTTCTCGGCGGCGACCGCGACGCGGCGCTGCGCGTCGGCGCCGCGCTCGAATGCGTGCACTGCTATTCGCTGGTGCATGACGACCTGCCGGCCATGGACGACGACGACATGCGCCGCGGCCAGCCGACCGTGCACAGGGCTTTCGACGAGGCGACCGCGATTCTTGCCGGCGACAGCCTGCTGACCTTCGCGTTCGACGTCGTCGCCGCGCCCGAGACATTGCTGACGGACACGCAGAAGGTGGACCTGATCCTGGCGCTTGGCCGCGCCGCGGGCCATGGCGGCATGGCCGGCGGGCAGGCACTCGACCTGGCGGCGGAAAAATCGGCGCCGGATGAAGCCGGTATCGTCACGCTGCAGGCCATGAAGACTGGTGCCCTCATCCGCTTCGGCTGCGAGGCCGGCGCGATCGTCGCCGGCGCGTCGAGGGACGACCGGTCGCGGCTGCGTGCCTTCGGCGAAAAGATCGGCCTTGCCTTCCAGCTCGCCGACGACCTGCTCGACCTCACCGCCGACGCCGAGACCATGGGCAAGGCGACCGGAAAGGACGCCGCCCGCGGCAAGGGCACGCTGGTGGCCCTCCATGGCCAGGCCTGGGCCGAACAACGGCTGGAGCAGCTGGTGGCCGAAGCCGAAGCCCTGCTTGCCCCCTATGGCAAACGCTCTGCCATCCTCGTTGAAACCGCCCGTTTCGTCGCCAACCGCAGGAATTGACCCCGTGAGCAAATACTGGTCGCCGATCGTCTCCAAGCTGAAGCCGTACGTGCCGGGCGAACAGCCGCGCATCGCCAACCTCACAAAGCTCAACACCAACGAGTGTCCCTATGGGCCGTCTCCGAAGGTGCTGGACGCGATCCGCACTGCGACGAGCGATGACCTCAGGCTCTATCCGGATCCTCTGGCGCTGAAACTTCGGCAGACGATTGCGGCACGCTATGGCGTGGCGGCTGAGGAGGTCTTCGTCGGCAACGGTTCCGACGAGGTTCTGGCACACATCTTCGCGGGCCTCCTGACACACGACGCGCCGCTGCTCTACCCCGATATTTCCTACAGCTTCTACGCGACCTATGCCCGGCTCTTCGAGATCGACACGGTCGAAGTACCGCTCAACGATCGCTACGAGATCGATCTTGCCGACTACGACCGGCCTTCAGGCGCGATCATCCTGCCGAACCCGAACGCGCCGACCGGCATCGCATTGCCGCTTACAGAAATCGAGCGGCTGGTTGCAAGTCATCCGGACCAGCCCGTCGTCATCGACGAGGCCTATGTCGATTTCGGCGGCCAGTCGGCGACAGAACTTGTGTCGAAATACGAGAATCTGCTGGTGGTGCAGACCTTCTCCAAGTCGCGCGCGCTCGCGGGTCTGCGCGTCGGCTTCGCCATCGGCCAGCGGCCGCTGATCGAGGCGCTGGAGCGGGTGAAGGACAGCTTCAACTCCTATCCGCTCGGTCGCCCGGCCCAGGCCGGCGCCATCGCCGCGATCGAAGACGAGGTCTGGTTCGGAGAGACGCGCACAAAGATCATCGCGTCGCGTGAGCGCCTTTCGGCGGATCTGACGAAGCGTGGCTTCGAAGTTCTGCCCTCAGGCGCAAATTTCGTCTTTGCCCGCCACCCTGATCATGCCGGCGACGCCCTGATGAAGGCGCTGCGTGAGCGCGCCGTTCTGGTGCGCCATTTTGCCAAGCCGCGCATTTCCGATTTCCTGCGCATCACCATCGGCACCGATCAAGAGTGTGCCCGGCTGATCGAAGCGCTCGACGAGATCCTCTGAGATCTTGTCACGGGTACATTTCACCGTTTCATACGGGCGATGAACTGATCTAGCCTCCGGCGACTGAGCCGGAGCTTCCTCGCATGTTCGACCCCACACCCTACTTGCCGCAGCTTCTGATCGCCTGGACCGCCTATCTGATCGCGACCGCTTCGCCCGGGCCGGCGATCCTTGCGATCATCACCACCTCGGTCAGCGAGGGGCGTAAATCAGGCCTGGCGCTTGCCTTCGGCGTTCTCACCGGAAGCTACACCTGGGCGATGCTGACGGCGTCGGGCCTCTCGGCGCTGATCCGCGCCTATGGCCATGCGATCATCGTCCTGAAGATCGCCGGCGCCTGTTATCTCTTCTGGCTCGCCTACAACGCTTTTCGCGCCGCCATGCGCAGCAACAACGCCACGATCGTGCCGACGGCCAAGGTGCAGACGTCGTTGAAGCGGCTCTATCTCAAGGGGCTCGGCATCCACCTGACCAACCCGAAGGCGATCTTCTCCTGGATCATGCTGGTCTCGCTCGGCATGCCCGAGGGCGCGCCGGTCGGCGTTACCGCCATTTTCATCGGCGGCTGCATGATGTTGGGTCTGATCACCTTCTGTGGCTTTGCGATCGTCTTTTCGCTGACGCCGGTGCACCGCGCCTATCTGAAATCCAGACGGCTGATCGAAAGCCTGATGGCCGGTTTCTTCGCCTTTGCCGGGCTGAAGCTGCTGACGTCACGGCTCTGAGGCGCCCACGATGGCGTGAGCGCAGGTAACGGGCGATCCGTTATTCGGCGGCCGCCTGGCCGTGGCCGTAGCGCTTCTCGATATAGTCGGAAACCAGCGTCTCAAAATCGGCGGCGATGTTGGGCCCGCGAAGCGTCATCGCCTTCTCGCCGTCGATAAAGACGGGCGCTGCCGGCATTTCGCCGGTGCCCGGCAGCGAGATGCCGATATCGGCATGTTTGCTTTCGCCGGGGCCGTTGACGATGCAGCCCATGACCGCGACCTTCAGGCCCTCGACACCAGGATATTTCTCACGCCAGACCGGCATGTTGCGGCGGATGTCGTCCTGGATCTTCTGGGCAAGCTCCTGGAACACCGTGGACGTGGTGCGGCCGCAGCCGGGACAGGCGGCGACGACGGGAATGAACTGGCGGAAGCCCATGACCTGCAGCAGTTCCTGCGCCACCTGGACCTCGCGGGTGCGGTCGCCGCCGGGCTCTGGCGTCAGCGAGATGCGGATGGTGTCGCCGATGCCCTGCTGCATCAGGATGCCGAGCGAGGCCGAGGAGGCGACGATACCCTTGGTGCCCATGCCCGCTTCGGTAAGCCCAAGATGCAGCGCATGGTCGGAGCGCGCCGACAGCATGGCGTAGACCGCGATCAGGTCCTGAACGCCGGAAACCTTGGCCGAGAGGATGATGCGGTTGCGCGGCAGGCCGATCTCTTCGGCAAGTTCCGCCGAGAGCAACGCCGACTGCACGATCGTTTCGCGCGTCACTTCCTGCGCCGTGAGCGGAAAGCCGTTGGCTTTGTTCTCGTCCATCAGCCGCGTCAGCAGCTCCTGATCGAGCGAACCCCAGTTGACGCCGATGCGCACCGGCTTGTCGTAGCGGATCGCCATCTCGACGATCTCGGCGAACTGCTTGTCCTTCTTGTCCTTGAAGCCGACATTGCCTGGGTTGATACGGTACTTGGCGAGCGCTTCGGCGCAGGCCGGATGGTCGGCGAGCAACTTGTGGCCGATATAGTGAAAGTCGCCGACGAGCGGTACGTCGAGGCCGAGACGCTCGAGGCGCTCGCGGATTTTTGGTACGGCGGCTGCACTCTCGTCGCGGTCGACGGTGATGCGCACCAGCTCCGAGCCGGCCTTGTGAAGAGCGGCCACCTGCGCCACCGTTCCATCGATATCTGCGGTGTCGGTGTTGGTCATCGACTGGACCACCACCGGCGCCCCGCCCCCGACAATGACGCCCCCGACATCGACAGCGACGGAGCCACGACGGGGTTGCGGATCGAAATCGAAGGCGGAAGACATGAAGGCCTCTTCGTGGTCACTAAGCCGGGCGGGAATACGGGCAGAACCCGCACTGACTTTCCTCAACGTGCCCCAGCTCTTTGCCCATCAGGTGGATGAGGAAAGCCTGATTGTCAACGGCGACATCATGCCCTGACGGCGATTTGATGGCGCCGTTCCGTCTCAGTGCCCCTTGGCGTGGTCCGCATGGTGCGCGTGGTGCGACAGCAGCAGTACGACGATGAAGAGCAGCGGCACCGATGCGAAGATGATGGCAAAGCCCGTATGCTCGGCAACGAAGCCGATCAGCGACGGCGCGAACAGCATGCCGGAATAGCCCATGAAGGTCGCGACCGACAGGCCGATGCCCGGCTGCAGGCCCGGCATGTTGCCGGCGGCCGAAAACGCGATCGGCACCATGTTGGAGATTCCGATGCCAGCAATGGCAAAGCCGAGGATGGCGACATAGGCATTGGGTGCGGTGCCCGCGATGACCATGCCGACGAGAGCCGTCACCGTGCAGATGCGCAAGGTGCGCTTGGCGCCGAAGCGGTCGCGGACGAAGTCGCCGGCGAAACGCATGGTTGCCATCGTGGCGGAGAAAGCCGCAAAGCCGAAGCCGGAAAGCTCAACGGAGGCACCAAGCTCGTTGCGCAGGTAAAGCGCGCCCCAGTCGAGAACCGTGCCCTCGGGAACCATCGAAAACAGCGCCATGATGCCGATCAGCCAGGGAAGCGGCGTCATCGGCAGGCGCAGCTTTTCCTTGGCGGCGCCCGGATGCGGCTTGTCGGCGAGGATCATCGGCCAGGCGGCGGCGATCAATGCCAGGCACATCGCAGTGACGACGAGGGCATGCGCCAGCACACCGAAATGGGCCATGAGGAAGCCGCCGATTCCGGCGCCGATCAGGCCGCCGAGGCTCCAGTAGGCATGGCAGGACGACATGATCGCCCGGCGCATGGATTTTTCGACCTCGACTGCATTGGCGTTCATCGCGACGTCCATCGCACCGGCAAAACCGCCAAGCAGGAACATGGCGACGGCCGCCGTCCAGACGTCAGGGACAAGCGTCAGGAGCAGAAGCAATGGCGACAGGATGATGGCGGTGACCTTGACCACCTTCTGCGAACCCACCCGGGCGATGTAGCCGCCGGCAATCGGCATGAGCACCAGCGAGCCGATGCCGAACGTCAGGATCAACAGGCCTAGCACGCTTTCGCTGATGCCGAGCCGGTCCTTGAATTCGGGGATCTTCGGCGCCCAGCTGCCGATGACGAAGCCGTTCAACAGGAAGAGCAGCGAAACGGCCAGCCGGTTGCGGGTCATGTAGCCCTGGCGGTCGGTCGCGGTGGGAGAACGTTGGTCCATGGTCTTGCCTCTTTGCCGGTCGGCCGGCTCAAACAACAATTTCGATCAGATTGCCATCGGGGTCGCAAAGGACCGCCTCATAGAAGCCGTCGCCGGTCCAGCGCGGTTTCGCGATCAGGATGCCTTCAGCCTCCGCCTGCGCGGCCATGGCGTCGACGGCCTGCTCGCTGCCGAGCGACACAGCGACATGGGCAAGGCCCGTGCGCTCTTCCGCCGGATCGCTTGGCGCGACCCAAGGGCCTTCCATGATCTCGATCGCCGGCCCATGGCCGAGCTTCAGGAAGCGCGACCGGAACCCCGGCCGCCTCCGGCTTTCGTAGACCTCGCCAACCTCTGCACCGAAGAAGGATGACCAGAAGCCGGCAATGCCTTCGAGGTCACGGGTCCACAGCGCCACGTGGGTAATCGTCATTGATCAGGCCCTCCCGCCATCAGAATATCCGCGCCGGCAGCCTTGAGCGCCGCGCGATGCTCAGCCGGTGCATCCGCTTCCAGCACCAGCGTCGACTTGTCGTCGATGCTGGCAATCGCGTGGGGGGCCGCGGTGCCGAGCTTGTCGCTGGTGATGGCGACGACGAGACGCCGGCTGCGCTGGGCAATCAGCCGCTTGAACTCCGCGTCCTCGAAATGGATCGCCGTCAGCCCGGCGACGGCATCGGCGCCGCAGGTGCCGAGATAACAGAGGTCTGGCCTCAGCAATTCCGCATCGCGTTGCGCCCGCGCACTGATCGCCGCCCCGACGGCCCGGTTGAGCGGTCCGCCGAGCAGGATGAGATCCACCCCTGGCTTTTCCATGAGGGCTGCGGCAATCAGCGGCGTATTGGTGACGACCGTGACCTTGAGGTCGGGATCGAGCAGTTGCGCGATCGCGAGATTGGTTGAACCGGCGTCGAGAAACACCGTCATGCCCGGCTTGATCAGTTCAGCCGCCGCACGGGCCAGGGCGGCCTTGCGCTCCGGCGCCATCGCCACCCGCTCGCTCAAGGTGCTGTGCGCCGCCGGAACGACCGGCAGCGCACCACCGTAAACGCGTTCGCAGAGACCGGCCGCCGCCATTTCCCGGAGGTCACGGCGAATGGTGTCTTCGGAGACATTGAGCTCGGCGGCAAGATCGACAGCCAGCACCCGGCCATTGGCTTTCAGCCGTTCCTGGATCAGCGTCTTTCGCTCACGAAGAAGGAGATCGCCCGACATTCTCACCAATCGTGTACAAACGTGCATGAATCGCTATAAATGTGCATATCGAATTTTGAAACCGATTTCAAGTCGCGAAAACCAGCCGAATTGGAAAGGACGCAAAATCCGCAAACCGAGCGCTTTGCACGCAAGCGGCACCGGTTCGAAGAAAATTCTTCATCAAAACGCTCAGGAATTGGTGTTTTATACGCTCAGATCGCCGATTTTTTATGCGATTGTCCGCTCAATCCGGACGACGGGCCGGGCCAGAAAAAAGATGGAAAATCACGATGAAACTCCTCCCCACGCTGTTTGCAGCCGCTCTGCTGCAGGTTGCCGCCCTTTCCTCCGCTGAAGCCGGTGAGAACCTCAACGCGGTCAAATCCGCTGGTGTGCTCAAGATCGGCACCGAGGGCACCTACGCGCCCTTCACCTATCATGACGCCTCGGGCGCGCTCGTCGGCTTCGACGTCGAGATCGGCCAGGCGGTCGCGGAAAAGCTCGGCGTCAAGGCCGAGTTCCTCGAAGGCAAGTGGGACGGCCTCATCGCCGGCCTCGACGCCAACCGTTATGACACGGTCATCAATCAGGTCGGCATCACCGAGGAGCGCAAGAAGAAGTACGACTTCTCCGAGCCCTACATCGCTTCCAAGGCCGTGCTGATCGTCAAGAGCGACAACGAGGAGATCAAGGGCTTTGCCGATCTCAAGGGCAAGAACGCCGCCCAGTCGCTGACCAGCAACTTCGGCAAGCTCGCGACCGCGTCCGGCGCCGAACTCGTCGGCACCGACGGCTTCGACCAGTCGATCCAGCTCGTGCTCACCGGCCGCGCCGATGCGACGATCAACGACAGCCTCTCCTTCCTCGATTTCAAGAAGAAGAAGCCTGACGCGCCTGTGAAGATTGCCGCCGAGCAGGCCGACGCCGACTTCTCCGGCATCATCATCCGCAAGGGCGAGCCGGAACTGCTCGAAGCGATCAACAAGGCGCTCGTCGACATCAAGGCCGATGGCACCTACGACAAGATCTCGCAGAAGTACTTCGGCGCCGACGTCTCGAAGTAACTCCAGCAACCGGCCGGTTTTACCACCGGCCATTCTCGGCTATGAAATGCGATCCGTTCCGGTTCCCGGGGCGGATCGCGCTTTTTGAAAGGCCCGCCCCTTGCCCACCTGGCTCCAACTCATGCTGGATTCGGCGCCGTCCCTGCTGTGGGCCGGCCTCACCTTCACCATCCCGCTGACGCTGCTTTCCTTCATCTTCGGCCTGATCCTCGGGCTTATAACCGCTGTGGGCCGCCTGTTCGGTCCGGCGCCGGTCGTCGCCATCGCCAGGTTCTACGTCTGGGTGATCCGCGGCACGCCGCTGCTCGTGCAGCTGTTCGTGATTTTCTACGGCCTGCCGAGCGCCGGCATCCTGCTCGACGCCTTCACCGCCGCCCTGATCGGCTTCTCCCTGAACGTCGGCGCCTACACCTCCGAGATCATCCGCGCGGTCATCTCGTCGGTCCCGCGCGGGCAGTGGGAAGCGGCCTATTCGATCGGCATGAGCTGGAGCCAGGCGATGCGCCGCACCATCCTGCCGCAGGCGACCCGCGTCGCCGTGCCGCCCTTGTCGAACACCTTCATCTCGCTGGTCAAGGACACCTCGCTTGCCGCCGCCATCACCGTGCCGGAGATGTTCCAGACGGCGCAGCGCATCGTCGCCACCACCTATGAGCCGTTGATCCTCTATATCCTGGCGGCCTTGATCTACCTTGCGATGAGCTCCGTGCTCTCGGCGCTGCAAGTGCGGCTGGAGCGACGCTTTGCCCGCTATGGCGGCTTCCTGGAGGCACGCGCATGATCGAGCTCTCCCACATCGAAAAGCGTTTCGGCGACAATCTCGTGCTGAAGGATATTTCCGTCACGCTCGCCGAGGGCACCGTGACCGCACTGGTCGGGCCTTCAGGCGGCGGCAAGAGCACGCTTTTGCGCTGCATCAACCTGCTCGAGATCCCGACCTCCGGCGCGATCAAGCTCGGCGACGAAAAGCTCGACTTCGCCCCCGGCCGCAAGGTCGGCTGGGCTTCGATCCAGCGCCTGCGCCGGCAGACCGGCATGGTGTTCCAGAACTTCCAGCTGTTCCCGCACCAGACCTCGCTCGGCAATGTCATGGAAGGCCTCGTCACCGTGTTGAAATGGCCGGCGGACAAGGCAAAGGCGCGCGCCATGGAACTGCTCGAAAAGGTCGGCATGGCGCACAAAGCCGACGCCTGGCCGGCGACGCTTTCGGGCGGCCAGCAACAGCGCGTGGCGATCGCCCGGGCGCTGGCACCGTCGCCGCGGGTGCTTCTCTGTGACGAGCCAACCTCGGCGCTTGATCCGGAACTGGCTGAAGAGGTGGTCGAAGTCCTGAGCCGGCTTGCCCGCGAGGGCACGACGATGGTGATGGCGACCCACGACCTGCGCCTCGCCTCGCGCGTCGCCGACAAGGTGATCTTCCTCGATGGTGGCCTCGTCGTCGAAAGCGGCGCCCCGAAGGCGATCTTCTCTGCGCCGGAGCGCGAACGCACCAAGAAATTCATCGCATCGCTCAGCGCCCCGCACGACTACGAGATCTGAGCAGGAGCAGGCTTCCCCCTCTCGATTGTCATCCTCGGGCTTGACCCGAGGGTGACTGAGGAGTGGGTGGAGGCAACCGCATCCGCAGCAACCTCGCAAAAACAAAACGGCCGGGCTAAATGCGGCCGCTTCTGTCCGTATGAGCCTGAATCCTCAGGCCTCGTAGACGATCAGCAGATCCTTGGCGTCGATCTGGTCGCCGGCGCGCACCAGCACCTCGGCGATCGTGCCGTCCTTCTCGGCGTGCAGCGCGGTTTCCATCTTCATCGCCTCGATCGAAAGCAGCACGTCGCCGGCCTTGACCGCCTGTCCGGCGGCAACGGCGACCGTCGAGATGACGCCCGGCATCGGCGCGCCGAGATGGGCGGCATTGCCACCTTCGGCCTTGCGGCGCACGGCGCTCGAAGCGCTGCGGTTGCGGTCCGGAACCTTGATCAGGCGCGGCTGGCCGTTGAGTTCGAAGAACACCTTGACCATGCCCTTCTCGTCCGGCTCGCTCTTGGCCTGGTGCAGGATGACCAGCGACTTGCCCCGCTCGATCTCCGGCTGCAGTTCCTCGCCCGGTCCAAGCCCGTAGAAATAGGCGGGCGTCGGCAGCACGCTGACGGGGCCATAGGTATCGGCGGCGACCGCATAGTCGGTGAAGACCTTCGGGTACATCAGGTAGGAGGCAAACTCGAAGTCGTCGACCTTGCGCTCCAGCTTCTCCTCGATGGCCTTGCGCTCCGCGTCGAGATCGGCCGGCGGCAGCAGCGAGCCCGGAACCGCGGTATAGGCCTTCTCGCCCTTCAACGCCTTCTTCTGCAGAGCTTCCGGCCAGCCGCCCGGGGGCTGGCCGAGATCGCCCTTCAGCATCGACACGACCGAATCCGGGAAGGCGATGTCCTTTGCCGGGTTCTCGACGTCGGCAACCGTCAGATCCTGCGAGACCATCATCAGCGCCATGTCGCCGACCACCTTGGAGGACGGCGTCACCTTGACGATATCGCCGAACATCTGGTTGGCGTCGGCATAGGCTTGGGCCACCCGGTGCCACTTGGTTTCGAGCCCCAGCGAACGGGCCTGTTCCTTGAGGTTGGTGAACTGGCCGCCCGGCATTTCGTGCAGGTAGACTTCGGAAGCCGGCCCCTTGAGGTCGCTTTCGAAGGCGGCGTACTGGTGGCGTACCGCTTCCCAATAGAACGAGATGCGGCGGATCCATTCGGGATCAAGCCCCGGATCCCGCTCCGAGCCCTTGAGCGCCTCGACGATCGAACCGAGGCAGGGCTGCGAGGTATTGCCCGACAGTGCATCCATCGCCGCATCGACCACATCGACGCCGCTCTCGACGGCGGCCAGCACGGTCGCAGCCGCAATGCCCGAGGTGTCGTGGGTGTGGAAGTGGATCGGCAGGTCGGTCGCCTCGCGCAGCGCCTTGAAGAGAACGCGCGCAGCCGCCGGCTTCAAGAGGCCCGCCATGTCCTTGACGGCGATCATGTGGGCGCCGGCCTTTTCGAGCTCGGCGGCGAGCGCGGTGTAGTACTTCAGATCGTACTTCGGGCGGGCCGAGTTCAGGATGTCGCCGGTGTAGCAGATCGCCGCCTCGCAGATGCGGTTCTCCTCGGCGACGGCCTCCATCGACACGCGCATGTTGTCGACCCAGTTGAGGCAGTCGAAGACGCGGAAGACGTCGATGCCGCCCTTGGCTGCCTGGCGGACGAAGTATTTGACGACATTGTCGGGGTAGTTCTTGTAGCCGACACCGTTGGCGCCGCGCAGAAGCATCTGCAGCAGCAGGTTCGGCGCATCCTCGCGAATACGCGCCAGCCGGTCCCACGGATCTTCGGTGAGGAATCGCATGGACACGTCGAAGGTCGCACCACCCCAGCATTCGAGCGAGAACAGCTGCGGCAACGCGCGGGCATAGGTGCCGGCGACGCGGGCGATGTCATGCGTGCGCATGCGGGTGGCGAGCAGCGACTGGTGGCCGTCGCGCATCGTCGTGTCGGTCAGGAACACCCGGTTCTCGCCACGCACCCATTCGGCGAACTTCTTCGGCCCGAGTTCGTCGAGCTTCTGCTTGGTGCCGGCGGGGATTTCGCCTTCAATGAACGGCACGGCCGGCTTTGCCGCATCGGCGGCCGGCCGCGGGCGGCCCTTCGTTTCCGGATGGCCGTTGACAGTGACGTCGGCGATGTAAGTCAGCAGCTTCGTGGCGCGGTCCTGGCGCCGCACCTGCTGGAACAGCTCCGGCGTCGTGTCGATGAAGCGGGTCGTGTAGGTGTTGTTGCGGAACTGCTCGTGGCCGATGATCGCTTCGAGGAAGGTCAGGTTGGTGGCGACACCGCGGATGCGGAATTCGCGCAGCGCCCGGTCCATGCGGCTGATCGCTTCCTGGGGCGTGCTGCCGGAGGCCGTGACCTTGACCAGCAGCGGATCGTAATAGCGGGTGATGTAGGCGCCGGTATAGGCCGTGCCGCCGTCAAGCCGGATGCCGAAGCCGGCGGCCGAACGATAGCCGGTGATGCGGCCATAGTCGGGAATGAAGTTCTGTTCCGGATCTTCCGTCGTGATGCGGCACTGCAGCGCGTGGCCGTTGAGACGGATGTCTTCCTGCTTCGGAACGCCCGATGCCGGCGTGCCGATCGCCTCGCCGTCGAGGATATGGATCTGCGCCTTGACGATATCGATGCCGGTCACGACCTCAGTGACCGTGTGCTCGACCTGGATGCGCGGATTCACCTCGATGAAGTAGAACTTGCCGGTGTTCGCATCCATCAGATACTCGACCGTACCGGCGCCGATGTAGTTGGTCGCCTGGGCGATCTTCAGCGAATAGTTGGCCAGTTCCTGGCGCTGTGCATCGGAGAGGTAGGGGGCCGGTGCGCGCTCGACGACCTTCTGGTTGCGGCGCTGGATCGAGCAGTCGCGCTCGAACAGATGCACGACATTGCCGTGGGTGTCGCCCAGGATCTGGCTTTCGACATGGCGGGCACGCTCGACCAGCTTTTCGAGATAGACCTCGTCCTTGCCGAAGGCGGCCTTGGCCTCGCGCTTGGCTTCGGTCACCTCGCGGATCAGGTCCTTCGGGTCGCGGATGGCGCGCATGCCGCGACCGCCGCCGCCCCAGGAGGCCTTGAGCATGACCGGGTAGCCGACTTCGGCCGCCAGGCGATGGATTTCCTTTTCGTCATCCGGCAACGGGTCGGTCGCCGGCACCACCGGCACGCCGACGGAAATGGCAAGGTTGCGCGCCGCCACCTTGTTGCCGAGCTGGCGCATCGTCGCCGGCCGCGGACCGATGAAGGTGATGCCGGCGGCATCGCAGGCGTCGACGAATTCGGGGCTTTCCGACAGCAGCCCGTAACCCGGGTGGATGGCGTCGGCGCCCGAGAGCTTGGCGACCCGGATCACCTCCTCGATCGACAGGTAGCTCTCGATCGGGCCGAGGTCGCGGGCAAGGTGCGGGCCTCGGCCGATCTGGTAACTTTCGTCCGCCTTGAAGCGGTGCAGCGCCAGTTTATCCTCTTCAGCCCATATCGCGACCGTTTTCAGACCGAGTTCGTTTGCAGCGCGAAAAACGCGGATGGCGATTTCAGAACGGTTGGCAACAAGGATCTTCGAGATAGGCAAGTCGGTCTCCTCAATGACTTGATATTGCGGGAAATGCTGCACCCGCGAAATAAAGTATTAGCGAGTCACCGGGCAGAGCGCAATTTCAGATACGACAGGAAACCAAATGCCTTTGCGTCAGGAGATCAGACCCAGCCTGAAGGCGATCGCCACGACGTGGTGGCGGTTCTTGGCCTTCAGCTTTTCCTGGATGCCGTTCATGTACCAGTCCACCGTGTGGCTCGAGATATCGAGCACCTTGCCGATGTCGTTGGAGGTCATGCCGTCGGCGAGGTAATTGAGCGCCTCCATTTCGCGCCGCGTCATCTGCACCTCGACCCGCGAGCCGAGTTCGGCCGAAACCTCCGGGTCCGTCAGGTCGAGCAGCTTCCAGAAAAGCCGCTTGGCAATCGCATCGAACAGGCTGATCTCGACCGGGCTCAAGTCGACGACACGGCCGCCCACGGTCAGGTTGCCGAGCAGGCCGCGCCGGCCATGCACCGGGAAGATATAGCCATCGTAGAGGCCGTGGTTGCGGGCCTCGATCATCATGCTTTCCATGCGCTTGCGATGCGGATCGGAGCGGAAGGCAAACAGCGTGTCGCGCCAGCGGAAGCCCCGCTGCGCATGGCCGAGATAGCGGATGGTCGGATCGATCACCACGAACTTCTTGCGGATGTAGATCTGCGGCCAGCCTTCAGGCCAGCGGCCGGCAAGAAGCAGCCGCAGCGGGTTGTCGTGCGGCTTGGGCTGCCGGACGACACCGTAGAAATCGAAGCCGCAGCGATCGAGCAGTCGCTCGAACTCGGGGATGATTTCCTCCCGTGTCTTCATCTCCTCCAGAAGCGCGAGAAACTGTACGAGCAGCGTAATGTTCATGGATCACCTTCCAGGTCGATGAATATGGTCGCATTTCCGAATCCGGACATAAAGGCACCGTTCAGCGACCATTCATGTTGCACCCGCGATAATCCGTCATACCACGCCCGGTCTTATGCGAAATATGCAAGAAATCGGAGTTGGCACGACAGATAGCAGACTA
>NZ_DASYGZ010000125.1:0-27946 GCF_035999135.1 Ensifer sp.
CACGCTGGAGCTGGAAAACGGGCTGATCCTGTCGCCGACGGTCGGCGCCGATGTCGGCTTTGCGTCGCTCGACGGCGAAGGCCTGTTCGGCCGGGTCTCGGCCGGGCTTGCGCTCAGCAACAACGACAATTGGGACCTCGACTTCTCGCTGCTCTTCAACATCGAGGGCGACGGCTCGAAATCGGCCGGCGCCAAGGTCGGCGCCCGCGTCCGGTTCTGACGGCGCCAGAACTGGTTCGGGCGGCAAGGCCGTCCGAACCAGTGTGCGTTTCTCTCCGTTTAACGCGGGTCGGACATTTTCCGGGCTTCCGTCGAACATTAAAGATGAGTAATAGAGGAAGGATTATGGTTGAGGCATGCCGCCTCGTCATCGAGTAATGGACAGGCGTCGATGTCGTTTCAGCCGCGAATGCACAACAGGATTTCCGGCTTCAAGGTGCTGGGCGGCCTCAACCGCCGAGAATGGAATGGCATCATCGCCGACGTCTGGGACGTCGAATGCGAGGCGCGGGCAGGGGGGCACTACGTCTCCGACGATCCCCGCATGTTCATCGTCCTCGACGCCCAAGGCGGCAGCCGTTGCAATGTCAGACTTTCTCCTGACAGCCGCGGCACGGTAAATAGCGGCCATCAGCGCGTCCTCTCCTACATTCCCGCGGGCATGGAGATCTGGGCAGATGTCGTGGATGTCAGCTACATCCGCCACCTTGACCTGCATTTCAATATCGACATCCTCAGTCGGCGGCTGATGGAGGACCTCGACGCCGGCCGTTGCGACACGCCGCGGCTGATGTTTGAGGACGATCGATTTCTGCAGTTGGCGCGACTGATCGCTGCCGAATGCCTCAACCCGCAGCCGTTGCACGACCTCTATGGCGACGGGCTGACGCTGGCATTGTTCATCGATCTGATGAAGCTCAATCGCAACGATGGGCGCAAGCGCAGCCCGCTTGCGAGCTGGCAGTTGCGGCGCGCCGTCGACTACATCGACGAAAACAGCAGCCGCAACATCCGCCTTGAGGAGCTTGCCGCGCTCGCCGGCCTGTCTCAATCGCATTTCAGCCACGCCTTCAAAGCGGCGACCGGCATGGCCCCACACCAGTGGCAAACCAATCGCCGGATCGAAAAGGCGAAGAGGCTCGTCCTCACGGGTGACGCGCCGCTGACCGCCATCGCAGCCGAGACCGGATTCTCGGATCAGGCGCATTTCACACGTGTCTTCCGCAAGGTCGTCGGCACGACGCCGGCGATGTGGAGGCGTCGGCAGATGCTCTGAGCAAAGTCTGGCGCGATGGGCCGCTGCTCGCTGTGAATAGCCCAGGAACGTTCAATTTCCGCAGATCGCGACAAGAGTTGCCGAAATACTTGATATAAACACTCACCTTATCAAGGGACCAAAACCGCGTCGGCCAGGCAGGGCGCGCATTGGATCGGCGTGGGGCGACAAGGCAATGATGGTGAATGGCAAGGCGGCGCGATTGATGGAATGGCTGGCAGGCGGGGTCGCCTGCATTGCAATGCTGGCCGCAGGGACGGCAAGCGCACAGGATGCGCCAGCGACGCAACTGGAAAAGATCGAGGTAGCCGGTTCCAGGTCCGAGACCGACGCGACCGGCCCAGTCGACGGTTATGTCGCCAAGGCGACGACGACCGGTTCGAAAACCGCAACGCCGATCGCAGAGGTGCCGCAGAGCGTCTCGGTCATCGGCCGCGAGGAACTGGACGACCGTGGCGTAGTCAACAAGATCGACGAAGCGCTTCGTTATACCCCCGGCGTCATGGCCGAGCCCTTCGGCGTCGACCCGGACACGGACTGGTTCTACATCCGCGGCTTCGACGCGACGCAAACCGGCGTCTATCTCGACGGCCTCAACCTGTTTTCCTACGGGTTCGGCGGCTTCCAGGTGGATCCCTTCATGCTGGAGCGCATCGAGGTCCTGAAGGGACCTGCCTCCGTACTTTACGGTGGCGCCGATCCGGGCGGTATCGTCAGCCTCGTCAGCAAGCGGCCGCTCGATGAGAGCTTCACCTACGCCGAAACTGGCATCAACAGCAACGGCAATGCCTTTGTCGGCATCGACGTGAACCAGCCGCTGACCGACGCGATCAACTACCGCGTCACCGGCAAGGTGTCGGGCGGCGACAACTACACCGACCATTCGGAGGATCTGCGCGGCTTCGTCCTGCCGCAAATCACCTACCAGCCGGACGACGCGACCAGCCTGACCGTTTACGGACTGTTGCAGGGCCTCGACCAGGTCCATACGGGGGGCAGCTTCCTGCCGTATGAAGGCACTGTTGTCGATGCGACCTTCGGCAAGATCGATCGCAAGGCCTTTTTCGGCGAACCGGATATCGATACCGGCACCTATGTCCAGCAGATGCTGGGTTATGAGGTCAAGCACGAGTTCGACAGCGGCTGGCAGTTCAGCCAGAACCTGCGCTACGGCCATCTCTACAAGCACGAGAACGGCCCCTATACCTATGGCTACTACGACGCGAGCCTGCCGTTCCCGGTTTCAAACGTGCCGACAACCCCGGACAACAAGCTCTACCGGCTTGGCTTCGAGGCGACGTCCAAGGTCGATACCTTCGCCGTCGACAACCGGCTTGAGGGCGAATTCGAAACCGGCGCCCTCGATCACACTCTGCTCGTCGGCCTGGACTACAAGCTCTATCGTCTCGACCACGTCCAAGCGTCTTCAGCGGCGACGCCGATCAGCGCGACCAATCCGATCTATGGGGCACCGCAGCCGGACAACGCCATATACATCAACCAGGTGATCACGCAGCAGCAGCTGGGCGTCTACGCCCAGGACCAGATCCGCTTCGGCGACGGCTGGCTTGTGACGCTCAACGGGCGCTACGACTACGTCGACACGAGGACGAAGAACGGCCCGACGTTCTGGTCGCCGACCGAGAACTCAACCTTCGACTACAGCGAAGGCGCTGTGAGCGGACGCGCCGGCCTCGCTTATCAATTCGACAACGGCGTGACCCCCTATGTCAGTGTGGCCACGTTCTTCACCCCCGTCGTGGCAGTGACCGCGACAGGCAACACCAAGCCGGAGGAAGGCGAGCAGTTTGAAGCAGGCGTCAAGTACGAACCGACGTTCTTCGACGGCGTGCTTACAGCATCGATCTACCAGCTCACCAAGCGCAACGCGCTCGGCACCGACCCCTTGACCAGCATCTCTACGCAGACGGGCGAGGTGCGGTCTCGCGGCATCGAGCTCGAAAGCAAGATCAACCTCAACGAAAGCTGGAAGCTGATCGCCGGCCTCGAGTTCATCGATCTCGAAGTGACCGAGGACACGAACCGGGACCTGATCGGCACGACCCCCTATCTCGTTCCCGACAAGCAGGCCTCGCTCTGGCTCGACTACACGGTGCAGCAGGGTGTCTTTGAAGGCATGAGCATCGGCGCCGGCGTTCGCTACCGCGGCGAAAGCTGGGCGGACAAGGAAAACACGCAGAAGGTCCCGTCATCCACGGTCTTCGATGCCGGTCTGCGTTACGAGAAGAACGACTGGGGTGCCGCGCTCAACGTCACCAACCTCTTCGACAGGGAGTATGTCAGCGGATGCGGCGGGATCCTCGTCTGCGGATACGGCGACGCCCGCACTGTCACGTTCAAGCTCAGCAAGAAATGGTAGGCAGATTGGCGGAAATGTCCGCCGGTCGCCAAAATGAACAGGGCGCTCGACCCGGATCGGGGAGCGCCCTGTCAGACCCGGAGAACCTCTCGTCGCGTGCCAGCGGCAGCAACGGTCAAGGCTCTCGAAACGGGTAGTGGCCTTTAGATGGAGAGGTCCGCCGGCTTTTCAAGGGCAGCGGCCTCTCAAAGCACGACTTACTTCGCGCCGATCGCAGCAAGGCCCGCGGTTGCGCAGGTGGCGTCGATGTCGCCCGACGGTGCACCGCCGACGCCGATACCGCCGACCAGAGCCTTGCCGAACTTGATCGGCACGCCGCCGGCCTGGATCACCATGCGGGCGTCCATATCGCGAAGGCCTTCGTTGGCGGGCTTGGAAGCGATGAAATCGCCGAGGCCAGCCGTGTCGCGGCCCATGGCTGCGGAGGTAAAGGCCTTGCCCTGGGCACTGTTGCCGGTGTGCGGGCCGGAATTGTCCGCCTTCAGGAGAACCTTGGTCGAACCGTCACGTGCGACGACCGCGACGCTGACATTGTGGCCCTCGGCCGCGCAAGCCTTAAGCGCTGCGTCAGCCGCCTTCACGGCCATCTCGAGCGGCAGGTAGGCGGCGGTCGGCAGGTCCTGTGCCGTGGCGGCGACGGGGGCGAGAAGGGCTGCTGCAAGCACGATATTGCGGATCATCAATGGGTTCCTTTCCTGTTGATATGGAAAGGTTATTCGCCCTCGCGTCCCATCGGTATTCGTAGGCCTTTCATCGGCATCCGTAGTTCTACGGAGTATCGGCACCCTCGAGCCAGATGCGTGTCAATTCGGCCTGCGAGGTGCTGCCGAGCTTGGCGCCGATGGCGGCGCGATGGCTCTCGACCGTGCGCGGCGAAAGGCCGAGCCCCTCGGCAATCTGGCGGGTGGTAAAGCCCGCCGCGATTCTCCCAAGGACCTCGCGCTCACGCTGCGTCAACGTCGACAACAGGGCGAGCGTCTCTGCCTTCTCCGCGTGCCTTTGCAGCGCACGAACGAGCATGTCCTGCCCCTTGTGGATCGCATCGATCAGGTCCTGCTCGTCGACGGGTTTCGACAGGAAGTCGATCGCCCCATTGCGGAATGCCCGCCGGCAGGCCTCGATGTCGCCATGTCCGGAAATGACGATCGTCGGCCAGTCGATCGAGCGCTCCGTGAGCTTTTCCTGCAGCTTCAAGCCGGAAATGGCGGGCATGCGAATATCGAGGATCAGGCAGCCGGGATCAAGCCGCGGCAATTGCGCGAGAAACGCCTGCGGGTCACCGAAGCCCGTGACCTTGATGCCAACCGTCGACAAAAGCAGGCTCAGCGCGCGGCGAACCGCATCGTCGTCGTCGACGAGGTAGACGGGTACGCTCACCGGGCTGCCTCTTGACCTTGGGCCCGTCGCGGCAGCGCCACGCGGAACGTTGTGCCGCTCCCGGTTTCGACAAGTGCAATGTCGCCGCCTGCGCGCTCGACCAGCCGCTGGCTGAGCGCCAGGCCAAGCCCCGTCCCGCCGGATCGGGTGGTCGTGAACGGCGTGAACAGCCGGGGGCGGATGTCGGGGGCGATACCCGGTCCGTTGTCGCAGACCTCGAAAACAATCGTCGAGCCTTCGTCAACCAGAGTGACGACGACCTTCCCTCCTTCGTGCTGCTGCCCTTCCAAGGCATCGAGCGCGTTGCGGACCAGATTGAACGCGACCTGCTCGATCTCCACCGGATCGGCGACGACGACCGCGGCCGTCTCCGGAATTCGAAATTCGAGCTGGACACCACGGGATCCCGCTTCCTGCTCCAGCAATGCCTTGACGTTGGAGAGCGCAATACGCAGGTCAAAGGCGGCCGGCGGGGCAGTGTGCGGATGCGACCAGTTGCGAAACCGCTCCAGGATGGCGGATGCCCGGCGCGCCTGCGCGACATTGTCGTCCAGCACTGGGGCAAGCGCCGCATGCTGCCCTTGGGCAAGCAGCCGACGCCCGGCCTGCGCCTGCGCCAGGATAGCCGTCAGCGGCTGGGTCAGCTCATGGGCCATGCCGCTTGCCATCTCGCCAAGGGCGTTGACGCGTGACGCGTGGGTGAGGCGGGATTCCAGTGCGCTCAGCGTCGCCTGCTGCACCGCGACGCGGGTGCGTGCACGCTGGCGCCAGGCGGCAAGTGCTGCCAGATAGGCAAGGCTGATCCCAAGAATGGTCAGGCCAGCCGACAGCGGCGGAAACATGTCGGAGAGCCCGATCTCCATTCCCGTTTCAAGCGCAAGCGGTTGGGAGGCGCTGCTCAGCGCCTTTGAAAACCGGATCGCGTCGGGCAGGGCGACTGGGCGAAGGAGCGGCTGACCATCCGGCAACGATAGCCGCACGGCGACGCCTGGCCGTGACCAGAACGGTCCGCCGTCGCCGATCAGTTTCGATGCGTCTATTCCCAGCATCAGGCCATAGCGCGCCTCGGCTGTGTTGGGACTACGCTTGATCATGATGTAGTGCTCCGGGCGCTCCGGATGAGCAAGGAGAGCGATGCGGCCGTCCGAGCCTCGTGCGGCCTGCCGGACCAGTTCTGCGGTGGTGGCCGAAAGCGCCATAGTTCCGATGGTCTCCTGCGCCACGTCGAGCGGCACGAGTTGCACTTCATCGATGCGTGGATAAAACCGCGTGATGGTTCTGGCGACATCCAGGAACAGGTCGTGACGGCGTCCTTCGGAGGCGACGGCCACGGCCGAGAGCGCGGTCAGATGCGCATCATGTTGGTCGGCGCGCTGAGAGGCAAGGCTATGAAGCGCCGTACTTTCGCGCTCGAGTTCGGCAACGAGCGCCTGGCGCTCGGAGATTCCGAGAACCGCGGCCCCGACCAGCAGCAAAAGGCACCAGACCAAAACCAGATAAGCGGGCCGCGCAAATGTCGGACGGGTGTTTGCTATCATCTACAACTGTCTGGTCGTTTGCATCTTCGCCTCGCTCGCTCTTCCTGTCCCCGGCGTTCGACCGGCAGCGACCGTGCGCAGCGTCAAGGATGACAGTACGGTCGAGGCCGGCGGAAATCCAGAGGCCTGACGCGGTGCGAGAGGATGTGCAAGAGACACTTCAGGCGAGATAACCCGAAATTCCGTCCCACATCAACTTCACGGCCACCAGCACCAGCAATGCATAACAGGCCCGATAGACCTGACGCTGGTCGAGCACACCCTGCAGCCGCCAGCCGAGCGAGACGCCACCGGGGATGGCAGGCAGACAGATGACCATCAGCGTCCAGAGCTCGGCTGTCGGCCTCACCAGCAACAGCCATGGCAGGGCCTTGGTGGCATTGCCGACGGTGAAAAACAGGCTCGTCGTTCCAGCATAAACTTCCTTGCTGAGGCCAAGCGGCAGCAGGTACATCGCAAGCGGTGGTCCGCCGGAATGGGCGACCATGGTGGTGATACCCGAGCTCAGGCCGGCTGCAACCGCCTTGGGCGCCGAGCGCTGGCGGACTGTTACGGCGGCACCCCTTGCAAGCCATAGGCCGACAAACGCCAAGGTGATCGCGGCCATCAGGATCGCGATCGCGCGATGGTTGAGAAATCGAAAAAGCACGTAGCCGAGACCGATGCCGATAACGAGCCCCGGCAGAAGCAATATGAGGTCGGGCCGCGACCAGGTCGAGCGCTTGAAGTAGCGAAGCGCGTAAAGGTCCATCGCCACGAACAGGGGAGCGAGCAGACCGCCGGCTGTCACCGGGCCCATCACGATCGAAAGGAGCGGGATGCCGATGATCGAAAACCCGCCGCCGAACGCGCCCTTCATGAAACAGATCAGGAAGACACCGGCAAACGCGACAAGGATCGTGGTGGCCGTCAGTTCCATGGCGTCATCTCTTCGACCGGCTTGCGTGCGACGACAAGCTTCGCCTTGAGGATCTGGACCACCTCGCCGTGCTGGTTGATCGTTCTGCTGACGACAACCGCGATGCCCCGGTCAGGCTTCGAGCGCGAGGGGATGATCTCGACCACCTCGCTTTCCACATGCAGGCTGTCGCCAGGGCGTGTCGGCGCCGGCCAACCGATTTCACCGCCAGCGCCGATGAGGCCGCCGGCAAAGGGCAATCCGCTCTCGACATTGAGGCGCATGGTGATCGCTGCGGTGTGCCAGCCGCTTGCCGCAAGCCCCTTGAAGAGGGTGTGCGTTGCGGCCGCCGCGTCGAGATGAAAAGGCTGGGGATCGAATTGCGCGGCAAATGCCTTGATCTGCACCTCGTCGATCACGTGGCTCCGGCTGGAAAAGCGCTGCCCGACGTGGAGTTCGTCGAGATAAATGCGGTCAGGCTGCGTATTGCTCATGTCCAATCTCCCTGGTTGTCGATGCCTTACGGCTTCTTCAGTGAGCGCCGCCTGCTCCGCCACCACCTACGATCTTGCGGGTAAAGAGCAACGCCACTGCGGCCAGCGCCAGCACCACGCCGATCACCGCGAATGTATCGCTGAAACCGAGGATCAGTGCCTGTCGGTGGATGGTCGCGCCGATCGTGGCGATCGCCTTGTGCTGGGCAACGGCGATGTCGGTCACGCCACGCGCCATGAAATGTTGCGTCAGGTCGCTGATGCGGTCGCGCACTTCGTCCCGGTAAATCGTCACGGATTGACCGATGATGTTGGAATGGAACTGTTCGCGTTTGGTGAGCACCGTTGCCAGCGTCGCCGTTCCGACCGCGCCGCCGAGATTGCGCAGCATGTTCGAAAGGCCGGAGGCTGCGCCTGCTTCACTCGGTGCAATGCCGGCCGTGGTGATCACCGAGATCGGCGTCAAGACCAGCGCCTGGCCGATCGCCCGCACGATGTTGGGAATGAAGAACTGGTCGCCGGCGCTGTCGAGTGACAGGCTGGTGTTCATGAAACAACTGGCGGCAAAGATGCTGATGCCGACGAAGCCGATGTAACGCGCGTCAAACCGCTTCATCAGCATGGGGACCAGAGGAATGATGAGCAGTTGCGGCAGACCCGTCCATGCCAGCACCAGACCGATCTGCTCAGCATTGTAGCGCTGCACCTGTCCAAGATATTGCGGCAGGATGTAGACGGTTCCGAACAAGGCGACGCCGACGAGCACGTTGACGAGAACGCCGACACCGAAATTGCGCTGCCTGAGCAGCCGCAACTGCACGAGCGGCTTTGCCACGGTCAGTTCGATGATGACGAAAGCGATCAGGAACACCGCCGCCGTCAAGGCAAGCTTGACGATGAACGGTGACTGGAACCAGTCGTCCTTGTTGCCTTCTTCAAGAACGGTCTGCAGCGCCGACAGGCCGATCGCCATGGTGAAGATGCCGGCCCAATCCCCCTCGCGCAGCAGCCGCAGTTGCATGGGGATCTTCTCAAGTGTGAACCACAGAGCGACGACCATCAGCAGGCTTGGCGGGGCGTTGACGAAGAAGATCGACTGCCAGCCATAGTTCTCGGTGAGGTAACCACCGATCGTCGGTCCGATCGCCGGTGCAAAAGTGACCGACAGTGCAAACAGCGCCAGCCCGAGTGGCTGCTGCGATCTGGGCAGCCGGGTCAGCACCATCGTGAAAGCCATCGGGATCAGCACGCCGCCGGCAAAGCCCTGCAGCCCGCGCAACGCGATCATCGAGCCGAGGTCCGTGGCAAAGGCACAGGCTGCGGAAAACAGCGGAAACAGGATGGCGTTCGCCAGCATGTAACGGCGGAAAGAAAAGACGCGGCTGAAGTAGTCGGTCAGCGGAATGACGACGATTTCGCCGATCAGATAAGAGGTCGATATCCATGCCCCGTTATCGACGCCCGTGCCGATGCCCCCTTCGATATCCAGCAACGACGCATTGGTGATCTGGATATTGAGGATCGCCATGAACGCACCGATCATGCTGGCGAGCACGGCGATCCAGGCTGTGGTGCTGGCCCTGTCGAGCTGGCCCGCGGTGCTGACGCCGCCGCCGGACGATCCGGATAAAGCCGCTTGCTGTGTACTGGACATGCGAACCTCCTGCCGTGCCGTCGGTGGCAAGCCCTGGGGGCCAGGGCGTCAGTTTATGCGTGTCGCAGCGGCCGCCACTTCGGTTGCCGCCTGCTTGGTGTCGATGCTTGGATAAACGGACATGCCGGGCCTCAGCGCCACGGAAACGGGCTGATCGTGATCGAGCACGATCTTCACCGGAATGCGCTGCACCACCTTGGTGAAATTGCCCGTGGCATTGTCCGGCGGAAGCAATGCGAACTCCTGGCCGCTCGCCGGCGAGATGCTGTCGACATGTCCGGCAAAGACGCGGCCTGGGAACGTATCGACCTCGATCGTCACGGCCTGTCCGGGATGAACGTCGGCAAGCTGCGTCTCCTTGTAATTGGCGACGATGTAGGCCTCATGGGTCGGAACCACAGCCATCAGCTGGGTCCCCGCCTGCACATACTGGCCGACGCGCAAGGTGCGGTTGCCGACAACGCCGTCGATCGGGGCGGCAAGCGTCGTGTAGGAAAGGTTGAGCTCCGCCTGGTCTTCGGCCGCCCTCGCGCTATCGAGCGCGGCTTTTGCCTGGGCGATCTCGGCCTTGTTGACGTCCAGCTGCTTGACCGCATTGGCAAGCGCCGCCGTGTCTCGCGTGACGGCCGCGCGGGCAGCCGCGATGCGGGAAGAAGCCTGCTGGGCGTTCTGGATGGTGCCAAAACCTTGCTTTGCAAGCTCCGCGTAACGTTTGTCGTCCTGTTCGGCGAACGTCTGGTCGGCCTGGTCCGCCTCGACCGTCGCCTTCGCTGCCTCGATCGCGGAGAGCTGGGCGGCGAGTGCTGACTGCTTGTTGGCGATATTGGCCTCGGCAGCCTCGACCTGGGCCTTAGCCTGCTCAAGGCTGACCTTGAAGTCGCGATCGTCGATCCGGGCGAGGATCTGCCCCGCCTTGATCTGCTGGTTGTCGCTGACGAACACCTCGGCGATATGGCCGGAAATTTTGGGCGCGATCGTCGTGCTGTCGGCCTTCACGTAGGCATCGTCTGTCGACACCTGAAACCGGCCCGTCGTCCAGTAGCTCCAGCCGAAGTCGGCAGCGCCGGCTGTCGCCGCGAGCGCAACGGAGGCAGCAAGGATGTTGCGCAGCCACCGCCGGCGCGACGTGTTCCTCCCGGAGGCGATGTCGGGCGCAATTGGACGTGTCTGCGGCAGTTCCATGGTTTGAACGCTCGAAGAGACCGGCGTGGGGCTCTCGTTTCTGGCGACGGCATGAAGCGTGGTCACGGCTGATTCCTTTCCCCGGCTCTGCCGGGCGAGAGCGCTTGCTCGATAAATAGGAAACTATATGTTTTCTTAAATACACCCGCGCGCCGGCCATGTCAATATTTTGGAAAATGTCTGCTGTTGTTATTCGGAAGCGTCACAGAGAATGTCAGCCAGTGACGGCGCCTTCACTCGCCGGACGGGCGAGGGCCGCATACTTGGCAAGGACGCCGCGCCGGTAGCGCGGTTCGGGCGGCTGCCAAAGGGCGCGCCGTCGCGCGATCTCCTCTTGCGGAACATCGAGTTGCAGCAGCTGGCGATGTGCGTCGATGGTGATCCGGTCGCCATTCTCCACAAGCGCTATGGTCCCACCTTCGAAGGCTTCCGGCGTCACGTGACCGACCACCAGCCCCCATGTCCCGCCTGAAAACCGACCGTCGGTGACGAGACCAACGCTTTCGCCGAGCCCGCGTCCGACGATCGCCGACGTTGGGGCGAGCATTTCCGGCATGCCGGGCCCACCCTTCGGCCCGAGATAGCGCAGGACGACGATATCGCCGGGCTTGATCCGGTCGGCAAGAATGGCGTCCATCGCCGACTGCTCGTCTTCGAACACCTGCGCCCGTCCGGTGATAACCGGTTGCTTGAGGCCGCTGATCTTTGCCACGGCCCCGCCTTCGGCGAGGTTTCCCTTCAGGATCGCGAGGTGTCCCTGACGATAAAGCGGCGTACGCACCGGACGGATGACGTCCTGGTCGGCGCGCGGCTCGTCCGGCACCAAGGCAAGCTCTTCAGCGATGCTCCTGCCGGTGATCGTCAGGCACTCGCCGTGCAGAAGACCTTCATTCAGCAAAAGCTTGAGGACCTGCGGCACGCCGCCCGCCCGGTGGAGATCAACCGCCATGTAGCGGCCGGAGGGCTTCAGGTCGCAGATCACCGGTACCCGGCGCCGCATGCGCTCGAAATCGTCGAGCGTCCAATCGATTTCGGCGGCGTGGGCGATCGCCAGATAATGCAGCACGGCGTTCGTCGACCCACCGGTCGCCATGACCAGGGCGACGGCATTCTCGATGGATTCGCGCGTGACGATATCTCGCGGCCTGATGCCCTTCCTGACGGCATCGACCAGAACGCGCGCGCTATCAACGGTGCTATCGATCTTCTCGCGATCCGGATTGGCCATGTTCGAGGAGTAAAGCAGCGACATGCCGAGCGCCTCGAACGAAGAACTCATCGTGTTGGCAGTGTACATGCCGCCGCAGGAGCCTGTCGTCGGACAGGCGTTGCGCTCGATGCCGTCAAAATCCTCCTTGCTCATCTTCCCGGCCATATAGGCGCCGACGGCTTCGAACGCGGACACCACCGACAAGCTCTGCCCCTTCCAAAGGCCAGGCTTGATGGTGCCTCCGTAGACGTAGATCGCGGGAACATTGGCGCGCAGGATGCCGATCATGCCGCCCGGCATGTTCTTGTCGCAGCCGCCAAGCACCAGCACCCCGTCCATCCACTGGCCTTGCACCGTCGTCTCCACGCAATCGGCAATGACCTCACGCGAGACGAGAGAGTACTTCATGCCCTCGGTGCCCATCGACATGCCGTCCGAAATCGTTGGCGTCCCGAAGATTTGGGCATTGGCACCTGCGGCCTTGACGGCCGCGACCGCCGCATCGGCAAGCGGCTGAAGCCCTGCATTGCAGGGCGTGATCGTCGAATGCCCATTGGCGATGCCGATCATCGGCTTGTCAAAATCCGCCTTCTCGTAGCCAAGGGCATAGAACATCGCCCTGTTCGGAGATCGGGCGATACCTTCTGTAATGTGCCTGGATCGTTCGTTGTGCGCCATAACGGCCTCCTGGTGTCGTTAGGAGAAAACCCTATTGGCAGCATCGTGAGTTGTGAAATATATTTATATCGTCAAATTAGGTCGCGATACATATGAATGAACCAGAATGGAATTGAGGCAGATTCGCCAATTCGTGACGGTCGCCGAGGAACTGCATTTCGGGCGCGCCGCAGAGCGTCTGAACATGACGCAGCCGCCGCTCAGCCAGTCGATCCAACTCCTGGAAAAGGAACTGGGACTGCAGCTTTTCGAGCGCACCAAACGCTCCGTAAAGCTCACTTCGGTCGGCGAACAGTGGCTCGCCCATGCCAGGGGCGTGCTCGCAGACGCCGCTGCTCTGCCCGAGACGGCACGCAAGCTCGCGCGCGGCGAAATCGGGCGCCTGCGCCTGTGTTTCGTCAGCACCGTGGACTACAGCCTGCTTCCGAGCCTGGTCAGCCGCTTCCGCGCGACACACCCCCATGTCGAACTGTCGTTGCGGGAGGCAACGAGCAACCTGCAGATCGATGCGCTCCTGAGGGACGAGGCCGATCTCGGCTTCGTCATCGCGCCACCGTCCGCGGCACTCAGCCGGACGCTGACCTATCGTCCCGTCCTCAAGGAGCCACTGGTCGCCGTGGTCCCGTCGACATGGATCGAGGCGATGCGCGAGGGCTTTTGCGACCAGACACTTGAACCGGCTCGTTTCTTCGCCTCACCGCTGATCCTTTTTCCGCGCCCGTCGGCTCCGATTTTTCATGATCTCGTTTCGGGCTTTTACGCCGAACACCGCGCACCCTTTGCCGTCTTCCAGGAAGCGATTCAGATGCAGACGATCATCGGCCTTGTCGCCTCCGGGATGGGCGTGGCACTCGTCCCGAAATCGATGACGCGGCTTAAAAGGGAAGGCGTGACCTATCTGCCCTTGTCCGGGCGCGTGCCAACCGTCGAAACCGGCCTAATCTGGCGCAGCGGCGACCAGAACGCAGCCCTTGCGAACTTTCTGGCGATCGCGGACGAAGCGGCCCCGCTGGGAGATGAGGGGCGTTGAGCCTCCTCACCCGATGCGTGGAACATTGCAGTCAGGGACGGAGCCTAACGAAGCGTTGCTCCAGCACCTCGCTTCCCCATTGCGTGCCTGACCGCTCCTCGACGCAGACGAAGCCATGCGCCTCGTAAAGGTGGCGCGCCGCCGATAGCCCGGCGAAGGTCCAGAGCTGCGTTTCCTTGAACTGATGGGCGTCGACAAAATCGAGCGCGGCGGAAAGCAGGCGACGGCCGATCCCACCGCCGCGCACGCCATCGGCAAGGATGAACCAGCGCAGATGCGCAATGCCTTGCCCGAGATCCTCCCCGTCGATCGCAATGGAGCCAACGATCTCGTCATTGCAAATGGCGGTCCAGACGGCGTTCTCAGGATTTTCAAGACGATCGCAGAACGCTGCCAGCCCACCGGCAACGACGGTTTCGAAGCGCTGGCCGAAACCAACGGTCCGGGCGTAATAGAGCGCGTGCATGCGTGTCACGCAGGCGATGAGCCCCGGCCGGTAGCCACTCGCGATGCGCATGGGAGAGGCGACCACGCCGCGTTCTGTTTTTGCGGCAAGTGCCTGGGCATAGAGGCTAAGACCTTCAATAACGACCCGGCATTCCCTGGGCGAGAGCCGGCCGAGGGCCTCTGCGACCTGGCCATGGGCGAAGGCGTGGATGGCCGCCACCCGCCTTCTTCCCATTTCACTCAGGGAGAGGCTTCTTTCCCGGCCGTCGCGTTCGCCCGGGAGTTCGACGATATCGCCGGACACAGCGAGCTTGCGCAGCATTCGGCTGACACTCGATTTTTCCAGGCGAAGGGTCTCGCTGAGCGCGCGCGCCGTAATCCCGTCCTGTGACTCGATCTCGATCAGGGCGTGAACCGCAGACGGTGACAGGTCCGTGCCGGCCAACGACGCGTTCATGAAACCGAGTTCGCGGACGAGTTGCCGCGAGGCATCTCGCACAGGTCCGATGGCGGATGTGTTCGGCACGAAGGCACCTCCGAATATAGTTGCACGATACAACTATATTCGGAGTTCGGGTTGCTGGATAGATAGCCCGCAACAAAAAGCGACTGGCAAGGCCAGTTGCCGCATATCGGCTTAGCGTGCGCGCACAGCAGCCCTGGCGCTGAGCCGGCGGCCAATCCAGGAAAGATAGGAGCAGGACAGCAGGAACCACAGGCCGACAAACACGTAGGCCTCCAGCGCCTGATTGCCCCATGCCACGTCGCTGAAGGCCATGCGGGCGGTCGCGCTCAGGTCGTGAAGGCCGAGGATGACGACCAAGGACGTGTCCTTGTAGGCGCCGATCGTGCTGTTGACGAGCGCCGGCATCGATCGTTCGACAGCCTGGGGCAGGAGCACCAGCCGTGCCGTTTGCCAGAAGCTAAGGCCAAGCGACGATGCAGCCTCGTGCTGGCCGGCCGGAAGCGAGATCAGCCCGCTTCGCACGTCTTCGGCAAAATAGGCCGCATGAAAGAAGACGAGCGCGACGAGCACCGCCAGGATCGGATCGATCGATGTCCCCTTCGGCAGCGTGAGCGGCAGCACGAAGACACCGACGAAGAGCAGCGTCACCATCGGCACGCCGCGCATGACCTCGATATAGGTGGCGGCGGCGCGCTGCAGGAACAGGTGACGCGTCTGGTAGCGCGCCAGCGCGAGCATGACGCCGATCGGCAGGGCAAGGACAAGGGCAATCGCCGATAGAATGAGCAGGATCGGCAGACCGTTCCAGCGGGTCGGATCAACTGGGATGAGACCACCGACGCCACCGCCCATCAGCACGAAGCTTGCGGCCATGCCGGCAAGCCAGATGCCGCCGAACAGACGCATATCCGGCCACTTGCCCCGGACCGCCATCTGGCCTGTGGCCACGGACAAAGAAAGCAGCAGCACGCACACCACCATCGCACGCCACTGCAGGTCGAACGGGTAGGTGCCGAAGAGGATGAAGCGCGTCTTTTCGGCCCAGAACGGCCAGCAGGCGCCACTTGAGGCTGCACACGAACCCGCAGGCGCCCACGGCGCCACTGCCGACACGAGAAGCCAGTCGAACAGAATCCAGGCGACGGAGAGCGCAAGCGTCAAGCAAACGAGCGACAGCAGGGCCGATGGAAGCTGAGCCGGTAGCCGCCTCCAATGGGCACGGCAGCGGCTGCGCCAGCTGCGAGTGAGGGACATGTCGACAGTCATCGCGCCGCGCGTCCTTCCCGGGCGCGAATGCGAGCGCTCCAGTGGTTGAGCGCACCGGCGAGCAGGAGGCAGAGAACAAGATAGATCGACATGGTCATCAGCATGGTCTCCAACGGTCGAAATGTCTGGTTGATCGTGGTGCCGGCAACCGACATCAGGTCCGAATAACCGACGGCAATCGAGATCGACGTGTTCTTGAGCAGATTGACGAACTGGTTGTTGAGCGGCGGGATGACGGTGCGCATGACCTGCGGCAGCACGACAAGACGGGTGATGCGCCCGCGTTTCAGGCCGAGTGCGGCGGCCGCCTCGATCTGCCCGATCGGCACGGCCTCGATGCCTCCGCGCAACACTTCGGCGATCTGTGCGCCATGGTAGAGCCCCAGTGCCACCGCCACGGTGCAGAACTGGATCGAGAAGGCGGCACCTCCGTTGATGGAGAAGCCTTCCAGGCTGGGCGTCGACAAACCCAAGGGCGCGCCTAGAACCACGGCAAGACCCGTGGGGATGATCACCGAGAAGGCCAGCAGCATGGGGATCACCGTGCCGCGCACGCCATCCCGCGCCTGTCGTCGCGACACATGCCCCATCCACAGCGCGCAAGCCGCGGGAACGGCGACAAGGCAGGCAATGAGCCAGCGGCTGTTGCGCGGGTCCTCGGCGAGCCAGGGGAAATAGATCGCCCGATTGGAAATCGTCAGCGGGCCGAGCGTGATCGCCTGCCGGATCGCGGGCAGGCCGTTGACGGCCGCAACAAAGATCACCAGCAGCACGAGAATTTTCGGCAGGTTGCGAAATACCTCCACATAGGCGTGCGCAAGCATGCGTGCCGGACGCGAAGCACTGACGCTGAGGAGGCCGACCAGCAGTCCGACCGCACAGGCGACGGCGAGACTGGCGACGGCGACCGCGATCGTGTTCAGCAAGCCCGCCGTGATCGCGCGCAGATAGCTGTCGCTGGCGCCATAGGCAATCAGGCTTTCACTCAGATCGAAGCCTGCCTGCTGAGTGAGAAACGAGAAACCCGGCTGGATGCCCGCCGTCGCCATGTTCGCGTAAATGTTGAACGCCACGAGAACAAGCACCAGCGCGAGCGCGAGCGCGGCGGCGAGATCCATCCACGAAATGCGCGACGGCAGTTTCGGCGCTGGTTGTGGGGTGAGGAAGGGAGGCATCAGTCTCGCGCCTCCGCATTGGCCGGTCGGGCCGATGCTCGCTCTGCCATCGATTCTGCAACACGGCCAACCAGATCTCTCTGCCCTTCGGTCTCGGGGCCGGACCCGGCGGCGGCAACCAGCCTTGCCGCATCGGCCTGCCTCATGCCCAGAGCAAGCAGGATACAGGTGGCGACTGTACCGGTACGGCCAATCCCCGCCGCGCAATGAACGAAAACCCGCGCGCCCGCTGTCAGGCTTCCGGCTGCGCGCTCGACAACGGTCAATAGCCCGTCCTCGTCGTCCGGCACGCCGAAATCAGCGATCGCAAAGCGCGCCACGTCGATACCGATCCCGCTCGCCAGGGCATCGGCATAGTCCGGCGCCTTCGCTTCCACCTCGGCTGCGGGTGTCAGGCTGACGACCAGCGAGATCTGCCGCTTGCGCAGCCTGTCGAGATCTTCGGACCACGGCCGCAGCCGGCCTGGCATCGGGCCGAGCCAGAGTTCTCCGGCGATCCCTGAGGGCAGGTGCACCGCCCGCATGTCGCATGCGCGAGGCGAGGTCATGCGCGCGGCGCCGCTTCTGCCGCGAGGCATTCGAGCAGGTCGGCGGGTGAACTGGTGGCTGCAAGCCGCGTAACCACGCCGCTGAGCGCACGAAAAGCAGTGTCCAGGTCGGCGCGCGCCGCCTGCATGTGCCAGCGGATGACCCGCCAATGCAGGGCCGAGAGCGCTTCGGCGACGATCGGGTCCTCGACCAGCCCTGACGTCAGCTCGAGCAATTGGGTGCGAATGGCGAAGTAGCTTGCAAGTCGATCGCTGCCGGGGTTGGCCGACAGCTCGACGACTGCAGCAATCTGCATGCGCGCCGGCATCGAATGATCCGTGCGGCAACACCGCCTGCAGAGGCGCAACATGTCCGACAGCATCGAAAAGTGAAGGTCGCGTTGCAAGGGATCAAGCGCGGTTACGACCGTCCCGACGCCCGAGCGCGTCTCGAGCAACCGTTCAAAGGAGAGACGCTGCAGCACCTGCCGCACCGGCGTGCGACTGACGCCGAACTCCTGCGCGAGCTTTCCCTCGTGCAGCATGATCGGCATGTCCGTTGCAGTGTTGCAAATGCGGAACCGCAGTTCCTGCAGCATGTCTTCCGAACGGGGCAGACCGGATCTCGATGTTTGCGGCAAGCTCACGCGCTTTGACCTCCAGTGGTATGGCCGGCGCTTTCACGCTCGGTGAATTGCTCATGCAGCCAAGCTTCCTGATGAGGGCTTTCGATCGATTCGGGGAACTGGCTGCGAACTCGAAAGAGCGCCTCATCGACACTGAGGCCCCGTTCACACAGAATGTATGTCGCCACCGTGCCGCTCCGGCCGGCGCCAAAGCTGCAGCAGAGTGCGACGGATCGATCGCCCGACAGGCTTGACGCGACGCGGGCGCGCAACCGCCTGAAGGCGCGAGCCCAAGCAGGTCCCGGTGCTTTGAAATCGTCGATCGACAGCGCCGCAAAGGCAATGCCTGCCCGCTTTATCTGCTGGCGCAGCATGAGCCTGAAACCCGCAGGGCAATCCTCGTCACGCAGAAGCACCAAAAACAGCGTCGTTTTGCGGTCAGTCAACGCCGCAACGGTCCGCTCGATGCCTTCCGGATCGATCCAGCAATTGCCACGGTGGTCGATCGAAAGACCGGGTGCGCCGAGCGTGATCAGCCGCCCGCCGCCGGGACAATCGACGGTGGCCCGGATGGGTACGAGATCGTCGCTTTCGCTATCGAGCCTCATGCCGTCCACCGTCGTTGCCACTCCCTCAGACCGAAAACTCAGCGTATCGGATAGGCATACATCAGACCACCATTCCTCACCGATGCGTTCAGGCTGCCTTCGCGCTTGAGATTGAACGGTGTCGACGGGCCAAGATGCCGGTCGAAAACCTCGCCGTAGGAGCCGACCTGCTTGATCACCTGATAGGCCCAATCGGCCGGCAGCTTCATCTTGGCGGCCATGTCGGCGGTTGCGCCATCCTTGGCAAACAGCCGCTGGACCGCTTTCGGCTGGCGCTCCAGATCGGCGATCGCCGCATCGGCATTTGCCGAATTGATGCCGAGCTCGTCGGCGTTCAGCATGACTTCGAAGCCCCAGCGCACGGCCTTTTCCAGCGCCTCATCCGGCTGGGTGACAAGCGTGAGCGGTTCGGCGGAGATGACTTCGGGCAGGAGCTCGTAGTCACCCGGGCTCTGCGCGAGGTGACGGTCTGCAGCAAGTGCCGTCATGTCCGACGCGTAGACATCGCATTTGCCGGCGAAGAACGCCTGCAACCGGGCCGTCTTGTCGGCGATGTTCTCGATTTTGTAGTCGAGCCCCTTGGCGGCGAACCAGTCGGCGATGTTGAGCAGCGTCGTCGAACCATCCTCGGCGCAGATCGTCGCGCCCTTGAGTTCGGTCGCCGATTTCACACCCAGCGATTTTGGCACCATGAAGCCTTGCCCGTCGTAGAAGGTGGTGGCGACGAAGGACAGGCCCGGATCGGCCGACCGGGTGCCGGTTTCCGTCACCGACCGGGACGCCATGTGCGCCTGGCGGGAGACCAGGCTCTTCAGCGAATCGGAAAAGCCGATGCCGCGAATATCGGCCTTTCCGGCATCCCCGAGAATTGCGGCAGCCGCCATTCGGCAGAAGTCGGCATTGAAGCCCTGGAAGACGCCGGCGCTGTCTGGAACGGAAAAGCCCGGAGCGCTGGGGCTGACGAGGCAGATGAGCTTGCCCGTCGAAACGACCTCGTCGAAGACAGGGCCTGCATAGGCATGGGAGCCGGTTGCAAGCAGAGCGACGCCGGCGAACGCCGCCGCAAGATTAGTCCGAAGCATGTTGTTCCCCATTCTTTTGAGCATAGCAGCTATACCTGTATACAGGTGCACAATATGAACGGAGACCATGGCTGTCAAGAAGCGAGCTCGGCTCTGAAAGACCGCCACCGCCGCGTGTTGCAACTTGAGGAAAGATCTGACGTTCAGATGTGGCGCACCGTCCGCTTCGACCCGCGCCTCCGGGCCTCGCTCGATCCCGCTGCAGCAAGGTTCTGCCGACAGGTACGGCCTGCGGCCCCGACCGCAAAGTTTCGCTGGAGGGGAGGGCGGGTGGTGCCCTTTCAGTGCTTGGCCCCAGAGCGCCCTCCATTCGACCGAGGGTCCGTTGCGCGCCATCGTCCCATGCTCTGGTTCGCCCGGGCAATTCGCTTTTCGTCCCGGATGTTTTCGGGTGCGCAGGCTTTGGTTGAAAGTCGTGCCGGCGCCCGGTTGCCCGGGCCCTTGCCGATGACTATGTGTGGGGCAGCAAAGAAAGGATCAAACCCGATGCGTATTGTTGCAGTGTTGCTCGTACTCTCCTCGCTTGCCGGATGCTCCCAGACCGCCGGCGGCAGCAGCGTAAGAGAGGACTATTACGGCGGCGACGGCGGTTTCTATGCAGGCGCGGTTGCCCCGCGCTAAAAGCGCGAGTGTCACTCCGCATTGCGCTCCGACTGCGGCTGGGAACGGACCAGCCGCATCGACGCACATGAGGGCATCGCCGCAACGGGCGTCGTTGTCCGCCTAAACGTCCTGCCACCGACGAAAAATGGCTGCCTGGCCGAGCGTTTCGGCGCCGGGGCGCACAAGTTGCCAGACGGTAGCCTTTTCGATCCAGAACCGGCGTCCGGTTTTCGCGATGCGAAGGCCGCGATAGTCGTCGATGAAACCCTTTGAAGACACACTGTCGAGAAAGCGTTGCCGTTCCTCGCGCTCGGGTGCCTCGGCCGAAAGACGCGACGGCATGCCAAGAAACTCGTCATGGCTGTAGCCGAAACAGCTCTGCGCGGTTTTGTTGGCGTAGATGAAACGGGGATCATCGGATCGATCGTGTGCGAGCACGGCAAATGGTGCGGCCTCATAAAGCCATGCGGCACACACCGACGGGTCGATCAGGTCTCGTCCCGTCAGCTGTCGATAGCTGGCAATGATCAGCTGGCCGACTTCATCCACGTCACGATCCAACATGCGTTTCGTTCCTCCAATGCGCGTTGCAGCCGGTCGAAAAAATTATGTACGCCGACGGACGATATTCGATCCCGGCGCAGCGGCGTCCATTCGTATGCTCGATTCCCCCAGCACAAGCCTCGACGAGGAATAGCCGCGAAAGTCAGTTCCGGCCGTCCGCCGCGCGGGGCGTAGCGGCTATGTCATCCAGCGAGCTCATGCTCGCCGGCTTCATTCCGGGGTGTCGAAACGCATCGATCGGACCGTCGCACGGGTCGCTTCGACATAGGCGTCCACAAGATGCCGGTTTCTCGTATCGCGCAACCAGCAGAGGCTGAGGTCCGAAGCAATGTTCGGACGGAACGGCCGGATTGTCAGTCGGTCGCGCTGGCCGTAGGCGAAAACCGGGTCGACGATGGCAATCCCGAGCCCGTTGGCGACCATTTCGCACACCGCCGGCGCAAGCGTCGCGTCCATGATGTAGTTCAGGCGCGCGCCGTAGCCGTCGAGCGTGCTTTCAATCTTCTGCCGGATACGGTTGTCTGCAGCAAAGGCGATGTAGGGTTCACCGCTGATATCGGCGGGCACGACCTCTTGCTTGCCGGCAAAGTGGTGATCCCGCGGTGCGATACAGACGAGATCCCCGCCGCGCAAAGGCACGCATTCGATATACGGGTTGTCCGTATCGCGATTGATCAGGCCGATATCGACCTGCTTGGAAAGCAGCCACTCGACGATGAACTGCGAGCTGCGGATCACCACCGAGATGTAGGCATCGCCATGTCCGGCGAGAAAGCGCTTGTTGGTGTGGCTGATGAAAAGGCCCGATAGCGCCGGCATGACCCCGACGGATATCTGCCCGAGTTCCTCGCGCCGGATCAGGTCGACCGCGCGTTCGATTTGCTTGATGCCGGCGAACACACGGTCGATTTCCTTGTAGAGCCGCATCCCGTGCTCCGAAGGAATGAGTCGCCCCTTGACGCGATCGAACAGTTCAAGCTCGGTGTCTTCTTCCAGATGCGCCAGAAGCTTGCTCACCGCGGGCTGCGAGATATGCAACACCTCCGCCGCGCGGCTCACCGTGCCGCTCTCGATCACGGCTTTCAGAGCCTCGATTTGTCGCAGGTTCGGTGCGCGCTTCATCCCATAACTTCTCACATGGACGTTTTGCCGTGAGCCTAGCTCCACCTGCAGATGTTGACAATCCGCTGGCCCGCGCCCCTGACGATACAGCGCAGATTGCTCCAGTTACCTCTTTTACAGCCTATAACCTTTTGGAATGGATGCAGGCTAAAAAACAATTAGACGGTCTGAAATTGCTGAGCCAGTCTTTGCGCAGGCTACAACCGCATCGATCCGGATGCGCGATCGGCGACCGGTCCCCAAAAGTGCGGAGCACGGACCAAGGCTGATCAAGTCACGCTGGGAGGCGCGAGGGGAACAATGATAATCGGACAGAAGATCAATCGCAGGAACGCGCTCAAGTTGCTGGGGGCTGGCGGCGCAACACTTCTTACAGCACCCTACATCATCCGGTCGGCACACGCCGAAGGTTCGGTGCTCAACATCACCACCTACGACAAGTTCCTGCCGCAGGATTTCATCGAGCAGTTCCAGAAGGACAGCGGCATCGAGGTGCGCATCCGCCTGACAGACGACCAGGGCAAGCAGTACAACCTGCTGACGGCGGAAGGCGCCAATCCGACGACCGACATCGTCACGGTTGCCGGCCATCGCTACGGCCAGTTCATCGGCTCGAAGCTGGTGCAGGCGCTGGATACGGCAAAGCTGCGCAACTGGGCGAACCTCAATCCTGCCTATCAGGACGCGGCCTGGGCACGCTACGAGGGCAACCTCTGGGGGTTGCCTATCCTTGCCGGCTACGAAGGCCTCGTCCGCAACACGGACTACGTTCCGGAAGCCGACAGCTGGGGCATCATGTTCGACGAGAAATACGAAGGGCTGACCGCCTACATGGCCGGCGATTTCATGTCGCTCACTATGAAGTATCTCGGCCACGACGGCGACTTCGTTACCTACACAGGCAAGGTCGAGCAGGCCCAGAAGGCAGCCAGCGAGGCGCGCGACCACCTGATCAAGCACAAACACATGGTGCGCAAATATTACGACGCGGCCAGCGAAGTGCAGCAGATGTTCATCAACGAGGACATCCACCTGGCACAGGCCTGGTCCGGCCCTGCCGCCAAACTGATCATGGACGGGGTGCCGGTGAAACTCTCCGTGCCGAAGGAAGGCACCTACGGGTTCTGCTACACGCTCAACATCGTCAACAATGCGCCTAACGCCGAGAACGCCTACAAGCTATTCGACGCGATCCTCGCCAATCCCGAGGTCGGCGCGGCGATGACCCGCACGTCCGGCTTCAGCTCGACGATCGCAGGTGTCGACACGCTGCTCGACGACAGGGAGCGGCTGGCATCGACCCTGCCGCAAGACGAACTTGAGCGCGTCACCTTCTTCAGCTCGCTCAACCGCTCGATGAAGAACGAGATCATCGATCGCGCCGTCGCCGAACTGAAAGCGGCCTAATCAATCGCATTGCGATGATTGACTGACCTCGCCTTGGCGGCGGGGTCAGAACGGTGACGCATGTTCTGCCAACGCCCGTCGGGTCGCGGACAAGCTTTGGGATAATTCAATGGCCGTGGGAACACATACGGCAGGTGGCGGTCTCCCCGTCCGTGCTGCGCACATGAAATACTCGACCGGTGTCGCGAGGGTGATCAACTCACCGTTCTATCGCTACACCTTGGGCGCGGTTGCCGAGTGGCGATACGGACGCATCCTGCTTTTGGCCGGCGTGCCGGTCGTCTGGATGCTGATGATGCATATCGGCCCCATCTACGAGATGCTGCGCATCAGCCTCCTGTCCAGCTATCCGCCGCAGCCGGGCGTGGAAGCCAATTTCACGTTCGACAACTACGCGCTCTTCTTCAGTGAAAAGCTCTACTGGATGCCGCTGCTGCGCAGCTTCATCTATGCCTCGATCGCAACCGCCGTTACCTTGGTGGTCGTCTACCCGGTCGCCTACTACGTGGCAAAGGTCGTTTCCGCAGGCAGCCGGTCGCGTGCGCTGCTCCTGCTCCTGGCTCCGTTCTGGGCCGGCGAGATCATCCGCATCTTCTCCGTCATCATGCTTCTGGCCAACCGCGGCGCCGTCAACGTGCTGCTCAGGGAAATCGGGCTGACCGAGCGCCCGATCCAGATGCTCTACACCTCGTTTTCGATCAGCTTCGGCCTGGTCTACATGGTCTGCCTCTACATGCTGCTGCCGCTCTATTCGGCGATCGAGAAGATCCCGAAGTCGCTGCTCGATGCCTCCGCGGATCTTGGGGCAGGGCCGTTCACGCGCTTCCGTCGCATGATCCTGCCGCTGTCGCGCGACGGCATCGTGTCCGGATGCTCGCTGGTCTTCCTCACCTGCATGGGCGTGTTTGCCGCTCCCATTCTCCTCGGCGGACCGACCACAAGCATGTTCTCCGAGACGATCAGCAGCTTCTTCCACGGCGCCAGCAGCCGTTGGCCGGCCGGTGCCGCCTTCGCGATGATCATGCTTGCCGCATCCCTCGTTACCGTCGGTCTGTTCATGCGGGTCGTCGGCGGCTCGAAGCAAAGGACATTCTGATGCGCGCCCTGTTTCACGATTGGCCGGGGCTGGCCCTCAAGTCCTTCTACTGGCTGTTTGTCCTGTACCTGTTTCTGCCGCTGTCACTCATGGTGGCGGTCAGCTTCAAGGATGCGAGCTTCATTTCGTTTCCGCTCGGAAACCTGACGATCGACTGGTATGCCAAGGTCATTCAAGACAAGCAGTTCCTTAACGCCTGCCTCTACACCATCATGATCGCCGCGGCGACGACGGCCATTGCAACGGTGATCGGTGTCTGGATCGCGATGCTGATCGGGTCGCTGCGCGGCGCCGCTCAATACGTGGCCTTCGCCGTCGCCTGCCTGCCGGCCGTCGTGCCGGGCATGATCTCGGCGATTTCGCTGCGCATCTTCATCACCACCATCGATCTGCCGACCGGAACCGTCGCCATCATCCTCGGTCACGTCGTTCATGCCGTGCCTTTCGTGGTGGTCATGGTGCTAACGCGGCTGCGCTCGATGCCGGGCAACCTGGTCGACGCCGCACGTGATCTCGGCGCAGACAGCATCGTCACCTTCTTCCGCGTCACTCTTCCCTATCTCGGACCGGCCATCTTCGGCGGCATGATCTTCTGCCTGCTGCTGTCGAGCGACGACTTCGTCCGCACCTTCTTCCTCGGCGGCTATCGCCCGACGCTGCCGATGCTGATCTTCGCCCGGGTGCAATCCGGCATGTCTCCGGAGATCAACGTCATTGCGACGCTCGTCCTGGTCGTGACCGCCGTGGTCGGGCTCTACGCAGAATATCTCACACGTCGTTCGAGGATCCGCTGATGCAGCCGGTTGTTCAGTTCGAAAATATCCGCAAGAGTTTCGGCAGCTTCGTCGCCGTCGATAATCTCAATCTCAACATCGAGCGCGGCAAGTTCGTCACCCTGCTCGGCCCCTCCGGCTGCGGCAAGTCGACCACGCTGCGTATGCTGGGCGGGTTCGAAACGCCGACGGAGGGCCGCATCCTGCTCTCCGGCCGCGACGTGACGATGGTTCCGCCGAACCGGCGCAACGTCAACATCGTGTTCCAGGATTACGCGCTGTTCCCGCACATGTCGGTCGCGAAGAACATCGCCTTCGGCCTGGAGCTGAAGGGCGTCGATAACCGTCAGATCCAGCGGCGCGTATCGGAACTGCTGGAACTCGTGCAGCTCCAGGATTTTGCCGGGCGCCTTCCGTCCGAGCTGTCGGGCGGCCAGCGTCAGCGCGTCGCCCTGATGCGCGCTTTGGCGCCCGATCCCGACGTTCTGCTGCTCGATGAACCGCTTTCCGCCCTCGATGCCAAGCTTCGCCAGACGATGCAGATCGAGCTCAAGGCGATCCAGGAGCAGACCGGCAAGACCTTCATGTTCGTGACCCACGACCAGGAAGAGGCGCTTACCATGTCGGACACGATCGTGGTCATGAACAATGGCCGGATCGAGCAGATGGGGGACCCGGCGACCCTCTACAAGCGCCCCGGCTCCGCCTTCGTGGCGACCTTCCTCGGCGAAACCAATCTGTTGCATTCCGACGTCGTCGGTACCGACGCCGGCGAAGCGGCGGTGCGGTGGAACGGCATGACGATCAAGGCGTCGGCCGGCGCGCTCACTCCAAGGGCGGGCGATGCAATCTATGTCGTCCTGCGGCCGGAAGCGATCCAATGCTCGGCGCAGGAACCGGCTGTCGTCAACCGGATTAAGGGTCGCATCCGCCAGCGGGTTTTCAAGGGCAACCACACATCGCTCAAGGTCGAGATCGGCGAGGGGCATCTGCTCAACGCGCTCGTTCATCCGAGCGAGGTGGAAGGCCTCAGCCGTGACGACATCTGGGTTGGCTGGTCATCCGAAGGGACAACGCTCATCCCCGCCCGAAACGCGGCTTAGCCGCAACACCTCGACGGCGGGCGCCGAGCTGCGCCCGTTACCCGATATCAATGAAAGTGGAAAACGACATGCGCGTAGGTATCGCAGGTGCTGGCTCTATTGCCTTTGGCACCGCTGCACTTCTTGAAAAACTGGGACACAAGGCAACGCTCTGGTCACCATCCGGCGCAGGAACCCTTGCGCTGGCCGAGGGCGAGAGCCTGACGGCCGAAGGTGCCGTGGAAGGCGCATTCAAACCGACCGTCGCCGAGAGCGCGGAAGACCTGGTGCGCGACGCGGATGTAATCCTCGTTGCACTGCCGGCCTACGGTCACCGGTTCGTGCTCGATGCCATCGCGCCGCATATCGCTGCCAACCAGCTGGTGATCTTCAGTTCGCACACCTCCTTCGGAGCGCTTTATCTCTCGTCGCTGCTGGTTGCGCGCGGCATTACCATCCCAATCGTTGCCTGGGGTACGACCATCGTCAGCGGCAGGAAACTCGGCCCGTCGCTGGTTCAGGTAAACACGATCCGCAAGCAGGTCGACCTCGCAACCGTCCCGACGTCTGAGAGCGCGCGCGGACACGCGATCTGCACGGCGCTGTTCGGCGGACATTTCGTCGACCGCGGCAGCCTGCTGGCGATCGCGCTATCCAACCTGAACCCGCAAAACCACCTCGGTATCGCGCTTGGCAACATGTCGCGCATGGAACGTGGCGAAAGCTGGGTGCAGGCTGAGAACGTCACCCCCAACATCGGCCGTCTTCTTGAAACGCTGGATCGCGAACGCCTGGCCGTCGCCGAGAAGCTGGACCTGAACGTGCGCGACATCTTCCAGCACTTCCATCTCTCGTTCCATGTTCCCGTCAGCACCATTTCACAGATGAACCAGGAGATGCACCAGGCTGGGCATTACGGCACGGGCCCCGCGACGGCCGACAGTCGCTATGTGACGGAGGACGTGCCCTTCGGTCTGGTGGTCACGGCGCAGCTCGCGCGCCTTGCCGGATGCCCGGCGACCCTGCACGAGGCGGGCATTCGCATCTTCTCGGCGATGTACGGGCGCGATTTCGAAGGCGAGAACAACCTTCTTCCGGAACTCGGTCTCGAGCGATTGGATCTCGAAGGTCTTGACGCACTGTGCCGCCAAGGGTTTTCGCCGGCCGCAACCCGGACGGTTGAACGGGTGGGAGGAAGCATCTGAATGGACGGGCGCTTCCTCACCCATCTCCGTTCAGAACTGGAGGGCCTGAAGACATCAGGGCTCTACAAGTCGGAGCGTGTCATCACCTCGAAGCAGGCGGGCGAGATCGAAGTCGCCTCGGGCGAGCGGGTGCTCAATTTCTGCGCCAACAACTATCTCGGCCTGGCCGACAATGCGGAG
>NZ_DASYGZ010000148.1:0-146823 GCF_035999135.1 Ensifer sp.
GAGGAGTTAACACCTCTTCAGGGGCCCGCAAGGAGGCGCAGCCGACGAAGCGGGACAGATATCCGCAAATCCTGCCCCCGCAACCAAATCAAAAAAGCCCCCAAGCAGAAATGCAAGGGGGCTTTTGGCGTTTCTGGGACCGGGCCTTCGAGAATGCCTCCGCCAACCAGCGGCTATGGCCGCCTGGCGCCCATTTGCCGATGGCGCTCGACCTTGCCCTGCCAGCCATGTCGCCCCATGCGCGATTGGCGGTCAGCAGCCGAAACCGGTCTTTCCGGCTCAGACGTTGCGGACCAGCGGTATCCATCGAGCCGGTTCTAAGAGACGCCTGCGACGGTGCGGGGAGCAAGCCATTGTTGCGTTCAGAACATGTTGAGGTTTCGTGCCTCTGCGATCGCATGTAAGAGCCCGCTTCTCGTCAAGGTTGAGTTCCAGGTCGCCATTGGCCTCAAGTTGCTTTTAGGGCTGCCAGCCTCTGTGAGCCTCCACCCGTTCGGGCCGGTGCCATCGTCCACTTTGCCGCGACGGAACTTTGTCTGGCCGTAACCATTAGCCATCAGATGGTCTGAACCGGGCCAGTCTTGAGCGAATTGGAGAGCGTCATGGCGAATGAGGAAGATCTGAAAGGAAAATTCTGGAAAGCTCTGAAGTCTGATCGCACGGTAATGCTGGGGCTATGCGGAGTCGCCGATGGCCATACGCGACCGATGACGGCACTCATCGAAGAAGATCATGGGCCAATGTGGTTTTTTACCTCCATCGACTCCTCGCTGGTGACGGAACTTGCGGGACGAGGGCGCGCGATCGCCACCTTCGCCTCAAAGGGACACGACGTCTTTGCAGCCATTCATGGCAACCTGTCTGTCGACGGGAGGAGGGAAAATATCGACCGGCTCTGGAACCCCTACATTGCTGCCTGGTACGACGGCGGAAAGGACGATCCAAAACTTGTGCTACTGAGGTTCGACGCAGAACACGCCGAAATCTGGAAAGATGCGTCCAGCATATGGGCAGCCGTAAAGATTTTGTTCGGCGCCGACCCGAAGGTCGAGTACAAAGACAACGCCGCCGACGTGGACTTAAATTAGTTCTCGCCGAAGTTGGCAGGGGGCAAATCCTTACTTGACTCGCTCGGTGATCGCACCAGGCGCGTCGGCGGTCGAAACTCGCTTCCTGCGCTTCCGATTGCCGGGACAATGGCGAATACTTGGCCGAGCAGCACCACCATGCGCGGACGTCGGCCGTTTTCGAAGCGAAGGGGCGCTTGGCCTTGGCCGGTCGCGTGGATATCGGGACGGCCTCCAGGAAGCCCGGCGCGCGAGGGGGTTGATTGTTGTCGTCCGCTGCCGGCGACCTGTTGCCGGTTACGTCTTTCAGGCGCCTCGACGAAAGGGCGGCGCCCTTTGAGACGCCGCCCCGTTGACGAGTTCCCTTTCACTCGCCCGACCGTGGCTGCGGGACGGCAGAACCGGCCGTTTTCCGGATCAGAAGCGGATGTTCGAACCCGCCTTGACGGAATGGTTGATCAGGTTGTCCGAACCTTTCACGCCGCCGATCGTGGTTCCGACGCGATTGAAGCGCGTCTGGGTGTATTCGAGTTTTGCCGACATATCCTCGGTCAACGCCATCTCCGCGCCGGCGCCATACGGACCAGCCCGCGTGCCAGCGATCGCCTGACGTGACCGTGCCCTTGCCCTGGAAGCGTGCTGTGGTCACCCGAGCGTGCCATAGAGCAACACGTTGTCGAGCGCGTAACCCGCCTTGGCCCGGGCAGTCCCGCTCCAGGTCTGGCGCAAGGCGCCACCGTTGCCGACATGATACTGCGGACCGCCGGCGTGTGCTGCCTCCAGTTCGCCGCCAACGACGAACTGGCCGAACTGCCGGTTACAGCGCGCCTGCACGCCGCCGTTGAACTTGCGCTTGTCGCCCTTCTGGCTGGAGGAACCGGCGCCGACGTGGGCGCCTGCGTAAAAACCGGTGCAGCGATCCACATTGGCGAAATCGATGGAGTTCGCCGCGGCCGCATTGCCGAGGTCGGCCGCCTCGACGCTTGAAGCAGCCGCGATCACGGTCAGTGCCAGCGCGGCAACGGTGAGATTGAGCGTCATCGATCGTTTCCTTCCATCGTCGGACCGCGTCGGCCCGTTCAATGCGATCGATGTGAACCATCTTGTCTGAGGTTCCACGCAGGATACGTGCAGTTTTCATGGAGGGTGCATGCCGCTTTTGGCGGGGTTGCAAGCCGTCCCGTTCGTCCGGTTGCGTCGGGAGCAGCGATGAAGGCTTCGCCAGATCGGCAAGCGAGGCGGAATAAGATCGACAGCCCCGACCGGTTCGGTGCAGCAGCCTGCGCGCGACCAAATTCATCAAACCGATTGAATCCGGACTACGACTTTTTTACTGACCAGCAGTAGCTTGTCAGCCGGTCCTGGTTGACGTACTCGAAACGCATAAAACCTTGGCTGATTGACAAACAGTCTGGTGGCGCTGCGTCTCAGCGCCATAACCTCAGGACGTTGGGATTGCGATGACACTTTACTTGGACTACCTGGCTGAGATCAAAAGCAGAGAAACTCAAAACCTCGCTCCCAAGCCGATCGATGACGGCGCACTCATCAGCGAAATCCTGACGCTGATCGAGGATGCCGGTAACGAGCACCGGGCCGACGCCCTGAAATTCTTCATCTACAACACGTTGCCGGGCACCACGAGCGCTGCGGGCGTCAAGGCCGCGTTCCTGAAGAAGATCATTCTCGGCGCGACAATCGTCCCGGAAATTTCTCCCGAATTTGCCCTCGAGCTGCTGTCGCACATGAAGGGTGGCCCTTCGGTCGAAGTGCTGCTGGACATCGCACTTGGCGATGACGCCGCGATGGCAGCAAAGGCTGGCGACGTTCTGAAGACCCAGGTCTTCCTCTACGACGCGGACATGTTCCGTCTGCGCGACGCCTTCAAGGCCGGCAATGCGGTCGCCAAGGGCGTGCTTGAAAGCTATGCGAAGGCCGAATTCTTCACCAAGCTCCCGGATGTCGAGGACGAAATCAAGGTCGTGACCTTCATCGCGGCCGAAGGCGATATCTCGACCGACCTCTTGTCTCCGGGCAACCAGGCGCACTCGCGCTCGGATCGTGAACTGCACGGCCAATGTATGATCTCGCCCGAGGCCCAGCAGGAAATCGTGGCGTTGCAGAAGCAGCATCCGGACAAGCGGGTGATGATGATTGCCGAAAAGGGCACGATGGGCGTGGGCTCGTCGCGCATGTCAGGCGTCAACAACGTGGCGCTCTGGACAGGCAAGCAGGCCAGCCCCTATGTGCCCTTCGTCAACTACGCCCCTGTGGTCGCCGGCACCAACGGCATCTCGCCGATCTTTGCGACGACGGTCGACGTGACCGGCGGCATCGGCGTCAACCTGAAGAACTGGGTCAAGAAGACAGGCGAAGACGGCAAGCCGATCCTCAACAACGACGGCAACCCGATCCTCGAGCAGAAGTTCTCGGTCGAGACCGGAACTGTCCTGAAGCTCGACGTGAAGAACAAGAAGCTCCGCGACGAGGCCGGGCAGGAACTGGTCGACGTCGCTGCAGCGTTCACGCCGCAGAAGATGGAGTTCATGAAGGCCGGCAGCTCCTATGCCATCGTCTTCGGCAAGAAACTCCAGACGTTTGCGGCGCAGACCCTCGGCATCGAGGCGACGCCGGTCTTTGCGCCGAACAAGGAAATCACGGTCGAGGGCCAGGGCCTGACGGCTGTCGAGAAGATCTTCAACCGCAACGCCGTAGGCGTGACGCCGGGCAAGGTCCTGCATGCCGGCTCGGACGTGCGCGTCAAGGTCAACATCGTCGGCTCCCAGGATACGACCGGCCTGATGACCGCGCAGGAGCTCGAGGCGATGGCGGCCACCGTCATCTCGCCGCTGGTGGACGGCGCCTATCAGTCGGGTTGCCATACGGCCTCCGTCTGGGACAAGAAGGCTCAGGCGAACATTCCGAAGCTCATGAGCTTCATGAACAATTTCGGCCTGATCACCGCCCGCGACCCGAAGGGCCTCTACCATTCGATGACGGACGTGATCCACAAAGTGCTGAACGACATCACCGTGGATGACTGGGCGATCATCATCGGCGGCGACAGCCACACCCGCATGTCCAAGGGCGTTGCCTTCGGCGCCGACTCCGGCACGGTGGCGCTGGCGCTCGCCACCGGCGAGGCGACGATGCCGATCCCGCAATCGGTCAAGGTGACCTTCAAAGGTACGATGCAGCCCTATATGGACTTCCGCGACGTGGTGCACGCCACCCAGGCGCAGATGCTCAAGCAGTGTGGCGACAACGTCTTCCAGGGCCGGATCATCGAAGTGCACATCGGCACGCTTCTCGCCGATCAGGCCTTCACCTTCACCGACTGGACGGCCGAGATGAAGGCCAAGGCCTCGATCTGCATTTCGCAGGACGAGACGCTGATCGAGTCGCTCGAAATCGCCAAGTCGCGCATCCAGATCATGATCGACAAGGGCATGGAAAATGCCGCGGGTACGCTCAAGGGCCTGATTGCCAAGGCAGATGCGCGTATCGCCGAGATCCGTTCGGGCGAGAAGCCGGCGCTTTCTCCCGACGCCAACGCGAAGTACTTCGCCGAAGTCGTCGTCGACCTCGACGTCATCGACGAGCCGATGATCGCCGACCCGGACGTCAACAACGCCGACGTATCCAAGCGCTACACCCACGACACGATCCGCCCGGTCTCGTACTACGGCGGCACCAAGAAGGTGGACCTCGGCTTCGTCGGCTCGTGCATGGTGCACAAGGGCGACATGAAGATCGTCGCGCAGATGCTGAAGAATATCGAGAAGTCAGAGGGCAAGGTCGAGTTCAAGGCGCCGCTGGTCGTCGCCGCCCCGACCTACAACATCATCGACGAGCTGAAGGCCGAAGGCGACTGGGAAATCCTGCAGAAGTATTCGGGCTTCGAGTTCGATGATCTGAAGCCGAAGACCAGCAACCGGACCGAATACGAGAACATCCTCTATCTCGAGCGCCCGGGCTGCAACCTTTGCATGGGCAACCAGGAAAAGGCGGAGAAGGGCGATACCGTTCTCGCCACCTCGACCCGTCTGTTCCAGGGCCGCGTCGTGGAAGACACGGCCGAGAAGAAGGGTGAATCGCTTTTGGCCTCGACCCCGGTCGTGGTGCTGTCGGCAATCCTTGGCCGCACCCCGAGCGTGGAAGAGTACCGAAGCGCAGTCGACGGGATTGACCTGACAAAGTTCGCCCCGCCGAAGGCGCCGCGGATCGATGCGGCATCCGTCCACTACTAAGATGCTTGAAGGCAGGGGGCTGTACCGCCCCCTGCCTTCGCTTCGCCCCGTACGACGCGCATCGTCAACCGGTGAGGCATTCCTCCAATGCGCCCTGCTTGCGCAGCCGCGGCGTGTCAGAGCCGCACCAGCATCTTGCCGGTGTTGGCGCCCTTGAAGAGGCCGATGAAGGCATCCGGGGCATTGTCGAGGCCGTCGACTACCGTCTCGCGAAGCGCAACCTTTCCTTCCTTGATCCACACGCCCATCTTGCGCTCGAACTCCGGGATGAGGTCGATATGGTCGGAAACGATCAGGCCCTGCAGGCGGATGCGTTTCTCGATCGCCTGAAAAATGTTGCGCGGACCGCTCGCCGGCGCATCCGAGTTGTAGCCGGAGATCATGCCGCAGAGGACGAAGCGCGCATGGGTCTGGGCCGCGGCCAGGGCCGCTTCGAGGTGATCGCCGCCGACATTGTCGAAGTAGATGTGAATGCCCTCCGGGGCTGCGGCCGCAAGGGCCGCGGTCAGATCTGCCGTCTCGCGATAGTTGATGACGGCATCGACACCGATCTCGTTGCGGAGCCACGCGGCCTTGTCCGCCGATCCGACCGAGGCGATCACCCGCAGGCCCCCGAGCTTGGCGATCTGCGCGACGATGCTGCCGACGGCGCCGCTGGCGGCCGAAACGAAGATGGTTTCGCCTTGCCTGGCATTGGCGATCCTCGTCAGCCCCACATAGGCGGTGAGGCCAGGAAAGCCCAGTGCTCCAAGATAGGCCTGGGCCGGCAGCTCCGGGTCGATCCTGCGTGCCGTGGCCGCATCGATCACCGCGAAGTCGCGCCAGCCGGCAAAATGAACGACCGCATCCCCGACGGAAAAAGCAGGATCGTTGGAAAACTCGACCACGCCGACGGCGGCTCCGTCCATCGCTTCGCCAAGCCGGAAGGGCGCAATGTAGCTTTTCCGCTCGTCCATGCGGCCGCGCATATAGGGGTCGACCGACATCCAGGTGTTGCGGACCAGGAGCTGGCCGGGCTCCGGCTCGCGGATGCGGTTGCTGACGAGGTCGAAATGTTCAGGCGTGGGAAGGCCGATGGGGCGTCTTCTCAGGTGGATCTCGCGGACTTCGATAGACATGTCTGGCTCCTCTTTGATGGGGTCTGATGTGTTGACGGGGAAGGGCATAGGGAGGCGCGCGCCGGCTCTTGCTCCGGCGATCGGGCATTGCGAAAGGTCTCAGCTGCGTGTCTTGTTGGGCCTATACAAACATCTGCCAGGACGATAAAAAAGTTCGATGTTTACGGCATATATATCGAACGGATCGATGAATGTTGCGGATTTCCCTGGACCAGTGGCGTGCCTTCATTGCTGTCGTCGAGGCGGGCGGTTTCGCGCAGGCAGCCGAGGTGTTGAACAAGTCGCAATCGACCATCAGTTATGCCGTGCGGCAGATCGAGGAACGGCTTGAGGTCGCCGTCTTTGCGATAGAAGGCCGAAAGGCGCTGCTCACCACCGAGGGCCGGATCCTCTATCGCCGTGGCAAATCACTGGTCGACGAGGCGACACGCCTGGAACGGGCGGCGCAGAACCTCGCCAAGGGCCATGAGCAGATGCTGAGCCTTGCGGTCGAGGGGCTGTTTCCAACATGGTTGCTCCTGCGCTGCATCGAGCGGTTCGGCGAGGAAGCGCCGGAAACGCGCATCGAGCTGTACGAAAGCGTCATGGGCGGAACGGACGAGTTGCTGCTGTCCGGTGCAGTGGACCTGGCCATATGCGCCGACAACCTGCCGACAGGGCACACGGGTGACGTCATCCTGCGCTACCGCGCCGTGGCCGCCGCCGCCCCGTTTCATCCGCTGCACCAATTGGGTCGGGAACTCGGAATGGAGGACCTGAAAGGCCATCGTCATCTGGTGATCCGCGACAGCGGCCTGCAGCGGCAACGCCCAAGTGTCTGGAATGTTACGGAGCGACGCTTGACGGTCGGCCACAAGGCGACCTCCATTCGTGCCGCCTGCATGGGCATGGGGTTTGCCTGGTATCCGGAAGACTGGATCCGCGAGGAACTCTCCGCCGGGCAGTTGAAGCCGCTGCCGCTGAAGGACGGGGCTGAGCGCTGGGGCGCGATGTATCTGGTCTATCCCGATCCGGATGCGGCCGGCCCAGGCGCCCGCCGCCTGGGTGCGATCATCAAGGAAGAGGTCCAGTCTTTGGATCCTTCGTAGTCTGGACGAAGCGACCGTAGCAGCGATCAGGGGCGTGGCGCGGCCTTCGATCGGCCGAGCGCTTCACAAGTTCATCGACGCTTTCGCGTGGCCCCGGTCGAGTAGTTTCGAAACTTGGCGAGCGACCGCCTGAGCTTCGCGATGTTGGCAGTCGCCTGTTCGATCACCAGCAGGTGCTTTTCGTCCTCGAGCGCGATGGCGCTTCCGCATTGCTCGCACGGGAGTTCGTCATTGGCTTTCACCCAGGCGACGCGTTGGCTGTTTTCATGACCGCACTCGGGGCACGGAATGTCGATTTCATTGAACATGGCGCCTCTCTCGTTGAGGCCCGATAGCAACACAGGCAGAATCGAGGAGCAATGATTACCCGCTTACTCAAATGGAGCTAGGCGTATCGCCCGTGCGGAGGGGGAGGCGGCGTTGGCGCGCTCGGTTGGGCAGCTATCGCTGTTGAGCAACGCGTTTAACGAGACCGCGCCGGCCGCGTTCCATGACGACGCCATGGTTCCAGCGGAATACGGGCTTGAGGACGAACGAAAGCCGGATCATCCAGGGTTTTGTCACCTCGACGATCCAGTCGTAGCGTACGCGGCAGCGGCTGCCGTCGGGCTCCAGCGTCCAGCGGCCGATACCGTCGAGTTCGCCCGAGGCCCTGCCTTCGATCAGTGACTGTGGCTCGACCTTCACCGTCTCCATCTCGAACGACAGTACATAAGGCAGGGCGGTCACCCATTGCAGGTGGCGAACAGCCCCGACGCCGTGCTCGTCTCCCGCGCGCAACAGAGAGACCCGTTTGACCGATGGCCACCAGTCCGGCCACGCCTCCGGCGTGCTCAGCTCCCGCCAAACATCATCGACAGAAGCGTCGATGATCCACTGCGTGACGAGATGAAATTCGGTGAGAGACATGGCTTGCCCTCTGCAACAGCCGGGCCGGCCGCAGAACGCCGGCAAATGGGAGGCTGGGGCTGCCCTGCCAGCGCATGTGATCGAGCCCGGGACGCGGTCGTGATCCCTATGAAGGATCCACCTGTCGATTTGTTTGCGCAAGCTTGGCCGTCTCGCCGGCAGGGCGATTTCGCACGGACTTGCCAATGGCGGCCATGAACCGGGTCGAACGAGCAAGTATCCGGAGTCGGCCTCCTGTCCGTCGACAGTAGGGGGCATGCGGGTGTCCGTGGCCCGCATGCCCCCGCGCCGAATTGTCAGGCGGCGCGAGCGCCTGCGGCAAACGGCTCGAGATCGTCGACGACCTTGTCGCCGTTGTAGACGGTCTCATCAAGAATGCCTTCGCGCTTGGCGACGATCGTCGGCACCAGGGCCTGGCCGGCAACGTTGACGGCGGTGCGTCCCATGTCGAGGATCGGGTCGATGGCCAAGAGCAGTCCGACACCTTCAAGCGGCAGGCCGAGTGTCGACAGCGTCAGCGTCAGCATCACGGTTGCGCCCGTGAGGCCAGCCGTTGCCGCGGAACCGAGCACCGAGACGAACACGATCAGCACATATTCCTGGATGCCGAGCGGCAGGCCGAAGAACTGGGCGATGAAGATTGCCGAGATCGCCGGATAGATGGCGGCGCACCCGTCCATCTTGGTGGTCGCGCCGAGCGGCACGGCGAAGGCAGCATATTCGCGCGGCACGCCAAGGCTCTTTTCGGTCACCGTTTCGGTGACGGGAAGGGTGCCGACCGAGGAGCGCGAAACGAAGGCGAGCTGGATCGCCGGCCATGCGCCGGCAAAGAAGCGCGATGGCTTCAGCCCGTGGGCGACGAGCAGCGCGGGATAGACGACGAAGAGCACGATGGCGAGGCCGATATAGACGGCGGCGGTATACCAGGTCAGCTGCGCCAGGGTTTCCCAGCCGTATTGGGCGACGGCGCGGCCGAGCAGGCCGATGGTGCCGATCGGCGTCAGGCGGATGACCCACCACAGGATCTTGCGCACGATCGCGAGCAGCGACTGGTTGAAGGCAAGGAAGGGCTTCGCTGCATCGCCGACCTTCAGCGCAGCAGCGCCGACGGCGATCGAAACAACCAGGATCTGCAGCACGTTGAAATTGAGAGAGGTGCTGGCGCCGCTGTCGGTCAGCTTGGTGCTGGCTTCAAGCCCGAGCACATTGGCGGGCACGAGGCCCTTCAGGAAATCGAGCCAGGAGCCGGCATAGGAGGGAGCCTTGGCGGCTTCCTGCGAAACCGCAGAGCCGATACCCGGCTGAATGGCAAGGCCAAGCGCAATGGCGATGACGACGGCGATGAGCGAGGTGATCGCAAACCAGAGCAGCGTCTGCCAGACGAGCTTGGCGGCATTCTGCAGCGTCGCCAGGTTGGCGATCGAGGCGACGATGGCGGTAAAGACCAGCGGCGGCACGAGGGCGCGCAGCAATTGCACGAAGATCGAGCCGATCGTCTGCAGCGTGACGGTCAGCCAGTTCGGGTTGCCAGCGGCGTCGGCGCCCATGTTGCGAGCGATCAGGCCGAGAAGGAGGCCGATGACCATGGCGGCGAGGACCTGGAAACCGAACGAGGCGTAGAGCGGCTTCGATGGAGATTTGGTGGTTGTTTGGGACACGTGCTGCACTCTCGAATTGGTGACGTCGGCGATTTCTTGGGCAATAGCCGACCAAAGTGCTCAAGAATTAATCGAGTGTCGGTTGGAAGATAAGAAACGCTTTGTCACGCAAGCCGCTTCGAGTGGAATAATTTTCGCGGCTCCGTACGGGCGCGCAAGACGCAGGACGTAGCCGGACGAATAGGTCGTCGGGCTGTTTCCGGCTCCGCTCGTCGGTCGAAAAGCGGAGCCGGATCGGCGGGGGATCAGGCGGCTGCGTCGGTGGCGAAATCCGTGGAAAGGGCCAGGTCGCGCCACTCGGCGAGTTCCTTCGCGACGCTGGCGTTCTGCTCCTCGATCACTGAAACCGTGTCGCTGCCGAACGGCATACGGAGCGGCGGGTTCTTCGCATTCACCAGGGTCACGATACCGGCCGCGAGCTTCTGCGGGTTGCCAGGCTGGGCATGGTTCGCACCGGCTGCGAAGTCGCGCATGTTGCCGGCCGGCGTGCCGACATAGTCCGGGATCGCGGCGGCGCTGACCGCCAGCGAGTTGTCGGCGAGAAAGTCGGTGCGGAAGAAGCCGGGCTCGACGATCGTCACATTGATGCCGAAGGGCTGAACCTCGGCTGCAAGCGATTCCGACAGCCCTTCGACGGCGAACTTGGTCGAGCCATAAACGCCCCAGCCGGGATATCCGAAATAGCCGCCGATCGAGGAGAAGTTCAGGATGTGGCCCGAGCGCTGCCGGCGCATGTGGGGCAGGACGGCGCGCGTCACCTTGAGCAGGCCGAAGACGTTGGTGGCGTAGAGCTTTTCGACTTCCTCAGCCGTTGCCTCCTCGACGGCGCCGAGCAAGCCGTAGCCGGCATTGTTGACGAGAATGTCGATGCGGCCGAAACGCTGGACGGCGGCGGCGGCCGCTTGTCTCGCCTGGGCTTCATCGGTGACATCCAGCGCGACGGCGAGCAGATTGGGGTGGGTGCCGAGCTGTTCGGTGACCGTTTTCGGATTGCGGGCAGTGGCGACGACCGCGTCGCCCGCGTTGAGCGCTTCCTTTGCCATCAGAGCGCCGAGGCCGCGCGATGCACCCGTAATGAACCAGACTTTCATGACGAACTCCTTCAAGGGTTTGACGGGTTCTTCGGAGCCGGTTGGCGTCCGCATCCCGTGCTGACGAGAGGAATTTGACGCAATCCGCTTCGCTGCATAAGATTCGTTATTCTCGAAACTATGATGAATGGTGTTCAGTAATGCGTGCATCGGAGCTTGCGGAACTGGCGGCCTTCGCGGCCGTCGCCCGGCACAGGAGTTTCCGCAAGGCGGGCGAGGAGAGGGGCGTCACGGCGTCCGCCATCAGCCACGCGGTGCTCAGTCTCGAAAGCCGGATCGGCATTCGATTGCTCAATCGAACGACGCGCAGCGTTTCGTTGACGGAGGCCGGTGAACTGCTGCGATCCTATGTCGATCCGGCTTTTGGCGAGATCGCGTCGGCGCTCGATGCGCTCAACAAGTTCCGCGACACGCCCTTCGGTCGCGTCCGGATCAATGTCCCGAACTCGATCGCCCCCTTTGTCATCGGCCATGTCATCGGGCCGCTGCTTGAAAACAATCCCAACCTGCAGCTCGAAATCAGCGCCACGGACCGCCTCGTCGATATCGTCGGCGAAGGGTTCGATGCCGGCATCCGGTTCGGCGAGCGGGTCAGCGAAGGCATGATCGCCCTGAGGCTGAAGCAGCGCCTGCGTCTCGTGGTCGTCGGCTCGCTCGCCTATTTCGCGCGCCGGCCGATACCTGAGACGCCGCATGACCTGAAGCGCCACCTTTGCATCCAGAACATGTTTCCCTCCGGCGCGCGCTATGCCTGGGAGTTCGAGAGGGACGGTCAACCCGTGACGTTCCATCCAAGCGGGCCACTGTCGCTGGACGATCACGAACTGATGGTGGAGGCGGCCGAAAGCGGCGTTGCGCTCGCCTATGTCTGGGAAAATCGCGTCGAAAAGCAGATTGCAAGCGGTGAGCTCATCCAGGTCCTCGACGCCTGGTGCCAGCCCGAAGAGCCGCTTTATCTCTACTACCCCAGTCGCCGGCATCCTTCGGCCGGTTTTCGCGCCTTGATCGATACCATCAAGGAGGCGTGACGCATTGTTCGTCGCCAAGGCACGCCATGCCGGTCCCGAAGCGATTAATCGCTGAAAGAGTGTAGCGCCCGGAAAACCCGCTGTGGCGCACACATTGGCCGCATATTAGCAAAAACATTTCACCGTGGCCGAGAGCCGCGAAAACTCAGTTCTCTATAAAATTGATGGATAATGTATTTTGTCTATGTGGTCGCGGCTTGGCGTCTCCCTCCCGGAGGCGCCGGCGTCACAACGCGACATGTGGACCCGCGCGGGTTCGCTGCGAAAAGAGAGAGGGTTGAGATCACACGCAAGATCCGGCTTGGAGCCTTTCTTCCCGGTGGTGGACAGCACATCGCGGCCTGGCGGCACCCGGACCAGCCGGCTGACGGTGCGACCAGCTTCGAATTTCACAAGCAGCTGGCGCTGACGGCCGAACGTGGCCTGTTCGACGCCTATTTCCTGGCAGACGGGCTGGCGATCGGCTTTGGCGGTGCGCGCGAGGGTGGCAATGCCCGCGTGGCGGGGTTCGAACCGGTGACGTTGTTTTCGGCGCTGGCACCGCTCACCACCCATCTCGGCTTCATCGCGACGTCGTCCACCACCTATGAGGAACCCTATACCACGGCGCGCAAGTTCGCCTCGCTCGACCTGATCTCCGGCGGTCGTGCCGGCTGGAACGTCGTGACGACGACCGGCGATCCGACGGCGCAGAATTTCAACCGCGACACCCAGCTTCCCCATGCCGAGCGGTATCGCCGCGCGGCCGAACATGTCGACGTCGTCAAGAAGCTGTGGGACAGCTTTGAAGACGATGCCTTTATCCGCGACAAGAGGACGGGCGTCTTCTTCGATCAGACGAAACTGCATGGCACGGATCACCGCGGCGAACACTTCAAGGTGCGCGGTCCGCTCAACATCGCGCGCTCGCCGCAAGGGCATCCTGTCATCGTCCAGGCAGGGCAATCCGACGACGGTCGAGGGCTCGCGGCCGCAACGGCCGAAGTGATCTTCACGGCGCACCAGCACATCGAAACGGCCCAGGAATTCTATCGCGACATCAAGGCGCGGGCCCGCGGCCTTGGCCGCAATCCGGATCACATCCTGATCATGCCAGGTGTCTCGCCCTTCGTCGGCCGGACCGAGGCCGAAGCGCAGGAAAAATACGAGCGGCTGACGTCGCTGATCGTCGAAGAGGATGGCATCGGCCTGCTCAACGGCCTGACCGGCGGGACGCTGGACCTTCATGGCTACGACCTCGACGGCCCGTTGCCGCCGGCGCCGCCGACCGAGGGCATGAAGAGCAGGCAGGCGCTGATCCGCCAGATTGCTGACGAGAACAATTTCAGCATTCGCCAGCTCTACCAGTGGATCGCGTCGGCGCGCGGCCACTACACGATCGTCGGCTCGGCCGAGCAGATCGCAGACACATTGCAGGAGTGGTTCGAAAACGAGGCCGCCGACGGCTTCAACATCCTGCCGCCGTGGTTTCCGACGGCACTCGACGATTTCGTCGACCTGGTGATTCCGCAATTGCAGCGTCGCGGCCTGTTTCGCACGGCCTATGAAGGCAGGACGCTCCGCGAAAACCTCGGCCTGCCCTTCCCCGTCAACCGCTGGACGGCCGCCAGATCGGCGATCCAGGCAGCTGAGTGAGGTGCGATCATGTCCTTTGAAAACACCAACCCGTTTTTCTCGGCCGGCTTGGGGCTAACGCGTCGGGTCAGCCGCACTGCCAAGCCGCTTTCGACTGCAGCTGTCATCCCGGCCCGCTCGAATGGTCTCTTCGGTCCTCTTGTCGCGCGCTACGGCGTCGTCGTCGCTTTCCTCGCGCTCTGGCAGCTTTCGAGCACGCTCGGCTGGGTCAATCCGGCTGTCTTCCCGCCGCTGAGCGTGATCGTCAACGCCCTTTGGGATGGCCTTGCCAGCGGCGCACTGCTGGACGACATCGCCATCAGCCTGCAGCGGTCCGGCATTGCCTTTGCGGCGGCCGTGGCGGTGGGCATCCCCCTTGGCCTGTTCATGGGGCAGGTCCGCCTCGTCGAGCAGGCGCTCGATCCGATCCTGCAGCTTTTCCGCCAGACCTCGGCGCTGGCGCTCTACCCGGTCTTCATCCTGCTTCTTGGCCTCGGCGAGACCTCCAAGGTCTTCGTGATCTTCTGGGCGACGCTGTTTCCGATCCTTCTGTCCACCATCGCGGGCGTCAAGGAGGTCGACAAGAAGCTGATCGAGATGGCCAGGACCTATGGCGCCGGACCGCTTTCGATCTTTCGCCGCGTCGTGCTGCCGGCCTCAGTTCCGGCGATCTTCGTGGGGCTGCGGCTCTCGGCGACCACGGCGCTCCTTCTCCTGATCGCCGCCGAAATGATCGGCGCGAACAAGGGCATCGGCTTCCAGGTGATGAATGCGCAGTACAACTTCCAGATCCCGCTGATGTTTGCCGCGATCCTGCTGCTTGCCCTGCTTGGGCTTGCGGCCAACGCCTTGCTCGTCCTGCTGCAACGCAATCTTTGCCGCTGGTCGCAACCCACCGACTGATCCTCCGCTTTACGTCTTCTCTTCGGAAAGGAAATCGAAATGACCTTCCATCCCCGCAATCTGCTGCTCTCGGTCACGCTCGCTTTCGGGCTCGCCGCCCCTGCGGCTGCCGCTGACGACGTCAAGCTGCGCTTTCTTGCCAGCCAGGGTGGGTTGTCGGCCCACGAATTCGCCCAGGAACTCGGCTACTTCGACGGAACCGGCATCACGATCGAGAATGTCGGCTATGCGACCGGCGGCCCGGCCTCCCTGATCGCGCTCGCCTCGGGCGACGTCGAGATCGGCAGCGCCGCCACCTCGGCCGTGCTCAACTCGATCATCAGCGGCAACGACTTCGTCGCCGCCTATCCGTCGAATGGCATCAATGACGAGGTCCAGTCGATCTTCTATGTGCTTGAAGACAGCCCGATCAGGAGCATCAAGGACATCGCCGGCAAGAGCATCGCCGTCAACACGCTGGGCGCGCATCTCGACTATACCATTCGCGAAGCGTTGCATTCGGTCGGCCTGCCCTCGGATGCGGCCAACCAGATCGTCGTCCCGGGTCCCCAGCTCGAACAGGTCCTGCGCTCCGGCCAGGTCGATATCTCGGCCTTCGGCTACTGGCAGACCACCTTCGAGGGGGCTGCGCGCAAGAACGGCGGTCTGCGTGCCGTCTTCGACGACACGGATGTGCTCGGGGATATCGCCGGCGGCTTCGTGGTGCTGAGGCGCGACTTCGTCACGGCGCATCCGGAGGCGGCGAAGACTTTCGTTCTTCAGTCGGCGCGCGCGCTCGACTATGCCCGCGAGCACCCGGAGGAGACCAAGAAGATATTTGCGAAGGCGCTGAAGGAGCGTGGCGAAAATCCAGAGATCGCGCAGTATTTTCGCGGCTACGGGGTGCGGGCCGGCGGCCTTCCGGTCGATCATGACCTGCAGTTCTGGATCGACGTTCTGGTGCGGGAAGGCAAGCTGAAGCAGGGGCAGATCGCACCCAAGGACGTGCTCTTTGCCGTCGATGCTCCGGCAGCCAGCAACTGAGGACCGGTCATGAGCGCTCCCAGGGAACCCCGCCGTGGAGATGTGGCGATCCGCCACCTCACCAAGACCTACCGCCTGAACGGTGCCCCGTTGCCCGTTCTGAAAGACATCAACCTTGATATCCGGCCCGGTGAAACGCTGGCGATCGTCGGCGCCAGCGGCTCCGGCAAGACGACCTTGCTCCGGGTCCTGGCGGGGCTTGAGGACGCGGACGCCGGCGAGGTCAGGATCGACGGCAAGACGGTTCGCGGTGTCGGTGCCGAGCGCGCCGTCATCTTCCAGGAGCCGCGCCTGCTGCCGTGGCTGAGCGTTCTCGACAATGTCGGCTTCGGGCTGGAGACGCGCGGCCTGTCGCGCAACGAGGCCCGCAGTCGGGCGAAGCACTATGTTGAGCTCGTCGGCCTGCAGCAGTTCGAGCATGCCTATCCCCGGCAGCTCTCCGGCGGCATGGCTCAACGTGTCGGTATCGCGCGCGCGCTCGCCGTCCAGCCCGAGATCCTGCTTCTCGACGAGCCGCTGGGCGCGCTCGACGCCATGACCAAGATCAGCATGCAGCAGGAGCTTGCCCGCATCTGGCGCGACGAGGACGTCACGACGGTGCTCGTGACCCACGATCTCGAGGAGGCGATCTATCTTGCCGACCGGATCCTGATCCTGCCGCGCGAAAAGGGCGGCGAGCCGCGGCTGATCGAAATTGACCTGTCGCGCCCGCGCGATCGCAGCGCGCCGGAGTTCGTCCGCCACCGCGAGGAGCTCTTACGCGTCTTCGGGCTGCATTGACGCACGCGGCGAGCGACGCTGCTCGACGTGCCAATCCGCGGGACCGGCGGGCGACAATGCCCGGTGACGGAACGCTTCGCGCGGTCGGACGTTATGCGTTTTCCTGGAGCCTGAGCGTGCCTCGCATTTCGGGAGGCGTGCACAATGGCGAACGGAGAGAGGAGCAGCGCCATGAAAATTCACGCGAAGATATCATTGGCTGCATTTGCCGTCGCGCTGGGCGCATCGGCGACCCCGGCCATGGCTGACAATTACTACTACGAGCCGGCCCCCGGTGCGGTCTATGTCGATCCGATGCCCACCGGCAGCGTCTACATGGAGCCGGTGCCGATGGGCGGTCCCTATGGCTATGTCTACCGTCCGCCGGCACAGACCCTGGGCGACGAACGCGAGCGCTACACCAATGAATATTGGGGTGGCGGTGAAGGCGATTACTACCAGGGGATCGCGCATCCGGCGCCCGTTCCCTGAGCCGACATCCGTTCTCCAGACCTGACCGCCGGCCGCTATCGCCAGCCGAGAGCCGGCGCGACATGCGTCAGGAACGCCTCGATGACGTGGGCATTGTAGTCGACGCCAAGCTGGTTCGGCACGGTCAGGAGCAGCGTATCGGCCTCGGCGATCGCCTCGTCCTTGGCCAGCTGCTCGGCAAGCACGTCCGGTGACGCGGCGTAGCTGCGCCCAAAGATTGCCCGCGTCTTGTCGTCGATGAAGCCGATCTTGTCTTCCTGGTGGTTGGGGCCGCCGAAATAGGCGCGATCGCGATCGTCCACCAAAGCAAAAATGCTGCGGCTGACGGAAACGCGCGGTTCGCGCGCGTGTCCGGCCGCCTTCCACGCCTCGCGGTAGGCGCGGATCTGGTCGGCCTGCTGGACATGGAAGGGAAGGCCGGTTTCGTCATCCTTCAATGTCGAGCTTTGCAGGTTCATGCCGAGCTTCGCCGCCCAGACGGCCGTGGCGTTCGAGCTCGCGCCCCACCAGATGCGCTCTCTCAGCCCATCCGAATGCGGCTCGACACGCAGCAGGCCCGGCGGGTTGGGAAACATTGGTCGCGGATTTGGCTGGGCGAAGCCTTCGCCACGCAGCACGTCCAGAAACACTTCCGCATGGCGCCTGGCCATGTCGCTGTCGCTCTCGCCCTCGGCCGGCTGGTAGCCGAAATGGCGCCAGCCGTCGATCACCTGTTCGGGAGAACCGCGGCTGATGCCCAATTGCAGCCGTCCGCCGGCAATGAGATCGGCAGCCCCCGCGTCCTCGGCCATATAGAGCGGGTTTTCATAGCGCATGTCGATGACGGCGGTGCCGATCTCGATCCGGCTGGTCTTCGCGCCGATCGCCGCCAGCAGCGGGAAGGGCGAGGCGAGCTGGCGGGCAAAGTGATGGACCCGGAAATAGGCACCGTCGGCACCCAGCTCCTCGGCGGCGACGGCAAGGTCGATCGACTGCAGCAGCGCGTCGGCTGCCGATCGCGTCTGGGACTGCGGCGACGGTGTCCAATGTCCGAAGGAAAGAAAGCCGATCTTCTTCATGGTCGTGTCGCCCTGTCCGGTAAAGCCGGTCGCTTCATGACACGATTCCGGCTTGCGATACAGGCGGCGGTCGGTGACTTCGGCGTGAACGCAGGTTTGAGGCGCCGTGATCGGCCAGGGAGGCGTTCCGTCACGCAGCGCCTGGAAATCCGGCGTTTTCGCCTGTGATGGTTGAGGCCCGGGGCAGTTCTCGCGCGGCGATACACGCAAGCTTTCTTTTTTTTTCGGGCAACGGAACCGCGGTCCCGCTGGCGAGTTGCAGAGACGGCGATCTCTGTGCGGAGGGGCTCGTACCGCGGTCGCATCTTCGGATCAGGAGAGACGACGATGAAGCATCAAACGATTGAGCAGTTGCAAGAGCGTGCCGAAATCCGTCCCGATCCCGCCATGACGAGAACGGAACGGCTCCAGCGTTGGGCCGAACTCCTGGAAAGCAATCCCGGCCGCCGGCTGGGCACGCTTTCCGGTACCGAACATGCATCTGCCGCCGTCAGGCACACCATGCAGGTGAGTGGCTCGCCGATGACCGTCGCCTTCGAGGATACGCAGTTGCGCCTTGCGGGCCTTGGTGACGACAGCTACGGCGAGGCAAAACGGTTCTTCGAGCTCTCGGACCACCAGTTGCACGACATCGTCTGCGACTGCAATTTCGGCAGTTCCGTCCGGGCGGCCTATGCCGCCAGGCGGGTGCGCGCCGCGATTGGCCTGTGGCCGCGCCTCAAGGCGCTGTTTACCTGAGCCTGAACGGCCCCAGACAGGGAAGAGAGGGCGCTTGCCCGAGCTTCCCTGACGTTTCAAGTTGTCTCTGCCTGCGGCAGATCCTGGTGATTGCCGCGGTAGGATCGGACATGCGTGCGCGTCGGTATCGGCCCGGTCAGGCCGACCGGCGCCGTACGGCTGGATTTTTTCCCAGGATCCTCGTCGCCCGCGCCAACCTAGCCCGAAGGCGTATACGCTGCATCCTCGACTTCGAGCATCATCCTTCAACGCCGGTGTCGCGGCTCGCCGGGGGTGGAGGGATGCAGTCGCGAGAGGAGAGACTTGATGACACTGGCAGCAATTACGCGGGCGCTGGGCGCGACATCGATCCTGGCGATCATGGTTGGCGCCGGCACGTCGGCATGGGCGGCCCCCGATCTGATCGTGCTCAACGGCGATGTGCGCACCGTTGATGCGGGAAAGCCCAAGGTTCAGGCCTTCGCCGTCGAGAACGGCAAATTCATCGCCACAGGCAGCAATGACGAGATCAAGGCGCTGGCCGACGCTCAGACGAAGGTGATCGATGCCGGCGGCAAGACCGTGACGCCGGGCTTTATCGACGGCCACACCCATCTGACATCCGGCATGGACATGGTGACCGGTGTCGATCTCTCCTACATCCCCGACAAGAAGACCTGGCTCGAAAACATCAAGGAGGCCGACGCACGGCTGCCGAAGGGCGTCTGGCTGATGGGGGGCGGCTGGGACTACACGCTCGGCGAAGGCAAGCTGCCGACCAAGGAGGATCTCGACGCCGTGGTGCCGGACCGCGTCGTCATCCTGCGCGACATCGACTTCCATTCCTACTGGGTCAATTCCAAGGCGCTCGAGGTCGGCGGCGTCACCGCAACGTCGAAGGTCGCGGAAGGCGGCGAGGTCGTGCTCAACGACAAGGGAGAACCGAGCGGCATTCTGCTTGAAAGCGCCGGCGATCTCGTCGAGAAGCACCGGCCGGCGGTTGCCGATGCGGAGCGGCGCGAAGCCCTTTTGAAGACGATGAAATACGCCAACAGCCTCGGCATCACCGGCGTCAACGACATGTCCGATCTCGCTGCCGTGCACGACTATGCGGCTATCCTTGCCGAAAAGAAGTTGCCGCTGCGCGTCTGGTACGGCTTCTTCGAGGGCGATCCGAAGAAGATTGCCGGCGCCGTCAAAGACCGCGCCGAGGTCGACAAGGTTGCCGCAGACTCCGGTGAACAGGAGAAGAAAGGGCCGCTCCTGAAGCTCGGTTACACCAAGTCGGTGATCGACGGGGTGCTGTCGACCCGCACGGCCTACATGCATGAGGACTATTCCGACCAGCACGGGTGGAAGGGCAAGCCGTTCGAAACCAAGGAGCAGCTCGCTGCCGCCATCAAGGCATCCAACGAAAACGGCTTCCCGACAGCGGTGCACGCAATCGGCGATGGCGGCGTCAGCCTCGTGCTCGACGCCTTTGCCGAAGCCTCGGTGCCGCGGCCGCAGCCGAACCGCATCGAGCACATCGAGGTGGTGGAGACCAAGGATATCCAGCGGTTCAAGGACCTCGGCGTCGTCGCCTCGATGCAGCCCAACCATGCGACCGGCACGATCGGCAAATACATCACCGAGCGGATCGGCACCGACCGGGAGCCGCGCGCCTATGTCTGGCACTCGATGCTCGATGCCGGTGTGCCGCTGGTGTTCGGCTCGGACTGGCCGACGTCGCCGCTGAGCCCGCTCGCCCAGATCAACGACGCCGTTTTCCGCGAAAGCCCGTTCGGCCTCGGCGACGGGCCGTGGCACCCGGAACAGGCCGTCACCTTCGATCAGGCGCTGCATGGCCTCACGCAGGCGGGCGCCGACATGACGCCCTGGGGCGGTGAGATCGGGTCGATCAGCGAAGGCAAATGGGCCGACTTCGTCGTCATCGATGGCACGTTGCCCGATCCGCTTGACCGCTCGATCCGCGAACGCAAGGTCGAAGCGACCTATTTGGCCGGCAACGAGGTCTATCGCCAGCCCTGACAAGCATCCACGGACAATCAGCGATCACCGACCGGCGCCCCCTTGGCGCCGGTCGAATTGCCTAAAATCACCTGGCTTAGTGCATGAAAATACACAATAATTGCGCTTCACTTGGATCTTTCTCAAGGTAAAGGCGCTGAGGAATGGCACTGGACCAGTTGGATGTGAGGCTGCTTCGCATCTATGTGACGATCGTGGAGGCGGGGGGATTCGCGGCGGCGCAAGGGGAACTCAACCTGTCGCTCTCGACCATCTCCAATCATATTTCGGCGCTCGAGGGCCGTCTCGGCCTGACGCTTTGCCAGCGCGGGCGGTCCGGTTTCCGCCTGACGGAGGAAGGGCGCGCGGTCTATGAGGAAGCCAAGCGGCTGTTCGGTTCCATCGATCAGTTCGACCTGCGCATGAAGGGGCTGCAGCATCAGTTGAACGGAACGTTGTCGATCGGTCTCATCGACAACACGCTGTCGGATCCGGCGTCCTGCCTCAATGCCGTCTTTGCCCGGATGACGGACGAAGCGCCGGAAGTGGCGCTTTCGATCGTCACGCGCCCCCCGCACGAACTGCTACGTGACGTGATTACCGGCGATCTCCATGTGGCGATCGCCAGCTTTCCACGCACCACACTCGGGCTGGAATATATCGATCTCTACGAAGAGACCCAGCGCTTCTACTGCGGAGCCGGGCATCCGCTGTTCTCGCGCCCCGACAGCGAGATCGAGATCGACGACATTCGCTCCTACAACCTGATCGGCCGATCCTACTGGAACGCCCGCGACCTGAAGATCTTCTCGATCGCCAACCCGCGCGCGACCGTCAGCGACATGGAGGCGGAGGCGCGGCTGATCCTGTCCGGGCGATATCTCGGCTATCTGCCCGATCATTTTGCCGGCCGTTACGTCGAGGAGGGCCTGCTGCGGCCGATCCGGCCTGATCTCTTCAGCTACAGGGCGCCGTTCCAGGCGGCCTTCGACAAGGCGCGCGCAAAGTCGGGACTGATCCCGTTTTTTGTAAAGCTGCTGACGCGTGAATTTGGCGTGCGACAATCGTCTCGCAGCGCGCCGCGCATGTCCGCCGGCCGTTAACAAGCTGGTTCAACCGGGATCCGTGCGGGCAAAGGTGCAAGCACAAAACGCCAAAAGACGCCCAGGAAACCGGTTTCCGGAGCGTCCTTCGGCCCATCGAGATCGTACGGCTGACTAGTCGAGCTCGAAGTTTTCCTTGTAGTCCTGCTTCAGGTGCGCCGGCTGGTCTTCCTTCTTCAGCACGCAGTTGCCGACGACAAGCCGTTCGATCTCCGTACCCATGAAGCAGCGATAGGCGTCTTCCGGGTTGCAGACGATCGGCTCGCCGCGCACGTTGAAGCTGGTATTGACGAGAACCGGGCAGCCCGTCCGTGCCTTGAAGCGTGTCAAAAGCTCCCAGTAACGCGGATTGGTTTCGCGGTGCACCGTCTGGATGCGGGCGGAATAATCGACATGCGTCACCGCCGGAATCTCGGAGCGCGGCACATTCAAGAGGTCGATGCCGAACAGGTTTTCCTGCGGATGGTTGGCATGCAGGCGGCGGCTTTCCAGCACATCGCCGACGAGCAGCATGTAGGGGCTGTCCTTGTCGATGTCGAACCAATCAGCGACATCCTCGCGCCTGACCGATGGTGCGAAGGGCCGGAAGCTCTCGCGGTACTTGACCTTGAGATTGAGCATCTTCTGCATCGTCGGCGAGCGTGCGTCGCCAAGGATGGAGCGCCCGCCGAGTGCGCGTGGACCGAACTCCATGCGGCCCTGCATCCAGCCGACGGCCTTTTCCTCGGCCAGCGCCGAGACTGTGGACGAGGTGACGTCCTCGTCCGACAGCACCTCGAACTTGGCGCCGGCAGCGGCAAGCCGCTGCTCGACCTCGCCCTGCTCGAAGGCCGGTCCGAGATAGGACCCGGACATCGCATCGCCGTCCTTGGGCGTGCGTGTGCTTCCGAGGTATTCGTGCCAGACGGACAGTGCCGCGCCAAGCGCCCCGCCCGCGTCGCCGGCGGCAGGCTGGATCCAGATGTCGTCGAAGATCCCGGCTTTCAGCAGCTTGCCATTGGCCACGCAGTTGAGTGCGACGCCGCCGGCAAGGCAGAGATTCTTCTCGCCCGTCTGGCGTCTTGCAAAGCGGGCGAGCCGCATTACGGCCTCTTCGGTCACGGCCTGAACCGAGGCCGCGAGGTCCATTTCACGTTGCGTCAGCGGCGATTCCGGCTTGCGCGGCTCGCCGCCGAAGAGATCGTGAAAGGCCGGCTTGGTCATTCTGAGGCCGGTGCAATAACCGAAATAGTGCTGGTCGAGACGGAAGGAACCGTCTTCCTTGAGGTCGATCAGATTGTCGAGGATCGTCTGGGCAAAACGCGGGCGCCCATAGGGGGCAAGCCCCATGACCTTGTACTCGCCCGAATTGACCTTGAACCCGGTGTAATAGGTGAAGGCCGAATAGAGCAGGCCGAGGGAGTGCGGGAAGTGCACTTCCTTCAGGAAGTCGAGACGATTGTCGCGGCCATGGGCGAGCGACGTCGTGCACCATTCGCCGACGCCGTCCATGGTGAGGACCGCCGCCGAGGAGAAGGGCGAGGGAAAGAAGGCGCTTGCCGCGTGGGACTGGTGATGCTCGGTGAAGAGCAACGATCCGTCCCATTCCTTCTTGCCGGCTAGCTTGCCGAGATCCTTGCGCAGCATCTTCTTCTGGAAGAGCTTTTCCTTGATCCAGACCGGCATTGCGACGCGGAACGAACTGAAGCCGTGGGGAACGGTCGCAAGATAGGTCTCGACCAATCGTTCGAACTTCAGGAACGGCTTTTCGTAGAACACGACATGATCGATGTCGTTCATGGTGCAGCCCGCTTCCGCCAGGCAGTATTCGATTGCCCGCGCCGGAAAGTCGGGATCGTGTTTCCGGCGCGTAAAGCGTTCTTCCTGGGCGGCGGCAACGATCCGCCCGTCCTCGACGAGCGCAGCCGCGCTGTCGTGGTAAAATGCCGAGATACCGAGGATCCGCACGATGGGCCGCCTCAGAACAGCGTATAGATGAAGGGGGCGACAGCCGTTCCCTGCGTCAGTACCACCAGGGTCCCGAAAATGGTCGTCATGATCAAGATCGGCAGCAACCAGTATTTCTTACGGTTGCCCATGTATGAGAGGAGTTCCTTAGCAAGGTCCATTTTCGTGTCCTCTGTCCGATACAGTAATGGTTAGGTTCTTCAAAAAATTCAGAACTGGTTTTTCATCGTCGCCTCGGCCGCGCCGGCCTCTGGCTTGTCGATCCAATAGGTCTTGGCGTTCCTGTCGAACTGTTCGCTCAGCGCGTCATTGCCGCGCAGCCGGAGATAAAAGCCGATCGGCACGAAGGTCGTGACGTAGATCAGGAACATCACAACCGGATTGACGATCTTGAACAGCACGAGGCCGAGCTTCATCCAGAGATGGTTGGCACGTGTCAGGCTTGACGGTGCGACCAGGGCCAGGATGACGAGTACGGCGCCGATCAGGCCAAGCCCGCCAGCGATCACCGTCACCTCGGAATGTCGCCACGCTTTTATGATCGCGATCGCGAGCAGGATGCCGCCGACGGTGTAGCCGAAGCTTCTGTTCGAAGGCCCTTCCAGGGGCTTCTCATGCAGTGGTCCGTGAGAAATACTCATTGCTATCCATCTCAAAGCGGTTAGCTAAAAATACGCACAATCTTCACTGTGCCGAGATTTGAAAACGAATTAGTAATTTATATTGAGTGAATATGAGCGGCAAACGCCCAGTTTGGTCAATATGCCAATGGATATAGACCGTCATATACCGTTCGTTTTCTTGGCTGCTCATGCTGAAATCGGGGACTTATTGAGGACTGGGCGCGGACGCTTCCAGTGTTCCGGGCTGGCCTTCGGGACGAGCGAAGATGAGGCGGGCGCCGATCGCGTCCTAACCTTGGATATACTCGCGGTCGAATGCAATTGAGCGCGTGACGAGACAAGCGTATGCTTGCGACACTTGAGAAGGTAAGCGTTTTAGCGGCTCCAGGATCTGCGCTGGCCATATCGTTGAAGATGCGGTTGTCTCAGCCTGGCGGTCGACACTTTGTTCATTCTGGATCGTCGCGCGCATCATGTTAGCGTTCCGCGGGTCGGCCGAAGGCGGAGACAAGGCATGAGGCTGGAGCCGTCAGACCGTTTCAGCGCCCGGCGCTTAGGCCCGGCGGGCGCCTTCCTGCGGCAGCCGCCGCGACCGTCCGTCGACGGCGACCAGGCTTCGGGTCGCAAGGTCTGGGCAAACACCTTCCGCGCCCGATCCGACAAGGTGATCGCCGTCGGGCGCATCCTGCTTGCCGCCGGCAGCGTCTGGATCGCGTGGCTCGATTCCGCGCACGTTCCCTTGCCGCCCGAGCCGATCTATTTTCTTCTGTACGGCTATCTGTTCTACGCGGTCGCAGCCGCCTTTCTGGTCTGGCGCACGGAGATTTCGCGGGTCCGCGGCACGCTGGTGCGCCATATCATCGATGTTGCGGCCCTCGCCACGTTCATGTCGATGACCGACGGTCCGGCCAGCCCGTTCTTCATGTTCATGCCGTTCACACTGCTGTCGGCGACCCTGCACTGGCGCTGGCGCGGGGCGCTTTATACCGGCCTCGTCTGCTTTGCGGCGTTGCTCTACCTCGGATACTTCGACAGCAGCGACCTGCTCGACCCGGATTCGGACACGACGACCAACGCATCGCGGCTTCTTTTCATCTTCGTGGCGGCAGCCTTGCTGGTGTGGCTCGGCGCGCACCAGGAAGCCGTCAGGGCCGAGCTGTTGCGCCTTGTTCAGCGAACGCCGGCCCAGCCGAGGGGGCGCGAGTGGCCGGCACGCGCCGCACTCGATTATGCCGCCCATGTCATGCTGGTGCCGCGCGCACTGCTGTTGTGGACCGACGCCGAAGAACCCTGGACCTATGTGGCGGTGTGGACGGAGGGCGAGCTCGAGGTCATCCAGATGCCTCCGGACGCCTTCGGCTCCTGGACGGACGAGAAACTGCAGCGCAGCAGCCTGCTGATCTCCGACGCTGCGAGCGGTCGCCTCCTTATCCATGTCGGCGAGGGGCGCTTTCATCAATGGGCCGACGCCGACCCACCGATCTCGCCTGCGCTGGTCGAAACTTTCAAGATCACGTCCGCGGTCTCGACCTATTTCCAGGTCGACGATCTCCAGGCACGCCTTTTTGCTCTGGAACCGCCTGCGCTCACGCTGGACGATGTCGCCATCGCTGAGATCATTGCCGACCGCGTCAAGGCTCTGTTCGAACAGGCCATCCTAGTGCGGCGGCTGAGTGACGAGGCGGCGGTGGATGAGCGCATCCGCATCGGCCGCGACCTGCATGACGGGGTACTGCAGGCCCTTGCCGGCACCGCGCTGCATCTCCAGTCGCTCAGAAAGCTTACCGACGTGCCGCCGGAGGTCCTTGCCGAGCGCCTCGACACGATCCAGGCCATGCTGCAGGACGAGCAGCGCGAGCTTCGCGGCTTCATCCGTGCCCTCGAGCCGGGCGGCAACCTGCAGGTCGCCGGTGAAATGCATCTCGAACGGCAGCTCGAGGCGCTGGCGGCGCGGCTGAGGCAACAGTGGCAGATCGACGTGTCAATCGCGTTTGATCCGCCGTCGGGCATCGACCTGCCGCTGGCGCTCACCTACGAGCTCGCGCGCATGACCTCTGAAGCGACTGCCAATGCCGTGAGGCATGGCGAGGCGCAGACGGTCCGGATCGTGGTCCGGGTTGACGACGGTTCGATCGTGTTGACGATCGACGATGACGGCATCGGTTTTGGCTACGGTGAGCGCCTCGATCATGCCGAGCTGGAGCGGGAAAAAATCGGACCCCGCAGCCTGCGTGAACGCGCGGCTGCGCGCGGTGGAAAACTTGCGATCGAAAGGATAGCGGAATGGACACGGGTCGTCGTCATGCTGCCGATGCCGCAGTGACACTGCGTGCAATCGTCGTCGACGATCACCGGATCGTTCTCGACGGGCTGCGTCGCCTGATCGAGACCGTGCCCGGCTGGCAGGTGGTCGCGACCTGCGAGCGCGCCGACGATGCGCTGCAGATCCTCGCCGAACAGGCCGTCGACATCGTCGTCGCCGACCTGCGCATGCCGCAGATGGACGGGCTCGAATTCATCCGCCGGCTGCGTAGCCACGGACAACGGATCGCCATCATCATCCTGACCGCCGACATCGCCGACAACCAGATTGCCGAGGCCATGAAGCTTGGTGTGAACGGCATCGTGCTCAAGGAGCAGGCGCCCGATACCCTGCTCGATTGCATCGATGCGGTGGCCGCGGGCAAGACCTATTTGCAGGATCAGGCGCTGAGGTCCGCGCTTGACCGGATCCGCATTCAGGAGACCGTACACACGCCCGGGCTCGACCTTTTGACCCAGCGCGAAATCGAGGTATCGCGCCTGGCGGCCTCCGGCATCCGCAGCAAGGAGATCGGCGCCAAGCTCGGCATTTCTCCCGGCACCGTCAAGCTGCACCTCCACAGCATCTACAGCAAGCTCGGCATCTCGACGCGCGTCGAACTGGCCAACCTGGCAAGCCGGCTTCCGAAAAGCACCTCGTGAACTCCCCGAAAAAAGCGAGCGTTGCGCGCTGAGGCGGGCAACGCTCGCTTCTGACCTTGCGCAAGGCACCGGCTGGTCACACGGCAGGGCCCTTCCATGTCGTCGCTCCAGCCGGTTGGTGGCGGTCCCAACCCGCAATCATGCGCAAAACAATCGAAGAAAGTGGCTCGGAGTATATCCATCTGGATATATTCAGGACGGGAATCCTGAGATAGAGTTCAAATTGTAAGGCGTCTCCGACAGAGAAGTGCGAACCTCAGAAGCTCATGTCGCTGTATAAAAAATCGATAAATGTTGTCGTAATCAAAAAATTATTCTCGGTGTTCTTCTCTGTTTTGGAGAGCCACTATGCATGTTCAAAGTGTTATTGAAATAGCCGAAACGGACGGTCGGCTTCCGGTCGAGATAATCATAAAGGGTTATCGTTTGAGCCAGAAGCAGCTTACCGTCTTCATCTTGAATGAGGTGACGCCGGCGGCGGTCAATCGTGTGCTGGATCCCGTGGTGCCGACGTTGCCTCTTCTCATTCCAGGTGTGCTGTACGTCAAAATCTCCGACGACGCCCGTGTGCGCGAGGCGGTGGCGGCCGCCGACGTTGTCTACGCCGCGACCGCCATGTTCCGGGATCTTCTGACCGGCTACGGGGTGCTGCCCTGCCTGCTGCGGTCGATCGAATTGCTGAGGCCCGACGCCTCCAAGCGCATCAGGCTTTCGAAATCCGGCGAGCTGAAGCGTGCAGCGACGGCGGCCAAGGTTCAAAGAAGGACAATTACCTATCTGGCCAGTCTGGCGCGCTCGTATCTTCGCGAAGCCGGAAGCGCCTGATCAGAACAAAGCGACGTAACCCGTAAGTGACTTAACAAGATCGCAAATCAGGTGTCCTCCAACATGTCCCGAAAAGTCGAAAGCCAGGACTCACTCAACAATCCGACCGCCTCGCCTTCCGATTTCATCGGGCAGGACAAATCGGCGGGCGTTTTGCAACGCGTGCGCCGTTCGCGCAATCTCGCCGGTACGATCGATGGCTTGATCATCGTCGTCTCGGGCCTTGTCGCCATTCTCCTGTGCGAGATGCTTCTGCGCTTCGTGCCAACTCTGCAGCTTCCGGTCGGCGAAGGCGAGTACGTCTACTGCGGCGTGCCGCGGGCGCGGCATCAGCCGCACGCCCTCTATGGCTACACCGAAATACCGGGCAACAGCTATTTCGAGCGCTTCAGTCCGCTCGACCCTTGGAACCGTGTGCAGATCAACAGCGACGGCTTCCGCGACAATGCGGTGGGCGCCGGGGCGCCCGTGATCGTTCTTGGCGATTCCATGGTGCGTGGTTCGCTCGTCAAGGAAAGCGAGACCTTCAGCTCGCTCCTGAACGCCTGGCATCCGCAGCTGCTCTTCAAGAATTACGGCACCGGCGGCTACGGTCAGCCGAACGAGATCAGGCTTTACGAGGATAAGGGCCGCGTCATTCCGCACAAGCTGGTCGTCGTCGGCCTTTCTCTCAGCACCGATATCGAGGACAACGCCGAGCGCGCCGTGCTGACGCCAACGTCTGCGGAGATCACCGTCGAGCCGGCCGGCAGCGGTACGAAGAAGCCGAGCCTTGCCCTGCAGGCGCACCTCTATCTTTGGCAGAACAGCAAGCTTTACAACTGGTTCTATTCGACGCTTCTGAGACCCTATGTCGGTGACCGGGCTTCCAGGCGCGACATGGGCCACGCCATCGAACTGACGCGACGGCTGTTCGCGCGCCTTGCCGACGACGCCCGCGAAAATGGCGCCGACCTGCTGGTCGTGGTGCTGCCTGGCTGGGCGGAGCTCGCCGGCCGTGACGACGGTCTGGAGCCGGAAAAGCAGCGCGAGATGATCAATGCATTCGCGGCCGCGACGCCGGGTGTCTATGTGGTCGATCCGACTGAAAAGCTCGCCGCCAACGACCCGATGAAGACCTATGGCATCGGCGACAAGCATCTTTCTCCGCTCGGGCATTTCCTGGTGGCAGAGACGGTTGACGAGTGGCTGCTCAACACCTGGAGCGGCGGCAAGGTCCTGGCGGTTGGCAAACACGAATTCGTAAAATCCGCTCCGGTCGAGCCCGTTTGCACGCAGGTTTCGCAGGCCGGATCATAATGGTGGGGCTGAAAGGAAGACAGATGAATTCCCATGCATCGCGAGCCGTTCAAATGGAACAGAACAGCGTACCAAGGTCCTCCGTGCTGAAGCGCGCGCTGCTCGCCATTCTTGCCGCCGGCTTCAGTCTTGCCCTCTGCGGTCTGATGATCGAAGGCCTGGCGAGAACCGTGTTCGACAACGGCATGGATTTTGACCTTGAGATGTGGAAATACGCCCGCGACCTCAAGCGCGTCAGCGCCGAGCCGGCCATCGGCCACGAGCATATTCCGAACGCCAGCGGGTTCTTCATGGGCGTGCCGGTCAGCATCAACTCGATCGGACTGCGCAACAGGGAAGTGCCGCCGGTTGCCGATGGCGCCGTGCGTGTGATGATGCTTGGAGACTCTCTGACCTTCGGCTGGGGCGTGAAGGAAGAGGACACGCCATCGAGACTGCTGGAGACCGTGCTCAATGGCGCGGCCTCGGGTGCGCGCAAATACGAGGTCATCAACACAGGCGTCGGCAATTACAATTCGCAGATGGAAGTCGCCTATTTCCTGACCAAGGGATACACGCTGAAGCCGGACGTCGTCGTCCTCAACTATTTCATCAATGATGCCGAGCCGACGCCGCGCAGACACAAGGTCGGGTGGGGGGAATATTCCCAGGCCTACGTCGTGCTGGCTTCGGCGGTCGACAAGATCTCGCGCATCTTCCTCGGTCGGGCGGACTGGAAGGCGTACTATCGCGGCCTTTATGAAAATGGGCAGCCCGGATGGAATGACGCGCAGGCGGCGATGCAGCGGCTTGCACAGTACTGCAAGGAAAACGGCATCAAGCTCGTGTTCGTCAATTATCCCGAGCTGCACGAACTCAAGCAGTATCCCTTCCCGGAAGTGACCGGCGCTGTAGAAAAGATTGCCGCAAGCGAAGGCGTCCCCTTCCTTGATCTGCGTCCGTCGGTCGAGGATCTCGTGCCGGAGACGCTCTGGGTGTCGCCCGCGGACGCGCATCCGAACAGGACCGCCAATGAACGCTTCGCCGGTGCGATCGCACAGACGCTGACCCAAGCCTATCCCGACCTCTTCGCCAATACGGCCTCCGTCGCCACCGTCGGCAAATAAACGGCAGTCGGAGACGCCCGGGTTCGAACGGGCTTTAACGGCGCCGCGGCCTGTTGACCGCGGCGCCTCTTCATTGCGGCAATGCGCTCTAGAAATTCACGATCAGGTTTGCCCGCCCCGCGTTGGATTGCACCCCGTTGCCGAATTCTCCGACATAGGTCAGCGCCAGCCGGGCGGTGTCTGAGAGCCTGGCGGAAAAACCCGCTTCCACCACCAGCGCGTCGCGCGCCACAGGCACGCCGGCGATGGTGAAGGGGCTGGTGTCGGCAAGGATCAGCCGTGATGACGGCGTCAGGTCGCCCATGCCATGCCGCCAGCCGATGAGGCCGGACGCCGCAATCGGCAGGTCGTCCACCGGCAGGTCCGCCCACCAGCGCAGGCCGATTGTCGTGACCGCCAGTTGGTCGGTCGCATCGTCCGCCGACAGGGCCGCGGCGCCGCCCGTTTCCCGGAAAGCGTTGGTGTCGAGCCTGATATAGGCAAGGTTCGCAAACGGCTGAAGCCGCACTTCGTCCGCCTCGAGCGTCCAGGAGAGATCCGCAAAAACCTGCGTGACGGTGCTGTCGTAGTCAGCGGTCAGCTTGTCGGAGAAGGTGCCGAAGGAAACATCGCGCCGGGTCGATACATCGTTGTGCGAGTAGATCGCACCGGCTGCAAGGTCGAGTGGCCCGATCGGCCCTGAGGCATAGAGCCCGGCGTGGTAGGCATCCACGCTTGCCTCCGGCTGAAGCGCGAGATGGCTGTAGCCAAGAATGCCGCCGAGCCGCCAATCGTCGGAAGCGATCCAGTCCGCACCCAGGATGACACCGTTTGTGCGCGCATCGATCCCTGTTGCGTTGCCATCGCCGGGCAAGCTGCCTGAGGCGGCAAAGCCTGCCGTCCAGAAGACGCCATCATCCGATGGCGGCAATCGGTACGCGGCGGCAGTGCTGGTCCGCTCGAGGATGGCTTCCCGCGGAAAGCGGCTATCCCACAGAAGCTGGCTTTTGACCGAGGCGTGCACCTCACCCGTCAACTGCGGAAACGCCTGGCTGGCGGTTTCGTCATCCAGTGACACGACGGCCAGAAACAACGGGTTCGACGTTCCCAGCGCCTCGACAGCGTTGGCAACGGCGCGTGTGTTTGCCGTTTGCGCGAGGTCGGCGAAGGCGACAGCGTTCCGATCGAGCCGGAGGTCGATGCTGGTCAAGTTGTAGGTCAAGGTCGGCGACAGGAACGCGAGGTTGTTGTTCACTTCGCCAAAGGCGCCCGTGACGCTGCCAGCGGTCAGGATCGTGTAGGACGTCGTCGGCGCATAGGTGCCGCCCGCGGCTAGTATGTCGAGTCTCGCGCCTTCGATCACCAGCCCGCCCGAAACGGCAAGCCGGTCGGACAGCCCGGTGGCATCGACATCGACCTGATAGGCCGAGCCGGATCGCAGCGTCAGATCGCCATTGACCGCGACCGTTGCGAAACCCGGGCCCGGCGCGATCGTGCCGCCGGCATTGACGGTCATCCCCCCGACGATGCCGCTGCCGGAAAGCAGTCCGCCATCGAAGACGTCGATCTTGCCCGCGATCGTCCCCTGATTGACAAGCTCGCCGCCGGCGATCGTCGCTCCGCCACTGATCGTACCGGTGTTGGAAAACATCCCGCCGGTGTTGGCAAGCGAAGCGATCGTCCCGTCGTTCGAGGCGGTTCCGGCATTCGTGACCGCAGCGGCAACCGCGCCGCTGTTGTTGGTGAAGGTGCCGCCTGCGCCGACATCGACGTCTGCAAGTTCGGCGTTGTTGACGACAGTGCCGCCGGCGACCATCGTCGTGCCGGTCACCTGGCCGCCGCCGTTGTTGGTGAACGTCCCGGCGTTGTTCCGGAGCGAGGCAACCGTGCCGGCGTTCGAGACGGCCCCGGCGTTCGTGATGTTGCCGGCCGTGGCGCCGCTGTTGTTGACGAAAGCCGCAGCGGCGGCGACGTCGGCATCCGTGACGACGAAATTGTTGGTAACGGTTCCACCCGCGACCGTGGTCTTGCCCGTGACCGTGCCGCCGGCGTTGTTGGAGAAAGTCCCGCCCGTGTTGGTCAGGGCGGCGATCGTGCCTGCGTTCGACGCGGCGCCGCTGTTGGTGACGGAGCCGGCCGTCGACCCGCTGGTGTTGGTGAACGTGCCCGCGGTGCCGACGGATACAGCGCCGAGCTTGGCGTTGTTGGTCACGCTGCCGCCCGACACGGTCGTTTCACCCGTCACTTCGCCGCCGAAGTTGTTGGTGAAGTCGCCGGCATTGTTGCGCACCGAGGCGATCGTGCCCGCATTTGTCACCGTGCCGGCATTGGTGACATTGCCGGCAGTCGCGCCGTTGTTGTTGACGAAGGTGGCCGCGGCCTCGACGTCGGCATCGGTCACGACGAAGTTGTTGGTGACCGTGCCGCCCGCAACGGTCGTCTTGCCGGTGATCGTGCCGCCGGTGTTGTTGGTAAAGTTGCCGCTGGCGTTGGTGAGCGACCCGAGCGTGCCGGCATTGGAGGCCGTGCCGGCATTGACCGTTGCACCGGCAACCGCGCCGCTGTTGTTGACGAACGTGCCGCCGGCCGAAACGTTGACGCCGCCGACGGTGCCGTTGTTGCTGAGTGCCGTCGCCGTTCCGACGACGGCACTGTCGAGTGTCCCGTTGACCGAGACGTTGCCGCTGTTGAGGTTCAGATTGCCGTTGAGATCGCCGTCGATCGACAGGGCGCCGCCGTTCAGGTCGACGTCCGAATTGAGCACGCCGCCTGCATTGATGCTGATGCTGCCGGACGTCAGTGTGCTTCCGTCAGTGACGGTGAGCGCCCCGGTATTGGTGATCGTGACATTGCCGCCATCGACCCCGAGCTGGCGGATCGTCGGATCGGCCGTCACCTGCGGAGAGCCGCGGTTCACCTCGGCCGCATCGTCCTTGCCGGGCAGGGCAGGGGTCCAGTTTGCGCCGTTGCTGAACTCGTTGTCGCTGTTGCCGGTCCAGACCGATTGGGCAAGCGAAGGGATGGTCAGCGCAAGGGAGGCCAGTGCCGTGAAAAGGCCGAGACGCCGGGAGTGGACCGCAAGCGGTGTTGTTCGCATGGATGGCACCGAGGCTCACAAACGCTCGCGAATCAGCCAGCGGGATTGATGACCTCGGGTATCTAATCATGGTTAACAATTTGCTACCACAGCTGGCGCGGCGGCCGCTCGGTGAAAGGGCGCGCGATCGCCGCATCGGCGGCAAGGGGCCGGATCGACGTGGCCTGCTGCCGCCGGACGTCGCGGTTCTCCATCACGCCCGGCGGTCAGTTTGCGGCGGATTGGCCGGTATCAGCTGAGAGGAAAGCCCATGGCGGAGACCATCTTCAGCCACGGTCTGCGCCAGCCGCCGGATTTGTCGGCGGTGTCGAGCGCATACATGGTGATCTGCGCGCCAAGCCAGCGGAACGGTTCGGGCGGAATGGCGTTCGGCAGGCTGGTGGCGAAGTCGAGCCGGCTTTCCGGCGTTTTCGAGCCGTCAAGGATATCGAGTGCGATGCGGGCGCCGAAGCGGGAGGCCGATACGCCGAAGCCGGAGTAGCCGCCGGCATAGACGACCTTGTCGGCGAAGTAGCGCTGGAAATGCACGGCCATGCGGGTGCTCAGATCGATCGGACCGCTCCAGGCATGGCTGAAGCTTAAGTCTTCAAGCTGCGGGAAGGTGTCGAAGAAGGCGGCTGCCAGCGGCTCGTAGGTATCGAGTTCCTTGTCGACCGACGGGAAAGGATCGCCGGCAAAGGCATAGGCAAGGCGCCCGCCGAAGATGATGCGGTTGTCCTTGGTCAGCCGCATGTAGTTCATCTGTGTGCGGGTGTCGTAGACGCCCTGCCGATGGTTCCAGCCGATCGATGCCATCTGCGCCGCCGAGAGCGGTTCGGTCGCCAGCACCCGATCGCGAACGGCCACGACCCGGTTCTTGATCTTCCTGTGTCCGGAGGCAAACGCGTTGGTGGCGAGCAGGACCTTCGGTGCGGTGACGCTGCCCGAGGGCGTCGTTGCCTTCATGCCGTTGCCGAGATCTTCAAGCCCGGTCAGTTCGGTGTTTTCGAACATCTGGACGCCGAGGGCGAGCGCCACCCGCTTCAGCCCAAAGGCAAGAAGGGCCGGATGCACGGTTCCGCAGATGTGTTTCGACCAGACGCCGGCCTTGTAACGCGGCGAGCTGATTTCCGTACGCACGGCGTTTTGGTCGAGGAACACCGCCTGGTGGCCGTATTTCAGGTGGAGTTCGTGCTCCTCGTGCAGCGCCTCGATATGGGCGTCGTCGACGGCGACCGTCAGTTCCCCACCCCATTCGGCATGACAGTCGATGCTGTGTTCTTCAAGGGTCTGCAGGAAGCCGTGCATGTTGTCCTGGCCGAGCTTTTCGAGCGCGGCGATGTCCTTCGGAAAGATGCGCACGGCGTTGGACAGTCCGTGCATCACCGAGGTCGAGACCACGCCGCCAGGCCTGCCCGAGGCGCCGTTTGCGACCGAACCCTTCTCGATCAGGACGACGTCGATTTCAGGCTGGCGCTGCTTGGCCTGGATGGCGCCCCACAACCCGGTAAAGCCGCCACCGACGACGACGAGGTCAGCCTTCAGATGGCGCGACAGTCGCTCCGTGGGCTCGGGCGCATCCGGCCGGTCGAGCCAGAAAGGCGTCATCTTCACATCCGCAAGTGCTTTGCTTCTTACCTTGGTCATGGGGAGCGCTCACATCAGTTTGCAGCAGGGGCGGTGTAGAGGACGTAGACCTTGCGCATGGTCTCGATCACTTCGAAACGCACCTCGACGCCAGCCGGCAGGATGTAGCTTTCGCCGGCGGAGAAGGTCTCGACCGAACCGTCCGGATTGGTGATCGCGACCTTGCCGGAAAGGATGACGCTGTATTCGTTGCCATCGGGATAGGAGAGCATCTCCGCATAGGGCGTCGATTGCCAGGTGCCGATGACGACGGCCTTGTCGGGGCTTTCGAAGTGCACGTCTCCAAGCTCGTCGGCAAAACCGGTGAGGATCGCTTCCGGCGGGACGACGCTGCATTTCTCAAGCTCGCGCAGGCCGACACCGTTGCGCCCAAGTTTGATGACCTTCGACATGTTTACTCCAGTTCTCAATAGGCCAACGGTGGGGACGCCCCCGCGCCGCTCGCCTTCAATGTTGCGTTTGACTCGGAACGGCTTTTCGTCCGGATCGCCCGGACGGTCCTTCCCGCTTCACCTGCCGCCGCTTCAGCGTCCGGCCTGCCTTGTTTTCTAGGGGGGTGTGCCGGCGTCCGGAATACGCCAAAGGGCTAGGTTCAATAGCTGGAACATGGCGTCGGCATCTGGGCAGATCCCTTGTTTTCCAGCGCTTCCGACATGTTTGCGGTGGTTTTGTGCGGACAAAATTCAGTTTTGGAAATCCCGTAGTGAAATTCCGTTACTTGCGACGAAATAAACCTTCGCCTAATGTACCCGCGGAGGAGAACATCATGGACGACAACACGATCATCAAGCTCGGCAAGGCCGGCCAGCCATCGTCGGGGATGGGCGATCTGGCGCTTTCGCTGATGACGAGCGTCGGCTGCGCCGATTTCCAGGATCGCATGGCCGAAACGCTCAAGCGGCATATCGCCGTCGACGCGGGCCTGATGCTGCTCTATCGGCGCGGTGCGGCGCCGAAGATCCTGTTCAACGACTGGCGCACGGACAAGGGGCTTTCGGACATTCGCGCCTATCTCCAGGGGCCCTATCAGATGGACCCGTTCTACCGGCTGGCGCTCGACAATGGGGATGACGGCCTCTATCGCCTCAGGCAGATCGATCCGTCCTACGATCGTTCGCAATATTATCGCGACTATTATCGCCATTCCGGCCTACACGACGAATTCAATGTCTTCGTCAGCATCGATGCCGACACCAAGATTGCGATCTCGCTCGCAAGGCGCCACGCGCACGCCGCCTTCAGCCCCGAAGACCAGGACTTCCTGCAGTCCGCCGCACCGCTTCTCAGCATGGCCGTGCTCAGGCACTTCCGTGATCTGCGGCCCGAGAGCCTCGGCGATGACGATGGTTCGCCGTTGCAGAGCGCGCTGGCGCAGGCGATCCGCAACTTTGGCCGCAGCCTTTTGACCGACCGCGAGTGCCAGGTCGCGCAAATGATCCTGCGGGGGTACTCGGTCAAGGGGGCCGCCGAGAAGCTCGGCATTTCGCCGGCGACGGTCAAGCTGCATCGCCGCAACCTCTACGCCAAGCTCGACATCACCTCGCAGACGGCGCTGTTCTCGTTGTTCATCGACGCAGTCTCTTCGGCGCGCACCGCCTTTGAGGATCCGCTTTCGACCTACCTTGCGCCCGGCACGGGCCGTACCCCGCATTGACGCCAGCCCGTTGCGCATCTGCGTGGCGCTTCGCATTTCTCATCCGGCCTGACGCACCGCCCTTCAGGCGGTGCGTTCTGCTTTTTCGGAGCGCCGTGAAACCAGTTGCGCGCCGACAAGCCCGAGCACGACAACGCCGAGGATGATCGTCGAGATCGCGTTGATCTCCGGCGTTACGCCGAACTTGATCTGTGAGTAGATCTTCATCGGCAGCGTCGATGCGCCCGGCCCGGTGGTGAAGCTCGATATCACGAGGTCGTCGAGCGACAGGGTGAAGGACAGCAGCCAGGCCGAAACGATCGCGGGGATCATGTTCGGCAGGGCGACGCTGACGAAGGCTCTGGCCGGCGGGCAGCCGAGATCGCGCGCGGCTTCCTCGAGCGAAGAGTCGAGTTCGACCAGCCGCGATTGCAGCACGACGGTGGCAAAGCAGAGCGTGAATGTGGTGTGAGCGAGCGTGATGGTGAGCGGCCCACGGTCGATCCCGAGCGTCACGAACATCAGCAGCATCGACACGGCCATCACCACCTCCGGCATCACCATCGGCGCAAGCAGCATGCCGTTGAAGAGGGCCCGGCCGCGGAAGCGCCTCAGCCGCACCATGACGACAGCGGCAAGTGTGCCGAGGATGGTGGCGGCGGTTGCCGAGACGGCCGCGACGAGGAAGCTGACCTTGGCACCCTCCACGATCGAAGGATTGTTGAGAACCGTCGCATACCATTGCGTCGAGAAGCCGCCCCAGACGGTCACGAGCTTTGAGCCGTTGAAGCTGTAGACGACGAGCACGACGATCGGCAGATAGAGGAAGGCAAGGCCGAACAGGATCGACAGGCGATTGAACCAGCTTGGTTTCGTCATGGCCATTTCCTCAAGTTCGGCTGCGTGATTGGCGCGACTGGAAGTAGACGATCGGCACGACGAGCAGTGCGAGCAGCACGATCGTCACGGCCGCCGCCATCGGCCAGTCGCGGTTGTTGAAGAACTCGAGCCAGATGGCGCGACCGATCATCTGCGTGTCGGCGCCACCCAAAAGGTCCGGGATAACGAATTCGCCGACGACAGGGATGAACACAAGCGCGCAGCCCGCGGCGACACCCGGCAGGCTCAAGGGGAAGGTGACGCGCCAGAATGCGGACACTCGCGAGCAGCCGAGATCGCGCGCCGCCTCGATCAGCGTGCGGTCGGCGCTCGCCAGGCTCGAATAGATCGGCAGGACCATGAAGGGCAGGTAGGTGTAGACGATGCCGATATAGATCGCGGTCTCGGTGTTGAGGATGCGCAAGGGTTCGGCGATCAGCCCAAGTTTCAGGAGAAGCGCGTTCAACAGCCCGTCGTTCCTGAGAATGCTCATCCACGAGTAGACCCGGATCAGCATCGAGCTCCAGAACGGCACGATCACCAGGAAGACCAGCAGCGACCGGGAGGAAGGCGAGCAGGACGCAATGCCGTAGGCGAGCGGATAGGCGATCAACAGCATGATGGCGGTCGAAATGGCCGCGACCTTGAGGCTGGTGAGATAGGCCAGCAGATAGGTGTCGTCGGTCAGGACGTAGAGGAAATTCTCGAAATTCAGCCGCAGGCTGAGGATCGACCCGTCCCAGGCGGTCAGGGGCTCGAAGGGCGGCATGCCGAGGCGCACGGTCGAAAGGCTGATGACGGCAACCAGCGCGAAGGGTGCCAGAAACAAGACCAGAAGCCAGGTATAGGGAATGGCGATCAGCAGGCGGCCGCCCCAGTTGACCTTCTTGGGTGTGGTCGTAACGAAAGACATCGCGACCTCCTATTCGGCCAGGAGGCGGCTTGCCTGCGGCGGCCAGCTCGCAAAGACACGATCGCCGATCGCAAGGTCGCTCTCTGCGCCGTGGTTGACCCGGCGCGCATCGAGCGTCGCACCGGTCTTCAGGCGGACCCGGTAGTGCCGCTCGACGCCGGTGTAGGTGAGTTGCTCGACAATGCCCTCGATGCCGTTGCCGGCGGTTGCCAGCTTCACCCGTTCGGGGCGCACGGAGACCCAGTACGGTGCGTCGAGCGCGATCCGGTCGGTAAAGGCGGCGTGCACATGGCCGCCCGCTTCGCCACTCTCGATCGAAAGTACATTACCGTCGCGCTCCGCCTTGCCGCCGGCAAAGACATTGGTCTCGCCGAGGAATTTTGCCACATAGCGCGATTGCGGCGTTTCATAGACCTCGGACGGCGTGCCGACCTGCAGCACCTGGCCCTGCTTCATGATGGCGATGCGGGTGGAAACGGTCATGGCCTCATGCTGGTCATGGGTGACGATGATGAAGGTGAGGCCGAGTTCCCGTTGCAGGCGTACGAGCTCGAGCTGGGTTTCGGTGCGCAGGTTCTTGTCGAGCGCGCCGAGCGGTTCGTCGAGGAGCAGAACCTTCGGTCGCTTGACGAGCGCGCGGGCGAGCGCGACGCGCTGGCGCTGGCCGCCGGAAAGCTGTGCCGGCTTGCGGTCGAGCAGCGCGGTCAGTTGCAGCTTTTCGGCCACTTCGTCGATGCGCTTCCTGATCTCGCTCCTGTCCAGGCGATCCTGCTGCAAGCCGAAGGCGATGTTCCTGCCGACCGTCAGGTGCGGAAACAGCGCATAGGACTGGAACATCATATTGGTCGGGCGCTTGTGTGCCGGCACGTCGGTGACGTCGGCCCCCTCCAGCCTGATGGCGCCCGACGTCGGCGTCTCGAAGCCGGCGATCATCCGAAGCAGCGTCGATTTTCCGCAGCCCGATGGTCCGAGAAGGGAGAAGAACTCTCCCTTCTCGATGCCGAGGTTGATGTTCTTGACGGCACTGACGACGCCATAGGACTTCGCCAGGTTCTCGATCGAAATATAGGATTGCACGGGATCTGGTCCTGCTGTTGACGGATCGCCTATTGGCCGGCCCTGAAGGCCGACCAGACGCGGGTGCGCTCGCGCGTCTGGCGCGGCGGCAGCGACTTGTCGACGAAGAGCTTGGAGCGGACTTCGGCAGGCGGATAGATGTTGGGATTGTCGCGGATGGCGGCATCGACCTCTGCTGTCGCCGCGGCATTGGCGTTGGCGTAAAAGACGTGATTGCTGATCGCCGCCACCGTCTTCGGCTCGAGGATGTAGTCGATGAAGGCGAGCGCCTGGTCCGCATCCGGCGCGTCGGCCGGGATCGCCATCGTGTCGAAGGAGATGATCGTACCTTCCTTCGGGATCGAATAATCCACGGTCACGCCGGTCTCGGCTTCCTCGGCGCGGGCAGCGGCAATGCCGGCGTCGCCGCTCCACATCAGCGCCAGGCACAGCTGGCCGGAAGCCATGTCGGCCACGAGCTGGCCGCTCTGCATGTGGCGGATGAAGGGGCGGAGCTTGAGCAGCAGCTCCTTTGCCTTTTCGAGATCATCCGGCTTGGTGGAGTAGGGGTCGAGGCCGAGATAGTTGAGCGCGATCGGGATGACCTCGTTCGGCGCGTCGACAATGCCGATGCCGCAGTCCTGGAATTTTTCCGCGACCTCCGGCTTGAAGAACATGTCGAGGCTGTTGGTGGGGGCGTCCGGCAGGCGCTCGGCGACGAGCTTGGCGTTGTAGGCGACACCGGTGGTCAGCCACATGTAGGGAACGAGGTACTTGTTGTCGGGGTCATGCTCGGCGACGAGCTTCAACAGGTCCTTGTCGAGGTTGCTGTAGTTCTTCAGGCTCGCGGGATCGATCGGCTTCAGGGCACCGGACTGAACAAGGCGTTCGCCGACCGTGGCGCTCGGAAAGGCGACGTCGAAGCCGCTGCCGCCGGCAAGAAGCCGGGTTTCGAGCACTTCGAGCGAATCGTAGAAATCCACCCTTGTCTCGACACCGGTTCGGGCCTGGAAATTCGCGATCGTGTCTTCGGCGAAATAGTCGGAGAAATTGTAGATGAACAGCTTGTCCTGCGCCTGGGCCGATGTCGAGGCCGCAAGGACGGCGAGTGATGCCGCGAACATGGAGCGCAGCGTGGCGCGAGTTAGGTTTTGCATGGTTCCTCCCAAGAGCTGCGTATTTTTGTTTTCGCCAAAGTGATTGGCGGGTCCTTTAAGGGCAACACTCCCTTTGGCTAGGTGCGGCCGGCGATGCGCCGTCGTACATGGCGATCGACACCTGCCTTGGCTGTTCAGACATGTTGGTTTGACGGCGATCGAAGTAAGATTCGATCGTCGGGCATTTCTCGGCCTGCAGCGCCTGATAGGGTTCCGGCGAAATCAAAAGGGAGAGCTTCGATGGAAGAGAAATTCAACCAGCCGCTCGGCGGCAACGACATGCCCCGCTTCGGCGGTCCGGGCACGATGATGCGGCTGCCGGCCGCTGCGTCGGCCGAGGGCCTCGATGCCTGCTTCGTCGGCATCCCCATGGATATCGGCGCGTCCAACCGTTCGGGAACGCGCTACGGGCCGCGCCAGATCCGCGCCGAATCCGTGATGATCCGGCCTTACAACATGGCAACGGGCGCTGCACCCTTCGAAAGCCTGCAGGTGGCCGATGTCGGCGACATTGCCATCAACACCTTCAACCTTCCGGCCAACATGGAGATCATCACCCGCAACATCGCGCAGATCCTCAAGCACGATTGCATCCCGCTGACGCTCGGTGGAGATCACACCATCAGCTATCCGATCCTGAAGGCGATCGCCGAGAAGCATGGCCCGGTCGCTCTGATCCATGTCGATGCCCATGCGGATATCAACGACACAATGTTCGGGGAGAAGATCGCCCATGGCACCCCCTTCCGTCGCGCTTTCGAGGACGGCTGCCTCAAGCCCGACCTGGTGTTCCAGATCGGGCTGCGCGGTACGGGCTATGCATCCGATGATTTCGACTGGTCACGGGACAAGGGTTTCACCGTCGTTCCAGCCGAGGAGTGCTGGCACAAGTCTCTCGTGCCGCTGATCGAAGGCATCCGCGCGAAGATCGGCAATCACAAGACCTACCTCACCTTCGATATCGACAGCCTCGATCCGGCCTATGCGCCAGGCACCGGTACGCCGGAGATCGGCGGGCTGACGATCATTCAGGCGATCGAGATCATTCGCGGTTGCCGCGGCCTCAATCTCGTCGGCGCCGACCTCGTCGAGGTCAGCCCGCCCTTCGATACGACCGGAACCACCGCGATTACCGCCGCAAACCTGCTCTACGAGATGCTCTGCGTGCTGCCGGGCGTGAAGTACAAGCGCTAGAGCCCTGAACCGGAGGGAGGTCGCCGGCGGCGGCCCTCTGTCCCCGGGGGGTCTCTCAACGACTAGCCCTTGGCCGGGCGCAGCCGGCTCCAGATCGGTGCGACGACATTGCCCATCACGACGATGGTGGCCGCTCCGACGACAATCGCGAGCAGTGCCTGGATCCCCGAGGTAACCACCCAGGCAACGAGCGCCGGAGCGACCGAAATCGCGTTGGCGACCGCTACGGCAAGGTCGTGGATGAGATGCTCGGGCCCCGCCTGGCCCAGTTGGGCCATGCCATGCACGAGAATGCTGCCGCCGACCCAGAGCATGGCCGCAGTGCCGATCGCGGCAAGGACCTTCAGGAAAATCGGCATGCCGAGCACAAGCCCGCGTCCGAGCAGGCGCAGCGGCGAGAGAGAGTTCCTGGCCAGCGCGACGCCGGCATCGTCGGCTTTGACGATCAGGGCAACCACGCCGTAGACGGCGAGCGTGATCAGGATGCCGACGGCCGCGAGAACGCCGCCCTGCATGTAGACGCCGGCGTCGGCGACCGTCGACAGTGTCAACGCCATGATTTCGGCCGACAGGATGAAATCGGTGCGCACCGCGCCCGCGACCTTCTCGTTTTCAAGCGTTGCCGGGTCGCTCGTCTTTCCGAGCACCGTCTCTTCATGGGCGTGGGCGGCATGCGGAAAGACCGCGCCATAAAGCTTCTCGGCCCCTTCGTAGCAGAGGTAGATGCCGCCCAGCATTAAAAGCGGCGTGATCGCCCAGGGCGCGAAATAGCCCAGCAGAAGCGCGCCGGGCAAAAGGAAGATGAGCTTGTTCTTGAGCGAGCCGTAGGCAATGCGCGCGATGATCGGCAGCTCGCGCTCGGGGCTGAGGCCGACGACATAGCGTGGCGTCACCGCCGCATCGTCGATGACGACGCCGGCTGCCTTTGCGCCCGCCTTTGCCGTTTGCGCCGCAACATCGTCGAGCGAGGCGGCCGCCAGCTTTGCAATTGCGGCGATGTCGTCGAGCAGGGCGATGAGACCGGTGGCCATGACTTGCGGATCCTCTTTTCAACAACAGCCCGGAAACGTGCGGCAGCAGAACCGCCGATAACCACCATGGCGTGTCAAGTCAACGGCGGCACGTTGTGTCAGGCGATACAATTTTCAACTGGTGGGCCGTGCGAAGCCGGCCGGACGGCTGCGCGCGAGGGGATGAAACGGGAGCCTTTCGAGGTCAATCAGAAGCACCTTCAAATTGTGGCAAAGGTTGATCTGGGCGTCGCATTCACGTGCCGGATGATGTCGCCCCGGAGACGCTGCTCGCCGCGGCGAGCCCCTTGATCCGGCTGCGTTTACCAAATGTGATCCCGGACGCACTCTCTGCCATTGACGAATGACATCTTTCGATTTACGACTGACGAAATACAAAATTCGTCAGTCGTAAATCGAAAGGCAAGCTGATGCCGGTGCTCAGCGAAATCGTCGCCGACCAGACGCGACAGGACAACATCACGCGCATTCTCGATGCTGCCGAGGGCCTGTTCCGGCACTTTGGTTACAGCAAGACCAATGTCGCCGACATTGCCCGCGAACTCGGTATGTCGCCGGCGAACATCTACCGGTTCTTCGCGTCCAAGACCGAGATCCACCAGGCCCTGTGCGATCGCATGCTCGCCAACAGCTATCAGATGGCCGACGAGATCTTCCGCCAGCCCGTCAGCGCGAGCGAGCGCCTGCGCCGTTATGTGCACGCTCAATTCCAGATGACGGTCGAGCTCATGCTCGACGACACGAAGGTGCACGAGATGGTGGTCGTGGCCATCGAGCGCGAGTGGCACTGCATCGACAGGCATATCAGCCGCATCGATGCGCGCATTGCCGATGTCATTCGCGAAGGCATCGCGGCCGGTGAATTTCGTGAGCAGGATGCCGATCTCGCGTCCCGCTGCTTTGGCGCTGCGACCATCTCGCTCTGCCATCCGCAGATGGTTGCCCAGTGTCTGAACAAGTCCGACCGCGTCGGCCCGGACGAGCTGATCGATTTCGCGATCAGGGCGCTGAAGGCCTAGCCGAAATACTCCCGTCACCGCGTTTCGCCGTGTCGGCCTATTTTTTGGGAGTGCGAATATGTTGATGCCTATTGAACGTCGCCGCCGTATTTCATTTTTTGCCACAGCAGCACTCCTGTCGGTCGTCTCGGTAACCCTTTCCGGCTGCTCGGAGGAAAAGACCGAGGCCGCCGCGGTCGTGCGCCCGGTCAAGGTCGTCGAAATCGCTGAAGCCGACAACGTGCGCCAGCTCAGCTATTCCGGCTCCGTTCGGGCGCGCGTCGAGATGAACCTCGGCTTCCGCGTCAACGGCAAGATCGTCGAGCGCGCCGCCAATGTCGGCGACCGGGTCAAGGTCGGCGATCTGCTCGCGCGTGTCGATGCCACCGATTACGAACTGGCGGTTCGCAGCGCCTCGGCCAACCTGGATGCCGCCGAGCGGCAAGTCGAGACGGTGAAACTCGTGCGCGATCGCGTCGAGCAACTGCTTGCCAAGAAGTTTGCCTCGCAGGCGCAGTTCGACCAGGCGGTGCTCACCTACAACCAGGCGATCGCCACGCGCGACGCGGCGAAATCGGCCCTGTCCCAGGCGAAGAACCAGGTGGCCTATACCAGCCTGTTTGCCGACAGGCCGGGGATCGTGACGTCGATCAATGCCGATGTCGGTCAGGTCGTCGGTTCCGGCACGCCCGTTGCTACGGTGGCCGTCGAAGGCGAAAAGGAAGTGCAGGTCGCGGTGCCGGAGACCGAGATCGCCAATTTTCGGGCCGGCCAAGCTGTGAAGGTCGGGATCTGGTCCGAGGCGGGTCTTATCCTCGACGGTACGGTGCGTGAGGTTGCCGGCAGCGCCGACCAGCAGTCGCGCACATTCTCCGTACGGATCAGTCTGCCGAATGATCAAAAGGTTCTGCTCGGAATGACGGCCACCGTGGAAGCGTCCGCCGACAATGGTGCGCCCTTCGTGTCCGTGCCCTTGAGTGCGCTTGCCAAGAAGGACGGATATCCGATCGTCTGGGTGGTGGACCGCGGCACGGAGCTTGTTCACAGCCGTCCCGTCACGCTCGCCGACTTTACCACCGACGGCGTGCGCGTCACGGAGGGCCTTGACGTCGGCGACCTCGTCGTTGCCGCCGGAACGCAGTTCATGACTGACGACCTCAAGGTGACGATCTCGAGCGCGACGGCTGCGACGCAGTCCGTCGCGACGACGACTGCCGAAGAAGCCCACCTCGTACGCTGACAGCCCCGAACCGCGGAACCGAGCCGATGACGACCTCCTCTTCCGAAGAAAAGCGGCCCTTCAACCTTTCGCGCTGGGCGATCGCACATCCGAGCATGGCGCGCTTCCTGTTCGGCCTCATCATTCTCGCCGGCGTCTTCGGCCTCATGCGCATGGGGCAGAAGGAAGATCCCGACTTCACCTTCCGCGTCATGGTCGTGCAGGCTTTCTGGCCGGGCGCTTCGATCGAGGAGATGCAGGATCAGGTCGTCAACAAGATCGAGCGCAAGCTACAGGAAACGCCGCATCTCGATTTCGTGCGCTCCTACACCCGTGCCGGCAGCGCGATCATCACGCTGCAGGTCGAGGGCGACACCAACGCGCAGCAGGTGGCCGATGCCTTCTATCAGGTGCGCAAGAAGGTCGGCGATATCGCCAGCGAGCTGCCGGAGGGCCTGCTTGGCCCCTACTTCAATGATGAGTTCGGCGATACCTTCATCACGCTCAATTCGCTGAGCGGCGAAGGTTTCAGCTATCCGGAACTGAAGAAATTCGCGATCCAGGCGCGCGACATGCTGCTGACGACGCCGGGCGTCGAGAAGGCCGTGATCATCGGCGACCAGCCGGAGAAGATCTATATCGATGTTTCCTCGCAGGCGCTTGCCGAACGCGGCCTGACGCTGAATGACCTGCGCAACACCATTGCCGGCCAGAACAACATCGACCCCGCCGGTGCCATTGACACGGGTTCGCGCTCGGTGCGCATTTCGGTCGAAGGCAGTCTCGACAAGGTGGAGGACCTGAAGAACCTCGCGCTTCGCGCCGGCGGGCAGGTCACCCGTCTCGGCGATATCGCGACCGTGAGCGCCGGGCTCGAGGACCCCTACCAACGCAAGTTCCGCTTCAACGGGCAAGACAGCGTGCAGATCGGCGTCGTCATGGCCAAGGGCTTCAAGGTGACGGATGTCGGCAAGGCGGTCGAGGAAACCTATCGCCGCTTCGAGGCGTCGCTGCCCTATGGCGTCAAGGTCGATCAGGTCTCCAACCAGCCGGAGGTGGTGAAGGAAGCGGTCGGCGAATTCATGAAGGCGCTCGGCGAGGCCCTGGCGATCGTGCTTGTCGTGTCGTTCCTGTCGATCGGCTGGCGTTCGGGCCTGGTGATCGCGATCACCATTCCGCTGGTGCTCGCCGCCACCTTCGCCATCATGTACGAACTCGGTATCGACCTGCAGCGCATCTCGCTAGGCGCTCTCATCATCGCGCTCGGCCTGCTGGTCGACGACGCCATGATCGTCGTCGAAATGATGGAGCGGAAGCTGGAAGAGGGGCTCGTCAAGGTGGAAGCCGCGAGCTTCGCCTATACCTCGACCGCCTTCCCGATGCTGACGGGCACGCTGATCACAACGGCCGGCTTCATTCCGGTCGGCTTTGCAGCGTCGACCGCCGGTGAGTATGTGCGCTCGCTGTTTTATGTCGTCGGCATCGCGCTCGTCGTTTCCTGGTTCGTCGCCGTCTATTTCACGCCCTGGCTCGGCAATATGCTGCTGAAGCAGCGCAGCCACGCCGGCAACCATCACGACGTCTTCGATACGCGCTTCTATCGCCATCTGCGCACGACGGTAACCTGGGCGGTACGCCACCGCGTCATCGTGCTTGCAACGACGCTCGTCGTCTTCGGCGCCAGTCTCTGGGCCTTCCAGTTCATTCCAAAGAACTTCTTCCCGCAGTCGTCCCGCCCGGAAATCCTCGTCGATCTCTGGCTGCCCGAGGGCACCAGCATCAAGGAGGTCGAAAAGCAGGCCAAGGCGCTTGAAGCCCGCATGATGGACGACGAGGACAAGCGCTTCATCGCCACCTATATCGGCGAGGGCGCCCCCCGCTTCTTCCTGCCGCTCGACCAGCAGCTGCGCAATCCGAACTTCGCCCAGTTGCTTGTCATGGCCAAGGACGAGCCGGCCCGCGAGCGGCTGATCGGCAAGTTGCGTGGCATTCTCGCATCCGACTTCCCTTCGATCCGCTCCAAGGTCGATCGTCTCTTCCTGGGCCCACCGACCGGCTGGCCGGTGCAGATGCGCGTCATGGGCCCGGACCGCGAGGAAGTCAGGCGCATCGCCGATCGGGTAAAGGCGAAATTCCACGAGAACCCGCTTCTCGGCGCCGTGCATGACGACTGGCTGGAGCCGGTGCCGGGCATGAAGCTGGTGATCGATCAGGACCGCGCCCGCGCCCTTGGCGTCACCTCGCAACGTATCCGACAGATGCTGCAGGCGAGCGTGACCGGTGCGCCGCTGGACAACTTCCGCGACGGCGAGGAGACGGTGGCGATCGTCGCCCGCGAGCCGGCCGACAGCCGCAAGCTGCTGAGTTCTGTCGACTCGATCTACATCCCCACCGACTTCGGCGGTTTCGTGCCGTTGTCCCAGGTTGCCAAGGTCGTGCCCGTGCTCGAACAGGGCATCGAATGGCGGCGCGACCGGCTGCCGACGATCTCGGTGCGCGGCACCTTGCCTGACGGCGTGCAGCCGAACGACGTGGCGATGAAGATGTTCGGCGAGATGCAGTCGCTGCGCGACAGCCTGCCTGCCGGTTACTCGATCGCCATCCAGGGTGGGGCCGAGGATTCGGCCGAGAGCCAGGCCTCGATCGCCGCCAAGGCGCCGATCATGCTCGGCGTCATCGTCATCCTCCTGATGATACAGCTGCAGCATTTCGGCAAGGCGATGCTCGTGCTCGCGACCGGTCCGCTCGGCATCATCGGCGCGGCCGCCGCACTCTTGATCAGCGGCGCGCCCTTCGGCTTCGTCGCGATCCTCGGCGTCATCGCGCTGCTCGGCATCATCATGCGCAACTCGATCATCCTGGTCGACCAGATCGACCAGGACATTGCCGCCGGCATGGACCGGGCCGAGGCGATCATCGGCTCCGCCGTGCGGCGTTTCCGGCCGATCACGCTGACCGCGCTGACCGCGGTTCTGGCGCTGATCCCGATCTCGCGTGGCGTTTTCTGGGGCCCGCTCGCCTACGCCATGATGGGCGGCATCCTGGTCGCAACCGTGCTGACGATCCTGGTTCTGCCCGCCGGCTACGCGCTTTTCTTCGGACGCGAGCCGAAGAAAAAGGACGCTGAGCCGGAGAAGGCGGAGGTTGCGGCCGATACCGAAGACAAGGCTGCCGTCGTCCCTTATCCGCCGGCGATCGCAGCGGAGTAGCGCTGCGACCTGCCTGTCTATGCGGGCTTGTGTGGGAAATCGGTCGCTCGCTGCTTTCCCCCGCTCCCGCGCTAGGATCGGGTCGTTCGCGCCGCGCCGCTAGGCAGGGCACTGCGGGACTGTCGCCGGGTGCGGGAAGGTCGATGGCGTTGCTGCGAACCCTCTGAGATCGCCAAGCAGTTTGCGTCCGGTTCCCGTGAGCACGTTGCCGGCCGTACCGCCGCTGGTGTTGCCAAACACGAATACGCCGAGCCTGTTGCCGGGATCGAAAGCCATGTAGCTCTGGTAGCCGGCAAGGGCGCCGTTCTTGTCGAGGTATCCATTGCCGAGCTGCCAGCCGAGCCCCATCGACAGTGCGTTGTCGCGCGGATGGGGTTGCTGCGTCGTCCTGATCGCTGTGCCGAGCGAGCCTTCCGGCGGGCTGATTTCGGCCTCCAGGAAAGTCAGCATGTCGCTAAGGGTGGAGGACAACGCGCCGGCTCCGAGCCCTGCCGAGGTCATGTCCCACATGGGTGGAGACACCGGACGATACGCCGGCGATTGGCCCTCGTCGCTGTAGGTATAGCCCTCGGCGACCTGGGCGGCCACGCGCGCGTAATCCACCTGCGTCGTCGACATGCCGAGCGGCGCGGTGATCTTGCCGATGCCGAGGGCCGGCCAGTTCTGGTAGCTTTCGTCCCACGCGGCACTTTCGCTGCCGCCGGCATAGGCGTGCGACAGGAGCACGCCGAGAAGCCCGAAGCCCTGGTTGCTGTAGACCCAGTACTTGCCTGGTGCGTAGGCGGGCTTGAACGTCTCAAGGAACCGGTTCTCCGACGAAAACGGGTAGTTTCCGAAGGTCGGACGCGGGCCGCACATCCCGTCCGGGAAGCCGGCGCTGTGGGTTGCGAGATGCCAGAGCAGGATGTCGCCATGGGGCTGCTTGACCGTGACGCCGGATGGCAGCAATGCGCTCACATGGGTATAGGGCGTAACCGGGCCATCGGTCTCGCGGGCGGCCAGCGCCAGCAATGTCGCCGTGACCACCTTGGTGTTCGAGCCAATGAAGAAGACGATGTCCTTGGCCGCGACGACACCGGCTTCGTTGAGCGCAACAGTCCCGAAACGGTAGTAGTATCGCTCGCCGGCGAGCGTGACGCCGACGAGGATGCCGACCGATTTGTTCGGTTGCGGATTGTCGGGGGCGGCCACCAGTGGTGAAAACAGACGCTCGACAGTTTTTCCAACCACGTTCTGACTCAACATCGCAACGCTCCTTCGTGCCAAAATAATACACGCAATAGTAGTATAGCATGAAGACGGTTGCACGCTATACTGAGTTTCGCGGGGTCTTTCGCAGCGCCGCTCTTCAACGTGCCCGTGAGGCAGAGGCGCACGGTGATTCTCCGTGGTTTTCGCTTCGTCGAAGGAACCGCTGCCGCAAAATGGAGCGTCTTTACGCCCTGCCGCGTACGATTTCCGGCAAGTGGTATTCTACTTCGAAATACCACTCGGCCCTTCCCACCATAACTTTAGCCAAGGCGAAAAGACCCCGATTGACAGCGCGACTTTGACGGACTTATCGTTAAGTCAAATTACTTGACTTAATAGTTCGATCAACGAAACCTGAGGGGGAATTCGTCATGACGGCAGTCGAGGAAATGCGGTTTTCGGGTCCGGCTCGGGAAGCCGGACAAACAAAAACGAGGGCGGCGCCATGGCGTCTCGGGGCCGTCGCTGCGGCACTGATGATGGTGGCCGCCGCTGAGGCTCGCGCCGAATCCGTTCTCACCATGCACATCGAGGAACAGACGAGCTGGGTGCAGAATTTCAACCCGTTCGACCTTGGTGGACGTCGCCAGAGCACCATGGATTTCGTCTATGAGCCGCTGGTGATCTTCAATGACTACGACGGCGGAAAACCAGTGTGGCGGCTGGCGACCGCCTACAAGTTTGCCGACGACCTGAAGTCGATCACCTATACGCTGCGCGACGGCGTGAAGTGGTCCGACGGCAAGCCGCTGACCTCGGCCGACATGAAGTTCACGCTCGAGATGATGTTGAAGAACCCGGCCGTCGATACCGTCGGCGTCGGCGAAACGGTCGCCTCGGTGGAGGCGCCGTCGCCGACGGAAGTGAAGATCAATCTCAAGGACGTCGATACGCACTTCCCGGAATCTCTGGCCGATTTTCCCGTCGTGCCCGAGCACATCTGGAAGGATGTGAAGGATCCGCTCGCCTTCAAGAACGAGACGCCCGTCGGCTCCGGTCCGATGACCGAAATCCGCCGCTTTACCCCGCAGGTCTACGAACAGTGCCGCAATCCCAATTACTGGGACGCCGCCTCGCTCAAGGTCGATTGCCTGAAGCTGCCGCAGATCTCCGGCAACGACCAGATGCTGGCGCTGTTGCCCGAGGGCTCGATCGACTGGTTCGGCTCGTTCCTGCCGCAGATCGACAAGACCTATGTCGGCCTTGACGCTGAGCACAACGGCTACTGGCAGCCGCCGGCGGAAACCGTGTCGTTCCAGATGAACCTCAAGTCGTCGAACGCCGGCAACGCCGAGGCGTTCAACGACATGACCTTCCGCCGCGCCTTCAGCCTGGCGATGGACCGCACGTCGATGGTCGATATCGCCGGCTTCGGCTACCCCGTCGTCAACACCCATGCAAGCGGCCTGCCGCCGCGCTTCGACAGCTGGCGCAACAAGGCGGCTGAGGGTGCCCAGGACGAGTGGATGGCCTATAACATCGACAAGGCCAACAAGCTGCTGGACGACGCCGGCTACAAGAAGGACGGCGATGGCTTCCGCACCACCCCGAGCGGCAAGCCGATCGCATTCCCGATCATCGTCCCGAACGGTTGGACCGACTGGATCGACGCCGTGCAGATCGCAACCGAGGGCCTGCGCAAGATCGGCGTCAATGCCTCGGTCGCTACGCCCGAATACGAGCAGTGGCAAAAGCAGATTCTTGATGGCAGCTTCGAGGCGGTGATGAATTCGCGGGCCGACGGGCCGACACCGTTCCGCGGCTACTTCCAGTCGCTGTCGACAGCCTTTGGCGGCCGCATCACCAGCGCACCGTCGCGCTATTCGAACCCCGAACTCGACAAGGCTTTCGACGCCTACCGACGCGCGACGACAGACGAGGAGCGCAAGACGCTGTTCGATAAGGTGCAGTTGATCGTCGCTGACAACCTGCCCGTCGTGCCTGTCTTCAACGGCCCGACCTGGTACCAGTTCTCGACCAAGCGCTTCACAGGCTGGGTCACCAAGGACGAGCCGGTCATGAACCCGGAGGATCACGACAACAACCGGATGCGGCTGGTGCACCTGCTCCGCCTGAAGCCCGTGCAATAAGCGACAGCGGGCTTCAGAGATGCGACTTTCCCGTCGACGGCTTGCCGTCTATTGCGTGGCGTTCCTCTTCGCGATCGTCATGAACTTCGCGGTTCCCCGGATGATGCCGGGAAGCCCCGTCGACAGCATGATCGCCCAACTCGGGCCGCGGGCAACGCCCGCGGCCATCGAGGCGATCAAGGCGCGCTTCGGCGCGATCGAACAGCCGATCTGGCGGCAGTTCGTCGACTACGTCGTCGGGCTCGCCCATTTCGATCTCGGCGTCTCGGTCAAATACTATCCGCAGACCGTGGTCGAGGTTCTCGGCCGCTCGGCCGGGTGGACCGCGTTCCTTGTCGTCACGGCCATCATCTTCTCGCTCTCGATCGGCGTGCTGCTCGGTGCTGTTTCCGCCTGGCGCCGCGGCGGCCGCTTCGACAGCTTCGTTTCGCCGTTCTCCGTCGTCCTGATCGCGGTGCCGCCGGTGATCATCGCCCTTGCGACGCTGTTCACCTTCGGGGTGACGCTCCGGCTGCTGCCGGTCGGCTACGCCTATGATCCCAGCCTCGATCCGGGGCTGAACTTCACCTTTTTCGGCAGCGTCTTCCTGCATGCGGTCATGCCGGTGCTGACGCTGTCGCCCTATCTCATCGGCGAGTTCCAGACGACGATGCGCTCCAGTATGATTTCCGTGCTTGGCGAGGATTACGTCACCATGGGCCGCGCTAAGGGTCTTTCGGAAACGGCGGTCATGTTCGGTTATGCGGCGCGCAATGCCATGCTGCCGGTCCTGACCAACCTCGCGCTGATGCTGGGCGCTGTCTTCGGCGGTTCGATCGTCACCGAGATCGTTTTCAACTATCCCGGCCTCGGCCTGACGCTCTACACGGCAAGCGTTGCGCGCGATTATCCTGTCATCCAGGGGCAGCTGCTCCTGATGACGATCGCCACGCTCGGCGCCAATCTGCTGGTCGATATGATCTACGGCGTGGTCGATCCGCGCATCAGGGAGGGTAGGGCATGAATGGGGGCCTTTCCTTGTTCTGGCGGCAGAAGAAAGCGGTCGCCGGTCTCATCATCATTGTCACGCTCTGCCTGATGGCGCTGTTCGCGCCGATCCTGGCGCCAGGTGACCCGAGCGAGCGCGTCGGCCGTTCGCACCAGCCGCCGACCGTCGAGCACTATTTCGGCACGACGAAGATGGGGCGCGACGTCTTTTCGCAATTCGTCTGGGGCGCGCGGCCGTCGCTAGCCGTCGGCTTTGCCACCGGCCTTGCCATCACCGCGCTTGGCACGATCGTCGGCCTCGTCGCCGGCTATTTCGGCGGGCGCACCGACGCGACACTGGATCTCGCGACAAATGCGGTGCTGGTCATTCCCAACATCCCGTTGTTGATCCTGCTCGCCTCCTTTGCCGGCACGGTCGGGCCGATGGCGATCATGGCGATCATCGCGCTTACCTCCTGGCCCTGGGGTGCGCGCATGACGCGGTCGCAGACCATGGCGCTCAGGCAGCGCGAATTCGTGGTGGCGGCGCGCATGGTCGGCGAGCCGCACTGGCGGGTGATCTTTGTGGAGATCCTGCCCAATCTGGTGCCGCTGATCGGCATCAACGTCGTCGGCAGCATCATCTATGCGATCGTCGCCCAGACGACGCTTGAATATCTCGGCTTCGGCGATCCGCTCAGGGTGACCTGGGGCACCATGCTCTACAACGCCCAGAATTCCTCGGCGATCATCGTCGGCGCCTGGTGGGACATCGCCGTTCCGGCCGCAGGCATCGCGCTTGTCGGCCTTGGTCTCGCGCTCGTCAACTTCACCTTTGACGAAATTGCCAATCCGCAGCTTCGATCCGGCCCGGCGCTCAGCCGCTGGCTGCGGCTCACGCGTCTGCGCCGCCGGCAACTGGAGGCCGCCCGATGAGCGATCCGCTGCTTCAGATCCGCAATCTCAATGTCGACTATCTGCTCGACCAGGGTGCCTTCCGCGCCGTCAACGACGTCTCGTTCGACGTGAAGCGCGGCGAACTCTTCGGGCTTGCCGGCGAGTCCGGCTGCGGCAAGAGCACCATTGCCTATGCGATCACCCGGCTGTCGAAGGCGCCCGCCTGGGTCGCCGGTGGCGAAATCCTGCTGGATGGCCAGGATCTTCTGAAGATGCCGGAGGCGGCCCTTCAGGATGTCCGCTGGCGGCGGATCGGCATGGTCTTCCAGAGCGCCATGAACTCGCTGAACCCGCTGATGCGGGTTGAGGCGCAGTTCTTCGACGTGCTGCGCAAGCACACCGGCGCGACCAGGCCGCAGGCTCGCGCGCGGGCCGAGGAGATGTTCCGGCTTGTCGGTATTCCCGCCACGCGCCTCGATGACTATCCGCACCAGTTCAGTGGCGGTATGCGACAGCGCATCGTCATTGCGATCTGCCTGGCGCTGAAGCCGGAGCTGATCATCATGGACGAGCCGACGACGGCGCTCGATGTGGTGGTGCAGCGGGAGATCCTGGAGCAGCTGGTTGACCTGCAGCGAAGCCTCGGCTTTTCCGTCCTGTTCATCACCCATGACCTGCACCTGATGGCGCAGCTCTGCCACCGCATCGGTGTTATGCTGAAAGGGCAGCTGGTCGAAGTCGGCGACACCCGTCAGATCAGCCGCGCGCCGAAGCACGACTACACGCGAAAACTCTGGGGCGCGATCCCGCAACTGCCGCACTCCGTCCGCAGCCTGGGGGTCGTCGAATGAACGTGATGCCATTGTCGACCGTGCCTGATCAGCAAGACGCGATTGTCCGCCTCAAGGACATCCGGCGTACGTTCGGCGCCGTCGAGGCGCTGAGGGGGGTATCCCTGTCGCTGAAACCCGGGCGGGCCCTGGCGCTGGTCGGCGAGTCCGGCTGCGGCAAGACGACCTGCGCCCGCATTGTCGCGCGGCTTGACGCGCCAAGCGCCGGCACGATGCAGTTTCGCGGCATCGATCTCGCCGAAACTGGCAATCGTGCAGCGGAGAATGAGCGTCGGCGCGCTATCCAGATGGTGTTCCAGGACCCGTTCGCCTCGCTCAACCCGGTGTTTTCCATCTATCACCACCTTGCGCGGCCACTGTTGTTGCACGGCCATGCCCGCAACGCCGGCGAGGCGAAAGCCGCGGTCGCGCGTCTGCTCGCCGATGTCGGGCTCGATGCTGATGTGACAGCGCGGAAATTCCCGCATGAGCTCTCGGGCGGGCAGCGCCAGCGCGTCAACATCGCCCGCGCGCTTGCCGTCGGACCGGATGTACTCGTCGCCGATGAGCCGACGTCGATGCTTGATGTGTCGATCAGGCTCGATATCCTGGAGCTTCTTGCGCGCATCAAGCGCGAGCGGAACCTCGCCATGCTCTATATCACCCATGACATCGCGACCGCTGCGCACATCGCCGAGGAGATCGTGGTGATGTTTGCGGGCCAGATGGTGGAGTGGGGCGAAACCGAAGCCGTGATCGGCAATCCGCGCCATCCCTACACCCAGCTTTTGCTTTCGGCCGTGCCGGACCCCGACCGCCCGTTCGTGCCGGGGCAAAGCGCCCGCTTCCTTGCGCATGCCGACGAGGTGCGGCGCGCGAGCCGCCCTGCATCGGACGCAGTGGAGACGGTTGCCGAAAACCATTTCGTCCGCACCCTTGGCCAAGCCCCGACGGGAGCTATGTGAACCGAGGACAGCCATCCCTCAAGAACATTCGCCGGCCATTCGGCCGTCGCAAAGAGTTTATTTTTCATGGAGCCGTTTGATGACGTTTGCCGCCAAATCTGAATTTCTGCTCGAGACCCTTTGGGTCCCGGTCGGCACCGCCGACAAGTCCGTCTACGCGTTGACGCTGACCAACAATTCGAACCGGCTGCTCAAGGGTTTTCGCCTTGGCGTCTCCGGTCCGGCGCGCATCGATCCTGCCGCCGAGATCGAGGGTGGACAGCTTCTGGTCCGATTGTCGAACTATGCGGAGTTTGCAGCACCTGCGGACCTTGAGCTGGAGCCCGGAGCGACCTGGACGCTCAAGGCGCACGGCATGAGCTACGAGCCGCGCCACTGGACCGATGGCGCCAATGCCGCCTTCCTGGTGCTTGTCGACGGCACGATGGCGCCGGTCTCCGTACATGCCGCACGCGCCCATGGCGACAACGCCGAGCTGAAGCGGGGCGCTGCCGTCTACCCGGTGCCGAAGGTTGCGCCGGTGCCCGTGTCGATCGTGCCGTGGCCGCAGGCGGTCTCGGTCTCCGGCCATATGCTGGCGCCTCCCGGTCTCGACGTGAAGCCGGAGGGAGAAGAGGCGGCGCGTGCCGGAAAGGCCTTCGCCGATCTCGCCGCAAGCCTGTTTCCGGTCGAAGGCGTCGTCCGCCCGGCGGCAGAAGGCGGTTTCCCGGTATCGCTGTCGAAGGCGGCCGATCTCGGCCCTGAAGCCTACGTGATCCGCTTTTCGCCCGCCGGCGTCGCCGTTTCCGGCAGCTCGGAGACGGGCATGCTTTACGGCCTGATCACGCTCGGGCAGGTCCTGCGTGGCGCGCGGCTTCATCCGGGCACCTTCGTGTTTCCGACGGGCGGCGAAATCAGGGATGAGCCGGCGCTGTCCTGGCGCGGCACCCATCTCGATGTGGCGCGACAGTTCTACAGCACGGCGGAAGTCGAGCGCTTCTTGCAACTGATGGCCTGGAACAAGCTCAACCGCTTCCATTGGCACCTCACCGACGACGAGGCCTGGCGCGTCGAGATCGACGCCTATCCGGCGCTGACGGAAGTCGGCGCCTGGCGCGGTCACGGCCGCAAGATCCCGCCGCTGCTCGGTTCCGGTCCTGAGCCGACCGGCGGCTACTACACCAAGGCGGCGATCCGGCAGATCGTGGCGCTGGCCGCAAGCCTCGGCATCGAAGTGATGCCGGAGATCGATATCCCCGGACACTCCTATGCGATGCTGCAGGCGATCCCGGAACTGCGCGACCCTGAAGAGCAGGGCAGCTACTTCTCGGTCCAGGGTTTCCCGGACAATTGCCTCAACCCGGCGCGGGAAGAAACCTACCGCGTGCTGGAGACCATCTTCGACGAGCTGATCGAACTCTTCCCGATGCGGGCGATCCATGTCGGCGCCGACGAGGTCCCGCTCGGTGCCTGGTCGGGGTCGCCCGAGGCGCTCACGCGCCTTCGCGCCGTTGCCGGTGAGGAGGTGGCGGAGACCCACGCCAAGCGCCTGAACGTCGTTACCAACACCCATGGCGCCGACGAGATCGACGGCTCGGGTGCGGCTGTACTCCAGGGCGAATTCCTCGCGCGCATCCAGGCGTTCCTCGCCAGCCGCGATTGCGTCACCGGCGGCTGGCAGGAGGCGGCCCACGGCAATGTCATCGACAAGAAAAAGTCTCTGCTGTTCGGCTGGCGCACGGTCGAGGCCTCGGCGGCGCTTGCCGAGGAAGGCTACGACATCGTCGTCTGCCCCGGCCAGGTCTACTATCTCGACATGGCCAACAGCCCGGCCTGGTCGGAGCCGGGCGGCAGCTGGGCCGGCTGGTCGGACCCGGAAAAGCTCTACACCTTCGACCCCGTTGAAGGCTGGACGGACGCGCAGAAGAAGCATCTGCTCGGCGTGCAGTGCTGCATCTGGTCCGAGCCGATGACCGATCGCGCCGTCTTCGATCGCCTCGTCTTCCCGCGGCTGTCGGCGCTTGCCGAAACCGGCTGGACCCGGCCGGATCGCAAGTCGTTCGAGAGGTTCGCGGCGCTGGTCGGGCTGATGCCGGTGCTCTACGGCTTTTATGCCGCCGAGTGAGTGCGAGAGAGTTTCCAGTTTTCGCCCGGACTTGGCCGGGCGATGGCCTGGATCGGTGAACGGCGGCGCAAGCCGCCGTTTGTCGTTTGCAGATCGCCGACCTGTGGTCAGCCGCATGCGATGTGGATTTTCGCGCTTGTACGTTTGCGCGCGGCACGCAAGAGTGCGCATCGATCCCGCGACCACGGCCGCGGACCTGTGCGTAGTGCTTCCCGAGGCCAAGATATCGATGCGAAGACTTCCTGGATTGTCGGCGATGAAGGTCTTCGAGGTGGTCGGCCAGACCCGCAGTTTTACACGCGCGGCCGAGCGCTTGAACCTCACGCAAAGCGCCGTCAGCCGGCAGGTGCGCAACCTCGAGGACGAGCTTGGCGAGGACCTGCTCATTCGCCGCCACCATCATCTCGAACTGACGCCGGCGGGCGCCGAACTGCTGGCGACCATCCAGGAAGCGTTTCACAACATCGAGGTGTCGCTGCGCAGCATCACCGAGAAAAGCAACCAGAACCGCCTGCGGATCAACGTGCCCCCGACCTTTGCCAAGCGCTGGCTGCTGCCGCGCCTTGCCCGGTTGCGCGAGGCATTGCCCGATGTCGACATCAGCCTCAGCACTGAAGCCTCCGATACGCTGGCCGAACGCGGGCTTCTCGACTGCGCGATCCGGTTTGGCGATGGCGAGTGGCCGATGCTGGACGCCAGCATCCTGATGACCGAGCGGCACGTCGCCGTCTGCGCACCCTCGTTGCTGGAGGGGACAAGGGTCGAGGGCCCGTCCGACCTCCAGCGCTTCACCTTCCTGCATGTCCTCGCTTCACCCGACCGGCGATATCTGACCTGGCGCCACTGGTTGGACGCGGCCGGATTTCAGGATGTCGATACCCGCGGCGGGTTGGAATTCGACCTGCTCGATCTGGCGATCGAGGCGGCCTGCGCGGGACTGGGCGTCACCGTCGCCGACCGCTCGATGGTGCGCAACCAGCTGCAGTCGGGCCAATTGCTCCAGCTCTTCGACGTCGAGGTCGAGGGGCACGAATCCTATTGGTTCGTCACCCGACCGCAGGCTGCGGGCGATGGAAAAGTGGATTCGTTTCGCGCCTGGCTGCTTTCGGAAGTCGCGGCCGACCACGTCGGCTGAGCCGAGCATTCCTTTTGCGAATGCTCTCACTGAAAATTACTCGCTTGTGCGCTTTTGCGCATCGTCGCATCACTTTCATGACGATACCGGTCGTGGGAGAGAGGCCCGGTCGTCGCTCGTGATGCTCTCTCCCGGCTAGTCCGCCTCCCGCGCCACCATCGGTGCATGGATTGCGGCAAGAACATCCGAGATGCCATGAGCCCCTATCGCAATTTCTCCGGCGGCCGCTTTATCGAAGCCACGTCTGCGGCCGTGATCGACGTTCGCAATCCGGCGACCGGTGCGGTGTTCACGTCCGTTCCGGCGGCAACCGGCGACGAGGCCAAGGCGGCGGTCGAGGCCGCGGTGAAGGCGCAGCGCGCCTGGGCGGCGTTGCCCGCCATTCAGCGCGGCGATGCCCTGCGCCGGCTGGCGGCGGTGCTGGAAAACAGGGCCGAGCGCATCGGTGCGGTCCTGGCGCTGGAATCGGGCAAGAGCCTTGCCGACGCAACGGCAGAAACGATCTACGGCGCCGAAGTAATGCGTTACCACGCCGAATGGGCGCGCCGGATCGAAGGCGAAGTGATCGAGAGCGACAATCCCGGCGAGACGCTGCTGCTGAAGCGCGCGCCGATCGGCGTTGCCGCCTGCCTGATCCCGTTCAACTACCCGATCTACACGCTGTTCCGGAAAATCGCCCCGGCGCTGATCGCAGGAAATGCCGTCGTCGTCCGCCCGAGCAACAACACGCCGACTTCGGCCTTCGCCGTTGCCGAAACGATCGTCGAAGCCGGCCTGCCCGAGGGCCTCGTCAACATCCTGACCATGTCGCACGACGTTGCAAGGACGCTCTGCACCCATCCTGGTGTCGGCATGATCACGCTGACGGGCAGCGTTTCGGCCGGCCGGATCGTGCTCGACTATTGCAAGGAAAATATCGCCAAGCCCTCGCTTGAGCTTGGCGGCAAGACGCCTGTCATCGTCGAGCCGGATGCCGATCTCGACGCCGTCGCCCGAATGATCCTCGCGGCCAAGACCACCCATTGCGGCCAGGTCTGCACCAGCGCCGAACGGCTGTATGTTCACGAGAGCGTGCACGACCGGCTGCTTGCCAAGCTGCGCGAAGGCTTTGCCGCCCGCACCTTCGGCAACCGCGCTGAAGACGCTGACCGCATGGGCCCGCTTGCCAACGCCGCGGCACAAAAGCGCGTGCACGACATGGTCGAGCAGGCGAAAGCCGAAGGCGGCGTCGTCGAAGCCGGTGGCTATCTGCCTGACGGTCCCGGCTACTTCTATCCGCCGACGCTGATCTCCGGCTGTCGTCAGGACATGGAGATCGTTCGCGAGGAGGTCTTCGGCCCGGTGCTCGCGGTCCTTTCCTACGCAACCTTCGAAGAGGCCCTGGCAAAGGCGAGCGACCATCAGTTCGGTCTGAGCTCGGTGCTCTTTACCGAGAACTACCGCACCGTCATGCGCGCCAGCGACGCGATCGAGGCGGGCGAACTTTACGTCAACCGCTTCCCGGCCGATCCCTACCAGGGCTTCCATGCCGGCTGGAAACGTTCGGGCCTCGGCGGCGACGACGGCAAGCATGGCATGCTCGAATTCACCCAGACACGCCTTGTCGTCCTGAAACACTAGATCTTTGAATTGAGCAATCTCGAGCGAAGGCAGGAATTGCTCTGACACCAACACATCAATACCGGGCCGGTGGCATCGCTCTCGCCGTCGGCCGGGGAGGAGACTGCCCATGAGCCTGACGATGGAATCCGAAACGGCAGCGCCAGCCGTGCCTGCGCGCAGCCGCTATCTGCAGCTGGCGCTGATCGTGATCGCGGCCGGCGCGATCTATCCGATCCTCTATCTGCGCCAGTCCTACCAGACGACGATGCTGGAGGTGCTGAAGCTTTCGAACACCGAGCTCGGGGTTCTCTACTCCATCCTCGGCACCAGTTTCCTCGTCGGCTACCTGCCGAGCGGATGGCTTGCCGACCGCGTCCAGCCGCGTTTCCTGATCCTGATATCGATGGTCGGCACGGGTCTGCTCGGCCTCTGGTACGCGACGTTGCCCGGTTACTCCGCCCTTCTCGTCATCTATTGCGGTTTCGGGGTCACGACAGGGCTGACGTTCTGGGCGGCAACGCTGAAGCAGGTCAACCTGATTGCCGGCGCCAACGAACAGGGACGCTTCTTCGGTATTCTCGACGGCGGCCGGGGCCTCGTCGAAGCTCTGCTTGCAAGCGTCGCCATCGCGCTCTTCGTCTTCACGACGGAAACGCGCGGGGCAGGGCTTGCCACCGGCTTCCGCGACGTCGTGCTGCTCTACGCCATCTTCTGCATCGTCGTCGGCGTCGCCTACTTCGCCGTGTCGCAGCCGGTCGCGGTGGACAGGACTGCCCGCAAGCGAGAGGGCAATCTGCTCGCCAATATCAGGACGCTGCTTCGCATTCCGGAACTTTGGCTCGTCGCTGCCATCATCTTCTGCGGCTACCACGTCTTTCTCGCGACCTACAGCTTCTCGGCCTATCTGCAGGAAGGCGGTTTCGGGATCTCCGCGGCCATGGCCGGCCTGATCGTCACGATCAAGCTCTGGCTGCGCCCGGTCGGCGGTATCGGTGGTGGCCTGCTCGGCGATCGCTACGGCAAGACCGGCATCCTGCTCGCGAGCTTCATCGTGGCGGCTGCCAGCCTTGTCGCGATGATCGCCCTGCCGGGGATGGGCTCCACGATCCTCTTCGTCGGGCTGGTGCTCGTCGTCGGCCTCATCACCTACACGATCCGCGGTCTCTACTGGGCGATCCTTGATGATTGCCATGTGCCGGCCAACATCACCGGCCTTGCCATCGGCATCATCTCGCTGGTCGGATACGCGCCCGACACCTACCTGCCGCTGGTCAACGGGTACCTCTCGGACACCTATCCGGGCATCACCGGCTATCAGTTCTATTTCGGCTACATCGCCATCGTCTGCGTCCTCGGCGCCATCGCCACCCTGGTGCTGATGGCCCGCCTCAAGAAAAAGGCATGACACGAATGAAGATCGCGTCTCTCAACACCTACGCCGTCGCCGTCCCGCCGCCGCATGTGGGCGGCATGTACTGGATCTTCGTCCGCCTCACGACAGCCTGCGGCATCGAGGGCATCGGCGAGATCTATGCGACCTCGTTCCATCCGAGCGCCATGACCTCGCTGATCGAGGACGTGTTCGAGCGGCACCTGCTCGGGCATGACCCGCACCAGATCGAGCGCTTCTGGCGCTCGGCCTATTCGAGCGGCTTCACCCAGCGTCCGGACCCGACGATGATGGGCATCGTCTCGGGCCTGGAGATCGCCTGCTGGGACATCATCGGCAAGGCGGCCGGCCGGCCGGTCGCCGACCTTCTCGGCGGGACCGTGCACGAGAGGCTGCGGGCCTATACCTATCTCTACCCGAAGAATGCCGTCGGCGAATTCGATTTCAACGACCCGGATCTCGCCGCCGAATGCGCGGTCGAAATGGTCGAGATGGGCTTTTCTGCGGTCAAGTTCGACCCTGCCGGTCCGTACACCAACTATTCCGGCCATCAGCTTTCACTCGGCGTCATGGATCGCTGCGAGGAATTCTGCCGCAAGATCCGCGATGCGGTCGGGAGCAGCGCCGACCTGCTCTTCGGCACCCACGGTCAGATGGTTCCGTCCTCGGCGATCCGGCTCGCACGTCGCCTGGAAAAATACGACCCGCTCTGGTTCGAGGAGCCGGTTCCCCCGGGACAGGAGGCGGCCATGGCCGAGGTGGCGCGCGCAACCTCCATTCCGGTTTCGACCGGCGAGCGGCTGACGACCAAATACGAGTTCCAGCGCATCCTCGAACTGAAGGCCGCGTCGATCCTGCAGATGAACGTGGCCCGCGTCGGCGGGCTGCTCGAGGCGAAGAAGATCGCCGGCATGGCCGAGGCCTACTACGCCCAGATCGCGCCGCATCTCTACAACGGTCCTGTGGGCGCTGCTGCCAGCATCCAGCTTTCGGCAGCCACGCCGAACTTCCTCATCCACGAAGCGATCCTCGACTTCTCCGGTTTCCATGCGGATGTGCTGAAGACCAAGCTCGTGGTCGAGGACGGCTACATCATTCCGTCGCGTGAGCCCGGCCTTGGCATCGAGCTCAATATGGACGTCGTCGAGAAGCACACGCCCTACACCGGCGAACGTCTTCACCTGCAGATGGACAGCCGGCCGGCCGACGTGAAGGCCTTTGCGCCGGCACGCGGGTAGTTTCCGACAATGGGACACGAGATGACCTACGATTACATCATCGTCGGCGCCGGCTCGGCCGGCTGCATCCTGGCGAGCCGGCTCAGCGAAAGCGGCCGCCACCGCGTGCTGTTGCTCGAGGCGGGCGGCAACGACAATTCCTTCTGGTTCAAGATCCCGGTCGGCTATGCCCGCAGCTATTACAATCCTGAGGTCAACTGGATGTATTCGAGCGAGCCGGAGGCAGCACTTCAGGATCGCAGCATCTACGTGCCGCGCGGCAAGGTGCAGGGCGGCTCGGGCTCGATCAATGCGATGATCTATGTGCGCGGTGCGCGCGACGATTTCGAGGACTGGAAAGCAGCCGGCAATTCCGGCTGGGGTTATGACGACGTTCTGCCCTACTTCCGCCGGCTGGAAACCCACGCGCGCGGCACGTCCGAATGGCACGGTGGCGATGGACCGATCCATATCACGCCGATGCGCGGCATGACGCACCCGATCACGGATGCGTTTCTTGAGAGCTGCGGTTCGCTGCAGCTGCCTTTGAACGAGGATTTCAACGGCGCGTCGATCGAGGGCGCCGGCGTCTACGACGTCAACACCAACAACGGCCGTCGCTCCCATTCGAGCGCCGAGTATCTTCGGCCCGCGCTCAGGCGGCCCAACCTGACGATCGAGCGCTACGCCCAGGCCGAGAAGCTGGTGTTTGCCGATGACGGGCGCGTGACCGGTGTCGATGTCGTCCAGAACGGCGTGCGGCGACGTTTCACGGCGGGACGCGAAGTCATCCTTGCTGCCGGTGCCGTTGGCAGTCCGCAGCTGCTGCAGGTCTCGGGCATCGGCGACGGCAAGGCGCTGTCAGGGCTCGGTGTCGAGACGCGCCGGCATCTGCCAGCGGTCGGCCAGAACCTGCAGGATCATCTCTGCGCGAGCTTCTACTACCGCGCCACCATCCCGACCCTCAACGACGAGTTCGGCAGCCTCTTCGGCCAGATGCGGCTCGGTCTGCAATATCTCCTGACCGGCAAGGGTCCGTTTTCGATGAGCGTCAACCAGGCGGGCGGGTTCTTCCGCGGACGGCCTGACGAGGAGCGGCCGAACATCCAGCTCTATTTCAACCCGCTCTCCTATCGCATCCCCAAGGATCCGAAGGCCGGGTTGAAGCCCGAGCCCTATCCTGGCTATCTGATCTGCTTCAATTCCTGCCGGCCGACGAGCCGCGGCAGCGTTTCGATCGCATCGCCTGACGCGGCGCAAAAACCGCTGATCCGGCCGAACTATCTGACGACCGACCGCGATATCGACGAAGTCCTGCAGGGAAGCCGGCTGGTGCGGCGGATCGCGTCGGGCACGGCGCTGTCGTCGCTGACGGCCGAAGAGATTTCACCGGCGCCTCTGGTTCAAAGCGACGAAGCGCTGATGGACTATTTCCGTGAAAATTCCGGGTCGATCTACCATCTCTGCGGTACCTGCGCGATGGGACCGGACGAGACGGTTTCCGTTGTCGACAGTCGCCTGCGCGTGCATGGCGTTCCCGGCCTGCGCGTCATCGACGCCTCGATCTTCCCCAACATCACCGCCGGCAACATCAATGCGCCCACGATGATGGTGGCCGAGAAGGGGGCCGATCTGATCCTTGCGGACGCCGCCTGAGGAACCGCCCAATGCGGATCGTCCGCAGTGGGGCGCTTCCCCCGGTGATTGAAGAGCACACGTGAATTGCCATTGCCGGTCGGGCGTGGCTATACTCCCTTCACTTCATAGCCGCCCACTTCTGGTGCCCGCCCTCCCGAACGATCGTTGCCGCCGTGCTCGACGCGGCAAAGCTGCGGCGTTCGCGAGTTTGCCAAGGCATCGCGAGCCTGCGAGGGAGAGACGCATGCCGAGTTCCCGCTTGAAGACCCTGTCGATGACGCTGCTCGTCGCTTCGAGCCTGGCCTCCTGGTCGGCCTATGCCGCCTCGCCGGAGCCGGTGAAGGCCGAGCACGGCATGGTGGTGACGGCCCAGCACCTGGCGTCCGATATCGGGGTTGCCGTCCTGAAAAACGGCGGGAACGCCGTGGATGCCGCGGTCGCCGTCGGCTACGCGCTCGCCGTCACCTATCCGACCGCCGGCAATATCGGCGGCGGCGGCTTCATGACCATCCGCTTCAAGGACGGCAAGACCACCTTCCTCGACTTCCGGGAAAGGGCGCCTCAAGGTGCGACCAAGACCATGTATCTCGACGACAAGGGCAACGTCGTCGACGGCCTGAGCACCGAAGGTTATCGGGCGGTCGGCGTGCCCGGTCCGGTGATGGGTTTTGAAACAGCACGCAGCCGCTACGGCACCAAGCCGCTCGCCGAACTGATCGCCCCGGCGATCGCGCTTGCCAGGGACGGCTTCGTGCTGGAGCAGGGCGACATCGACTCGTTCGACGGCGAGACCGACCGGCTCGCCAAGGATCCGGCCGCGGCCGCGATCTTTCTGAAAGACGGCAAGCCCTTCGCCGTCGGCGAAAAGCTCGTCCAGGCCGATCTTGCGAAGTCGCTTTCAAGCATAGCCGAAAAAGGCACGGACGCCTTCTACAAGGGCGCAATCGCCGACCAGATCGTCAAGGCGAGCGCCGAGAAGGGTGGCATCCTGGCGAAAGCCGATTTCGAGCGTTATGCCGTGCGCGAGCTGGAGCCGGTCAAGTGCAACTACCGCGGCTATGACATCGTCTCCTCTCCGCCGCCGTCGTCGGGCGGCGTAATCATCTGCGAGATCCTCAACGTGCTCGAGGGTTATCCGATCGCCTACATGGGATACGGTTCCGCCGACACGGTGCATGTGATGGTCGAGGCGATGCGCCATGCCTATGTCGACCGGAACACCTCGCTCGGCGATCCGGATTTCGTCGAGAATCCGGTCGCAAAGCTCACCGACAAGGCCTATGCGGCGGAAATCCGCGGCAAGATCGATCCGTTCCGCGCCGGCGTCTCGCAGGCGCTGATCCCCAAGGGCTTCGGCGAAAGCAAGGAGACGACGCATTACTCGATCATCGACGACGAGGGCAACGCGGTCGCCGTCACCTATACGCTGAACGGTTCCTTCGGCGCCGGCGTGGTCGCGCCGGGCACCGGCATCCTGCTCAACAACGAGATGGACGACTTCACCTCCAAGCCGGGCGTGCCAAACCTTTACGGGCTGATCCAGGGCGAGGCCAATGCGATTGCGCCCGGCAAGACGCCGCTGTCGTCGATGAGCCCGACGATCATCTCTAAGGACGGCAAACCCTTCATGGTGATCGGTAGCCCGGGCGGCGCGCGCATCATCACCATCACGCTTGAAGCGATCCTCAACGTCATCGACCACGGCATGAACATCCAGGAGGCGGTCGACGCGCCGCGCATCCACCACCAGTGGCTACCGGACAAGGTGTTCATGGAGCCCTATGCGCTGTCGCCCGACACCCGCAAGCTGCTGGCAGCGATGGGACACGACGTTCAGATCGATGAAAGCTGGTCGATCTGGGGGCAGGCGGCCGGCATTCTCGTCGGCGGTGAGAGCCTTTCCGACATCGAGCGCGGTGGCGGCGCTCGCTACAACGGCGCCGTCGATAGCCGCATCGGCGCGGGCGCTGCGCGCGGTTACTGAGGCCGGGACGGCCAAAGCGGCGCGAAGAGAGCGGCTCTAAGGCGCGCTTTGCACGCCTGATCACGGCTGCTCGCGCGAAAAAGATTTGAAAGCGCTTTCGTTTGATTTTATTATAGTTTTCAGAGCGTGCGACCGCACGCGATCGTACGCTTTGGCCAAGCTTCATTCGTGGAGGTTGTCATGGCACTGATGGAAGGAAAGAAAGCACAGGACTGGATCAATCTGGTTCTTGCCGCCTGCCTGTTCGTCTCCCCCTGGATCATGGGTTTCGTTGTCGAAAACGTTCCGGCCTGGAACGCCTGGATCGCTGCCGCCGTGCTCGGCGTTCTGGCGATCGCAACACTGGCCATGTTTGCGGAATGGGAAGAATGGGCAAGCCTCATCGTCGGTCTGTGGCTGATCGCTTCGCCCTGGCTGCTCGGTTTCTCGACGAGTCCCAACCCGATGTGGACGCATGTCGTCCTCGGGGCGTTGGTGACTGCGCTCGCGATCTGGGCGGTCTGGGATGAACGGCAGCATCCGCATGCACATGCATGATGATGATGAGGAAAGAAGATCGCGGCCCGGTGCCGCAGTTCCGGGCCGCGAACGACAGGCGTAATGTCGGGGTAATCTAGACTTTGCAGCTTCCCGCAAAGCCGATCCGCGAGAAATGCGAAGCGCCTGTTCGTCCGACCTTGCGCAATTTCAAAAAGCCGGCTCATTTCCAACGCGTCCGAGCGGAGCCAGCCGATGCCTTGCACAATCCCTTCAGCCCTCGGGTGCGCCCTGTGAGGACGTTCTGGCCCCGCTCCCTCAAGCAGCGGCTCATCGCTCAGCTTCTGGTCCTGCAGCTGGCGATCCTGCTCGCCTTCGGTCTCTCGTTCGTCAGCCTGCTGGTGCTTGCCGACGAGGGCGGTGTTCTCATCAGCCCGGCGCCGGTCGAGGTCGCGTTCGACGCGATCCGAAGAGGCCCGGACGGCAAGTTGATGCTCGCAAGAACGGAGGAGATGGGTGACGTCTATGCGCGGCGCCCGGATTTCTGGTTCATCGCCCGCAACGACCATGGCGAGGTCGTCCAGGCGGGTGACATTCCCGCGATCTACAAGGGGATGGCCGAAAATCTCGGCAAGATGACCTATTCCGATATCCGCGACGCCGGGGATCCATCGCCTTATCTTGCCGTACTCAGGCGCCGGGAAAATGCCGAGGGCGCCTTCACGATTTTCGGGCAGGGCGAGTTGATGAGCCAGTCGGCGCTGATCCTGCAGTTCTCGCGCTTTTCCATTGCGCCGATGCTGGTGCTTCTCGCCATCGTCACGGTCGCCGCCGTGCCGTGGATCGTCAACCGGGCAAGCCGGGGGATTTCCGAGCTCGCCCGCGAAACCGAAGAGATCAGCATGGACAGGCGCAACTATCGCCTCCCCGAAACCACCATCCCCAATGAGGTTCGGCCGCTCGTGCGCGGCATGAACGATGCGCTCCACAGGCTCGACCAGGCCTACGGCCGCCACCAGCGCTTCATCCTCGATGCGGCGCATGAACTCCGCACGCCCGTTGCGATCCTGCAGGCGCGGCTGGACTCGCTGGCGGCGGGCCCGGATCGTGACCGGTTGATTGCCGATTGCGAGAAGATCTCGGCCCTCGCCGAACAGCTGCTCGACCTGCAGCGCCTGGACGCCAACGCGACGCCGTTTGCCACGGTGGACCTTGTGGAACTGTGCCGCAACGTCGCCGCCGACCTCGCGCCGCTGGCGATCGACGAAGGCTATGAGTTTTCCTTCGAGCCAAGGGTCGAGCGCTCGCTTGTTCAGGCAGATGCAACGTCCCTTTCACGCGCCATTACCAACCTGGTTCAAAACGCCATTGAACATGCCGGGAACCGCGGCACGATCGTCGCCAGCGTGGAGGCGGGCGGCGTGATCGAGATTTCCGACGACGGCCCCGGCGTTCCCGAGGCGGAGCGCGAGCGCATCTTCGAGCCGTTCTACCGCCTGAAGCCCAGGGATCGCGGCGCGGGCCTCGGTCTCAACCTCGTGCTGCAGATCGCCCGCCGACATGGCGCCGAGATGGCCGTTCTGAGCGCACCAAGCGGCGGCGCGTGTTTCCGTTTGGCATTTGGCGGCGGGGCCCAGAACCGGGTGTTGCCATCTGACGAACCGCGGAAATCTCCGGCGACAAAAGCTGGCTGTTGATGGCATCGTGACCATCGAACGGCTGCGCCTCATCAGGAGGGGAGGCTGCCGCGGCATGATTGGATAATACCAATATAGCGCCAATCACTAACTGTCTAGAAGTTTGGACGCAACTTGCATGCGCTATCTGTAAGAAATGTAATATAATTTATCCGGAATTCGGGCGCGGAAGCGCACGGTTCAGCCGCAACGCGGTGGACAGGTGGTAATGTTTTGGTATTGCTGATGTTGGCCGCATATCGATTGGGCCAGATCGGAAGTGATTACGGAACGCCTATCTGCCCGAGGGTGAGCAAGCCTGCGGGCAACCGGAAAACTGGGAGATATCAATGAAGCCGAATTCTATTTTTGCCCATCTGACGGGCTCGACCGTGTTTACATCGGACGTTCCGCGTCCGACGAAGGCGAGTGGCGCGAGACACCGACTCCTTGCAGTATTGGTAGCAACGGCATGCCTTGTCTCGGCCGCTCCAGTCGCGGCCTTCGATCAGACCAATGCTGCACGTATCAAGCAGTTGGTCGACACAGGCATGCAGTATTACTGGTCGGGGGGCGACGTCAAGAAGGCTGAAGCCGAGGTCTTCAAGGGCATCACCCTTCACGGCAAGTATGATGTCGTGGAGGCGGCGTTCAAGGAGGCGTCGACTTTAGCGCCCGAGCGCCTGGATTTTCAGTATGCCGTGGCCTCAACGCAGATCATCCAGAAGAAGCTCGACGAGGCACAGACCACGTTCCAGGGTATCCTTGAAAAGGAGCCGACGGCTTTCGACGCGCAAAGCTGGCTGGAGGCAATTGCCCGCATCCGCGGCGACGAAACTGGCGCGGCACTCGCACATCAAGCGCTCGCGGGTCTCGATCGCGAGCGCGCGGAGGAATATCGGAAGCGCTTCGTTCGCGCAGAGCAGATTATGGCCGAAAAGCCGAGCTTCGATGTCCCGACGTTGTCCGGCAAGGTCGTGGTGGTCGCCTTGGGATACGCACTGGCGGATGACGGCACCGCGCAGCAGACCCTGCTCGACCGTCTCGACGTGACATTGAAGGCTGCTGAGGCCAATCCGACGGCACTGGTTATGGTGAGTGGCGGCGTGCCGAAGAACGGCGTAACCGAAGGCGACGTGATGTCGAAATGGCTGGTCGACAAGGGCGTCAGCCGCGATCGCATCATCATCGAAGACAAGTCGAAAGACACGATCGGCAACGTGATCAACGCCGCCAATCTGTTGGTGCGGCATCAGGCCGATACCGTAATCCTGGTAACCAGTTCCAGCCACATGCGCCGTGCCCGCACTGTGATGGAAGACGCATTGATGCAGCGCGATCTCCCAACCTCAGTCGTACCGATGAACGCGCTGGACGCGCCAACCCAGGACGAAGCTGCGAAGGTCGGACCAGACGAGCGGTTGGTTATCTACCGTGATCTGATGCGCGTTTCAGGCGTATGGGCCTATCCGGGCCTCCAGCAGTAGCGACAGCAGCGCCACAAAACTCCTCGAAGCCCGCGCGCCCCAACCCATTATGGCGCGCGCGAATTGTCGGCGATCTTGCGCAACTTCACGTCACAGCGAAAGGTCGGCCATCTTGTCGTTTCAGACCAAGGCCGATCCGGCTGCGAGCCGCGCGGCGCTCTCCGGGTCGTGAGCCGGCAGCAGGATCGTCGGCTCGCTCGCAGCAAACCGGCGGATCGACCGCAAGGTCGCAAGTGCCGTTGCCGGATCATTCGTCACGCCATCCGTCTGTTCGGCCAGGAGATTTGCCTGCGAGTAGGTCGCGTCCCCGGCCAGGAAATAGGTAAACGTATCACCGCGCACGATGACGGAAACGTGGCCGGCGACATGCCCGGGGGTCGGCACGAGGAGGATTCGCCCATCGCGGGTGATCGGGTGGGAGGCGGCGAAAGGTCCGACCGGCGGGCCATCCATGTCCACGAGCTCCGGCCGCAGCCAGATCGGCCAGCGCTGTGGCAGGCAGCCTGTCATCATTCCCCTGACACCGATCGAGACGGCGTAGTTCGCGCGCGGGCCAATAATCCGGCTGCGCGGAAAGTGATCGAGCCCTCCGGTATGGTCGTGATGGAAGTGCGTGAGAATGACGGTGCCGATGTCTTCGGCCGGATCGAGCCCCATCGCGAGCAGTCGTGCACCCACCTCTTCGTGGGGCGCGACGCGGATCTGCACCTGTTTGTAGAACGGGTTCCAGCCCGGAAGGTAACCGGGCACCGAATTGCGCCAGGTATCGCCGGTATCGACGAGAAAGCGGCCCTCCGGATGCTCGATCAGGAAGCACAGGATGGGCAAGGGGTCGATCCAGTTCGGATCCCGGAAGATGTCGATCTTGCGGCCGATGGCGCCGCGGCCTTCGCGTCCGGTGCGCTGGGCCGACTTCATGCGGGCCTTGCCCGTCTCGATTGCCGTCACCCTGATCATGGTTGCCTTCATAAAAAGAACGGTCATTCGTTTTAATATTTTCCACGCCTCTTTTAAAGAGGGAGCGTTCGTTTTATTTTGAGCGAATGCCGAAGATATCAGACGAGAAGCGCGCCGCCCGCAGGGCTCAGATCCTGGAAGCAGCCTGGACCTGTTTTCAGAAGGACGGGTTGCACGCCACGACGATGGACCACATCATCCGTGCGTCCGGCCTTTCGGCCGGCGCCGTCTATTCCTACTATCCGAGCAAGGACGACCTGATCCTCGCCGCGGTTGCCACATCGTTGTCGGGGCTGTCGGCGATCGTCGCGCCATTGCTGCATGCCGAGCCGCCGATGAGTCCCAGCCAGCTCGTCGGCGAGATCACGGAAGCGATCGACCGCTTTGCGAGCCGCGACGGCTTCGACCTGAAGCGAATCGCGCTGCTCGGCTGGAGCGAGGCGCAAAGGAACGAGCAGCTTCGCGCGACGATGAAGAGCTTCTACATCGATTTTCGCTGCGATCTCGCCGGCGCGCTGAAGCGTTGGCGTGACGACCGAACCGGTGTCGAGTATGACGTGGAGGCGGACATGGCCGCTGCATTGCTGTCGCTTGTGCTCGGCTATGTCGTGCAATCGGCGGTCATTGGCGACGTGTCGCCTCAGGGCATGGTCGACGGACTTGCACAGCTGGAACGGGCTGCGGTTGAGTAGATCTCCACGCTTTGACAGCAACTGTCCAATGGCTGCGGTCTGCAATTTAACCCTTCCCATCGTCCGCCGTTTGGCCTAGAAGGCGCGCCGTAATCCGGTCGCAGCCTACCCGGTCAAAACAAGGACACCTATCATGAAGACGATTGTCATCTGCTCCGGCGGATTGGACTCGGTATCGCTTGCCCACAAGGTGGCAGCCGAGCACGAGCTTGTCGGCCTCCTCTCCTTCGACTACGGCCAACGGCATCGCAAGGAACTGGACTTTGCCGCCGCGGCCGCCAAGCGGCTCAACGTACCGCACCAGATCATCGACATCCGCCCGATCGGGACCCATCTGACTGGATCGGCGCTGACGGATGATGTCGACGTGCCCGACGGCCACTATGCCGAGGAAACCATGAAGGCGACGGTGGTTCCGAACCGCAATGCCATCATGCTCGCGATTGCCTTCGGGCTCGCTGCCGCACAGAAAGCGGATGCGGTGGCCGTCGCCGTGCACGGCGGCGACCATTTCATCTATCCCGATTGTCGCCCCGGTTTCATCCACGCTTTCCAGACGATGCAGAACCACGCGCTCGATGGCTACGCCAGCGTTTCGCTCTACGCGCCCTATGTGACGATCTCGAAGGCGGATATCGTCACCGACGGTGCTAGCCATCGGACGCCGTTCGAAGAAACGTGGTCCTGCTACAAGGGTGGCGCACGTCACTGCGGCCGCTGCGGCACCTGCGTCGAGCGACGCGAAGCCTTCCATCTGGCGGGTGTTCCTGACCCGACCGACTACGCGGATCCGGATTTCTGGGTGGCGGCGACATCGGCATTTGCGGCCGAGGAGGTAAAGTGATGTTCCGGATCACCAAGGAATTCCACTTCTCTGCCTCTCACCAGTTGAAGAGCCTGCCTTCGGATCACCAATGCGCCCGCCTGCACGGGCACAACTACGTCGTCGAGGTCGAACTGACAGGTGCGGAACTCAACGAACACGGCTTTGTGCGCGACTATCACGAGCTTTCGCCGCTGAAGCGCTACATCGACGACAGTTTCGACCACCGTCACCTGAACGACGTGCTCGGCCATGACCGGGTGACCGCCGAGTGTCTGGCGAAGCATTTTTACGACTGGTGCAAGGCAAGGCTGCCGGAAACGTCGGCCGTTCGGGTCAGCGAGACGCCGAAGACCTGGGCGGAATACCGGCCATGACCGGGCCGGCTGAAACGCGCATCCGGGTCAGCGAAATCTTCGGGCCGACGATCCAGGGCGAGGGCATCCTGATCGGGCTTCCGACCGTGTTCGTGCGCACCGGCGGCTGCGACTATCGCTGCTCGTGGTGCGATACGCTGCATGCGGTCGACAGCGACTACCGCGACCAATGGCTCCCGATGAGCGCCGAGGACATCTGGCAGGAGGTCGTCAGGCTTTCCGGCGGCAAGCCGCTGACGGTTTCGCTTTCGGGCGGCAATCCGGCGATCCAGCCGCTGGGCCCCCTGATCGCCTGCGGAAAGGCCGATGGCTATCGCTTCGCGCTCGAGACCCAAGGCAGCCTCGCCAAGGCCTGGTTTGCTGATCTCGATGTTCTGGTTCTGAGCCCGAAGCCGCCGTCGAGCGGCATGGAGACGAACTGGCAGGACTTCGACGACTGTCTGCGCTTGGCTGAGGGCGGACCTGAGGTCGCGCTGAAAATCGTCGTCTTCGATGAGCGCGACTATGCCTATGCCCGTGATGCCGCATTGCGCTACCCGCATCTGCCGCTCTACCTGCAGCCCGGCAACCATACGCCGCCGCCGCCCGACGATGACGATCCCACGGTCGACATCGACGGCATCATCGACCGCATGCTCTGGCTGGTCGGCAAGGTGACGGAGGACCGCTGGTTCGAGGCGCGTGTCCTGCCGCAGCTGCACGTGCTGCTCTGGGGCAACCGGCGCGGGGTTTAATCGCTGGCGCTGGCGCTCTCCGGCCTGCCGTTTCGGCCCTTGGTCGGACTGGCGGGGAGGGCTATGGTCCAAGGCGATCTGAGCAGGTGGGGGACTTCATGCAACTGACGACCAAACGCGTCTATGAGCCGAAGGCCGATGGCGAGGGGATGCGCATTCTCGTCGATCGTCTGTGGCCGCGTGGTCTCACCAAGGCAGACGCCGCCGTCGATCTCTGGCTGAAGGAAATCGCGCCGACGACGGAACTGCGCCGCTGGTTTCATGCAGGCGAGGGCAGCTGGGAGGAATTTCGCGCGCGCTATCTGGCCGAACTCGATGCCAATCCTGCGGGCGTTGACGTGTTGCGGCAGCGCGTTGCCGAAGGGCCAGCGATCCTCCTTTACAGCGTGAAGGATGAAGTCCGCAATCATGCGGAGATCCTGAAAGGATACATCCTGACGCACCGATAGACGGGTTCACGTCATGTCGTTGGGGCGGATAAGTCGTCGCGTATGCTGCCGATGCGCGCGATGATCCGTCGCCAATCGTCCTGGAAGGGCAACCCGAAGAGGTCGGTGAGGGCATGTTCGATTGCCGGGGCGTCGAGTTCATGGCGCGTGACGGTGCCACTTTTGTCACGGATCGTCAGCCGGTTTCCAAACAGGATGTTGCGTGCCTCCTCGGTGGTCAACGTCACCAGAAGGGTCTGCCGGAAAAGCGAATGCGGATCCGTGGATGTCGCGATGTTCGCGCTACAACAGGCGTCCCCGCCACAAATCCGCGGCGATACCTCGTAGACCGGCACCCAGCCGGGACCAAGTCTTGCTTCAAGCAGGAAGCCTTCGAGCGTCTGCTCAGACGGAATGGCCCGTGCGGTGTCGGCTGCGGCGTGGAACGGTCGAAGCGCAACGGCGCGGTTGGCACGCAACTGCCAAATCCGACATCGACAAGATGGCCGACATCCTCCACGAAGACGCGGAGCGCCATGTGCGACCAGGCCGGCGGCGCTGCGCCGGGGTGGCGCATCCACAGGACGCGGGCCATCAAGGGTTCTACCCGGTAACCGAGCGACGCGAGCACGCGCTGCAACAGGCCGTTCTGTTCGAAGCAATAGCCGCCACGCCGGCGCTCGATGAGCTTGGCGTCGACCGCCGCCGGCGACAGGTCGATCCGACGGCTGAGAAGCACGTCGATGGCCTCGAAGGGGATCGACGCCGCGTGGCGGGCGATGATGCTGCCAAGGGTCGTGAGATCGGGCGATGGCGTCCCGGCATGTCCGATGCGGGCGAAGTAGCGGTCGAGGTCAACGGGAAATGCGACGTTCCGCATGGCTAGAGGCTCCGATAGATGGCATCACGAAGATCGGCCGGGAAGCGTCCGTTCATGCCCTCGAAGGCAGTGTTGGTAAGCGCGACGACGGTCAGGCCGCGGGCCGGATCGATGAACCATTTGTGTCCGTAGGCGCCGTCCCATTGCAGCGTGCCGCGCGACTGCGGCGTTCCTGCCAGTTCCGGTTCGACAAGGACGGCGCCGCCGAAGCCGAACTCCCACCCGGCGCCGGCGGCCAATCCGCCCGTCCTTGCCTGAATGTCGAACATCGAGCCGGTGGCGGAGGTGTCAAGTAGCAGCGAATGTCCGGTCCTGAGGCTTTCGAGAAGGCGGATCACGTCGCCGGCCGTGCCTGCCATGCCGGCGCCGCCGGAGGGAAAGGCTCGGGGATTGAAGATCCGCCCGGGTGAGAGGCGCACGGGATTGCCGAAGAAGGGGACCGCATCGTCGGCCGCGAGCCGCCGCGGCCGTGGCGACGCGTCGCCATAGTGGACGACGAGTCGACGTGGATCGGTCACGGAAAAGCCGGTGTCGCCCATTCCCATCGGGCCTGTGACGAGTGCTGCGATCGCTTCCGGCAGCTTCGATCCCGTCGCCTGCTCGATAACGGCGCCGAGCACGTCGAGGCTCATCGAATAGCCCCAGCCATGTCCGGGCGGATAGGACAGTGGAATGTCGGTGAGCTTGCCGATGAGGGCAGGGAGGTCATCGTCGGTGTCATCGAGGCCGCTGCTGATGGCGTGTCGGCGGTAGGGGCCGTCGCCTTGCTCCATGAACACGTAGGTCAATCCGGCACTGTGTGTCAGGAGCTGGCGGATGGTGATTCGAGGCTCGCTGCCGTCCGCCAGCCGCGGCCTGAACGCGGGCAGCCATTGCGACACCGGATCGTCGAGACCGATGGTGCCGCTTTGCACGAGGTTGAGAGCGGCAACCGTGACGATCGGTTTTGCGACCGAGGAAAGCAGGAAGATGCTGTCCTCGGTCATCGGCCGTCCGCTTTCGCGGTCCGCCAGCCCGGCGGCATCCCGGTAGGCGGGCTCGCCGTCGACAAGGATCTCGACGACCGTGCCGACGATGCGCTGCTCATCGAGGGCTTGTGCAATCACCCGGTCGAGTTCCGCCTTCAGCCGCTTCCAGCGCTCCGATCGTCCCCGTCCTGTCGCAGCTTTATCCATGATCGCCTCCCAGTGCTTTTCGAGACTGCGGCCCTATCGACGCTTGGGGCGAAAGACGGGCTGCCGGACAAAGGCAATCCCGTTCGCAGCGAAAGTCGATTGTCCGTTCACGTATGGGAGGCATACGCGCCTGCACGAGGCAGCCGTCGCCGTCCGGCGCTAGAAGCGGTGCGACAGCATCAGATGGAGTGAGGTTGATGAACACGAACAATCTTGGGTTTGCGGGAAAGGTCGCTTTGGTCGCGGGCGCCAGCAAGGGGATCGGCGCGGCCACCGCCCGCGCCTTCGCGCGTGCCGGGGCATCCGTTGCCCTTCTTTCCCGGTCGCAGGCGGCCGTCGACGAGGTGGCTGGTTCGATCCGAGAAGCGGGCGGCGACGCGCTGGCAATCGCAGCCGATGTCGGCGACGAGATAGCCATGAGGCAGGCGCTGGCAAGCGTGATGCAGCACTATGGCCGGCTCGACGCGGCCTTCAACAATGCGACGGATGGAACCTTGCCGGCCCCGCTTGCCGATCTCGACATCGATGGCTTCGACCGCGGTATCCGCACCAACATTCGCGGCACCTTTCTCGGTATGCGTTATCAGATCGAGGCGATGGCGAAGGGTGGTGGCGGCGCGATCGTCAACATGGCCTCCGTCGCCGGCATCAACGGCACCTCAGGGCTTTCCGCCTATGTCAGCGCAAAGGCCGGGATCATCGGGATGAGCAAGGCTGCGGCACTGGACTATGCCGACCAGGGGATCCGGATCAATGTCGTCGCGCCCGGGCCTATTCTCACCCACCATCTCGAAGCGGCAGGCGCGGACATTCAGCGGCACGCAGCACTTTCGACGCCGATGCGCCGGCTTGGGCGTGTGGAAGAGGTGGCCGCGAGTGTGCTCTGGCTCTGTTGCGATGAGGCAAGCTACATCACCGGCGTCGTTCTTCCGATCGATGGAGGCATGACGGCGGGCACGAAAGTGCCTATGAATGTCCGTCGCGGCGCGACGTCTCGACCGCCTGAACCCTGAGGTGCTTGTGGACTGGGAAGAACTCCATCTCGTTCAGCTCTTGGCACGCCACGGCTCGCTGAGCGCGGCGGCGCGGGCCCTGGGTGCAACCCAGCCGACACTCAGCCGCCGGCTCGACACATTCGAACAGAAGACGCAGCAGAAACTGTTCGAGCGGCAACCAAGCGGCCTCGTGCCGACGTCGGCATGCCTGTCCATCCTGTCGGCGCTTGATGAGATGGAGGCGAATGCACTTGCAGTCGAGCGACGCCTGGCGGCGAAGGACGATGCGCTGGCGGGCACGATTACCGTGACGAGCCTCGACTGGCTCGGAGATTATCTGCTCGCGCCGATGCTCACAAAATTTGCCGCTGTTCATCCCGGCGTCACCATCCATCTGTTGAACGATGGCCGGCGCTTCAACCTGTCCCGGCGGGATGCCGATATCGCCTTCCGCTTCGGCAGCTTCGACCAGGGCGATACCGTTGAGCGCAAGGTAGCCGATATCCGTTACGGCCTGTTTGCAACGCAGGCCTATCTCGATCGCTTCGGTCACCCGGATGCCGAAGGGGGCGGCAGGAACCATGCCATCGTCGAACTGGCCGAGGCAGCCGTGCAGGTGTCGCTTTCGACTTGGCTCAAGCATCTTTGGCCCGAGGCGCGGGTGATGCTGCGGGCGAACACGATCCGATCGCAGCTGAGCGCGATCGAAACCGGTCAGGCGCTCGCGACACTTCCGTGTTTCCTTGCCGCTGGCCGCAGTGGTGTTGTGCCCGTCGACCTTGGCGTCGCCGCGCCTATCCTTCCCTTGAAGCTCGGCGTCCACCAGGAGATGCGGGACCTGCCGCGCGTGCGAAAACTCATAGACTTCGCCGTGCAGGAATTCGCCGCCCTCAAGCCGAAACTCAATCCCTCCGGCTGATCCGTCCGCGGCCAGGCGCGAAGCGTTTTTGGTTCGCTGCAACGGAAACGCGAAAATTTCTTCGTCGCCGATGTCGGGATGGCGAACCGCGGCACGTCTTAATCTCGAAGGCGGTGTTCAACCGCACCGAAAAAGGAGATTTGAGAATGTTTCGTACCGCATTGATCGCTGGCGCCCTGCTGATGTCCGGCACCGCTTTTGCAACGGCCGAGACCGTCGAGGTCAACGGCATGAAGATGTACTACGAGGTCTCGGGCAAGGGCGAGCCACTGGTCGTGCTGCACGGCGCCTACATGAACATTCCGTCGATGGGCGCGATCATTCCGAAGCTTGCCGAAACCCACACGGTCTATGCGGTCGAGTTCCAGGGCCATGGCCGCACCAACGATATCGACCGGCCGATCACCTATCCAAACCTTGCTGATGACGTTGCCGCCTTCATGGATGCGGTCAAGCTCGAGAAGGCCGATGTCTTCGGCTACTCGATGGGCGCTGCCGCCGGACTGCAACTGGCGATCCGCCATCCGGAAAAGGTGAACAAGCTCGCCGCCGCGTCGGTTGCCTACGACGCTGAGGGCTGGCAGCCCGAATTCAAGGCGGTGATCCCGCAGATGACGGTCGAGATGCTCGTCAGCCTGCCCTTTGCCGAGGACTATCGCAAACTTGCCGTCGATCCGAACGGCTTTCCGGAACTGGCGCGCAAGCTGATCGCGCTCGAAAAGGAGCCGATGGCCTGGGAGGCGGACGTCAAGACGCTGAAGGCTCCGGTGCTGATCATCGCCGGCGATGCCGACGTGGCGACGCTCGAACACAATGTCGCGCTCTTCCGCCTGCTCGGCGGCGGCGCCATGGGCGACATGGGCAAGCCGCTGTCGGCGTCACGCCTCGCCATCCTGCCGGCAACGTCGCACACCGCCGTCATCAACCAGCCGGACCTGCTGATGGCCTTCGTCGAGCCCTTCCTGAAGGGCGAAACGCCGAAGGGCATGTTCCCGTAACAAAAGCCTGACGGCGCCACTTCTCGGGTGGCGCCGTCTTTCTATCGGAAGCTTCTAGCGAAGCCGCCGGCCGTCGGTGTCAAAGAGAAGCACGGCTGCCGGATCGAAGCGGGCGGCGATGCTGTCGCCGGACTTCAGCCCGCGGCCGTTCTTCGTTTCGATCACGATCAGCTCGCCATCCCCGTGCCGCGCATAGGCGAAGGTCTCGCCGCCGAGATGCTCCAGCATGTCGATCGTCAGTTCGAGGGATGCCGAGCCGGTCTCGCCGAAATGCTCCGGACGAATGCCGACTGTCACCGCGCTCCCCGGCACTGCCGCCTTGACGCTGATTGGAATGACCGCATTGCCGAGGTCCGGCAAACGGACGCCGGCTCCGCCAGCCTCGACGATCCCTTTCAGAAAATTCATCTTCGGCGAACCGATGAAGCCTGCGACGAAGAGATTGGCGGGATCGTCGTAAAGGTCGAGCGGCGAGCCGACCTGTTCGACCACGCCGCCGCGCATCACGACGATCTTGTCGGCAAGAGTCATCGCCTCGACCTGATCGTGGGTGACATAGACGATGGTGGTCGCAAGCTTGCGGTGCAGCCTGGCGATCTCGATGCGCATGTGCACGCGCAGTTCCGCGTCGAGGTTGGAAAGCGGCTCGTCGAAGAGGAAAATCTTCGGGTGGCGGACGATCGCGCGGCCGATCGCCACGCGCTGGCGCTGGCCGCCGGAGAGCTGCTTCGGCTTGCGGTCGAGCAACGGCCCAAGCTCGAGGATGTTTGCCGCTTCGCCGACCCGTTGCTCGATCTCCGCCCTCGGCACGCCGGCAAAACGCAGGGCAAAACCCATGTTTTCCCGGACGGTCATATGCGGGTAGAGCGCATAGGACTGGAACACCATGGCGATGCCGCGCTTCGACGGATCGACATCGTTCATCCGCGCGCCGTCGATCGTGAGATCACCTGACGTGATCTCTTCGAGGCCGGCGATCATCCGGAGCAGGGTCGACTTGCCGCAGCCTGACGGCCCGACGAAGACGACGAACTCGCCGGACTTGATGTCGAGGTCGACGCCCTTGATGACCTCGAAGTTTCCATAGGATTTTCTGACCTCACTGAGTTGCAGTTCGCTCATGCAGCCGCTGCCTCCTGCACCTTGGCCGCAAGCTCAAGCCTGACGGTACCAAGCCGCGTCGAGGTCACCGCGACGGCGATGCCGCCGGCTGCACCCGTTGATTCCAGCCAGAAACCGGTCGATCCGCCCTGGAAGACGAGGCGCTCTGGTCCGAGAAGGCGCGCAGGTCCCGTGACCGTCACATCGACCGCATCGTTGAGGAAAGGCAGCACGTTGCCTGCCTGGTCGAGCGCGCGCACGATCACCCGCACGCTGTCGCGGCCCTCGGCACGAAGCGTCGTGCTGTCGGCGATCACATCAAGCGTCGTCGGCACCGGGTCGGCGACCATGCGCAGGTGGGCGACAGCCTCGCCGTCGATGAAGCCGGTAAAGTCGGCATCCTCCCACTTCATGCCCCAGACACCGAGTTCGTCCTTGGTGAAATGCCTGTGGTCGATGACGACGGGCGGGTGCGGCAGGTGCGGGAAGTTCTCGCGGTCCGGGCCGATGCGCTTGACCAGCGAGCCATATTTCAACTCGACCTCGTCGCAGTTGGTGAGCACGATCAAAGGCAGCACGCCGCCGATGTTGCGCTCGCCGCGCGCCCAGAAGGTCACCGGCTTCATCACCACTTCGTCTGCTGGCGCGCATTGGCTGGCATAGACATAGGCTGCAAATTTCGGCTGGCGGAACATGTCCATCACGCCGTGATAGCAGATCCTGTCGCCCGAGCCGAAGTCCTTGTGGGTGTTGTAGTCGAACATGCACCAGCCGACGGCCCCCGAAATCCTCGGGTCGCCATAAGCGGCGTTCAACACTTCGAGGTGCCGGCGCACATGCTCGGCCTGCCGCTGTTCCTGGTCGTAGATCTTCGTCGGATACATGTGGCCGCCGAATTCGGTGATCATGTAGGGCACCTTACGCTTGAGCCCGGTGCACTCCTGCTGGGGCCTCAGCGCGGTCCTTGGGCGGTTGGCCCCCGGCAGTTCCTCGTTGCCGAGGATGAAGTCGTTCATCGTGTAGACGTCTTCAAGCAACTCGCTGTCGGTGATGTAGCGCACGCCGCCGGTCTGTCGCGTCGGGTCGAGTTCCCGCGCCAGCCGGTTGGTTTCGACGTAGAAATCATGCGAATCCTGCGACTCGTTGATCCGCACGCCCCAGATGATGATCGACGGATGGTTCCAGTCGCGCTCGATCATGCGGCGCACATTCTCGATCGCCTCCTGTTTCCAGGCCTCGCCGCCGATGTGCTGCCAGCCGGGGATTTCCTCAAAGACCAGCAGACCGATTCGATCGCAATGCTCGATGAACCACTTGGACTGCGGATAGTGGGAGGTGCGCACCAGATTGCAGTGCAGCGTATGCTTGAGGATTTCGGCGTCGCGCTCCTGCGCCGTCTGGCCCATGGCATAGCCGACATAGGGGAAGGCCTGGTGGCGGTTGAGACCGCGGAGCTTCAGCGGCCGGCCGTTGAGCTTGAAGCCTTCGGTCGTGAATTCGGCCGTGCGGAAGCCGAAACGCGATGCCAGGCGGTCACTGCCGCGATCGCTGCGCAGTTGCGCTTCGATCTCGTAAAGGACCGGGCTGTCGATGTCCCAGAGCGAAAGCCCGGTGAGGCCGGTCAACTGCAGAGTGACGCTTTCGCCACGGGTCTCGCCGGTCGCTTCCGCCAGCACCTTGCCGTTGGCGTCCTTCAGGAGTGCGGTCAGCTTCCCCGTGAATGCGAGCGCTTGGGGATTGGCGATGTCGCAGCGGATCGAAACGGACTTGGCATCGCTCAGCGTGTCGCGGGTCTCGATCTTGAGATTGGCGATCGAAACCGCGTCGGTGATCTTCAGCCAGACATCACGATAGATGCCGGCATAGGTGAGGTAGTCGATGCGGCCGCCAAACGGCGGGATCTCTGGGTTTTCGCTGCCGTCGATCTTGACGGTGATCAGGTTGTCGCCCTCGCGCAGCCTGTCGGTGAGCCGCGCCTCGAACGGCGTGTAGCCGTCCCTGTGGGCGATGATCTCTTCGCCATTGAGATAGACGACCGCATCGGCCATGGCCGCGTCAAAGACGAGCGAGACTTCGCGCCCGTGGAACTCCCGACGCCAGGCGAGCACCTTCTGGTAGGTGTAGGCGCGCTGATAGGATGTCTCGTCGAAATAGTTGAAGGGCAGCTCGACGGCGTTGTGCGGCAGGCTGATGGCCTTGCCTGGCAGCAAACGCCCCGCAGTAGCGGCATCGAAGCCCTCCGAGAAGATCCAGGTGTCGTTGAAAGCGGTAACAGAACGCATGATCATTCCTATTTGACTGAGCCCAGCATTCCCTGGACGAACTGGCGTTGCATGAAGAAGAAGACCGCGAGTGTCGGAAGTGTCGCGAGAATGGTGCCGACCATGACGACGCCGTAGTCGGGGTAATAGGCCGAGGCGAGCGAGGAGATGACGAGCGTGATCGTCTTCTGCTCGTTCGACTGCAGCACGATTAGCGGCCAGAGGTAGTTGTTCCAGGCGGTCATGAAGACGATGATGAAGGCCGCCGCATAGGTCGAGCGCATCACCGGCACGTAGATGTAGAGGAAGATCTGCCACTCCTTCAGCCCGTCGACCTTGGCGGCGTCGCGCAGTTCCGACGGGAAGGCCTTGGTGGTCTGGCGAAAGTAAAAGACGATGAAGGCCGAACCGATGGTCGGGAGCACCACGGCGAAGTGGGTGTTGATGAGCCCGGCCTTGCCCATCATGATGAACAGAGGGATCATCAACGCCGCAAACGGGATCATCATGGTCAACAGCAGCGCACTGTAGATCCGGTCGCGGTGGCGCGAACGGAACATCTCGAAGCCGTAACCGGCAAGCGAGGATACGGCGAGCGTGAGCACCGTCGCCAGGATCGCGATCTTCGCCGAATTCCAGAAGACCAGCGGCGCATTCACCTGGGTGAAGAAGGCGCCGATATTGGTGGCGAGCGCGCTGCCCGGCATCATCTTGCCCTTGATGGTGTCGATCGACGAATTGGTGGCGCCGAGCAGCATCCAGATGAAGGGAAAGATCGACAGAAACGCCATCAGGCCGACGAAGCCGTAGGTGACGACGGCGGTTGCGATTTGTGCGGGGCTTTTCATCGGTCGCGCTCCCGGGCCGCGAAGAATTGCAGGCAGGCAAGCAGCGCGACCAGCACGACGATCACATAGGAGACTGTCGCCGCGTAGCCGAAGTTCGGCATGAAGCGGAAGGTCAGGTTGTAGATGTAGAGCGACAGCGTCAGCGTCGCGTTTGACGGTCCGCCCTTGCCCTCTGTCAGGTTATAGACCTCGTCGAAAAGCTGGATGGTGCCGATGGTCGAAATGACCGTCGTGAACAGGATCACCGGCTTCAACAGCGGGATGGTGATGTGGGTGAAACGCGCCCAGGCGGGAACGCCGTCGATGCGGGCGACCTCGTAGATCGACTTGTCGATGTTCTGCATCGCCGCGAGGTAGAAGATCATGTTGTAGCCGGTCCATCGCCAGGTGATGGCGAGGATGACGAGGACCTTCGCCCAGAACGGGTGCGTCAGCCACGGGATCGGCTCGCCGATGACCCCGATTGCTTCAAGCGTCGCGTTGACGATGCCGTCATGGGCAAACATGCCCTTGAACAGGACCGAATAGGCGACCAGCGAGGTGACGCAGGGCAGGAAGATCGCGGTGCGGAAGAAGCCGCGTCCGACGAGCTTCGGGTTGTTGAGCAGCGACGCCAGGACCAGCGCCAGCAGGATCATGATCGGCACCTGCACGACGAAATAGGTCAGCGTGTTGGTCAGTGCCTTGATGAAGACCGGATCGTTCCACAGCCGGATGATGTTGGAAAAACCGGCGAATTTGAGCATCATGCCGCGGCCGGACTGGAACGACATCCAGAGCGACCAGAGGATCGGGTAGATCATGAACAGCGCGATCAGCCCGAGCGCCGGCGCGACGAAGAGCCAGCCATTGACGTTGTAGTATCGGCCGATGCCGCCGCGGCGTGCGAGAGCCATCATCATCCTCGTGGAAAGCAGGAGCCGTCGGCCGTGGCTTTGTCGCCACGGCCGGGTGCAGTCAGTCGCGGGAGCGATTACTGGATCTGGGCGCTGACTTCGGCGTCGATCGCCTTCAGCACCTCGTCGACCGGGGTTCCCTGGTTCAGGGCCGGTAGCTGGGCGGTCACCGCCGTGTCCGCCTCGTTGGTGAACACGCCGTAGTTGACCGAGGGCACCTTCGCCAGCCAGTCGGAGAAGTTCTGCCAGACCTTCTCGCCGCCGAAGAAGGGGTCAGCCTGGCCGTAGACCGCACCGCCGCGGGCGGCGAGCAGCGAGCCGACGGCGCCGCGGTCCTGCAGGATCGTCTGGTAGAAATCGGCATCCTTGGCGTAGATCTCGTTGAGGAAATCGATCGCCTCGGCCTTTTCGGCAGAGCTTTCAAGCACGTACCAGCTCGAACCACCGAGGTTCGATGCATGCGTCGCGCCGTCGATCGAAAGCGCCGGGATCGGCGCCACGCCCCACTTGCCCGATTGGTCCGGCTGCGCCTTGACCGTGCCGGTGATCCACACACCGGTGATCACGCTTGCCACATCGCCCGAGGTGAACGTGCCGACCCAGTCCGACCAGCCGGCAGCCGGCTTGTAGATGTTGGCCGCCATGATCTTGTTGATCGTCTCCAGCGACGCCTTCAGCGCGGCGTTGCCGGTGATGTTGGCCTTGCCGTCCTTGTCGAAATACCATTGCCCGGCCGACTGCATGATGATGCGCACGAGCCCGGCATCGGTCGGGTCGAGGCCCATCATCTTCTTGCCGGTCTTGGCTTCGACCTGCTTGCCGATCTCGATGAAGCGGTCCCAGGTAATGCCCTGCATGTCCTCAGGCTTGAAGCCGGCCTGCTCCAGGTAGTCCTTGCGGTAGTAGAGGCCGGTGACGCCGGAATCGAACGGCATGCCGTAGACCTGGCCTTCCAGCGTCATCAGCTCGACCTTGTAGGGAGCGAAGCCGGAATAGTCGACGGTGCCGGAAAGCGGTGCGAAGGCGCCGGGGAAGGATTGAAGGTATTTCTGCGCGCCGTAATCCTCGATCAGCACGATGTCGGGCAGGGCATCGGCCGTGCCGGACGAAAGACCCGTCTGCAGCTTCTGCTCGACGTCAGCCTTGGCGAAATCGACGACGTTGAAGGTGACGTCCGGGTGCGTCTTCGTGTAGCGCGCGCCGGCCTCCTTCATGATCGCCACGTTGAAGTTCGGATCCCAGCACCAGATGGTGATTTCCTTGGCCTCGGCGGCGGTGACCGCCAAGAGGCTTGCGCCCGCAAGCGCGATGCCGGCGAAGCGCCGCAGATAGTTACGCACGTTCATAGTTTCCTCCCTCGAACGCGTTCCCCGAGACGTTCCTCTTCGTCTCGGCCGGGAGTATTTCGCAAAATTCTGAAGAAGGCAATATTTCAGTAAATTTTTACCTCGCGATTTTTATCGCGCAACTCCCACCGCTTCGACGGCCGTGCTGCCGCGCCAGATGATCTCGGTTCCGAGCAGCACCTTCTTGGCAACGTCCCGTCCCATCAGCCGCTCGATGAGCAGGTCGACGGCCGTCTCGCCGATCACCTCGGCCGGGATCTTGACCGTGGACAGCGGCGGCCCGAGGAACTGGGCGACCGGGATGTCGTTGAAGCTTGCGACGGCGACATCCTCCGGAATCCGCAAGCCCATTTCGTGAATGGCCCTGTAGGCGCCGATCGCCATGTTGTCGTTGCAGGTAATCAGGATTTCCGGAGGGTTGGGTTTCGACAGCATCGCCTTTGCCAGCGTGTAGCCGCTGTCCGGCGTCAGCTTTTCGACCATGCAGAGTTCCGGGTCGTAAAGTCCTTCTTTTGTCGTCCATTGGATGAAGGCCCGGCAGCGACGTTCGGAATGGATGTCGTCCTTGTCGCGGAAGGCGTCGATCCAGCCGAGGAAGCCGATGCGCCGGTATCCCCTGGCGCAAATGCCTTGCAGCAAACGGTTCATCGCCACGGAGACGTCGCTCATCACGCTGTCGTCGATATCGTCGTCGGGCGCGAAATCGGCAAAGACCAGATGGCGGCTGTGCCGCCGCAGCCAGTGAACCTCTTCGCCATAGTGATGGCCGACGGCAACGACGCCATTGGCGCCCTGCAGGATCGCCGCTTCCGGCAGGTTGCCGTTGTGGAAGACTTTCACCACCTCGATCTTCAGCGCCTGGCAGCGGTTCTCGATGCCGAGGCGGACGCCGACATAATAGGGGTCGATCAGTTCCTGGGCGGGCTGGAGGAAATGCACCAGCGCGAACTTCAGGCCCTGCAGCGGCCCGGCGCCGCGACCGCGATTGCGTGGCGTTGCATAGTTCAGCGCTTCGGCCGTCTCGATGATCGCCTGGCGTTTCCTGGTGGAGATCGACAGCGTCGGATCGTAATTCAGCACCCGCGATACCGTTGCCGACGAGACCCCGACTGCCGAGGCGATTTCCTTGATTGTGACCATATTCGACGTCCTGCCTGCCGCCGGCGGCCCGATCCGGGCGCGGCGCAATCATTATTTAGTAAAATTTTGCCTGGGATTTTTCAATCGCTGGACGTGCAATTTCGCTTGCGGGTGCGCCGACTGTGCGGTGAGCTCCGGGGATCAGGCCGCGGATCGGTCGGTGTCGAGGGCCTCACCCTGGAGTTCGTCGGCCAGATATTCCCAGAGCGCCGAAATCGGCCTGGACGACAGGCCGCCATTGTCGGCGGCAAAAAGGCCGAGTTCGATGACCGGCGCGGGCGGTAGCCCGTCCTGGACGCCGAGCGTGCGCATCGTGCCCGGACGGATGTTGAGATCCAGCAGAACGGCAATGCCGAGACCGGCTTCGATCATCGACTGGATCGAGGCGAGGCTGGCGCTCGTCAGCACCGTCCGCCAGGGGCGGTTGCCGGTGGCAAGCACCTCGATCATCTTCTGGCGCCAGGTGCAGACGCCGTCGAAGGTAACGAGCGGCAAGGGGCCGTCCTCGGGCACGACGAAACCGCGCGCGGCGACCCAGCGCAACGGCAGGCGCCAGGTCAGAACCGGTCGCCCATTGATCAGCGCCGGGTCGCCGATGGCGACATCGAGCTCACCGAGCGACAGTTTTTCCGACAGCACGGTGCTTTCGGTGACGGTGAGTTCGAGCGCCACTCCCGGATGGCACTCGGCGAAGCGCTGCAACGCCCTTGGCAACGAGCCGACGGCAATGTCCTCGATCATGCCGAAGCGGATCGGACCCTCGACCGTGTGCCCCGCCACGGCCCGCCGTGCCCCGGTGCTCAGGCCCAGCATCTTCTGGGCATAGGGAAGCAGCACATGCCCGGCCTCCGTCAGGTCCATGCCCCTGGTGCTGCGGTTCAATAGCCGTGCGCCGAGATCGTCCTCAAGCCGGCGCAGTTGCATGCTGACGGCTGCCTGGGTGCGTGCGAGCCGCTGGGCGGCTGCGCTGACGCTGCCGCATTCAGCGGTCACGACGAAGGCGCGCAGCAGGCCGATGTCGAGGTCATGCATATAACGATCCTTTATGACGGCATCACAATTATTAGCGTTTCTTATTGTGCCGGGATTGTTATGTCTGTTCAAGTCACGGGGAGAAACACATGGCGGAGCAGGAAACAACAGCGGACGGCGGGTGGCGCGAGCCGGTGGCGGCGGAAGGATCGTCCGGCCGCGTCTCTCTTGCCATCGGGTTCTGCCTGCTCTCCATGACCAGCGTGCAGTTCGGCGCAGCGCTCTCCAAGCCGGCGATGGTCGAAGTCGGGGCTTTCGGCGCCACGTGGCTGCGGCTCTCCTGGGCTGCGGCATTCCTGCTTCTCCTGGTGCGGCCGCCTTTCCTCAGATACACGCGGTCGCAATGGTTGGCGGCCATTTCCCTTGGCGCCACCATGGCGATGATGACGCTCTGCTTCTTTGCGGCGATCGAGCGCATTCCGCTCAGTCTTGCCGTCGCGATCGAGTTCCTGGGGCCGCTGACGGTTGCGGCCGTCCTCGGCGGACGCGGCTGGCGCCTGCTTTTCCCGGCGATCGCCGCACTCGGTGTGCTTTGCCTCTCCTGGGATGGCACGGCCTGGATCGCAGACGGCAGCGGTCTGCTCTTCGCTTTCGGCGCGGCCATCGGCTGGGGCGGCTACATCGTGCTGATGAAGAACGCCGGCGCGCGGTTCAAGGGGTTGGAAGGCCTCGCCGTGTCGCTCACGTTTGCAGCCCTCATCGCCACGCCGTTCGGGTTCCATCAGGTCCAGTCCGGCTTTTCCTTCCACATCCTGGCGGTAACGGCGGGGCTCGCGGTTCTCGTTCCGCTCCTGCCCTATGCGCTCGAATACATGGCGCTTCGCCGCCTTCAACCGTCCATGTTCGGTCTGCTGATGAGCCTGGAACCTGCCATGGGCGCCGTCGCCGGCCTCGTCATCCTCGGCCAGACCCTGAGCCCCAACCAGATTGTCGGCGTGGTCCTTGTCATGATCGCCAGCGCTGCCGGCACGTTGCTGGCGAAGGCCTAGCGCATTGTGTCCATGCAATAGATGTTGCTTCGATGGCGTCAATCTCAGCGTTGTCACGGGAGTTGCTCTGCGCGACGGCAGAGTTCCCTTGCATCCTTTCAAGCTGGGGATGCGCGACTGCCCCCGCCATCGCGCGGAGTCTTTTCCTTCACAGCGGTCGTGTTGAATGACTCACCGCTCGCCTACGGGCAGCAACCCGCCATTGTGCAGGCGAAGGTGTAGAACCTCTCTTCGACATCCCAAATCCAGCCGATCAGCTCCAACGCAACGCGGATAGAACTAAGAACCCCAGTCTGGGTAAGCAACTCGGCGATTGCGCGCTGTGCCGCTGCATGGGGATCTTCCAGGATGGGTCGTATCACGTCTTGAAACGTTGTGAGATCCATGCCGGCGTCGGCCCCATCGGGCCTCAAATACGGAATCCCCAGATGAGCCAGGATGACCGCCAGGGTGAGCTTGCAAGCGGCCTTGCATAACTTGCAGGGCAATTCCTTCTGCAGATCCGCGGCGGTCTTCCTGAAATATCCGATGGTCAGTCGAAACGCAGCGCCGGCCTTTGACGCCACCCGGAGCTTAAGGCTACGGAATTCACTTTTCGCATGGAGCACGTAGAGCTCGACGCGCCCCTTCAGGCCATCACCAACGAGGTTCCCCGGGTTGTCGAGCGACTCGACTACGCCCCGCAACTTTTCGAGCAGAACGACGACATATCCGTCGTGCTCCGTCACCTCCAGTTCGTTCTCGTAGATATACTCGCCTTCGCCTTCAATCTCGATGATCTCGGCAAGATCTTCGCGCGTTGTTGTCTTGCGTACTTGCATGGAAGCGCCCCCAACTCCCTATCGAAGGATCAACCATCGTAAGGCAGCGAGTGTCTGAGAAACATTCGCCCGATAGTAGTACGGCTCGAACGATTTCACTTGTTTCGTTGGGCCATACGGCAAGAAATCGCCACCACTGCGCGTAAGGTCAGCCTAGACAACCTAGAGATATTAAAGCAACCTCTGATCGACGCTTGATCGCGAGGCAAGGGAGAGGCGCGTGGCCGACCCTCGGCGTTCAAGTGGAAAGGCGGTGGGACACGATGGTGCTGCGGTTCTTCGCATCGGAAACGCCGTCACCTGCGCCCCCTTGATGGTGGAGAGCTCAACGAGAGCTTTTCAACTTTTGCGTTTCTGGAGGGATAGGGATGAGAGTGTTCGTGGGGAAGGGCGAAGTCTATCTGCATGACGTCGCTACTCGGAAGAAGGCGAAGCAGGTCCTCTGGGGGGACTGGTTGGATGTCATCGAGTCGGATGGTGATTGGCACAAAGTCCGTTGGGGGAAAGTCTCTTACTGGATTCCCAAAAAGGACTGCATTGAGGAAGCCCCACTCGACGTCATCATACTTGATGTCGGGCAAGGCGATGGATCCATCGTGACCACGCCGGGAAGACCCGATGAGCGGAGAGTCATCGTGGTGGATGCCGGTAAGGGGGACAACGTCTACCGTTTCATCAAGTGGAGATATGGCAAGTACGCGAAAGACGTGCGCTTCCATGCGGCAGTCGCTACCCACAGCGACCTGGACCACTATCTTGGATTCCAGCGTCTGCTCGACGAACCGAAGCAGCACTTCGAGAGGTTCTATCACAACGGCATCGCCGAGCGGGAGGGGGACGACCTTCTTGGGCCGAGCGATCCATCGGGACGATACCTGACTTCGATCATGGTCACCCACGCCGACATCCAGGCGCTTTACTCCGACCCCGTTGTCAGGGGCAGAAAGACATATCCAAGGCTGATGCATACGGCACTCACCAGCGGAAAGGTCGATCGTGTCGAGATGCTGGCATCGGAGGTGAGCCATGGCATGGCCAATCGGCATTGGATGCCCGGCTTCTCTCCGGCAGAGAACCCGGATTTCACGATCGAAATCCTCGGGCCGCTGATCGAGGCCGGTGACGATGGAAGTCCCCGACTGCGATGGTTCGGGAAGAAAATCGGCTCGACGGACCGTGACGAAGGAAAGACGAAGAACGGCCATTCAGTCATCCTGCGCGTCGCATACCAGGGCTTCACGCTGGTGCTTGGCGGAGATCTGAACAAGCCCGCGGAGGACTTCCTTCTGCGTGCCTACAGCGGAATAGGCGACGGCCAGCCTTTGCGCGATGCGGTCGCGCATGCACAATCTCGCTGGAGATCAGACCTGTTGAAGTGCTGCCATCATGGCGCGGCGGATGTCACCGACGAGTTCTTGGAGGCGGTCAATCCTTCCGCGTTCGCTGTGTCGTCCGGAGACGATGAGAGCTATGTCCATCCTCGCCCCGAACTGCTGGGCAGGCTTGGTCGTTTTGGCCGTGGCGACCAACCATTAATCCTCTGCACCGAGATACTGCGGTCGACCAGAGAGCGAGAGGCGACAAGTCTTTTCAAGACGATCAACCAGCAGAACGCTCTGATCGAAAAGCCGGGAACCAATGACACGGTGATCAAGGCGGCCAAGGCCAAACGGGCCGCCGCGCTGGAGGAAATGGCAAGACGAAACGTGCAGGTGTACGGGGCGATCAACATTCGCACCGACGGCAAAGATCTCGCAATCGCTTTCCTGAAGGAACGTGCCGTGGCGGATCGGTGGCACATTTACTGGTACAGACAGGACGAGCAGAAAGGGTTCATTCCGATCGAGAAGTAAGGGCAAAATCGTGCGACGATGATCCGACTTGGTTCAGAGTTGCCAACGGCACGTCTTGCCACGTTCACGGATCGGCAATCCTGGGAGGCTGCGGGAAATCTGAAACGAGCGAGCAAAGGCTAAAACTGCCCGTTTACAAAAGTAATATTATATGATTTTTTCTCATCGGCTGCGTGGAGGCAGCTTTCTTTGGGAGGAAATCATGAAAATCGCCAAGGCACTTGCGAGTGCAACGATCCTTGCTGCCTGCGCGTTCGGTAGCGCTTCGGCTGCGGAACTCGTTGTCGGCTTTTCGCAGATCGGCTCGGAGTCCGGCTGGCGCGCCGCCGAGACGACGCTGACCAAACAGCAGGCTGAAGAACGCGGCATCGATCTGAAATTCGCCGACGCGCAGCAGAAGCAGGAAAACCAGATCAAGGCGGTCCGCTCCTTCATTGCGCAGGGCGTGAATGCCATTCTGCTTGCTCCTGTCGTCGCCACCGGCTGGGACGAGGTGCTGCAGGAAGCCAAGGATGCGGAGATCCCGGTGATCCTGCTCGACCGTACGGTCGATTCATCCAAGGATCTCTACATGACGGCCGTCACGTCGGATCTGGTGCATGAAGGCAATGTTGCCGGCAAGTGGCTGGTCGATGCGACCGCGGGCAAGCCCTGCAATGTCGTCGAGCTGCAGGGCACAACCGGTTCGTCGCCGGCGATCGACCGCAAGAAGGGCTTCGAACAGGCGCTTTCCGGTCACGACAACCTGAAGATCGTGCGCAGCCAGACCGGCGATTTCACCCGCACCAAGGGCAAGGAAGTGATGGAGAGCTTCCTGAAGGCCGAGGATGGCGGCAAGAACATCTGCGCGCTCTACGCCCATAACGACGACATGGCCGTGGGCGCTATCCAGGCGATCAAGGAGGCCGGCCTGAAGCCGGGCAAGGATATCCTCGTCGTCTCGATCGACGCGGTTCCGGATATTTTCCAGGCGATGGCAGCCGGCGAAGCCAATGCCACCGTCGAGCTGACGCCGAACATGGCCGGCCCCGCCTTCGATGCGCTCGCCGCCTTCCAGAAGGACGGCACGGCACCGCCGAAATGGATCCAGACGGAATCCAAGCTCTACACTCAGGCCGACGACCCGATGAAGGTCTACGAGGCGAAAAAAGGCCTCGGCTACTGAGTGTTTGCCGCCCGCGTCGCGGCGCGTGGGCGGCAACCCGGCCGGAGGCAAGCCTTCTCGCCAGGCGAGACGGGGCTTGGCTTCGGCCGGCTGACGACGGTGGGTTTGGAGCGCACGCCGGCCTGAAGGCAGCCGCCTCTTGCTCATCACGCTCTCGATCGCACCTTGGCGGGAACGGCATCGATGCAGACCAGTGACGACATTCTTTCGGCAGTACGGATCGAGAAGGCATTCCCGGGAACGAAGGCGCTCGACAAGGTCGACTTCCATCTGCGGCGCGGCGAGGTGCATGCCCTGCTCGGCGAAAACGGCGCCGGCAAGTCGACGCTGATCAAGTGCCTGACCGGGGCCTATCGCCGCGACGGCGGCGCCATCATGCTCGACGGTGCGCCGGTTGATCCGCGCGATACGTTTGACGCTCAACGTCTCGGCATCGGCACGGTCTATCAGGAGGTCAATCTCCTGCCGAACCTGAGTGTGGCCGAGAACCTGTTTCTCGGACGCCAGCCGCGTCGCTTCGGCCTCATCGATATGCAGGCGATGAACCGACGGGCGCGCGCGCTGCTGGAAGAGTACGAGCTCGACCTCGATGTCACGCGCGAACTGGCAAGCTACTCGGTGGCAATCCAGCAGGTCGTCGCCATCGCCCGCGCCGTCGACCTCTCAGGCAAGGTGCTCATCCTCGACGAGCCGACCGCAAGCCTCGACGCGCACGAGGTGGCAATGCTTTTTCGTATTGTCAGGCGCCTCAAGGCGCGGGGTCTCGGCATCGTCTTCGTCACCCATTTCCTCGAACAGGTTTTTGAAATTTCCGACCGGATCACCGTGCTCAGGAACGGGCAGCTCGTTGGAACACGCGAGACCGCCGACCTCGACCGACGCACATTGATCGCGATGATGATCGGCCGGGAGCTGGCGGCGGAGATCCACGCCCCACGGACCGAGACCGCGCAAGGGCCCTTGCGCTACCGGTTCCGCAACTACGGGCGCAAGGGCCGCATCGCGCCTTTCGATCTTGATGTGCGCGCCGGCGAGGTGATCGGCATGGCCGGTCTGCTCGGCTCCGGCCGCACGGAAACCGCCGAACTTCTCTTCGGCGCCTACCGCGCCGATAGCGGTACGGCCGAAGTCGACGGCCATCCGGCCGCCCTTTCGTCGCCGCGCGCGGCCGTTCATCACAAGTTCGGCTTCTGCCCGGAGGATCGCAAGGTCTCAGGCATCGTCGGCGACCTGTCCGTGCGCGAAAACATCGTGCTTGCCCTGCAGGCGCGCCGCGGCTGGACGCGGCCGCTCTCAAGGACCGAGCAGAACCGTCTGGCCGACCACTATATCCGCGCGCTCGACATCCGCACCGCCGATCGCGAAAAGCCCGTGAGGCTGCTGTCGGGCGGCAACCAGCAGAAGGTCATCCTTGCCCGCTGGCTTGCCACCGCACCGGAATTCCTGATCCTCGACGAGCCGACGCGCGGCATCGATGTCGGTGCGCATGCCGAGATCGTCAAACTGATCGAAGCGCTGCGCGGGCAGGGGATGTCGCTGATCGTCGTCTCCTCGGAAATCGAGGAGCTCGTCGCCTATAGCACCCGGGTCGTCGTGCTTCGCGACCGCGCCCATGTCGCAGCACTCGACGGAGACCGCATCACCGCCCATCAGATCGTCGAAGCGATCGCCGCCACCCATGACGAAAGGAGGGGAGCGTGACGTCGTTCATCCGGCTCCATCTCAGCCGCCTGCTGCCGCAACTGATCGCGCTCGGTATCATCATTGTCGCGGTGACCTTGGTGTTTCCGGGTTTCCTCAACCTGGAGATCCAGAATGGCCGCCTTTACGGCAGCCTGATCGACATTCTCAACCGCGGCGCACCGGTCGTGCTACTGGCGATCGGCATGACGGTCGTCATCGCCACAAGGGGGATCGACCTCTCGGTCGGCGCCGTCATGGCGATCTGTGGCGCGACGGCCGCGGCACTGATCACGTCGGGGCATTCGCTGGCCGCCACCCTCCTGATCACGCTCGCCGTCGGCATGCTCTGCGGTCTCTGGAACGGAGTGCTGGTCGCGGTGCTGGATATCCAGCCGATCATCGCGACACTGGTGCTGATGGTCGCCGGCCGCGGCATCGCCCAACTGGTCACCGAAGGCGCGATCCTGACCTTCAATGATCCGGGCCTGATCTTCATCGGCAGCGGTTCCTTCGCCGGCCTGCCGATGCCGGTGGTGATCTGGCTGGTCTTCGGCGTGCTGGTCGCCGTGCTCGTGCGGCGCACCGCCCTCGGCATGCTGATCGAAGCGGTTGGGGTCAATCGCCAGGCCGCCACGCTTTCCGGCGTGCTGACCCCGGTTCTTTTGGTCGCCGCCTATGTTCTTTCCGGCCTCTGCGCCGCGATTGCTGGCATCATTGCGGCGGCCGACATCCGCGGTGCGGATGCCAACAATGCCGGCCTCTGGCTGGAACTCGATGCCATTCTGGCCGTGGTGGTCGGTGGCACCTCGCTTCTCGGCGGCCGCTTCAGCATTGCCGGCTCGGTGCTCGGCGCGCTCATCATCCAGGCGATCAACACCGGCATTCTTCTTTCGGGCTTCCCGCCCGAATTCAACCTGATCATCAAGGCGGCGATCATCGTCATCATCCTGGTGCTGCAATCGCCGCGGTTTCGCTCGGCCTTCGCCTTTCTGGCCGCCGTGCGCGGCGCCAACAAACCGTCAGAGCGAGCGGTGAAATGAAGCAGAAATACCTTCCGCTGACCGCGACCATTGTGATCTTCCTTTTCGGCTACGCGCTCTGCATCGCCCAGTATCCCAACATGCTCTCCACCCGGGTGATCGGCAACCTTCTGACCGACAACGCCTTTCTCGGCATTGCCGCCGTCGGCATGACCTTTGTCATCCTGTCGGGCGGCATCGACCTCTCGATCGGTTCGGTCATCGCCTTTACCGGCGTTTTCCTCGCGGTCGTGCTGGAGCACACCGGGCTGCATCCGCTCGTCGCCTTTGCGATGGCTCTCGCCATCGCGACGCTGTTCGGGGCGGCGATGGGGGCAATCATTCACTACCTGGAAATGCCGGCCTTCATCGTCACGCTTGCCGGCATGTTTCTCGCGCGCGGAATGGCTTTCGTGCTGTCGGTCGACAGCATCCCGATCCGGCATCCGTTTTACGCCACGCTCAAGGGGCTCTATTTCAAGCTGCCGGGTGGCGGGCGCATCACGCTGATCGGCGGCCTGATGCTCTTCATCTTTGCGCTCGGTATCCTGGTCGCCCACCGAACGCGTTTCGGAACCAATGTCTATGCGCTCGGCGGCGGGACCGCGACGGCGCGGCTGATGGGCGTTCCCGTCGCCGCAACGACGATCAGGATCTACGCCCTTTCAGGGCTGCTCGCCGGCCTCTCGGGCATCGTCTTCTCGCTCTATACCTCGGCCGGCTATTCGCTCGCTGCCGTCGGTGTCGAACTCGATGCGATCACGGCGGTGGTGATCGGCGGCACGCTTTTGACCGGCGGCGCCGGCTTCGTCGCCGGAACGCTCTTCGGCATCTTCATCCAGGGCCTGATCCAGACCTACATCACCTTCGACGGTTCACTGTCGAGCTGGTGGACGAAGATCCTGATCGGCCTTTTGCTTTTCGCCTTCATCCTCCTGCAGAAAGGCATCATTTCCGTCTCGCGCCATCGCCAGCAGCGCGCGTGACGGATCGGCGGAGCGGGCGATGTGGCCATCCCTCCAGCAGCCGCGCAAGCGAACGAGCCACAGGCTCGTGGTCGAGGAACTGGGGCAGGCGGTCGTTGCGGGCGAGTTTGCGGTCGGCGATACGCTTCCGGGCGACGCCGAGCTTGCGGCGCGCTTCAACGTCTCCCGCACGGTTCTGCGCGAAGCGATGAAGACGCTCGCCGCCAAGGGGCTCGTCGTAGCCCGCGCCCGCATCGGCACCCGCGTGCTGCCGCAGGCAAACTGGAACCTTTTCGATGGCGACGTGCTCGCCTGGCATTTCCGGGCAGGGGTCGACGAGAACTTCCTGCGCCATGTGAGCGAGGTGCGGCTGGCGCTTGAACCCTATGCAGCCGGCCTTGCGGCACGACGCGCAAGCGACGCCGATATCGCCCACATGATGCGGCTTGCAGTCGCCATGGGCGACGCCGGCCACAGCGCCCAATCGCTCGCGCTTGCCGATCTCGAGTTCCATCTCGGCCTGCTCAAGGCGTCGCTCAATCCGTTCATGCAGACCGTGGGCAGCCTGATCGAGGCAGCGTTGATGGGTGTCTTCCGCCTCAGCAACGCGGCGGCCGACGGCGCCGAGATCGACCGCGTTGCCGTCGCCCATATCCGCATCGTCGAGCAGATCCGGCTGCGAAACGAGGAGGGCGCACGGCGCGCGATGGAACATGTGATCCGGGTGGGGCAGGAACGATTGCTCACCAGACTGAGGACGCGCGGCAGGTCCTGAGACGGAGCCATGGGTCTCGCATCAGCCTCTTTTGCGCGACAGTCCTCGTCGGCATTGGCTTTGGCTGTCGCATGCGCGTAGGCTGCGGTTGCCAGCGATGGAGAGTGAAACCCGCTGGCTCGAAGGCACCGGAGAGCGGGCGTGGCGGGAGAGGATGTCCTTATTGTCGGCGCGGGACCGACCGGGCTGGTGCTTGCCCTCTGGCTCACGGTCCAGGGCGTGAAGGTTCGCGTCGTCGACCAGAACACCGGCCCCGGCCCGACGTCGCGGGCGATGGTCGTGCATGCGAGGACGCTCGAGCTTTACCGCCAGCTCGATCTGGCCGAGGCCGTGATCGACGCCGGTTACCGCAACCCCTCGGTCAATCTTTGGGCGAAGGGCAGAGCGAGGGCACGGATATCCTTCAGCCCGACCGGCACGAAACTGACGCCCTATCCATTCGTTCTCGTCTATCCGCAGGATCACCACGAACGGCTGCTTGCGGCGCGCCTTGAGGCCTTGGGCGTGCGGGTCGAACGGCAGACCGAACTTGTCGACTTTGAGCAAGACGAAAATGGCGTGCGCGCCCGTCTCCTGTTGCCGGACGGCCGTGAGGAGATTTGCGCGACGCGGTATCTGGCCGGATGCGACGGCGCGCGCTCGGCCGTTCGGCACAAGCTGGCGATCGGTTTTACCGGCGGCACCTACAATCAGACCTTCTACGTCGCCGACGTTGACGTAAGTGGTGCCACCGCCAATGGTGAAGCCCATATTTCACTTGAAAACGGCGATTTCGTCGCGTTGCTTGCCTATGCCGAAGGGCGTGGCCGTCTGATAGGGCTCGTCCGCGACGAGCGGGAGGGTGCAGGTGGGCTCACCTTTGACGATGTGAGCCATCGGGCCATCGACGGCCTGCGACTGACCGTCGACAAGGTGAACTGGTTTTCCACCTACCGCGTCCACCATCGCGTCGCCGACAGCTTCCGCCAAGGAAAAGTCTTTCTCGTCGGTGACGCCGCCCATGTGCACAGCCCTGTCGGCGGCCAGGGCATGAACACCGGAATCGGCGACGCCATCAATCTTGCCTGGAAGCTTGCGTCAGTGCTGAAGCGAGAAGCGCCGGATACGTTGCTCGACAGTTACGAAAGCGAACGGATCGGGTTTGCCCGTCAGCTCGTGGAGACCACCGACCGCCTGTTCACCTTTGTCACGGCTGAGGGCAACGTCGCCGATTTCCTGCGCGTCCACATCGCCCCGGCCCTGGCCGGCATCGCCTACCGCGTCGGTGGGATCAGGGAGTTCCTGTTCCGCATCCTGTCGCAAACGCAGCTCAACTATCGCGGCGGCCCCTTGAGCCGTGTTGCGCGCGGTCGGGTGCAGGGCGGCGACCGCCTGCCATGGGTATGCACAAACGGCCTCGACAATCACGCATCGCTCTCCGCCATCGCCTGGCAGGTGCATGTCTACGGCGAGGCGCGCAACGGCATCGCAGCGTGGTGTGCGGCCAAACACGTGCCGCTTCACCTCTTCCCATGGAGTTCACAGCACGCCGAGGCCGGCCTCGTGCGCGACGCCGTCTATTTGCTGCGCCCGGATACCTATGTGGCACTCATTGCGGATCCTGCGATGCCGGAGGCGCTGGAGAGCTACTTTGCAGAGCGCGGCATCCGTCTCTCTGCTACTCGGGTCTGACCTTCCAAGAGCGGCCGTCCGCGGCGCCGGTGTTTGCGCAACGAAACGAGAGCGAAACCTGGCTTTCCTTGATCGTCACCAACGGATGAACGGAAAGTCTGCAATGCAGACCGAAGATCAAACGCGCCCGTGTGGGCGCGCCTGATCCAGTGCATGTTTTCGTCCTTTAGTCGCGGCCGATCAAGGACAGGTCGCCGTCAGTGACCGGCCGGCGTCTCGGTCTTGCCTTCCGGCTGGTCGCCTTCCACCGCTGGGTGCCGGGAGATGCCGAGGACCTTGTGGCCGCGCTCGCGCAGCCACTGGAAGGCGACGTAGAGCGCCGGGATGACGAAGATGCCGACGACCGCGGCGGCAAGCATGCCGCCGGCGACGCCGGTGCCGACCGCGCGCCGGCTGAGTTCTCCCGCCCCGTTGGCAATCACCAGCGGCACGAGGCCGAGGATGAAGGCGAAGCTCGTCATCATGACGGCGCGGAATCGGGCGCGAGCGCCCTCGATCGCCGCATCGACGATGCTGGCCCCGGCCTCCCGGTGTGCCTTGGCGAACTCGACGATCAGGATGGCGTTCTTCGACGCGAGCGCGATCAGCACGACGAGACCGATCTGGGCGTAGATATCGAAGGAAAGCCCGGCGATGAGCACCGACAGAAGCGCGCCCGAGACGCCGAAGGCGACCGAAAGCAGCACCGGCACGGGGATGGTCCAGCTTTCGTAGAGCGCCACCAGGAAGAGGTAGGCAAAGAGCACCGCCATCGCCAGGATCGCCGTCGTCTTGCCGGCCGCCTCCAGTTCCTGCAGCGCCGTTCCGGTCCATTCGTAGCTGTAGCCGGGCGGCAGGGTGGAAGCCGAAAGCGCCTCCATCGCCGCGAGCGCCTCGCCGGAGGAATGCCCGGCGGAAGGCTGGCCGTTCAGCGTGATCGAGCGATAGTTGTTGTAGCGCACGATCGACTGCGGCCCGACGATGTAGTCGACCTTGGCGACTGAGGCGACCGGCACCATGTCGCCGTTGACGTTGCGCACGTGCAGGCGCTGGATGTCGTCAACGGCGTTCCGGTCCGCCTGTGCCGCCTGCATCGTCACCTTCCAGGTGCGGCCGAAGAGGTTGAAGTCGTTGACGTAGTAGCTTCCGAGCGTGCCCTGCAGCGTGGTGAAGAGATCGCTCACCGAGACGCCAAGCGATTGCAGCCGGTCGCGATCGATGTCGAGATAGAGCTGCGGCGAGCTTGCCGAATAGGTGGTGAAGGTCGGCCCGAGCGCCGGGTTCTGGTTGGCGGCGATGATCAGACCGCCGGCGGTCGCCGCGAGATCTGCGACCGAGCGGCCCTGCAGGTCGAGCAACTGGTACTCGAAGCCCGAGCCTGTGCCCAAGCCCATGATCGGCGGCAGGTTGAATGCGAAGATCTGCGCGCCTCTGATCGCCTGCGCCTTGCCCATGGTCGTGCGGATCGCCGCTTCGACGCCTGCAGACGGGCTCAGACGTTCTGCGAATGGCTTCATCGTGACGATCGCGAAGGCCGAGTTGGACTTGGAAAGACCGTCGAGGAACGAGTAGCCGGTGACGGTGATGACGTTGGCAACGCCTTCGATGCCGCCAAGCATCGTCTCGACCTGTTTCACGACCTCATCGGTCCGGTTGTAGGATGCACCTTCCGGCAGGCGAATTTCGGTAAAGAAGGCGCCCTGGTCTTCCGCCGGCAGGAAGCCGGTCGGGACGACCTTGAAAAGGAAACCGGTCGCGACAAAGGCGAGCGCCAGCAGCACGAGGCCGATAATCGCGCGCCGCGCGATGTGCCCGGCGACAAAGGCATAACCGTCGCGCCCCTTGTCGATGGTGCGCGAGATATAGCCGAGGATGCCGCGCTTGGGCCCGTGATGCGGCTTCAGAAGCACGCCGCAGAGGGCAGGGCTCAGCGTCAGCGCATTGATGGCCGAGATCACCATCGACACCGAGACGGCGACGGCGAACTGCTGGAACAACTGGCCGCTGAGGCCCGGGATGAAGGCGACCGGCACGAAGACCGAAAGCAGCACCAGCGTGATGGCGACGATGGCGCCGGTGATTTCGCCCATGGCGCGCCGGGCAGCCTCCGCCGCCGACAGGCCCGGATTTTCCTCCATCACCCGCTCGACGTTCTCGACCACGACGATCGCATCGTCGACGACGATGCCGATGGCCAGAACCATGGCGAGCAGCGACACGGTGTTGAGCGAAAAACCCATCGCGAGCAGGACGGCGAATGTGCCGATCAGTGCCACTGGAACGGCGACGAGCGGGATCAGCGTCGCGCGCCAGTTTCCGAGGAACAGGAAGACGACGAGGATGACGAGGACGAAGGCCTCCAGCAACGTTTCCTCGACGTTGTCGACGCTGGCCTTGACGAATTGCGAGGTGTCGTAGGAAATCGCGTAGGTGACCCCCGGCGGGAAGGATTTCGACAGCCTCTCCATCGCCTGCTGGACGCCTTCGGCAGCGGCCAGCGCATTGGCGCCGGGTGCCTGATAGGTGCCGATCATGGCGACCGGCTTGCCGTTGAAGCGGGCGCTGGAATCCGAGCTGGAGGCGCCGAGATCGACCCGCGCGACGTCGCGGATACGCACATAGGAGCCGTCTGGCTTTGCGCGCAGCACCACGTCCTCGAACTGCTTGGGATCGGTCAGGCGCCCTTGCGTCTGCAGGTTCAGCTGGAACAGCGGGTCGTCGGTCATCGGCTGGGCGCCGATGCGGCCGATGGCGGCCTGGACGTTCTGGGCCTTCAGCGCGTTGATCACATCGGTCGGCGTCAGGTCGAGGCTGGTCATGCGGTCGACGTCAAGCACGACGCGCATGGCGTAGTCCTGGGCGCCGAACAGCTGGGCGTCGCCGACGCCGGGCACGCGTTTGACCGTGTCGAGCACGTTGATGGTGGCGTAGTTCGACAGAAACAGGTTGTCGAAATTCTGCTTCTCGTCAGCGCCATAGATGGTGATCACCTGCATCAGCGCAGACGACTTCTTGCGCACGCTGACGCCGCTCTGCTTGACCTCGGACGGCAGGCCGGCTTCGGCAAGCGACACGCGGTTCTGCACGTTGACGGTCGCGATGTCAGGGTCGGTGCCGACAGCGAAGGTGACGGTGAGCGAGTAGGAGCCGTCGGCGCCGCTGGTCGATTTCATGTAGAGCATGTCGTCGACGCCGACGACCTTGCTCTCGATCGGCTGGGCGACGGTGGTTTCGACCACGTCGGCGCCGGCACCTGGATAACTTGCGGTAACGCTGACCTGCGGCGGCACGATGTCGGGAAACTGCGCGACCGGCAGGCGGGTGAGCGCCAGAAGGCCCGCCAGCGTCAGCACGATGGAAATAACCGTGGCGAAGCGCGGGCGATCGATGAAGATCTCTGAAATCATCGGTCAGCCACCTGCAGCCGTTGCGGCATCGACGGTGATGCCGGGCCGCACCTTGCCGGCGCCTTCGGTAATCACGTTCTCGCCTTCCTTGAGGCCCTTGCTGATGACCGCCTGGCCGCGGGTGTTGCGCGCCACATCGACGCGGCGAAGCTCGACCTTGGAGCTCGCGTCGACCACCAGGACGAACGCGCCCTGCTGGTCTCGCTGGATCGCCTGCTGCGGCACGGCCAGAACGTCCTGCTTGTCAGACTGCTCGAGGATGACGCGCACCAACGCGCCATCAAGCAGGATGCTGTCCGGGTTGGGGAATTCGGCGCGCACAATCACCGTGTCGGTGCCTTGCTGGACGTTGCTGGCGATGAAGTTGATCGTGCCCTTCTGCTTGTATTCCGTTCCGTTCGGCAGGCTGAGCCCGACATTGGCGCCGCCGCTGATCTCGCCCTTCAGCACCCGCTCGCGGTAGGTGAGGTAGAGTGCTGTGGCGACTGGAAACTGGACATAGATCGGGTCGAGCCGGGTCAGCGTCACCAGCGGGCCGCTGTCGGGGCCGACAAGGGCGCCGACATCGGCGGCGGTCAGGCCGACGATCCCGTCGAAGGGTGCCACGATCTTGGTGTAGGAGAGATTGAGGTCGGCGCTGTCCTTGCTGCCCTTGAGCCGCGTGAGGTCGCCGTCGGCCTTCTGGACCTCGGCGTTGGCCTGGTCCACCTTGGCCTGGGAAATGGTCTTGGTGGTCAAGAGTTGATCGGCACGATCGCGCTCGAGGACCGCAAGTTGCTTGGCGGCCTCGGCGGCTTCGATCTGACCCTGGATTTCCTGCACCGCGGCGCGGTAGGCGCCGTCTTCGACCTGGTAGAGCTCCGTACCTGCGGTGACCTTCTGACCCTCCTTGAAGTTCACCGCCTCGAGGAAGCCGGAGACTCGAGCGCGGATATCGACTTTCTGGATCGCGGTCACCTTGCCCGTCAGGTCAACGCTTTCGCGCAGGTCCATGATCGTGGCTGGCGCAACGACAACGGCGGGGGCCTGCTGGGCCGGAGCCTGCTGGGCGAAGGCCATCTGTGCGGTGAGGCTGGCTGCGAGAAGAAGCGTCGATGATAGTGAAGCGGTGAGGATTCTCGGATGAGGCATGCACCGTTCCCCCTGAACGAAACAGCTTGAGATGGCTTCAGTCCGCCCGGACGGGCGTCCTCATGGTGATGAAATCAGAACACGTTCTCCGCAGCAAGTCACGCAACCAAAGATTGATAAGAAGTCCTGTTTGTAAACGGGATGAAATATGCCGGTAAGCGGTGCATCGAGGCGGAACTTGTCACAAAAGCAATAGTTTGTGCAGTCCCTCAGAAGGGCGACGCCGGACGCGAACGCGCGGCAATTTCGCCGCAAGGCTGCGTGTGGTTCAGAAAGGAAAATCGTTTAACGTGTGGGGTATTCCCTGATGCTGTGCTGTCGAAAACGCAACCTCAGGTAAAGGTTTTTGGCAACGGTGCGTCAAAGAAAGCAGGTCCCGGCTTGCGCCGGGACCTGTCGTGGATGTCGATGGACCGCGTCGCTTCTCAGACGAGATCGAAGCGGTCGGCGTTCATCACCTTGTTCCAGGCGGCGACGAAGTCGCGGACGAATTTCGCCTTGGAATCCGACTGTGCGTAAACCTCGGCGATGGCGCGCAGCTGCGAGTTCGAGCCGAAGACGAGGTCGACGCGGGTCGCTGTCGCCTTGCCTTCGCCGGTCTTGCGGTCGGTGCCACTGAAGACGTCCTTCGCTTCGGAGGCAGCCTTCCACGCCGTTCCCATGTCGAGCAGCTTGACGAAGAAGTCGTTGCTGAGAACCTCGGGACGATCGGTGAAGACGCCGTGGCTGGACGCGCCGTAATTGGCACCGAGCACGCGCAGGCCACCGACGAGAACGGTCATTTCCGGTGCCGTCAGCGTCAGGAGCTGCGCCTTGTCGATCAACAGTTCTTCCGGAGAAACCGCATACTGGCTGCGCTGGTAGTTGCGGAAGCCGTCGGCGATCGGCTCGAGAACGGCAAAGGCCTCGACATCCGTCTGTTCCTGCGTGGCGTCCGCGCGCCCGGGGGCGAACGGAACCTCGACCTCGTGGCCGGCCGCCCTGGCGGCCTTTTCGATCGCGGCAGCACCGCCGAGCACGATCAGGTCGGCAAGCGACACCTTCTTGCCGCCGGCCTGGGCGCCGTTGAAGGCCTGCTGGATGCCTTCGAGCGTTTCCAGGACCTTGGCGAGTTCGGCCGGCTGGTTGACATCCCAATCCTTCTGCGGGGCGAGGCGGATGCGTGCGCCGTTGGCGCCGCCGCGCTTGTCGGAACCGCGGAAGGTGGAAGCGGATGCCCAGGCGGTCGAGACGAGCTGCGGGACGGAAAGACCCGAGGCAAGGATCTTCGCCTTGAGGCCGGCGATATCAGCGGCGTCGACCAGCGGGTGATCGACGGCCGGAACCGGGTCCTGCCAGATCAGTTCTTCGGAAGGGACTTCCGGGCCGAGATAGCGGGCGCGCGGACCCATGTCGCGGTGGGTCAGCTTGTACCAGGCGCGAGCAAAGGCGTCGGCAAAGGCGTCCGGGTCCTCGTAGAAATGCCGCGCGATCTTTTCATAGGCGGGGTCGACACGCAGCGCGAGGTCGGTTGTCAGCATCGACGGCGCGTGGCGCTTGGACTTGTCGTGCGCGTCCGGCACGGTGCCGGCACCCATGCCGTGCTTGGGCGTCCACTGATGGGCGCCCGCCGGGCTCTTCGTCAGTTCCCATTCATAGCCGAAGAGGTTCCAGAAGAAGTTGTTGCTCCACTTCGTGGGCGTCGTCGTCCAGGTGACTTCGAGCCCGCTGCTGATGGTGTCGCCACCGCGACCGCTGCCGTAGCTGCTCGCCCAGCCGAGACCCTGTTCCTCGATGCCTGCCGCTTCCGGCTCGCGGCCGACATTGGAGGCATCGCCAGCGCCATGGGTTTTGCCGAAGGTGTGGCCGCCGGCGATCAGCGCCACGGTTTCCTCGTCGTTCATGGCCATGCGCGCGAAGGTTTCGCGGATGTCGCGGGCGGCTGCGAGCGGATCCGGATTGCCGTTCGGACCTTCGGGGTTGACGTAGATCAGGCCCATCTGCACGGCGGCGAGCGGGTTTTCAAGGTCACGGTCGCCGGAATAGCGCTTGTCGTCGAGCCAGGTCTTTTCGGTACCCCAGTAGATGTCTTCCTCGGGCTCCCAGACGTCAGGACGGCCACCGGCAAAGCCGAAGGTCTTGAAGCCCATCGATTCGAGGGCGACGTTGCCGGTGAGGATCATCAGGTCGGCCCAGGAAATGCTGTTGCCGTATTTCTGCTTGATCGGCCACAGCAGCCGGCGCGCCTTGTCGAGATTGACGTTGTCCGGCCAGCTGTTGAGCGGCGCGAAGCGCTGCTGCCCGGCGCCCGCGCCGCCGCGGCCGTCGCCGGTGCGGTAGGTGCCGGCGCTATGCCAGGCCATGCGGATGAAGAGAGGGCCATAATGGCCGAAGTCGGCCGGCCACCAGTCCTGCGTGTCGGTCATCAGCGCCTTCAGATCGTTCTTTAGCGCCTGCAGGTCGAGCTTCTTGAATTCCTCGGCATAGTTGAATGCCGTGCCCATCGGATCGGAGAGGGAGGAGTTCTGATGCAGGATCTTCAGGTTGAGCTGGTTCGGCCACCAGTCGCTGTTCGAGGTGCCCACCGATTGAGCACTCGTCTGGGCTCCGTGCATGACGGGACATTTGCCCGTTTTCTCGGCTTTCGCGTCCATTTTTATCTCCCTTTGGATGATGTGAATTGCGTGGTCAGAGGAAAAACAGACGATGCGGCCCGGCGTTTTGCCTGGTCCGGGGCGCGGCATTCATTGTGCCGTCGGTGGTTGTCGGTCCGCGATGCGGTCTCGCCACTGGCTGCATCTCCCTCGTTGCGGGGCGAAGTCTATCAAAGTGGTTTCATTAATTTAAGTTGGATTTCCTGATGGTGGCGATAACGTAATCCTATTGCTAATGTTTGTCGGCGATGCCTTTGGTTGGATGCTGGCAGCCGTTCATGCAGCTTTGATGACGCGTCACCCGAGCTGCGGTCTGCAGCCAAGGGCAGATATTGGTGCACAGAACTCCCGTGAAACTTGCGAAGTTCGACAAGGCTCGATAGTCACACGCCGGAATCTCTTTCCATTTTCGAGTTGTGAAAGGACACAAATCGTGGCGCAGACAGAAACGGCACCCCGCAGCGGTGGTCGCAAGGCTCTTTGGGCGGCCGTGGCCGTGATCGCGATCGCGGCGACGGGCGTCATCGGCGGCAAGTTCATGCTGGAAAAGGCGGTCGGCACCTTCATCGCCGAGCGTGGCGGCAAGGCGGGCTCGGTCGAGGCCGATTTCCTCGGCCGCATCCACCTGCGCGACGTGACCTTGCCCTTCGGCGACGGTGCCAGCGCACGCATCGCCGCGATCGATGGGCGTCCGAAGATTTTTTCGCTGAGCGGCAAGCTCGACGTCAAGGGGCTGGAGCTCGACCTGAAGGCGGCCAAGCTCTCGATGCCTGAGGCAACGATCGAGGACCCCGACTTCTTTTCGGCCGGGAACCTGCCCGCAAGCGGAGACAAGGCGGATCTCCTGAAGCGGATCGAGAAGTTCGCGGCAAGGCGGGTGTCCGCGCCGGAGGTCAGCGTGACGCAAAACGTCGCGAACTCCGAGCAGAAGACGGTCTACAAGGACGTGGCGCTCGAGGATATCGCCGGCGGCCGCATCGCGCGCTACTCGGCAAGCGGCGCCACATTCGCGTTCGCCATGGATGTTCCTGACGGTGAAGGGGCGACGAAGCGGGAAAAGCTGGACGGCACCATGGGCGCCGTCGCCGGCGAGAGCTTCGACGTGGCCTACATGGCCCGCATTTATACCGAAAAGGCTGGACCAGACGACAAGCAGCCAAAGCCGCTTTACGGTCCGATTTCGGTGAAAAACCTGGCCTTCTCCGACAGCAAGTCGCGCTTCGGCTATGATGAAGTGCGCAGCAGTGGCCTCAGTGTCCGCATGCCGGCCGAGCCGCTTCTTGAAACGCTCGAAAAACTTCAGTCGGTCACCGATCCCGAGGTTCTGCCACCGGCCGAGCGCCAGGCATTCTTCAAGCGCATCCTTTCGCTCGCCGATATGCTCGGCAAGGGCGACATGGAACTGCTCGGCCTGAAGATGGAAGTGCCGGAGCAGGACAGCGCCGAGGGCAAGCTTGTGAAGCTCGCCGTCGACAAGATGGCGTTCCAGCTCGACGCCCGCAGCTTCGACGGCACAATGAACGGTGTCACCGCGGGCGAGGGGACCGACTACTTCAAATTTGCCGAAGCCAGCATCAAGGGTTTCTCCTGGGCTCCGACCATGGAGGCGCTGACGAAGCTCGCGGGCCTGAAGGAGGAAGAATTCGAAACCTTCCCCTACACGACGCTGATGCCGGAATTCGGCACGATCCGGATCGCGGGCCTCGACGTGGACATGCCCGGCAGCGACCCGGCAGCCGTGACGGACAGCGAACCCGTCGAAGACGAGAGCGCGACCGAAACCGAGGTCGATCCGTCGGTCAGCGCCGAACAGACGCCGGAAGCCGAACAGGTGCTGCCGGATGAAAAGACAGACGGCGAAGCCGCCAGCGATGCGGCGGTCCCCGGCGATGCGACAGCAGAGCCGATGGCCGAGGCGCCTGCAGAGCCGTCGGCGGATGGAGCAACCGACGGCGACGCCGCCAGCGGCGCGGAGATCGCCGGTGAAGTGCCGGAAGACCCGATGGCCGAGGCGCCCGTGGATCAGTCGGCAGTGCCGTCCGTTCCGGAACGCGTTCGTTTCTCGCTCGACACCTATGAAATCGCGCTGACGAAGCCACGCAACGGCATTCCGACGGATGTCCGCGTCAGCTACCGCGACCTCAGCGTTCCGATCCCTGCGGACACGCAGGAAGAGGGCTTCAAGACGCTGCGCAAGATTGGTCTCGACAAGCTGGTCTTCTCCTCCAATGTCGAGCTTTCATGGGATGAGCCCAACGAGAACCTTGTGATCAAGGAGATCTCGCTTGAGGGCAAGGACATGGGCAGCTTCTCCTTTGCGGGTCTGATGGGCGGCGTCTCGAAGGACTTTTTCTCCGGCGATCTCAACGCTGCGCAGATCGGGCTCTTCGGCTTGACTGCGCGGGAGGCGAAACTCACGCTGGAAGACAAGGGCATTCTTGCCAAGGGCATCAAGCTCTACGCCGAGGAAAACCACATGACCGAGGACAGCGTCCGCGGCCTGCTGGTGTTGATGACGAGCGCCGGCGTGCAGCATTTTGCCGCGACGCAGCCGAAGCTGCAGGACGTCGCAACGGCGTTTACCCAGTTCATCAGCAAGCCCGGGACCTTCACGTTGACGGTCAAGGCCAAGGACGAGGCCGGCGTCGGCGCGCTCGAACTGATCGGCGCCGCCGAAAACCCGGCGCTCCTGCTCGACAAAGTCGACCTCGAAGCAAAGGCTCAGTAACGACGGGCGGCGGATCTGACGGATGTCGGGTCCGCCACCGGCAAGCGCGCCGAAGTCCGGACGCGCCCGGCAAGGGATGCCCGGTGGTCGGCAAGACGTTGCGGTTGGCGATCGCTGCCGCAAGGTCTGCGCCGTTTGCGGCCAAATGTGAGCAATCGATACAAGAAATCGCAGGCGGATTTGCGCATGTTGCCTGCGCAATGGCCGATGATCGCTTCCCGCGAGCTCTTGGCCTGCGCCGAACGACGTGACTGACCGCGTCAAGCGAAACTCCATCGCCCGGAGGCGAGGGTCGATAAGACAATGACAGACGCAAACGCTGTTGGAGCCTGTTTCGGTGAGGCGAATGCACCGGTGCTCCTGGTCCGCCCCGTCCGCGATGCCCGCTTTGCGGTGACACGCCTGAGATGCCGTCTGGACGGAGAGTTGAGCCGCCGCGTCTGCCTGCCGGCCGACGACGCCTATTTTCTGATGTTCTACGTCAAGGACGCGATGCATTGCGATGTCACGCGGGATGGAAGCGACGACGCCATCCAGCGTTACAGGCAGGGTTCGATCTGCCTTGTCGATCTGGCACAGGGCGCCACCGTGCGGCTGGTCAGCGATCTGGATGCCCTGGCATTCCACCTGCCGCGGACGCTGTTTCGCGAGGTCTCCGAGTTTTCGCACGCTCCGAGCATGACAGGTCTTCGCTGCCTTCGCGGCGAGACCGACGACGTGATGCTGAACCTTGCCCTGGCGCTGGAGCCGCTGTTCGGCGAGGATGGTGCCGACCCGAGCCCGGTTCTCCAGCACATCGCCGTCGCCATCTGTGCGCATCTCCTGCACTCCTATCCGGAGCGGGCCGTGTCCGGCAACGCCGCGCTTTCGGTCTGGCAGGAGAAAGCCGCCAAGGATTTCATGATCGACCATTGGTCCGACGATTTTTCTCTCGCCGGTGCCGCTGCGGCGACGCGCCTGTCGGAGGATGACCTTGTCGCTCGCTTCCTGGCGGCCACAGGCCAGACGCCGCAGCAATGGCTGCTGCGCTACAGGATCGGACGGGCGAAACACGCTCTGGCGGAAGACGCCGGCCCGCTGGCCGCGATCGCTGCCCGTTGCGGTTTTGCCGACGAGGCGGATTTTATCGACGCCTTTCGCACGGTGACGGGCGTATCGCCTGCAATCTGGCGCGCCCGATGGCGGCACTGATGGATGTTGGCATCATACGAAAAGCGGTGTCGGCGTGCGTGCAGTTTGCCGCTATAGTGCACCCGCCAGTCCGTCGCTCGACCCGTCGCGGCGTCGCAATGGTCCGTCGATCTGGAAATCGGGAGGTGCTGACCGATGGCCTTGAATGAGGCAGCAAACGTGGACGATCAGGCGCCACGGCCCACGGTCAAATCGATCTGCGCTGGCGAAATCACCATCACGCGCACGTTTTCCGACCGCTTCGATCTGCAGCCGGCGCCCGCGGCGCCGACCTCCGACGCCTTCAACGTCATCGTCCAGATGCGCGATTTCGATGCGCACCGGCTGTGGCGTCGCGGCGAACTTGTCTTCGAGGGCGGTCACATCAAGGCCTCGCTTGCCATTACCGATCTGCGCGAGCAGTGGCAGTGCCACCACCTCTCTCCCTTCGATAACGTCCGCTTCCATATCCCCTTTGCCAGCATGCGGGCCTTTGCCGAAGAGGCGGGGCGCGGCGAATATGTTTCGCTCGCGTCGGTGCAGGGGCGTGCCGATCCGGTGATGTTCGGCCTTGCGCAGGCGCTGTTGCCATCGCTTGACGAGCCCGGTCACGCCAATGCGCTTTTCGTCGAGCAGATCAGCCTCGCAGCGCTGGCTCATCTCAGCCAGGCCTATGGCGGCCTGCATTTCCCGGTCGACAAGAAAGGCACGCTGGCCCCATGGCAGGAGCGCCTCGCAACGGAGTTCCTCGTCGCGCATTTCAACAAGACGTTTTCGGTGGGTGATCTGGCGACGCAATGCGAGCTGTCGCGCAGCTATTTCAACAAGGCATTCAAGGAAAGCTTCGGGTGCACGCCATCGAGGTGGCTGACCGAGTACCGCATCGCGCGCGTCAGGGACCTCCTCGCAAAGGACATGCCGCTTGCCGAAATCGCGATCCAGTGCGGTTTCGCCGACCAGAGCCACATGACCCGCGTTTTCACGGCCGAGGTCGGCGAGGCCCCGGCGCGCTACCGCAAGAAGAACCGGCCCGTCGCCGTGGTGCGCAGGACACAATAGGACGAAAAGAGGGCGCGCCCTCATGCGGATTGTTCAAAACGCATGACAAACGTGCAAGAACGATCCGGCGGTCGAGCCGATTATCGGCGTTTCCCCGGCGCGAGACGCCAAGCCTGAGATGGATGGAATGGACGCTTGCCACCCACGTCGCGATCTGCGTCCGGCCGCCGCTGCGGGGCAGTTTTCTGATGCGTCGTGGTGGCTGCCAACCGCCGGCCGCTGGTGCACGCGGGAGGAGCGGTGATGGACGGGTCCTCCGCTACCCCAGCCGTTGCGCCACCGCGTGACAGCCTTGGATGCTCGCTCGACAGGCTTGACGACGACCGGACGATCGAGGGCCGCGATCTGGTGTTTCACCGCAAGCGGTCGGCAGCCGGGCCTCCGGAAAGGGTGGCGACGCCGGCCAACGGCCGAGGTTACCTGATCGGCCTTTCTCTCGCCGGCGGCCATCGGCGCCGCGTCTTTCACGAACACCATTGCGCTGTCCAGGACTTCGGCGACAACAGCATCTACATCAGGAATTTTGCCGACGACTATAAGGCGGATCTGAGCGGCACGTTCGATTTCACCCTGCTCGAAATCGGCCAGGGCGCGCTCGACCGCATCGCCGATGCGTCAGATGCGGCAGGCGTCAGCGAATTGCGGTCGCTCGCCGGCGCGCACGATCCGGTTCTTGCCGGCCTGCTCGGCGCCCTGTTTGCCACCGTGGACGGACACAGGGAGCGCAGCGCCCTCTTCGTCGACCAGCTTTCCGTCGCCATCGGCGCGCATGTGGTGCGGCAATACGGCAATGGTCGCGGTGAAACCGCGGCCGGGGGCCGGCGGCTGTCGTCGCGCTGCCAGGCTAGGATCCGCGATCTCGTGCGCGATCGCCTGGACGGCGAGCTGACCGTCGAGGAACTGGCTGCGACCTGCAACCTGTCGCAGGCGACGTTCCTCAGGGCGTTCCGCGAAACGCTCGGGAGCACACCCTATCGCTGGCTGCTGAACCAGAGGATCGAGAAGGCCAAGGATCTGTTGCAGTTCACCCAGACGCCGCTCAGTGAAATCGCCACGACCTGCGGCTTTTCGGACCAGAGTCATTTTACCCGCGCCTTCGTGCAGGCCGCAGGAGCAACGCCCCGCCTGTGGCGCCGCAGCCGGCAATCATAGGCCTACCAGTCAGTATGGTTGTGCGGCCATGCGGCTCGGATCAGATTGACCGTCTCCGGCATGGCGCGCGAAATTTTCAAAAATCCGCCTTCGGCGACAAGAACAGGTTGCCGGTCGCCGGCATAGTCGAAGCTCTCCAGTCGGAGTTCAGTTTCAACAGAAAGAGGCCACGACCATGTCTGCGACAGCGACCCCCGGCAAGCTCCTTGTATCGCCAAGGGATCACACCCTGATCATGATCGATTTCCAGTCGCAGATGTCGTTTGCGACCAAGTCGATCGACGCGGTTCTCCTGCGCAACAACGCGGCACTCGTCGCCCACGCGGCTGCCGGCTTCGGGGTATCGACGATCCTGACGACCGTTGCCGAAAAGACCTTCTCCGGCCCGATGTTCTCCGAGATCACCGAAGCCTTTCCGGGCCAGAAGCTGCTCGACCGCACCTCGATGAACACCTGGGAAGACGCGGCCGTGATCGAGGAGATCAATCGCATCGGCAAGAAGCGTCTCGTCATGTGCGGACTTTGGACATCGGTCTGCATCGTCGGACCGACGCTTTCGGCGCTCGACCAGGGTTTCGAAGTCTATGTGATTGCCGATGCCTGTGGCGATGTCTCCGACGAGGCGCACGAGCGCGCCATGGACCGCATGGTGCAGGCCGGAGTGCGGCCGATGACGTCGCTGCAATACATGCTCGAGCTGCAGCGCGACTGGGCGCGCACCGAAACCTACGAGATGACCACCGGCATCGCCAAGAAATACGGCGGGGCCTACGGCCTCGGCATCATCTACGCCAAGTCGATGTTCGGGGCGTCCGAAGGGCACTGACGCGAGCCCTGGCCATCTCTCGAAAGCGCCCCGGTCGCTCACGCAGCGACCGGGGCGACCATGTCATCCGCAAAGGAGGTGGCGATGAAGATGTATCTTCTCTCGCTCGGCGCCGGACTGCTCGTCGGGGTCATCTATTCTCTCCTCAACGTCCGCTCGCCGGCGCCGCCGGTGATCGCGCTTGTCGGCCTGCTCGGGATCCTGATCGGCGAACAGTCGGTGCCGCTGGTCAAGCGGATGCTTTCCGGCCAGCCGATCAATGTCAGCTGGTTCAACCGCCAATGCATGCCGCATGTGTTCGGGCATCTGCCCGGCGCAGCGACGGCTTCGGGCAAGCTTGCGGACGAAATTGTGAAAGATGAAAGGGCCTGACAATGCCGACCCGACGTTCGTTTCTCGGCGCGGCCTCGTCGCTGGCGCTGCCCGCTCTCTTCTCGCCGGCCCGTCCAGCCGGCGCCCAATCGACCGGAGATACCTCGATGACGCCTGACCTCATTCTTCACAACGGCCTTGTGACGACGCTCGACCGCGCCAATCCGGCAGCGACGGCGATTGCCGTCAAGGACGGCCGGATCCTTGCTGTCGGCGACGACAGGACGATCATGGCGCTTGTCGGATCGGCGACGAAGGTGATCGACCTCAAGGGCAAGCGCGTGCTGCCGGGCCTCAACGACAACCACACCCACGTCGTGCGCGGCGGTCTCAACTTCAACATGGAACTGCGCTGGGATGGGGTGCGCTCGCTTGCCGATGCGATGGCGATGCTGAAGCGGCAGGTGGCGATCACGCCGGCGCCGCAATGGGTGCGGGTCGTCGGCGGCTTCACCGAACACCAGTTCGTCGAAAAGCGCCTGCCGACCATCGACGAGATCAATGCGATCGCCCCCGATACGCCGGTGTTCCTGTTGCATCTCTATGACCGGGCGCTGCTGAACGGCGCCGCATTGCGCGCTGTCGGTTATGGTCGCGACACGCCGAACCCGCCGGGCGGCGAGATCACCCGCGACGCCAACGGCAACCCGACCGGGCTGCTGCTCGCCAAACCCAATGCCGGCATCCTCTATTCGACGCTCGCCAAGGGCCCGAAGCTGCCCTTCGACTACCAGGTCAACTCCACCCGCCATTTCATGCGCGAGCTCAATCGGCTGGGGATCACCAGCGTCATCGACGCCGGCGGCGGCTTCCAGAACTATCCGGACGACTATGCCGTCATCCAGAAGCTCTCGGACGACGATCAGCTGACCGTCCGCCTTGCCTACAACCTCTTCACCCAGAAACCGAAGGAAGAGAAAGAGGACTTCCTCAACTGGACCTCGTCGGTCAAATACAAGCAGGGCAACGACTACTTCCGCCACAACGGCGCCGGCGAGATGCTGGTGTTTTCGGCCGCCGACTTCGAGGACTTCCGTCAGCCGCGCCCCGAAATGGCGCCGGAGATGGAGGGCGAGCTTGAGGAGGTGGTCAGGGTTCTGGCCGAGAACCGCTGGCCCTGGCGGCTGCACGCGACCTATGACGAGACGATCAGCCGTGCACTCGACGTGTTCGAGAAGGTCAACAAGGATATCCCGCTCGAAGGGCTCAACTGGTTCTTCGACCACGCCGAGACGATCTCGGAGCGCTCGATCGACCGGATCGCCGCGCTTGGCGGCGGCATCGCCACCCAGCACCGCATGGCCTACCAGGGCGAATATTTCGTCGAGCGCTACGGCCATGGGGTGGCCGAAGCGACGCCCCCGATCAAGCGCATGCTGGAGAAGGGCGTCAACGTGTCGGCCGGTACCGATGCGACGCGCGTGGCCTCCTACAACCCTTGGGTTTCGTTGTCGTGGATGGTGACCGGCAAGACCGTCGGCGGCCTGCAGCTTTATCCGCGCGCCAATTGCCTCGACCGCGAGACGGCGCTTCGGATGTGGACCGAGAAGGTGCAGTGGTTCTCCAACGAGGAAGGCAAGAAGGGCCGGATCGAGAAGGGGCAGTTTGCCGACCTGATCGTGCCGAACAAGGACTACTTCGCCTGCCCCGAGGACGAGATCTCGTTCCTGACGTCGGACCTGACGGTGGTCGGCGGCAAGGTGGTCTATGCGGCCGGCGATTTTACCGCACATGACGAGAACCAGGTGCCGCCGGCGATGCCCGACTGGTCGCCGGTCAGGACCTTCGGCGGCTATGCCGCCTGGGGCGAACCCGATGGCGCCGGCAGGAACTCGCTCCGGGGCACGGCAATCACTTCGTGCGGCTGCGCCAGCAATTGCGGCGTGCACGGCCACGACCATGCCGGCGCCTGGACCTCGAAACTGCCGATCACCGACCTCAAGGGCTTCTTCGGCGCACTCGGATGCTCATGCTGGGCGGTGTGAGGGGAAAGGGATCGTCAGCCGCGCCAAGGTTGAGGGCAAGTCATGACGCGTTTCGGTGGAGCGTCTGCGATTGCGGCGGCAACGATCCTGATCAGCGCATCCGTCGCCTGTGGTGATGATCCGCCGTCGTCCATGGGCAATCCCGGCCAGGATGACCAGGCCGCACGGGAGCCGGCCTGATGGCCGTGCTGCCTGACACTAGAATGAAGATTGTCCGAGAAGGAGCAGAGATGCCGAACCTACCATCGCTGGAACGAACCCTTGCTGCCCGGATCCGGCCGGGGATAACCGGTGGACCCGTGGTGTTCCTCGGGTTGCTGGCGCTCTGCGCGGCCTACATTCAGGGCCCACTCGTCAAGATCTTCGATTTCGCCGGCGCGCGTGCCGAGATGGAGCACTTCGGCCTGACCCCTGCGCCGCTTTTTGCCGTCGGCGTCATCGTTTTCGAACTGTCGATGTCGGCGCTCGTTCTGGCCGGGATCTACCGTTTTGTCGCCGCGGGTGCGCTTGCCGCCTTCACGCTCGCCGCTACCTTTCTCGCATTCCGGTTCTGGGAGCTGCCGGTGGGGATGGAGCGCGCGATGGCGATGAACGGCTTCTTCGAGCATGTCGGCCTGGTCGGCGCCTTCGTGCTCGTCGCGTGGTACGATCTGCGGGCGCGTGCGTCCGCGGGAAGGATTGCGCCATGACGGTTTCAGCAACCAATACCGCCGGCGCCGGCAGTTTTGCGCCGCTTCGCCAGAAGGTCTTTGCCGTTCTCTGGGTGGCGACGATCATCGGCAACACCGGCAGCTTCATCCGCGATGTCGCCAGTTCCTGGCTCGTCACCGATCTGTCGGCAACGCCAGCCGCCGTGTCGATGGTTCAGGCGGCCGCAACGCTGCCGATCTTCCTGCTGGCGATACCGGCCGGCGTGCTCTCCGATATTCTCGACCGGCGCAAGTTTCTGATCGCCGTCCAGTTCCTGCTGGCCTCCGCCAGCCTCTGCCTGCTGTTCCTTTCTGCCACGGGGTTGCAGTCGGTGACCTCGCTCATTGCGCTCACCTTCGTCGGGGGCATCGGCGCTGCCCTCGTCGCGCCCACCTGGCAGGCAATCGTGCCGGAACTCGTGTCACGGCCGGACGTCAAGGGCGCCGTTGCGCTGAACTCGCTCGGCATCAATATCTCCCGCGCGATCGGGCCGGCGCTCGGCGGCCTGCTTCTGGCCTGGTTCGGCGCGGCAGTTACCTATGGCGTCGATGTTATCAGCTATGCCTTCGTCATCGCCGCCCTCGTCTGGTGGCAGCGGCGGGTGCCGGAGGACGACGCGCTTTCCGAGCGTTTTCTCGGCGCGTTCCGTGCGGGATTGCGCTATGCCCGTGCGAGCCGCGATCTTCACGTCGTGCTGGTCCGCGCCGCGGTCTTCTTCGCCTTTTCAAGCGCGATCTGGGCGCTGTTGCCGCTTGTCGCCCGCCAGCTCCTGGGCGGCGGCGCCAGTTTCTACGGCATCCTTCTCGGCGCCGTCGGCGCCGGCGCGATCGCGGGTGCCCTGGTCATGCCGCGGCTGCGTGCCCGGATGAGTGCGGACGGATTGCTGCTGTTGTCGGCCGTCGTCACCGCCGCCGTCATGGGTGTGCTTTCTTTCGCCCCGGCGCAATGGATCGCGATCGTCTCGCTGCTTTTCGTCGGCGCCGCCTGGATCACCGCACTCACGACGCTCAACAGCACCGCGCAGGCGATCCTGCCGAACTGGGTGCGGGGACGCACGCTTGCGGTCTATCTCACCGTCTTTAACGGCGCGATGACCGGCGGCAGCCTCACATGGGGGGCGGTCGCCGAGGCGATCGGCGTGCCCTTCACACTTGCTGTGGCAGGAATCGGTCTCGTCTGCGTCGGCCTTGCCTTCCATGCGATGAAGTTGCCGAAGGGCGAGGCCGATCTTGTTCCCTCCAACCACTGGCCGGAACCTCTGACCAGCGAGCCCGTCGAGCACGATCGCGGCCCCGTTCTGGTGCTGATCGAGTACGCCGTCGACAAGGCCGATCGCTCCGATTTCCTGAAGGCGCTCGCCCGGCTGTCACACGAGCGTCGCCGAGATGGCGCCTATGGTTGGGGCGTCACCGAGGATGCGGCCGATCCCGGTCGCATGGTCGAATGGTTCATGGTGGAATCCTGGGCCGAGCACCTGAGGCAGCACAAGCGCGTATCCATGGCCGATGCCGACATCCAGGCGGACGTCCGGCGTTATCATAAAGGACCGGCGACCCCGGTCGTGCACCACTTGCTCGCCATCAACCGGCCGCATCTCGGTTGAAGGCGCGAGATGAACATTCTTCGAACCCAGCAAAAGGAACCGCAGCGATGACCGAGAATTTCGTCAGAACCGAAGACGGCGTGAACATCTTCTATAAGGATTGGGGCTCGGGCCAGCCGATCGTGTTCCACCATGGCTGGCCGTTGTCGGCGGACGACTGGGACGCGCAGATGCTCTATTTCGTCAACAAGGGCTATCGCGTCATTGCCCACGATCGCCGCGGTCACGGGCGCTCGACCCAGGTCAGCGAAGGGCACGACATCGCTCATTACGCAAAGGACGTGGCGGCGCTTGTGCTCAAGCTCGAGCTCAGCGATGCGATCCATATCGGTCATTCGACCGGCGGCGGCGAGGCGGCGGCCTATGTGGCGCGCCACGGCGGCGGACGGGTCGCCAAGCTGATCATGGTCGGCGCGGTCCCGCCGATCATGGTCAAGACGACAAACAACCCGGGTGGCCTGCCGATCGAGGTGTTCGACGGTTTCCGCTCCGCACTTGCCGCCAACCGCGCACAGTTCTTCCGCGATGTGCCGGCTGGTCCCTTCTACGGCTTCAACCGGCCCGGCGCCGAGGTGTCGGAAGGCGTCATCCAGAATTGGTGGAGGCAGGGCATGATGGGCAGTGCCAAGGCGCATTACGAAGGCATCAAGGCGTTTTCGGAAACCGACTTTACCGAAGACCTGAAGGCGATCGACGTGCCGACGCTGGTGATGCACGGCGACGACGACCAGATCGTGCCGATCGACGACAGCGCGCGCCTCGCCGTCAAGCTTCTGAAGAACGGCACGCTCAAGGTTTATGAAGGTTATCCACATGGGATGTTGACGACCCATGCAGATGTGATCAATCCCGACCTGCTCGCCTTCATTAAGGCCTAAAGTGAAGGCACGATCCGCCCCGTCCCGGCATCTGCGGACCGTGCCTCGACAACCACTACTGCACAAATCCTCGGGTCCATCGACTTGAGGACGAGGAGTGCAGCAAAAGTGCAGCAGCAAGCCTGCGCGTCTCGTGACGCGCCCCCGTGCTGTCGCCCCGCGCCGCGTTGAACGCGGTGCGGGCTTTGCGGCTCAGATCAGCGTCTTCGCTTCACCGAGCTGGCTTCCCAGCCGATCGATGAACGACCGAACCTTGGGCGCGACGAGCTTGGTCGTCGGATAGACCGCCCAGATCGCCAATGTTTCCGGCTCCGAGTCTTCGAGACCAATCCGGACGAGCCGGCCGGCCTCGATATCGTCGGCAATATTCCAGTCCGAAAGCAGGGTGATGCCGGCGCCCGCAAGGCAGGTCGCATGGCAGCCCTCGATGCTTGTCGACGAAAAGCGGCTCTGCAAGCGGACATGCGTCTCGATACCGGCCCTGACGAATGTCCAGTGGGTGACGCCGTGAAGCGGCAGGCAGGGGTGGCTTGCAAGCTCCGTGGCTGTGCGCGGGCGCCCATGTTTTTCGACGTAGGACGGCGAGGCAACGATCGATCGTGGATTGTCTGCGAGTTTCCTGGCGATCAGGCTGCTGTCTTTCAGCCGCGCGATGCGGATCGCAAGGTCGATGCCGGAGGCGACGAGATCGGGCATCGTATCGCTCATATCCAGTGAAATTCGCAGGAGCGGATGCGCGTCGAGCAGCGACGGGATGAGCGGCGCGATAACTCTCGTAGAAAAGGCGACCGGTGCGGAAACGCGCAGAAGACCGGTTGCGCCCTGATCGTCCCCGCGCAGCAGGATGCGCGCCTGCTCTTCGTTCTCGACGAGGGCCTGCGCATAGGGCAGGAAGGTCTCGCCTTCAGGCGTCAGAGAGAGTGCGCGCGTGGTGCGATGCATCAGGCGGACACCGAGCGATTGCTCGAGCGCTGCGAGCCGCCGGGACGCGGCCATCGGCGTGATGGCGAGCCTGCGAGCCGCTTCCGCCAGACTGCCTCCACCGGCGGCGGCCGTGAAGATCAGAACGTCTTCCGTGTTCATTGTAACGATTTCCGTTATTCAGGCGGATCATTTTTCGACACTACAGCCGTTATCGATAAAGCGTTAGATCCTTTCCATCGCTTCAGCGAAAAAGGACAACGAAGATGCACATCCATGAAGCAGAGCGATCCGATCTCGGACGCACCACCCTCTATGCCATGGCGGTCGCCAGCGGGATGGCCGTCGCCAACATCTACTACAATCAGCCATTGCTGGGTTTGATTGAAGCGGAGTTTCCGGGCGAGCCCGCGATCGGCCTGCTGCCGACCGCCACTCAGCTCGGATACGCGCTCGGTCTGCTGCTCCTTTTGCCGCTTGGCGATATCGTCCGGCGGCGGCCGTTGATCGTCGGACAGTTTCTTGCGATCGCCGTTGCCGCGGCGATCGCCGCGGTCTCTCCGACGCCGTGGATGCTGCTGGGTGCATCGGTGCTGCTCGGCGCAAGCGCCACGGTGGCGCAACAGATCGTGCCGATCGCAGCCGCGCGTTCCAAACCGAAAAACCGTGGCGCGGCCGTCGGCACAGTCATGGCGGGCGTCCTGACCGGCATTCTCCTCAGCAGGACGGTTTCCGGTTTCGTCGGCGCGCATGCAGGCTGGCGCGAAATGTTCTGGGCAAGCGTTCCGCTTGCGCTTGGCGGCGCTCTCTTGATGGTCGTCACCGTGCCGCGGCTCGGTCCGTCGTCGCCGCTATCGTACCACAGGGCGCTTGGAAGTCTTGTCGCGCTTTGGCGGCGCGAGCCCGATCTGCGCCTTGCCTCGCTGGTTCAGGCAGCTCTTTTCGCTTCGTTTAGCGTCTTCTGGACCGTTCTGGCCCTCTACCTTGCCATACCGCGTTTCGGGCTCGGCGCCGATGCCGCGGGGCTCTTCGGTGTCGTCGGGGCGCTTGGCGCCTTTTCTGCACCCGTCGCCGGCAAGATGGCTGATCGCATAGGGGGCAAGACCGTCGTCTGGTTCGGCGCAGTCTTGACGGCAATCGGCTGGACCGTGCTTGCAACGTGGACGTCGATTGCCGGCCTTGTCGTCGGCGTGATCGTTCTCGATATCGGCATCCAGGTGGCTCTGATCGCCAACCAGCACATCATTTATGCGCTCGACCCCACCGCTCGCGGCCGCATCAATACCGTTTTCATGACCAGCATGTTTCTGGGCGGGGCATTGGGATCGGCCTTGTCGTTCGGCGCCTGGAGCTTCGGCTCATGGCCGGGCGTCAGCATGCTCGGCATCGGTTTTGCTGCCCTAGCACTTGCGGCAAAGGCCGTCGCGCACCGTGCGGCAAGGGCAGTGTCGTCGAAAGGTTGAAAAGCCGATGTCAGCGCCTGCGTTTCGGCCGGCGCACTGCGCGGATCGTGCCGCTGGGGCCGCCGCCACAGAAAAAGCGGTCGCGCCCATCGGATTCCAGTCCCGAGACGCCCGTTCCGGCTGGCATGACCACCGTCTCCAGCACCGAGCCCGTCTCGGGGTCGATCCGCCTCAGGTCGCTGTCATCGCCTTCCCAGGTTCCGTGCCAGAGTTCGCCGTCGACCCAGGTTACGCCGGTGACGACGCGTTTGGATTCGATGGTGCGCAGGATCACGCCCGTTTCAGGATCGATCTGGTGGATTCTTCGGCCGCGATGCTGTCCGACCCAAAGCGTTCCCTCGGCCCAGGCAAGGCCGGAATCGCCGCCGCCGCCTGGTGCCGGGATTGTCGCGAGGATCTGCCCGGTCTCAGGGTCGATCTTCTGGATGCGGTCCTCGGCGATCTGGAAGATATGCCGGCCGTCGAAGGCGGTGCCGGCATGGGCGGCGACGTCGATGGAATGCACGGTGCTGCCGTCGTCAGGGTCGAACGCGTTGATCGTCTCACCGGCGGCAAACCAGACGTTCCGGCCATCGAAGGTGACGCCGTGCACCTGGTCGACGCCTGGAAAGGGACCGTATTCACGCAGGATTTCGGCTTCGGATCGTTTCATGGCTTTCATCCTAATCGCCCGGCAGCGGTCCGGGGAGTAACAACACTGTCGGGAAAGCGGGAACCGGCGGGATCATCCATCGGCGCGCGCGGCCGTTGCCGACCGGCAGCACCTTGTTGCGCGATGCGAGGTCTTCAAGCGCGCGCTGGACCGTGCGCGGGCTGCTGGTCAGCGCGATCGCCAGGGCCGAGCTCGACCAAGCCTCGCCATCCGAGAGCAAGGCCAACAGCGTCGCGTGTCGCTCGTCGACCGGCGGCGCAAGCACGGCAACGGGACGGTCGCCGTTCGGCACGATCAGGAAACCGTCGGGGGTCGCCTTGATATCCGCCAGGTCGCGCAATTCTTCGCGCAGCCGGCCGATCTCGACCCGCAGCCGGGCCCTGTGGGATTCGTCGACGTGCCGGGCGCCAAAGGCCCGCAGCAGCAGCGTGCTTCGCGGTACGTCCCCCGGCCACGCCTCGCCAAGCGCGCGAGAGAGAGCAAACAGAACCGGACGCGTCGACAGAGAGACCGCCCGCGCCCCTTGTCGCACAACGCTCCGGCAGGCGTCGACGACAAGAGTATCAGAGGCAAACAGCGCCTCGATCGCGTCGAGCGGCAACAGACGTTCGTCGCCTTGACTTATCAGCCGGCCGGCCGGCTCCGCCAAAACGGTGGCGGCGGTTTCGACCTCGGTGATGAGGGCCGGAATTCCGGTGCTTCGGGCCGCTTCGGTCGCCCGCATGAAGGCCTGGCGCGCCGCGGCCGTTCGCAACCGTCGAAGGGCGATGCCCGCGACGGTCAATTCGCGCGCGGCGCGCGTTGCCGGCGTCAGCCGCGCCGGATCCACGCCAGACAGCATCTCTTCGGCTGCATCCAGCCGGCCGACGAGCAGCAGGCGCCGGGCGGCGAGATTGCGGGCATGGCCGGCGTTGATGTCGTCGCCATGGGCCTCGAGCGTCGCGCGGGCCGCGTCCAGGGCGCGTGCCGGCCAGGTGAGATCTCGCGAAACGATGGCGATTTCCGCTTCGGCGACGATGCAACGCGCCCGCGCGACGGCTTCCCTGGCGCCAAATGCACGCGCGGCCTCTTTCAGCAAAAGCTTGGCGCGGGCGAGATCTCCGAGTTGCGCCATGGCGATCCCCCGCAGCGCCAGTGCCGGCGGATCGTTGCGCAGCGCAACCCGCTTCAGCGCTCCGAGCGTGTCGCCGGTCGCAAGCGCACGGGCTGCCGCGGTGATCATCGAGTCCATCGAAATCCCGTCACACTTGTCACTCCCAGAAACAAGCTCCTGGCGTTTATCCATACCGCTGATCGCAAGGGACAACAGAGGCCAGCTTCGATGCGCAATCAAGCGAATTCCGGCACGGCGCGGTTGAAGGGCGGACGCGGCGGTCGCGCATGGATGAGAATCTGCGTTTATGATGAAATTATGCAGGACGCGGTGTCGGTTCAGCAGGGTTGCGGACGTCCTTGAAGGGACGGGCACGAAGGAGAGGCGCTTGCCAATCCTTCTGCAGCGCAATCGGAAATGGGCTTTATCGGCGTGCCGAGGTCTGCGCGGGCGCCACCAAGGAGATTGCAATGAGCAATTCGTTTTACCGTTGGGTCATCGTGGCGGCGGGCGGCCTGCTCGGATGTCTCGCGATCGGCGCGATGTTTTCCCTGCCGGTTTTCCTGTTGCCTATCTCGCGCGACACAGGCTGGTCCGTCACCGGGGTTTCGAGTGCCATGACCATCGGCTTCCTGGCAATGGCGTTTGCCAGCATCGCCTGGGGAAGCCTGTCGGACCGTTGGGGCGCACGGCCGATCGTGCTGATCGGCTCGGTGCTTCTCGCCGTCAGCCTCGCCGCGGCAAGCCTGTCAACCTCGCTTTTGGCGTTTCAGGTCATCTTCGGCGTCCTCGTCGGTACCGCGACAGCGGCGATCTTCGCGCCGATGATGGCTTGCGTTACCGGGTGGTTCGACACTCATCGCAGCCTCGCCGTCTCGCTCGTTTCGGCCGGCATGGGCATGGCGCCGATGACGATGTCGCCTTTTGCCGCCTGGCTGGTGTCGGATTACGACTGGCGAACCGCGCTTCAGATCATTGCGGTCGTGGTCGCCGTGGTCATGATCCCGGCTGCGCTGCTGGTGCGCCAGGCGCCGGCATTGTCTGCCGGGGCTGCCGCGATCTCCCCCGACGAGCAGGCGCAATCGTCGATGACGACGGGCGAGGTGCTGAAATCCCCGCTGTTCATCATCCTGCTTCTGACCAACTTCTTCTGCTGCGCCACCCATTCGGGCCCGATCTTCCATACGGTCAGCTATGCGATTACCTGCGGCATTCCCGTCATGGCGGCGGTGTCGATCTACAGCGTCGAGGGGCTTGCCGGCATGGGCGGGCGCGTCGTCTTCGGGCTGCTCGGAGACCGCTTCGGCGCCAAGCGCATCCTGGTCATTGGACTGCTTGCGCAGGCCTTCGGCGCATTGGCCTATGTCTTTGCCCAGGGGCTCGGCTCGTTTTACGCGGTCGCCGCCCTCTTCGGCTTCATCTATGCCGGCGTCATGCCGCTCTATGCCGTGCTTGCGCGCGAGAATTTTCCGCTGAGGATGATGGGGACGGTGATCGGCGGCACGGCGATGGCCGGCAGCCTCGGCATGGCGACGGGGCCCGTCGCCGGTGGCCTGATCTACGACACGCTCGCAAGCTACACCTGGCTCTATGTCGGTTCCTGGGGTATCGGCCTCGGCGCATTCCTGATGGCGCTGATGTTCAGGCCGGCGGCTCGGTACCAGCCGGCAGCGGCCGCGGCCTGAGCGGCGGCTTTCGTCTGGAAGTCAGGCTCCGCCGGAAGGGCGGGGCCTGCCCTAAGACCGCGGGCGACCGCCTATGGGCGTTCGTCGAGCCGGATCGTTCGCGCCCCGACGTGCAGCGCCCGGCCGGCGCCCATGCCCATGATCGCCACGCCGAGGCCGAGCGCCAGGAAGAGAATGCCGCTTGCGGCAAAACTGCCGGTCCAGCTGCGGATGAAGCCGACGAGCAGCGGGCCGATGGCGGCAAGCACATAGCCGACCCCTTGAGCCATTCCGGAGAGGTGGGCCGCGACATGGGAATCCGGCGAGCGCAGCACGATCAGTGTCATGGCCGCGGCGATCAGGCCGCCCTGTCCGATGCCTTGCAGCACCGCCCAGACGAGAACCGTCGACAACGGCGCAAAAAGGATGCCGAGAAGCGCGGTGACGGCGGCAGCGGCAAGTGCCACGCAGACGGCGCGCTGGTCGCGGCGGCGGATGGCGAAGGAGGGGACGAGCAGGCAGGTGACGACCTGCATCATGATCGACGCCGACACGACGGCGCCGGCCGTTGCCGCGTCGAGGCCACGCTCCCTGAGGATCGGCGCCATCCAGCCGAAGACGCAATAGGCGAGTGCCGACTGCAGCCCCATGAACAGCGTGACCTGCCAGGCCAGCCTGTCGCGCCAAAGGCCGACGACGCGGAAGCCTGTGTGGCGCGCCTGTGCCTTGCCGCGCAGGGCCTGCGGCGCCCAGATGAACAGAACGATCAGTGCCGGTACCGCCCAGGCCGCAAGGGCTGCCGACCAGGAGCCGGCGACATGGTGCTCGATCGAGAGCGTCAACCCGGCCGCGCCGGCAGCGCCGGCGCAGAGCGCCATCGTGTAGAGCCCGGTCATCATGGCGGCGCGGTCGGGAAAGTCCCGCTTGACCAGGCCGGGCAGCAGCACGTTGCCGATTGCGATCGCAGCGCCGGCCGCAAAGGTGGCGACGAAGAGAAGGGGAACCGAGCCGAGGCCGCGAAGCGCGGTGCCGAGCGTCAGCAGCATCAGCACGCCGAGCAACGTGCGCTCGGCGCCAAAGCGCTGGGCGAGCTTGGGCGCCAGCGGCGCAAAGAGCCCGAGGCAAAGGACCGGCAGGGTGGTCAACACGCTGGCGCCGGCGGTTGTCAGGCCGGTCGCCTGCATCACCTCCGGCAAGAGCACCGAGAGGCTCGAAAACAGCGGCCGCAGGTTGAAGGCGATCAGCACCAGGCTTGCCCCGAGCAGGATGCGCGCGCCGCGGCTCAGGGCCGGCGGCTGCGGCAAAGGCAGGCTGTCGGCCTCGGCGTCGATCAACTGGTCCTGAAGGTCGGGCTGCTCGGTCGGCTGGTCGCGGTGAGGGTCACGAAATGTCTGGTTCATTGTGAGAGCCGTTGGAGTTCATCGAGGACCGGCGCCATGAACGACCGCACGGCCGCGGCCGCCCGGTCGGGGTCGCCGGTCGCGATTGCCGCGACGATGGCCGCATGGGCGCGGTCGTCCGGTTCGGGCAGGTCGCCGTTGAGGGTGGAATGAATGGTCTCGAGGATCGCAGCGGTGAAAAAGTCGTAGAGTTCGAGGATCGCCCTGTTGCCCGATGCCTCGACGATCGAGCGGTGGAAGGCGATGTCGCGCTGGCCAAAGGCCTCTCGTCCGCCGTCGTGCACCGTTCCCCGCGCGTTCAACAGCCGGGTCATGCGCTCAAGATCGAGCGGCGTGTGGCGAAGTGCCGCCAGGCGCGCCGCTTCGACGTCGAGCGCTGCGCGCGCCTCCCACTGGTCGCGCAGACCGCTGCGCTTGACGCGGTCGAGTGCGCCCGAGGTGTCGACCGTTGAGCGGACATAGGTGCCGGAGCCCTGGCGCGCGTCGAGCAGGCCCTTTGAGACGAGAATACGAACGGCCTCGCGCACGGTGCCACGGCTGACGGCCAGCAGCTCGGTGAGCGCCGTCTCGTTGGGAATGCGCTCGCCCACGGTCCAGCGACCGCCAAGGATCTCTGCCCTCAGGCTTTCCGCCGCGCTGTCGGTCAAATTCGTGCGATTGATCGGTCTCATCATCCAATCATCAAGTCATCTGATGAATTTACGGATAAGCCTGGTTTCCCGTGGAGTCAATCGCGGCGAAAGGTAGGCGCCGACGACGGCAGGCAATTTTCTGCGCCAAGGGTGGTGAAGGCGCAAAAAGCTGAAAACACTCAGTAGCATTGTGTCCGTCACACCTGGGCGGAACATTTTCTGGGTTCGATATCATATGCCAGCCGGCCTTACAGCGCTATGGCGCCGCCATTTGCGGTCATTCTCGGGATCGTTGCTCCCAGTCTTCGTGCAGCAAGACTTGATTGCGATAAAACCGCAAAACGGCAGGAGAAGTGAGCGTTAGTTCAAACCAAGAGGCGTCAATCGTGTACGGACCTGCCCCTGTGAAGCCACATAGTTTTACAACCCCGTCACACTCCTCTTTGACGAAATGTGCCAAGTATCGATCTCACTGTCGTCGTCGTATCTTACGCTGAATTTATCCTGATCTCGATCATCAAGCTCTACGCAGTACGTTCGAGTCTTGCCGGAGAACGGCAGCGTTCGCCGACCAAAGGCAGCGACCTCGTGGTCCCATATTGTCTTCCAGTCCGGCATTTTTTACCCACGTGGTTTGTGGCGAGCATAACGGGACTAAGAAGACAACGACAATGGCCGCTTACAACACTGATAGCGCTACAGCGACCTTTGAGCTTCTGACAGGAGCGCGGCGCAGCATGACACTCGCGACGCCGTCAGGCATCGCGCGATGTCAGCACTTTTAAGGGAGGTCTGCTTGAAATCTGCCTCAGTTGAGCCTGAGGTCGAGACCGGGATGCAGCTTCTTGAGGTTCGGCAGGGATTTCGACTGCCACGGGATCTCGGACGTTCCGCGCACCGTCAGCTGCACGTTCGGGCGGTTGCGTGCCTCGATCGTCAGCTTGGCAAGCAGGTTGATCCCGGACGAATTCAGGAACTGCAGTTCGGTCAGGTCGATCGTGACATGCTCAGGCTCGGTATCGAGTACACCCATGACGGTCGAAAAGATCGGAGCATAGGCTTCCGTGCCCGGCAGCCGCATGGTGCCCTCGAAATGAATATCGTTGCCCTCGGACCAAACGCGATACTCTTCTTCGTCCTTGTTTTCCATATTCATAGGCTCATCAATTCGAGAGGTCTGGGACCGCAATGGAGGCATAGGTCTCCAGCGATGTTTCTCCGTCGTCTCCCTTGGCACCAAAAACCCAAGCGAAACGAACACCATAATCGCTCATCAGCGTCAAAAGACCAAGCCCCGAACCGCTCTTGCCGAGCCCTGTCGCGTTGGCCTCGATCCGCTCGATGAGCAGGTCGCCGGGATCGCCGTCGGAGATCTCGGAGAGCAGGTCCTGGAAGCGGACGGCGGCTTCGCTGTCGATGACATTCGACACCTTGGTGCGGAAGCTGTTGGCTTCGAGCGCCGCCTCGACCATCACCGAGCCGGACGTGCGGAACTTCACCGCGTTCTCGACCAGCTCGTTGGTGAGATAGCCGATGTTGTGTCGGACCTCGCGATAGGCATTGCGCGAGGCGCGATAGCGCAGGGCTGCAAGTTCGGCAACAAAGTCCGAAGCCATCGCGCAGTGCTTCCAGCTCAAGTCGAGCGGCCCGTCATAAAGGCGCAGCCGCGTCATTCTTTGATGGGCACCGAGCGTCAGGTCCGCCATTCCGTAGAGCGTGGTCATCTGATCACCTGTGTCTCATGACGACGAGCGTGATGTCGTCATATATCTTCTGCTTGCCGATATGCGCCATCAGATCTTCGATGATGCCCGATTTGACGTCTTCGGCGCTCTGTCCGTAGAACTTCCCGGCGCTTTCGCATAGCCGCTCAATGCCGAACAGTTCGCCCTTGGCGTTCACTGCTTCCGTCACACCGTCCGTGTGCAGCACGATCATGTCGCCGTGGCCAAAGGAAATTTCCCGCGTCGCAACGAAGCGCGAAATATCGGATTCGAGCCCGATCGGCAGGCCGAGGTCGAGGGTGTCGATCCGCTCCACTTCGGCGCCCTTGCGCACGATGATCAGTTCCTCGTGCTGCCCCGAAAGCGTCAGCCGGTCGCCTTCGAAATCGAGGAAGGCGAGCGAAAGATGCTTGTCCGTATTGGTGCGCACGATGTTCTTGTAGATCGCCCGGTTGAGGCGATTGAGGAATTCGTGCGGGTCCATCTCGCCCGCTTCCTGCAGCGCGCGGGCAACCGACTGAACCATCAGCATCAAGACGCCGCTTTCAAGCCCGTGGCCCGTCACGTCGCCGATGCCGATTTTCAGCCGTTCGCCGTCGCGAAGCACGTCGTAGTAGTCGCCACCGACCTCGTCGGCCGGTCGCATATAGGCGGCAATTTCGAGATCGGCGATCTCGGCAAGCTCGCCGGCCTTGGGCAGCACCATCATCTGGATCTGCTTGGCGACGGCAAGTTCGGCGCCGAGGCGCAGGTTCTCGCTGCGCAACTGCGTGTTCAGCGTTGAAATCTGCTGATTGGCGTCTTCGAGCTGCTTGGTGCGCTCGGTCACCAGGTTTTCGAGGTTCTCGGTGTGATAGCTGATCTCTTCCGCCATGCGGTTGAAGGCGATGCCTGCTTCCCCCACCTCGTCGCGAGTCGTGATCGGTACCCGGACGGAATAGTCCTTGGCCTCGATGCGGGTCGCAGCGCCGGCAAGCGAACTGATGCCGCGGGTCACGCGCTTGGAAATGCCGATCACGGCCAGCGTCACGAACAGCAGCGAGGCGAGCAGGGCCAGGATCTGGTAGATCAGGATGCGGTTGGTGGCCTCGGAAATACCGGCCTGCGCCGCAAACAGCGACGCATAGATCTCGCGCTCCGGCACGACGATACCGATTGCCATGGTCTCCCGGCGCACCGGTCCCGACACCCAGAAGTTTTCCGGCTCCAGCTGCTTCGACAAGATGAGGTAAGGGACCTTCTCGCCGACTTCGTCAAGCAGCACGCGCTGAACGGCGCCGTCGCCGCTAAGCTGCAGTCCGGCGATCGCGGGCTGCACGCTGCGGCGCAGCGAGCGCTCGAGCCCGGTAACGCCCTGGCCACCGGTGTCGCTCGAGCGTTGCAGGCCGATGACCTTTTCGCCGACGGGATTGATGGCGAGCACGTTGCCGTCCGACATCGCCAGGAAGCCGAAGCCGCTGTCGCCGACCTTGACGCTTTCGACCACCTCGGCCAGCTGGTCGAGGGTGATATCGGCACCCGCAGCGCCGGCAACGGTCTTGCGATCCTTCGACCAGAGCGGCTGGAAGAAGCTGACGATCAGCTTGCCGGTGATGGCATCGGTATAGGGTGCGGTCTGGGTCGTGTCGTTCGGAACCGGTCGATGACCCGGGTTCTGGGCCCATTCCTGCCAGGATTCATAGATGCCGGGGAAGAAGAACGTCCAGAATTCCGCCTCGTTGTGACCCGGGTAGAGGCGGTCGAAAGTCTGCGCCTGCTCGGTATAGGGGGCCGTGCGGAAAATCGGCCGTTCGCGCGGGCCGATATAATACATCTGCAGCTTGGAGCGGCCGCTTGCCAGCAAACTCGGCGCAACGAGATCGAGCACCGCGCTGTTTTCGATGTCGGCCTGGACATCCGGCAAGGGGCGATGGTCCGCTCCGAGCAGATATCCCCAGACGCTGACGACCGAGGGGGAGCCGGGAAGGTTCTGCGCCCAGCCGCCCTTGGCGTCGTAGGTGACGGAGATCGCGCCCGGGGCAGCGCGCGCCATGGCTCCGCCGACTTCGGCGTCGCGCGTCGGGTTGTCGATCTGGCCCTGAAGCACGCCTGCGAGTGTACCGACGTCGGTATGGACCTGGCCGATCAGAAGATTGACGCGGGCGACCGTCGATTCCGCGTAGGATCGCATGTAGTCCTGGTTGGCCTTCTGCAGGCCCTGGCCGACTTCGGTCGCAGCATCGCGCGACAGCCGCTGCACGTTCCAAAGCGCAAGCCCGCCGGTGACCAAAAGGTCGAAGAGCACGGCTCCGCCAACCACCAGCACGAATTTGGCGCGAAACGATCTCAAACCGAAGCGGGGGCGTTGTTCCTCCACAGCGCTCATACCGGCTTCCGTCCAGACGCCGCCCAGATCGGCCAGCCGGCGTAACCCTTCGGGTGAAGTGCCGCGAAGATGTGGTCGCGGAAGCCCTGGCGAAAGCGCTCGATGAACTCGGGCGAATCGCCGCGTTTCACTGCCATCTCACCGGCATAGACGTTTTCCCAGGCGGCGATCATGTCGGCAAAATCCTGCGGGTCGCCGTCGAGATTGGTGACCATGAAGGATTCGACCAAGATATCGTCGAAACCGGCATCGGCGAGATAACGCCGGCTTTTCGGCCCAAGCTCGACGTCCATTTCGAAATGGCTGAACAGCTTGGCGACTTCGGTGTAGGTCCACTGAATGCTGTTGGCGCGGGGCTCGCCGAGGCAGTGCGAATTCTTCTCGTTCGTGATGTAGACGCGACCGCCCGGTTTGCAGATCCGGAAGAGCTCCTTCAACAGCAGTTCCGGATGGTTGAAGATCTGCAGCGAGTGGCGGCAGGTGACGAAATCGAACTGATTGTCCTCGATCAGCATCTCGGAGGCATCGCCGAAGGTGTATTCGATGCCAGTCACGCCGAAGTCGGAGGCGACCTTGCGCGCATAGGCGAGGCTCGCGCGTGAGTGATCGAGAGCGACGATGCGCCCCGGCTCGAATTCTTTCTGGACGAGAACCGCAAAGTCGCCGATGCCGCAGCAGATATCGGCCATGGCGATGCCCGGCCGCATGCCGTGTCGCGGCAGAATATCGCGCTCATGGCGCCAGGTCATTTTGGTCTGGGTTCTAAGGATCGGAATGAAGCTCGTATCCTCGACGAAGCTTTGTCCCGGGTAGAACATCGAATCGTAGACCTCGACGGAGATCTGCGGCTCGATCGTGCTCAGGTGCCGGAACATGCGCGTCGTCCACCCGACGACGCTCGAGGTGATGATGATCAGCCTCAAGTCCGATCGCTCGCGGCAGGCGTCGAGTGCGACCCGGATAAAGGCCTGGAAGGCCGTGTTGTTCATCTGGATCAGGCGCTTCACGTCGATGTAGAGAACGCCCTTCACCGCGTCGATCGCGTCACGCAGCGCATGGATGCTTTCGGCGATCTCGTCGATCGACCGCGGCCGGATCGTGCCCGCGAGGGAAAAGATCTGGCTGTTCGGGTCGAATGCGACTTTGAAGCGTTGCGGAAGGCTCGCGGCGATCAACTGACCATCCCTTCGAGCGGCAGGTCCACGATCAGCATGATGGCTGGCGCCGCGGCTTCGTCGAGCCGCAGCCGCGCGTCATAATTGACGGCGAGGTCGAGGAGAACCGACTCCCTGCTCGGGGCGAGGTCGTTGGAAATGGCGTCGAGATAACGGGCCTGGGCGTCGCTGTCACGGGTCTTGGAAACGGCCTCGCGATAGTAGCGCGCCTGGCCCGGGGGGCACGGGAAACTCAGCTGGACACGCTCGGTCGCCCCCTGGCGATAGATCGACACGCCCATCTTGCCATCGGTGGTGCCGCCGCGGAAGGACACTTCCAGAAGCTCGTTGAGGGCGGACGAGAAGAAGTTCGAGTGACGGACCGGATCGGTCCGATTGTGGCTGATCATCCGGGCAAGATAGCTCGAGACATGGTCGCAATGGTGCCAGTCCGATAGGAATGTCTCCATCTCCATATCGAACTGAAGCAAGGGCTCGAAAGCCGCTTCCGTGGTTTCAATGACGCTTGCACCCATGCCGCATTGTCCTCCGCACGCCGAACTCTGCCACGGCCATAAGGCACTTTCTATAATGATTTCTAACGACGCAATCCCGGGATTTCGCACCGGACAACCCAGGTTTTGCGCTGCGAGCGCTGTCGCGCAACGCACAGATGTGAAGCTACAACGTTGCCATCGCCGACGAACGCCGAAGGTAGGCGCCGATCGCGTCTGCCGGCATCGGCATGCCGAGGAAGTAGCCCTGCAACCGGTCGCATCCCTCCTTGCGCAGCCAGACCGCCTGACCCACCGTTTCCACGCCTTCGGCGGTCACGCGCATGCCGAGACCATGCGCCAGTCCGATGATCGATCGAACGATCGTCTGGCTCTTCTCGTCGTTCTCCAGGTCCTTGATGAAATAGCGATCGATCTTGATCGTATCGAAGGGGAAGTTCTTGAGGTAGCTGAGCGAGGAATAAAACGTGCCGAAGTCGTCGAGTGAAATCTGGATGCCGAGCACATTGAGGGTGTTCAGCGTATCCAGATTGTTTGTCGTGCGTTCGAGAAGCACTGATTCGGTGACTTCAAGCTCGAGCCGGTCGGCTCTCAGGCCCGCCATGTCGAGCGCCTGGGCGATCCGGTCCGTCAGGCCCTCCTTCAGGAACTCCGCCGGCGAGAGGTTGACGGCGACGGTGAAGTGCGACGGCCAGGTGGCAGCCTGCCGGCAGGCTTCTTCCAGCACCCATTGACCGATCTCGTTCATGAGGCCGTCGGCCTCGGCCATCGGAATGAAGACATTGGGCGGTATCGTGCCGACCAGCGGATGATGCCAGCGCACAAGCGCCTCGAAGCCGACGATCGAAAACGGCGGCTCGACCAGCGGCTGGTACTCGATGGAAAACTGCCGGTCCTGAAGCGCCGTGCGCAGGCTTCGCCGCAACATCTCGCGCTGTTCCAACACGATCAGCATGGAGCGGCTGAAGGTTTTCGCCCGGCCTCGGCCGTCCTTCTTGGCGGCGTAGAGGGCGATGTCGGCCGCCTTCATCAGCTGCTCGATCTCGTTGCCATCGTGCGGGGCAATGGCGATACCGATGCTGGCGCCGACGAAGACCGTGATGCCGTCGATGGTGAAGGGTTCCTGGAACGCCTGGACCAAGGCTTCGGCGAGGTATTCGGCGTCGGACGGCTGGTCGCTGTGGCGCTGGATCACCGCGAACTCGTCGCCGGCCAGGCGATAGGCGACCTCGCCGTCGCGCAGTGCGCCGCGGATGCGTTCGGCCGCCATTTTCAGGACGGCGTCGCCGGCGCCGTGGCCGAGCGTATCGTTGACCGGCTTGAAATCGTCGAGGTCGATCTGCATCAGCGCCAGCTTTTCGCCGGGAGTCGGCAGGATGTTTTGCAGGTCGTCGCTGAATTGCCGCCTGTTGGGCAGCCCCGTCAGCACGTCGTGGGTCGCCTGGTGGAGCAGAAGCGCGCGCTCGCTCTCGCCGTGGCTGCCGACCTCGCGGCGGGTCGAGCGTCCGCTGGTTTCGAGTACCCCGATGCCGCGCATGGCGCGAAAGACGAGCAGCGTGCGTCGTGACTTTGTGGCCGCGTCGATGACTTCGACACTGCGCGGAACGCCGTTTGCGACCACGGCCTCGACCGTTGCCTTGGATACAGGCGCAAGCAGTTCGGGATAGAGGTGCCAGAGCGTCGCGTCGACCAGCGTGCCGACCTCATAGGTCTCCTGCAGCGCGGACGAGGCGCTGGTCAGGTGAAAGGCTTCGTCATAGAACGAAAGAACTTCGTCCGGGTGTGCCGCGACGGGATCTTGCACTGAAGCTGAAGCAGACAAGGATGCATCAGTATCCGGCATGCGTGCCTTTGCCTTTCTGTTTCGATCTGGTTCCAGGGGCGCCCGCTCGTGCTGCCCACCGGTCCGTCTCGTCCTTCACCAAAGCTATCGCGCAGCTTGTCCGGGTCAATGCCGTTGCCCGAGCGTCGGATATAGCCTGTGGAAACCTCGCATTGAAGCGTCGGGAACGTGATGCGGTACCCTTTGCCCTACACGGTTGTATATAAGCTCCTTCTTGTATCATTTGCCATCATTGCATGCAATTTGGAGCAGCCCCGTTCGGGGCGTGACGAGGCGATCGGTCGCCCTGTTTCAATGTGGGACGATGCTGTTCAACGGATCTTGGCGTCAATTGCGTTTCTGAAAGGGCAGGTCGGGTCACCATCGGGCCGGACAATCGGGACGATTGTTTCCGCTTAGGCATTGATTAACCATAGGCGGAGATTTCCGGGGATCGCAGGCGTATCGCCTCCCGCGTCGAACCCTGCGGCACGAACCGGCGCACCGAAAGGGACGAAAACGAGCGGCCGCCGTCTGCCGGCGGCCGACTCACGGCATGCCTAGCGCGTGCTCAACACCACATCGGTCTTCTGGAACGTGCGGACATCGATCAGGCCCTTGTCCGAAATCCGCAGTTCCGGGATGACGACAAGCGCCAGCAGCGAGTGCTGCATATAGGCGTTGTTCAGCCGGCAGCCGCAGGCGCGCATCGCCTCGACGATGGCGGCAGCCTTCTCGGCGACGATCTCGGCGCGTTGATCCGACATCAGACCGGCGACCGGCAGTTCGACGAGCGCCAGTTCGCTGCCCTCCTTGATGACGACGATGCCGCCGCCGACCTCCTGCAGGCGGTTGGCGGCTAACGCCATGTCGGTCTTGCTGGTGCCGACGACGATCATGTGGTGGCTGTCGTGCGCCACGGTGCTGGCGATCGCGCAATCGCTGTCGTAGCCGAAGCCAGAGACGAAAGCATTGACGACGTCGCCGGTGCCGCGGTGGCGTTCGACGAGCGCGATCTGGCAGATGTCGTTGTTGCGGTCCATCTGCACGAGACCGTTCTCGATCGCGACCTCGGCCTCAAGCGCCCGCGTCGGCGCCTGGTTTTCGACGACGCCGATCACGTTGACGCGTGCTCGCGTCGCCCGCGCATTCGACGGGATGTCAAAATCCCTGCCTGCAAGCACCCGACCGAGATGGACCGTGTTGCGGGCGCTTTCCGGGTAGACATAGGCCGGGATCTCGCGAACGAGCGTGCCGCCTTCGGCCATCAGTTCGCCGCGGGCAAAGACCATCTCGATCGGCAGGCTCGCGAGATCCGAGGTCACGATCATGTCCGCCCGACGACCGGGTGCGATGGAGCCGATTTCGCGCTCCAGGCCGAAATGCTGGGCGGTGTTGAGCGTTGCCATCTGGATGGCCGTGATCGGCTTTAGTCCTTGCGCGATCGCGTGGCGGACAACGCGGTTCATGTGACCCTCATGAACCAGCGTGCCGGAATGGCTGTCGTCGGTGCAAAGCAAGAAATTGCGCGGGTCGAGACCGGATTCGGTGATCGCCTTGACCTGCGCGGCCACATCGAACCAGGCCGAGCCGAGGCGCAGCATGGCGCGCATGCCCTGGCGCACGCGGGCGATCGCGTCTTCGGCGGTCGTGCCCTCGTGGTCGTCGGCCGGGCCGCCGGCGGCATAGGCATGGAACTCGCGGCCGAGATGCGGCGAGGCATAGTGCCCGCCCACGGTCAGCCGGGCGTCCTGGGTGGCCGCGATCTCGGCCATCATTTTCGGGTCGTTGCCGGCCACGCCCGGAAAATTCATCATCTCGCCAAGACCGATGACGTTCGGCCAGCTCAAAGCCTCGGCGACGTCATGCGCCGAAAGCTCGGCGCCGGCTGTCTCGAGCCCCGGCGCGCTCGGCACGCAGCTCGGCACCTGGACGCGCACGTTGATCGGCAGGCCCTGCGCTTCCTCGTTCATCAGCCTGACGCCATCAAGGCCGAGCACGTTGGCGATCTCGTGCGGGTCGATGAACATGGTGGTGGTGCCGTGCGGGATCACCGCGCGGGCAAATTCGGTGACGGTGACGAGACCGCTTTCGACATGCATATGCGCGTCGCAAAGGCCGGGCACGAGATAGCGGCCGCCCGCATCGACGACCTTGGTGTCCGCGCCGATCGTGTGGCTCGCGTCCGGGCCGACATAGGCGAAGCGGCCGGCTTTGACGGCGATATCGGTGCCGGGAATGATCTCGCCGGAATAGACGTTGACCCACTTGCCGTTGCGGATCACCAGATCGGCCGGCTTGCGGCCCATGGCGACGTCGACCAGTTCGGGTGCGGTTCTCGACCAGGATTGAAGCATGTTTGTTTCCTTCGGATGAGGCAGCGTCGGTGCCCCCGTTTCAAACGATGGAACGAGGGCGCCGGGACGTTTACTGAGTCTGGGCGACGAGCGCTGCGGCGAGCAGTGCCACGAACCACATGACCGGTCTTACATCGCGCGCCCGGCCGCAGACCAGCTTGATCAGCACATAGGCGATGATTGAAAGCGACAGGCCGAGCGTGATCGAGAAGGTGAGCGGGATCAACACGATCGCGAGGAACGCCGGGATCGCCTCGTCGAGCGCGCTCCAGCGGATGTTGCTGATCGGCTCGGACATGAAGAGGCCGGTCAGGATCAGCACCGGTGCTGTGGCAACCGCCGGCACCAGCGACAGCAGCGGCGACAGGAACAGGAAGGGTAGGAACAGCAGGCCCGCAACCAGTGCGACGAGGCCGGTGCGGCCGCCCTGCTGAATGCCGGCGCCGGATTCGAGATAGACGGTCGCCGGGCTTGTGCCGAGCGGGGCCGAGATCAGGGCTGCGATCGCATCGACATGCATCGATTCCTTGATGTTGCGCGGCATGCCGGTCTCGTCCTTGAGGTCGGCGGCTTCCGCAAGGCCGAGGAAGGTCGAGAGCGCCTCGATGAAGTTGGTGAACAGGAAGACGAAGATGAACGGCAGGTAGATCAGGTTCAGCGCGCCGATAAGGTCGATCTGGCCGACGAAGCTGAAATCGGGTGCTGCCGAGATGCCGCTCCAGTTGACCAGCGTGTGCACGTCGGGCGTCTCCGGCCAGAAGGCGCTGCCATCGCCCCACCAGCGGCCGATCGGGATCGAGAGAATGGTGGTCAAGATCATGCCGGCCATCATGGCGCCCGGAACGCGCCTCACCACCAGGGCGACCGTCAGCACGAAGCCGGCGATGAAGGTGAGGGTGACAGGGTTGAACTGGGTCAGGCCGACGATGGTGTCGGGGTTGGCGACGATGAATTTGGCGTTTTCCAGGCCGATCAAGGCAATGAACAGGCCGATGCCGCAGGCAATGCCATAGCGCAGATCGACCGGGATTGCCTCGATGATCGTCTGGCGCAGGTTGAAGAAGGCCATGACGGTAAAGAGCACGCCGGCCCAGAAGACGCAGCCAAGCGCGACCTCGAGCGGCACCTTGGCGCCGACCACCATGGTGTAGGCAAAGAGCGCGTTGATGCCCATGCCGGGTGCCACCAGGATGGGGCTGCGCGCGTAAAGCCCCATGGCGCAGCTGCCGATGAAGCTGACGAGTACCGTCGCCGTCACGCCTGCGGAGAACGGAATGCCTGCATGCGCAAGGATCGACGGGTTGACGACGATGACGTAAGAGGCGGCGAGGAAGGTCGTCAGCCCCGCAAGGATTTCGGTGCGCACGGTCGAGCCGAAGCGCGAGATCTGGAAGTAGCGGTCGAGAAGGTCGTGGAGCCAGGATCCCCCCGAGCTCGGTGCCGCCTTCACGGTCTTGTCCTGAATGTTCATTTTGTTCCCCTTTTTTGAAATGGCGGAGGGGGCCGGCATGACCGGCCCCCTCCTTCAGATCTTACTCCGCGGCTTCGGCACGCTCGTCTCCGCTTGCGGGCGAGAACGGCGAGATCACCTTCAGCCCGACGCAATCGACAACGCCAAGGTCGGTGATCGCATATTCTGGGATCGCCGTGATCTGCAACACGAACATGTACATGAAGGGCCAGGGCAGCGGGCATCCGAGCGCGCGGGCCGCATCGTCGAGCTCATCTTCCAGCGCCGCCATCTCTGCCGGCTCGATGTCGGAGACGATGCCGCCGATCGGCAGATGCAGGAAGGCTTCGACCTTGCCGTTCCGCACCACCACCTGGCCGCCATTGTTGGCGATCAGGTGGTTGATGGCGACGCGCATGTCCTCAAGATCGGCGCCGATGCAGATGATGTTGTTGTCATCAGGCGCGGTGGAGCTGGCGATCGCGCCTTCCTTGAGGCCGAAGCCGGAGGTGAAGGCGACCGGGCGGTTGCTTGTCTTGCCGTAGCGCTCGACGACGGTGACATACTGCACGTCCTTGGCGGGATCGGCGAACACCTGGCCGTCCTTGGCGGCAAGGGTGACGTCACGGCGGGTGCGCACGAAGATCTTCTCCGGCGTGACGGCGATCGCCATGGCCTCGGCCGTATCGCCCGCCCCATCGTAGGCGACCTTCAGGTCGCCGGGCTGGAGCGGTTTCACCTTGACCGAGTTGAGGAGGGCGACGCTGCGCTCGGGCGGCGTCAGTTCGATCGCCATCTTGCCATCGCGGGCGACCACCTCGCCCTTGGCGACGACGGTTTCGATGTTGAAATTCCTGAGGTCGTCGATGAGCAGGATGTCGGCTGCGCGGCCGGGCGAGATCGAGCCGACCTTGTCGTCGATCCTGAGCGCATCGGCGCCGTTGATCGTCGCCATCTGGATTGCGGCCATCGGCGAAATGCCCATGGCGATCGCCATGCGCACCATGTTGTCGAGATGGCCACGCTTCAGGATGTCGCTCGCCACCACGTCGTCGGTGCAGAAGCTGATGCGGCGGAGCGCCTTGACGCCCATTTCCGTGACGATGCGCAGGTTGTCGGAAAGGAAGTGCGAGATCGAGGATTCGCGCACGACCACATGCATGCCGGCGCGCAGCTTCTCGAGCATTTCTTCCGGCGTATAGCTTTCATGATCGGCGCGCACGCCCGACTGCTGGTAGCCGTTCAGCCGCGCGCCGCGCGTCATCGGGCAGCAGCCGAGCACCGGCAGACGGCTCTTTTCGGCGAGTTCCAACGCCGCCAGCACGTCGGCGTCTTCTTCCTGGATGAATTCGCGCACCGTCTCCCAGATGCCGACGCATTCCGGCCAGTGATGCGTCGCCTGGTGGTCCGCGGGGCTGAAATAGTGGCCGACGGTCGAGCGCGGCATGGTGTAGGGCGTCTTGCAGGGCGCGCCCCAGAAGACCTTGAGCGGCGTCTGCTTTGCTTCGTCAAGGAATTCGCGCGCCGCCGCCGGACCGCCGACGACAATGATCTGGTCGAGGCCGGTGACGATCGAGGTCGTGCCGAGCGGCACGACGGCCTTGGCGAAGCTCGTCAGCGACATCTTCGAGCATTCGACATGCAGGTGGCCGTCGATCATGCCGGGTGCAAGATACTTGCCGGTGGCCTCGACGATTTTGGTGTCGGGGCCGATATAGTCGGCGATATCGCCGACGGCGATGATGCGTTCGCCATAGATGGCGACGTCGGCCTGGTAGATCTCTTCCGACACGACGTTGATCAGCCGACCGCCGCGGATCGCCAGTGTTGCCTTGCCGCCGGTGCCGGACGCGGCGCGAATGAATTCTCTGATATCGCTCACTGGAACCTCTTCTCCCTTAGCTCCAGTGAATATTCCCAATTCCCAACCGTTTACACAATGGGCCGAAACAGGCTAATCTATGGACATATCATCCAAGATTTTGGACGAAATATGGATCTCTCGCTCATCGACTGTTTCGTGAAGGTTGCCGATTGCCGTTCGATTTCAGCGGCTTCGCGTCGTCATCGCCTGCCGAAATCGACGCTCAGCCACAAAATCCGGCAATTGGAGGATGAGTTCGGCATCGAGCTCTTCGTGCGCGAGGGTCATCAGTTGCACGTGACCGATGCAGGCGCGGAATTCCTGCGTTACGCGCGCCTCATCCAGTCGAACTGCGACGATGCAGCGACCGCCATGGCCGAAATGCGCCAGGAGGTGGCGGGTACGCTGCGGGTTGGGTCGACGGGCGAGTTCGGCACGACGATCACGTCGGAGCTGCTCTACGCCTTTCGCCAGCAATATCCGCAGGTCGCACTCGACGTCGTCTTTCTCACCTCCCGCCAGCCGTTTTCCGACGTCACCGAGCAGGCGCTCGACGGCATCTTCCACTGGGGCGAACCATCGGATGTCGACTACATCAGCCGCAGGCTTTCGGTCTCTTCCTATGGCCTGTTTGCGAGCCCCCAATACATCGCGCGCCATGGCCAGCCGGAAAACCCGGACGCGCTTGCCGGCCATCGCGGCCTCGTCTTTCGCCAGCCGACTCGGCTACAGTCCTGGTATCTGACACAGCCGGGAGAGGACGAAGTCGACCTTTTGCCGACGTCCACCTGCACCACCAACGACTACTGGACGATCAAGTATTTCGCCGTTGCCGGCGAGGGCATCGCCTATCTGCCTGATTTCTTCGTCGAGACCGAGCGGCAGGCCGGCCTGCTCGAGCCGGTGCTATCCAATTGGCGCTCGCCGCAGACGGCGATCAACCTCATCTACTCGCGCCGCCGGCACGTGTCGAAGCGCTTCAAGGCCTTCGTCGATTTCTGCATCGACTTCTATCGTGACCGCGACCGGGTGAAGATCCCGCGCTACTACGTCGAGCGGGTCAGCCTGTAACCAGTTTCGACAGCACCGCGGCGCCATCGACATTGCCGCCGCAGAGCACGATGACATTGGTCTGGCCCACGCATTTTCCGGCGACCTGGCGGAAGCCGGCAAGTGCAAGTGCTGCAGCCCCTTCCACCAGCATGTGTTCATCGAGCAGCAGGTCGCGCATCGCCGCGTCGATTTCTGCTTCGGTGCAGGTCACGACCCCATCGATCACAGTCATCGCCAGCCCCAGTGTCAGGCTGTCCTCGTCGAGACCGCCGGCGACGGCCTCGGCAAGCGTGTCCAGGTGCTCGGTTTCGACGACGCGGCCCGCCTTCATCGATGCGGCGAGGGCCGCCGAGTTCGCGGCCGAGACGCCCATGACGCGGGTGTGCGGGCTGAAACTCTTCAGCACCGAACCGATGCCGCTGATCAGTCCACCGCCGCCCATGGCAATAAAGACATTGTCGATACGTTCGGCCTGTTCGATGAGTTCGAGCGCGATGGTCGCCTGTCCGGCGATGATGTCGGCATCATTGTAGGGCGACACATAAATGAGCCTTTCTTCGACGGCGAGCCTTTGCGCGTGCCGCTCGGCAAGCCCTGCTTCCGCGCCATGGAGAATGACGTCGACGCCATAGGAGCGGATGCGTGCCAGTTTCACCGGTTTGACGATCTCTGGCAGGACCACGGTCAGCTTCTGGCCGATCGCGCTTGCCGCATGGGCAGCGCCAATGCCGTGATTGCCGGACGAGGCGGTAATGACCCGCTGATCCCTGGGCAGCGACGTCATCTTGCTGGCCGCGCCCCGGATTTTGAACGAGCCGGTCAGTTGCAGGTTTTCCGCCTTGAACAGCACGGTCGACGATGTCTGCCGCCCGATGACGCGCGACGGGACGAGCGGCGTTTCATAGATGAACGGGCGAATGCGCTGACGCGCCCTTACGGACTGGGCGGCAGTTTCGAGCACGTCCTGGTTCATGGTTCTGTTCCTTCCTCGGCTCAGAGCAGGCCGAGCGCTTCAAGCGCGGTGCGGGCGATGGCGATATCCTGCGTCGCTATCCCGGTCAGATCGGCGATGGTGATGTCCTGATCGCCGCGTCGGCCTTGCGCCGCACCGGAAATAACGGCTCCAAGGGCATTGCAACGGCCTTCGTCGATCAATCCGACCTGTGTGGCCGCAGCGAATTCGCCGTGGTCGAGGCATTGCCCCGCAAGATCGACGACGAGCCGGTCGGCGCGGGCGACGAGCGCCACATCGAGCTCCTGCTTGCCCGGCGCGTCGGCACCCATGGCGGTGATGTGGGTACCCGGTGCGATCCAGTCGGAGCGGATCAGCGGCGCCCTCGACGGTGTCGTCGTAACGATCGCATCGGAGTGGCGACACAGCGCTTCGAGATCATCCGTGGTCTCGATCGAAAGATCGAGGTCCGCAACGTCCGCCACCACTGCGGCCGCCTTGTCCGCTGACCGCCCCCAGACGCTGAACTGCAACGGGCGATCCGAGAGCGCGGCGAGCGCCCGGATCTGAATGCGCGCCTGCGTGCCTGTGCCGACGATCCCGATCCTCTGGGCATCGCTCCGCCACAGCGCCATGGTCGCGATGGCGCCGCCAATCCCCGTGCGCAAATCGGTCAGCAACCCCTTGTCGTCGAGCACCCCGACCACCGCTCCGGTCTCGGCGGAGACCGCGACCATCATGCCGTTGCTGGATGGTAGCCCCCTTGTTGGGTTGTCGTAGAAGCCGGAGGCGATCTTGACGACGAAGATCGGGTCGCCCTCGATGTAACCATACTTGACGTGACAGTCGGCGTTGCGCCCGGGAAGCGCCAGGTAGCCGACCGGCGGCAGGTTGGCGCGGCCATCTGAGACGGCAATATAGGCATCGCGAATGGCTGGTGCGGCAAGCGTCAGCAGGGGCAGGGATGCGAGCGTTTCGCGGTCGACGACAATCATTGTTCGCTCCCCTGGCTCAGATACTTGTAGACCGTCGCCCGGCCCATGCCGAGGATACGGGAGATGTAGGAAGCGGCGTTCTTGCCGCCGAAGGCGCCGTTTGTGGAAAGGGCAATCACCAGCGCCTGCTTGTCACCCCGGCTCATGGTCGAGACCGTCAGCCCGCGCGCCACCGTCCATTGCTGCACGTATTCGTTGACGCGTTCGTGCCAATCCTCCTTGAACAGGCTCTCAGGCTTGTCGCCGCTTGCTGGCACGCGGACGAGTGCGTTGAGCGTCCTCAGTGCGGCGTGAAAGTCGGAGACGTCGGCATTGATGCAGAGAACGCCGATCGCCTTGCCGGCGGCGTCGCGCAGTACGGCGCTGATCGATTTGATCGAGCGGCCGTCCCAGTTGACCTTCTCATAGGGACCGATGACCCCATCCGCATCCTTGAAGCCGATTTCGCTCAGCAGCGAAGGCTCGCCGATCTCGCGTTTGGAGAAGTTGCCGGCGATATGGACGACGGTTTCAGTTGCAAGGTCGTGCAGGACGACCTCGGCATAGGGCTGGAACAAAAGGGCGATGGCGTCGCAGACGGGGATGTGCGGGCGGAGTTCGGGCGTCACGGTCTTTTCTCGCGTTGCATGCTGACCTTAAATCACCGCAATACGTAAATGTCCATAATGGATTTAATGTCTACATATCGTTTGAAACGGCGACAGCGGCGTGCGAGGGCTCGCACGCCGCTGTCGAAGCCGTCGCCAGGGAGGCGTGGGATCAGCTCGCTTGAACGGTTTTCGCCGCTCGCGTCCGTTTCCAGCCAAGGACCAGCGGCATCAGTGCCATGGCCGCCGCAAGGATCCAAAGAATGATCGAGATCGTGCTCTGGAACAGGATCGAGACGTCGCCGCCACTGATCGCCAGCGCATTGCGCAGGTTCACCTCCATGACATGCCCAAGCACGAAGCCGAGGATGATCGGCGCCATGTCGAAGCCGGCCTTTCGAAGCAGCCAGCCGATCATGCCGATGGCAAGCATCAACAGGATCGAGAATATCGAGGCATGGGTTGAATAGACGCCGACGATCGAGAGCACGAGGATGCCGGGAACCAGGAGCCAGTTCGGTACCGTCAGCACCCGGGCAAAGATGTTGACGAGCGGCAGGTTGAGGAGCAGCAGCAGGAAATTGCCGACGAACAGCGAGGCGACGAGGCCGCCGACCACTTCCGGCCGCTCGGTGATCAACATCGGGCCCGGCTGGATGTTGTAAAGCATCAGCGCGCCGAGCATGACGGCGGTGGTGCCCGATCCCGGCACGCCGAGCGTCAGCATCGGCACGAAGGCTCCGCAGGCCGTCGCGTTGTTGGCCGCCTCCGGTGCTGCAAGCCCACGCACGTCGCCCTTGCCGAAAGTACCCTCGGTGTCGGAGATACGCTTTTCCGTGGTGTAGGACACGGCGCTCGAAACCGATGCGCCCGTGCCGGGAAGCACGCCGACGATGAAGCCGATGACCGAACCGCGCAGCGTCGCGCCGACCGATTTTCTGATGTCGTCCAGACGGGCGGTCATGCGGCCGAGATTGCGGATGACGGTGACGCCGCTTGCCTGGTGCTCGAGGATTAGCAGCGCTTCGGAAACCGAGAACAGGCCGATGACGAGGACGACGAATTCGATTCCGTCGCCAAGCTCCGGCTCGTTGAAGGTAAAGCGATAGGCGCCCGAGGTGGCGTCGAGGCCGACGGTCGCGAGCATCAGCCCGAGCGTGCAGCCGATCAGTGTCTTTACCGGCTGGCTGCCAACCATGGAGCCGAGCGTGGCGAAGGCGAAGACCATCAGCACGAAGTATTCCGCCGGGCCGAAGCCGATGGCAAGGCCCGCAAGCAGCGGAGCAAACAGCGCGAGACCGACCGCACCCAGCACGCCGCCGACGAAGGAAGACAGGCCGGAGAGCATCAGCGCCTCGCCGGCACGGCCCTGGCGTGCCATCGGATTGCCGTCGAGCGCCGTCATCACGGCGCCGGCGTCGCCCGGCACGTTGAGGAGGATCGAGGAAATGCGGCCGCCATACTCCGCGCCGCAATAGACGGCGGCGAGCAGGATCATGGTGCTTTCGGCCGGCAGGCCCATCGTATAGGCGATCGGCAGAAGCAGGGCGATGCCATTGATCGGGCCGATGGCCGGCAGGGCGCCGACGAGGGTGCCGATGAAGCAGCCGGCGAGGCCGATCAAAAGGTTCTGCATCGTCAGTGCGACGGTAAAGCCGTTCCAGAGATAATCGAGATTCATTGATTTCACTCCCTTCCCGTTCGGTCAGCCAAACAGCCGGCCGACGGGCAGATAGACATCGAGCAGATAGGCGAAAACGAACCACCAGAGGGCGGCCTGTCCAACGGCGCCAACGAGCGCGAGCCGCAGCGGCGCGCCGAAGATCCAGCCGACGCCAAGCGTCAAGAGGAAGATCGAAGCGACGAAGCCGGCGGGTTCCAGCAACAGGGCGGATGCGAGGAGCAGCAGCGGTACGGCGATGATCTTTGCCAGAAGCTGCCCGTTCGGAAAGGCCTCCGTCATACCGGGCTTGCGCAGGTGGAAGATGCAAAGCACGGCGAGAATGATTGCGAGCAAGACCGGCACGACGCGCGGTCCAAGGGGGTCCGAGGAGAAGGCATATTCGATCCGGCTGCCGCCGATGCCATAGGCAATCGCGAGGACGAGCATCAAGAGCCCGCCGATCTGGCCGATACGGCTGGAGGAGGTTGTGGTTTCTGACATGGTTCTTTTCCCGATGTTCGCGTCGCCGCGGGGAACGGGCCTTTAGAGCGGCCGAATGAGGCGACCAGCAGCGAGAGCCCGTAAAATGGTGGCAAGTATGCGGAGCAGGATATCATCCCGCTCCGCAACCGGCTCTTACATGCCGGCGTCCTTGGCGATGATCTTGAAGCGCGCCACGTCCGCCTTGACCTGCTGGTCGAAGGCGTCGCCCACCTGGGTGTATTCGTAGAGGCCGCGCGCTTCGCGCTCCTTCAGGAATTCCGGGGTCGTAACGAGCTTGGCGAAGGCGTCGGCCCACCATTTGTAATCGGCGTCCGAGACGTCCTTGCCGACATAGTAGCCGCGCCAGACGGGCCATTCGATATCGACGCCCTGTTCCTTGGCGGTCGGCACATCGGCAAGTTCGCCCGGCAGGCGGTCGGGCGCCATGACTGCCAGAACGCGGACCTTGCCGGCCGCATGATGCTTGGACATTTCCGCCGCATCGCCCGCGCCGACCTTGACGTGGCCGCCTTCGAGCGCCGTCAGCACGGCGCCGCCGCCTTCAAGGGCGACGTAGCGCATTTCTTTCGGCTCCTGGCCGGCGGCCTTTGCGAGCAGCGACCCCTTCATCCAGTCCTGCGAGCCGACGGCGCCGCCGCCGGCGACCGAGAAATCGGTCGGGCTCGCCTTGTAGGCAGCGATCAGCTCACCAAGGGTCTTGTAGGGGGAATCGGCGGCAACGACGAGCACGCCGTAGTCGGCGCCGAGCGCGCCGAGCCAGCGCACCGCTGTTTCGTCATACTGGCCGAATTTGCCCTGGGCGATCAGGAGGGCCGAGCCCGAGGACGCCGCCGTGATCAGGTTGCGGTCGCTGGCGCGCTTGCCGACGACGTGGTTGTAGGCGACGGCCCCGACGCCGCCTTCCATGTAGGTGACGGCCATCGGCTTGGAAATGAGCTTGGCTTCGAGCAGCGCATTGGCGGCAAAGCGGCAGGTCAGGTCGAAGCCGCCGCCGGGCTTGGCGCCGGCGAGGCACTCGGGTTTCGACGGCTCGGCGCCTGCAGGCGTGGCAATGGCGGCCAGGCAACCGGCTGCAATCAGCGTCAGAATTCTCTTGGTCATGGTCTCTCTCCCGTCGTCCATGATGTGTCTGTTCCCGGCAGATGTGCTGCCGCTCCCCAACCGAGACATCCAAGGTCGTGGGGGCGTCGCGAAGCATCGACGGAGCGCCTGCGCTGCCGCCTGAAAATGCCCTTGCGATGATGGTCCTCCAGACCCTGGCCGCATCTCCCGTTGTCGCGGTCAGGTTGCCCTCTTTCCTCCCCGAACCTGTCACCATGCTGTCACGGTTGCGGTTAGATCCGTCGGGTTGATCGGCGAAATCTTCCATGTCACTGCTTGCCCATGCGCATCTTTCTGGTGGAGGACACGAGGGATGTCGGGGAGGCAATCAGCCGGCGACTGGAAAAGGTCGGGCACACCGTCGATTGGCAAACGGACGGGCAA
>NZ_DASYGZ010000156.1:0-4894 GCF_035999135.1 Ensifer sp.
ATTAAAACTGTCTAGAGACTTGGACACTGGATAATACCCCGTTCCGTCTGATCGCCAAAAGCTGACGTACGAACGCCCGAGCGCCTGTGAAGCGCGATTTGGGATGCGGGTGCGGCCATTTCCGCTGTCCGTACGTGGAAATTCATTCCATGTTCGGCGCTTGGATGAAATTCACGCCGACCGCTGGCGTGTTGTCCGCTATATAGATAATTTCTCCAAATCGTGCCAGAGCAAGCAAGGTCGAAACGGGACTTTTTTTGCCCTGCGGAAAGACGGTGAAGGGAACCTGAGAATTCATGCGCCTCATAGCTGAAGGGTTGAGCGCCAAGCGCGGTGAGGACCTGATTTTTAACGATATTTCCTTCGTTCTCGATGCCTCGGAAGCCCTTGTCGTGACCGGCCCGAACGGGTCGGGAAAGTCGACTTTGCTGCGCGTTTTGGCCGGCCTTCTGAGGCCCGAAAGAGGGCACGTGAAACTTGAGGGCGGTCCCCCGGAAATAGCCCATCCGTCGGAGGTCAGTCACTATCTCGGCCACCGCAACGCGATGAAGCGTGAACTGACCGTCGCGGAAAATCTTTCCTTCTGGCAGCGCTTCATGGGCAATTCGCCGGGAGGCGCGGGGGTGGGAATTGCTGACGCCGTCGAGGCGGTTGGCCTGCCCGATATCGCCCATCTGCCCTTCGGTTACCTTTCGGCCGGCCAGCAGCGCCGCATGGCGATGGCGAAGCTTCTCGTTTCCCATCGACCGATCTGGATCCTCGACGAGCCGACTGCAGCGCTTGACGCCGGCGCCGACCGATTGTTTGCAGAGCTGGTGAAGGCGCATCTCGAAAAGGGTGGCATCGTCATTGCCGCGACGCACCAGCCGCTCGGTCTTAACCGGACAAGAGAACTGCACATGAAGGGCTTCGAGCATCTGGCGGGAGATCACTGGCATGATGCTTAGGAGCCCGACCGGGACCAGCCCCCGGAGAAGAGCGGCATGATGGCGCTGTTCTTCCGCGATCTCAAACTGTCGATCCGCGCCGGCGGTGGCGCGATGATCGGCGTGCTGTTCTTCATGACGGTCGTGGCGGTCATTCCTTTTGGAGTCGGGCCGGACCTCAACCTGCTTTCGCGCATCGGACCCGCCATCCTCTGGATCGGGGCGCTGCTTGCCTCGCTGCTCGGGCTCGACCGGCTGTTTCAGGCCGAACGCGACGACGGTTCGCTCGACCTGATGCTGATGCAGGAGACGCCGCTGCTCTTCACCGTCTTCGTCAAATGCGCAGCCCATTGGGCTTCGACCGGCCTGCCGCTGGTGATCGCCTCGCCGCTGCTCGGGCTGTTCATGAACATGAGCGAGATCGCGATCGGCGCCACGATGCTGACCCTTCTGGTCGGCACGCCGGCGATCACCTTCATCGGCGCGGTGGGGGCGGCCGTTGCCGTGTCGCTGCCGCGCGGCGGGCTTCTCGTTTCCATCCTTGTCCTGCCACTGGCGATCCCGGTGCTGATCTTCGGCGTCAGTGCCGTCTATGCGGCAATCGAGGATCCGGCGCCGTTCCTGCCGCCGTTGATGATCCTGACCGCAATCACGCTGTTTTTCGCCGTCATCGGCCCGGTCGCCGCCGCCGCCGCCCTTCGACACGCGTCTGATTGACGCAATCGGAGCGCAAATGGCGAAAGTGTTTGCGGCATAGCGGCGGATTTCGCGCTAAGCTGTTCAGATCGATGATGATTATGGTGGACGTGCCAACTGGATCGTGATCGCGCGGTTGACGCGGATCAATTGCAGGCGGGAGCCTTAAGCGCTAAAGAGCCACCATGAGCGAAAACAGCCTGGCCATCCGCAAATTCAGCGACCTCGCCAACCCCACGCGGTTCCTGGCGTTGGCCGACCGTCTGTTGCCCTGGCTTTCCGGGCTGACGGCGCTGTTTTTTGCCGTGGGCCTCTGGCTTTCCTTCACGACCGAGGGCGACTACCAGCAGGGCGAGACCGTGCGCATCATGTATGTGCACGTGCCTGCCGCCTGGCTGTCGATGATGTGTTATTCGGTGATGGCGCTCGCAGCGCTCGGCACGCTCGTCTGGCGCCATCCGCTCGCCGACGTGTCGTCGCGGGCCGCCGCCCCGATCGGCGCCTGCTTCACCTTCCTCGCGCTCGTCACCGGTTCGCTCTGGGGCAAGCCGATGTGGGGCACATGGTGGGTCTGGGATGCACGGTTGACCTCGGTTTTCGTGCTGTTTCTGATGTATCTGGGCCTGATGGCGCTCAATCGCGCGCTCGACGATCCGGCGCGCTCGTCCAAGGTTTCCGCCATTCTGGTTCTGGTCGGTTTCGTCAATATCCCGATCATCAAGTTCTCGGTCGAGTGGTGGAACACGCTGCACCAGCCGGCAAGCGTCATGCGGCTCGACGGGCCGACGATCGATCCGGAATTCCTGCGCCCGCTGATCGTGATGGCGATCGCGTTCACGCTTCTGTTCTTCACGCTGCATGTCGCCGCCATGCGCAACGAAATCTTGCGCCGGCGCGTCACGGCGTTGCGCCGGCTCGCAGCGCGCAGTGCCGGCCGGGAGGCGCGTGCGAAATGATGAGCCATGCTGCCTATGTCGTCACAAGCTACGGCATCGCGACGTTGACGGTGCTTGGGCTGGTCGCCTGGGTCGTTCTCGACGGTCGCGCCCGCCGTCGCGAGCTGGCAGAACTCGAGGCTTCCGGCATCCGCCGGCGCTCCGCCGCTCAAGCCCCGGGAGAAACGCCATGAGGAACATCCCCGCCCCGCGCGGTGAGGAGCGCAAGCCTGGGCCGATGCGTTTCGTGCTGGCGGCGTTGCCGCTCGTCATCTTCGCCGGGCTTGCCGCGATCTTCTGGAGCCAGCTCAATTCCGGCAAGGACGTCAGCGAGATCCCGTCTGCGCTGATCGGCACCAAGGCGCCGACGCTCGACATGCCGGCGCTCGAAGGCGCCACACGCGACGGCCAGCCGATGCCGGCGCTGACCGACGCTGCGATCAAGGGCAAGCTGACGCTCGTCAACGTCTGGGCCTCGTGGTGCGTGCCCTGCCGGCAGGAGCATCCTTTCATTCTGGAACTGTCGAAGGATCCGCGGCTGACCGTCGTCGGCATCAACTACAAGGACCAGAACGAAAACGCGCTGCGCTTCCTCGGCGAACTCGGCAATCCGTTTTCCGCCGTCGGCGTCGATCCGCGCGGCAAGGCAGCGATCGACTGGGGCGTCTATGGCATCCCGGAATCCTACCTCGTCGGCGCCGATGGCACGATCCTTTACAAGCGCGTCGGACCGTTTGACGAAGACAGCGTCAGGAACGGCCTGCTGCCAGCGATCGAGAAGGCTGCGGCGGGGTCGTAGCCCGCTCTGGCACGGCTGGCGCACGCTGCCCCTCATCCGCCTGCCGGCACCTTCTCCCCGCATGCGGGGAGAAGGTGACTCGTGGCACCCCGCCTGATTCAACAGCATCGATGTTGTTCGTCACAGGCCTAACTGATCCTGCTTGCAGCGCTGAGGTAGTGGAGGGAGAGTGCGTCATCCTCCTTCTCCTCGCGAGCGGGGAGAAGGTCGCGGCAGCGGGATGAGGGGCTGAAGCGAACTCCGAAGCGCGCCTAGATCCCCGCCTGCCATTCCTTGACCGCATCGAGGGGCCAGACCAGCATCAGCACGTTCAAGGTGAGGTTGTCGCGGATCAGCCAGCCGGTGAAAAGCTCGAAGACGACGGCGATCGTCACCGTCAGCCAGACGGGCATGCGGGCGGCGAACATGAAGCCGGCCACCATCGCCAGTGTGTCCATGGTCGAGTTCAGGATGCTGTCGCCAAAATAGTCGAGCGAGATGGTCGCCGAGCGATAGCGGTTGATGACCATGGGGGTGTTTTCGGCGATCTCCCAGGCGGATTCGATGACCATCGCCAGGAAGAGCTTTGCCGTCAGCGGCTTGCGGCGCAACAGCAGATGGCCAAGGCCGTAGAACAGGAAGCCGTGGATGATGTGGGACGGCGTGTACCAGTCGGCGATATGCTGGGAGTTGCCGCTGGATTTGACGACGGGTTCGAACAGCTTGACGTAGCCGCAATCGCAGATCCAGATGCGGCCCATCAGGTGCTGGGTGACGATCTGCACCGCCAGGACCGCCAGACAGGCGATCAGCCAGAGGAGCGCGTGACGGTTGCTGCCATTCTCCTCAAGCGTCGTCGTCACTCGGCTTTCTCCTGGTCAAGCGAGTGTTTCATGATCAGCGGCATCTGGGCGAGCGTGAAGAGGATGGTGATCGGCATCGTTCCCCACACCTTGAAGGCAACCCAGAAGTCGGTCGAGAACGAGCGCCACACCACTTCGTTCAGCACGGCCAGGAACAGGAAGAACACGCCCCAGCGCAGCGTCAGCTTGCGCCAGCCGTCCGCGTCGAGCTTGAAGGCGGAGTGGAAGACGTAGCCGAGCAGCGACTTGCCGAAGAGAAGGCCGCCGAGCAGGATCGCGCCGAACAGTGTGTTGACGATCGTCGGCTTCATCTTGATGAAGGTGTCGTTCTGCAGCCAGAGCGTCAGCGCCCCGAAGACGAAGACGACGATGCCCGAAATCAGCGGCATCATCGGCAGGGTGCGGGTCAAGATCCAGGAGACGGCAAGGGCAATCGCGGTCGCGGCCATGAACAGGCCGGTGGCGATGAAGATCGGGCCGCCGAGCTCGGCAAGCGCCGGAAAGTGCCCCGCCAGCCACTCGCCGCGCGAATTGGCGAAGAAGAAGACCATCAGCGGTCCAAGCTCCAGCACCATCTTGAGCAACGGGCTGATTTCCTTCTGCGGCTTGGAAGCCTCGATCGACGACATCTGGGGGTCCTGTTTCTGCATGTGCCTGCTGCTCATAACACCAGCTTTGCGGCAAAACCATATCAAG
>NZ_DASYGZ010000163.1:0-23766 GCF_035999135.1 Ensifer sp.
TCGTAGATCGGAAGCACGGCGCCACCGGGATAGCCGAAGATATGCTCGACGCCATTGTCCTTCAGTGCCTGGAGAACGATCTCCGCGCCTGTCATCTGGTTTTCTGTACCGCTCATTGACTTGCTTCCGTCCCTTTTCCCAGTTGGGTGCTTAGCTTGTTTGAAGGCATAAAAAAAGGCCCCGTCAGGAGCCTCGTTCAGCGCATGGGTGGCTACCGCCGGATGGTTACACCATCCTGCCCATGCGCCGTCCCACCACAAGAATAACCGCAAAATTTTTCATGGGCCGAGTTGATAACCACAAATGCCCGGGGCGTCAACGGCTTTTAGTTACACGATTGCACCTCCCTGCGGAACATTGTTGCGCGGGCCGAGACGCCTTGAGACGGGGCGGGCCGCGAAATCCGGGCAATCCGGAACCTGTCGATACGAGACGGGCGGCGCCCTTGCGAGGGCGCAAAGCCGCCGATGTCCCGGCGGATCAGGCTTGACGGCCGCGCGGCTTGGCGCTACTCGCTTGCCCGGGCTTCAGATCCCAGCCGCTCGCAGACGCCACGTCGTCCCGGTGAAATCTGACATCTGACGATATCCTCTCGCCCCGAACGCATTTCGTGTGGCAGGCAATGCGAGCCCCTCCTCTTCCCTACCGAAATGCGACGAACAGGAGTGCGGGATGTCCAAGGACACCTCCAGGCAGAATGCCTTTTTGACCGCGCCGCTTGGCGCGATTTTCGTAAAAACAGCGCTGCCGATCATCTTCGTGATGAGCATTAACGGCCTGCTGACGGTCGTCGACGCGATCATGCTCGGCCTTTATGTCGGCACTGATGCCGTGGCCGCTGTCACCAGCGTCTTTCCGATCTTCATCCTCACCGTGGCGCTTGCGACGCTCGTGGTCGGCGGCATGGCGAGCCTCCTCGCCCGCCGCCTCGGCGCCCGGCGCTTTGTCGAGGCGCGAGGCGTCTTTGCCGGCGCCCACATGCTGTCGCTGGCGATCGCCGGCCTGCTGATCGTGCTGTTCATGGCCTTCGGCGAACAGCTGGTGCTCACACTCGCCAACGGTCCCGGGCCTCTCGCTGAGATGGCTTACGGCTACATTGCCATCCTCATCGTCTGCTCGCCCGTCCAGTTCCTGCTGGCGGTGCAATCCGACGCCCTGCGCTGCGAGGGCCGTGTGGGCCTGATGGCGAGCATGAGCCTGCTGGTTTCGCTTGCAAACCTCGCGCTCAACTATGGGCTGATCGCCCTTCTCGGATGGGGCGTGGCGGGCTCCGCGGTCGCGACCGTGATGGCGCAGGCGCTGGCGCTCGGCCTCATCGTCCTTTTCCGCCTTTATGGAGGCACCGAGCTTCGCCTCTCGGCCCTGCTTCAGCACAACCCTTTTACGGGATGGAGACGGATGATCGCGCTCGGCAGTCCGCAGAGCCTCGGCTTCCTCGGCATGGCGCTCGTCTCCATCACGATCATGGCAGCGCTGCGGGCAACGGCGAGCGAAAGCTATCAGACGACCATCGCCGCCTATGGCATCATCACCCGGCTGATGACCTTCGCGCTCTTGCCGCTTCTGGGCCTGAGCCAGGCGATGCAGGCGATCGTCGGCAACAATATCGGCGCTGGATCGAAGGACCGGGCCGACAGGATGCTGCGGCTCGGCCTCATCGTGGCGCTTGCCTATTGCGGCCTCGTCGAAGTGATGCTCGCCGGCTTCGCCGGACCGATCGCATCCGTCTTCGTCAGCGATGATGCGGTCGTTGGCGATGTTGCACGGATCATGCCGGTCATGGTCGCGATGTATCTCGTCTCCGGCCCGCTGATCATGCTCGGCAGCTATTTCCAGGCGATCGGCGATGCCGGCCGGGCTGCGATCCTGGGGCTGTCCAAGCCCTACCTGTTCACCATGCCGCTTGTCGCAGTTTACGCGTCCAACTTCGCAGAACCGGGCATCTGGTTCGCCATGCCGACTGCCGAGGCGCTGCTGCTCGTGGTGGCGATGCTGGTGGTGTGGCAGGCCTCCCGGCAGCGGGCTGCCGCAAGACAGCCAGGCTGACCAGTCTGCGACGCGCCGGCTCGCCGGCGCGTCCGTCCCTGCCCGGCTAAAACCGCGAGAAGCCGACAAGCGGCGGCATGATGAAGCCGCGCCCGTCAGCGATGAAGGGCGCGATCCCCGCAGCCACCGCGTCGCTCGGATTGCCGTAAACCTCCAGCCGCTCCACCGTGCAGTGGACGGACACGTCGTTGATGTGCGTCTCCGACATCTGCCAGTGGCGGACCACGTCGTCAGAGTTGCGGTAGAGCTGAAAACTGACCGCCTGCATCGCCTGCTCGTCGATGAAGCTCTACACCATCAGCTGCGGCGCGTGTTTTTCGACGAAGCCGATCGCGCGCGCCACCGCGTCGCGAAAATCGTCGAGATGGCCGGGTGTGATCCTCATCTGGTTTCGAAACAGCAACTGATCGGTCATGCGTCCTCCATGTCGGTTGGCTCCCGGGCCGGATTGAGCACCGGGAAAATGAGACCCGGACGGGTCACCATGGAAGGGTTCTAGGACCTCAAGCAATCTTGAGGTCAAGCAGCATGGAGGCCACAAAGATTTTAGAGGTCCGCGCTGTCTCATGCACGGCGCATTAACACTTGCCGTGGAAGATTAGCTTGGCTGCATGAAGCAGCTCCAAGAACAAAGGCAATGATATGCTTGACCTCTCCGTGCTCACACCCCTCCTCCTCAGTTTTGGCGCGATTTACCTCTTCTTCCGCTGGGTCGTGTTCGATATGAACGCCCCGAAATAGACCGCCCTCAAGTCTGCCTCCGTGAGAGGCCCGCGATCCCTGTCGGAGCGCACGGAGGCACCGCTATTCATCGACAAGCCTGGCAACGAGATCGCCGAGCAGCCGCTCCAGGCCCTCGTCGTGATCCCTGCTCAGGGCTTCCAAGCCAACCACCTGACGCATGATCTGCACGCCGGCGACGAGCGACATCAAAAGCGCCGCGCGCTGGGCCGCGTCCGGTCCTGAAAGGGCCTGCGTCACGTTTTTCTGGTGATGGCTTTCCACGACCGCCCGCGCAATCTCCACGGCACGCTCGTTGGAGATCGACCGGAGCATGATGAGGAAGCCGTCGAGCGCGGTTGCTTCCGGCTCGGTCACCTTCAGGAGCGCCTTGCTGATGCGAGCCGCCCTGTCGGGCGCGACAAGCGTTTCCGGCGTGGCGATGATCGGCCGCTGGTTGGCGGTCGACAGCACCTCGGCAAACAATCCCTCCTTCGATCCGAAATAGCGGTTGATCAGCATCGCCGTGACCCCTGCCCCTTCGGCGATTTCGCGCACGCCCGCACCCTCATAGCCCGAGGCGATGAAGGCGGCCCGCGCCGATTCCAGTATTGCGGCGCGCGTGGCGTTTGCGTCGCGCCGCCGCGTGTCTCTTGCGGCAGGTCCCTTTTCAGCAGACATGGCCCCTCCTTAGTATACACCTGTAGACATTCTCGTGAATCGGAAGTATACGGATGTAGACATTCAGCCGCAACGCATCTGGCGAGGCGGCCTTCATTGCCTTCATGGAGCCCCCATTGACCAGCATTTGTGCCTATAGCGACGGCCTCAGTTTCTTCCGTTCCTGGCTTTCCGATCCGTTGCGCGTCGCCTCGGTCACGCCATCCAGCCGTTCGCTGGCACGATTGATCACACGGGAGGTCTCGCCGGCTGACGGCCCGGTGCTCGAACTTGGCCCCGGTACCGGTGTCTTCACCCGCGCGCTGATCGAGCGCGGCGTACGCGAGCAGGATCTGATCCTGGTCGAATGCGGCCTCGAATTCGCCAAGGTGCTTCAAGCGCGCTTTCCGGCCGCAACGCTGCTGTCGATCGATGCGGCACGGCTCGCCGATGGCCGGCCCGAGATTTCGGCGGGCATCGGTGCTGCCGTCAGCGGCCTGCCGTTGCTTTCCATGCCGCCGCGCAAGGTTGTCGCAATTCTCCTCGGCATTTTTCTCCACATGCGGCCGGGCGGCCATCTCTACCAGTTCACCTATGGCCCGCGCTGCCCGATCCCGCGGCCGCTGCTCGACCGGCTCGGCCTGCGCGCAAGGCGGGTCGGCGGAACAATCAGGAATTTCCCGCCCGCCTCCGTCTACCGGATCAGCCGGCGCCAACCCTTTGGCCTTGCCGGCATGCTGCGCGGCTGACGAAACGAAGGAAGACCACATCCGATGAACGAGACCGTCCTGGTCACCGGCGGCACCGGCTTCGTTGCCCGCTGGTGCATCGTCTCCCTGCTTGAGCGCGGCTTCAATGTCCGCGCGACCCTGCGCTACCTTGAAAAGGCCGAAGCCGTCAGGCGCTCGATCGCCCCTGTCACCGGTGCCACCGACCGGCTGTCCTTCGCAAAGGCCGATCTGATGCGTGATGACGGCTGGGCCGAAGCGATGGACGGCTGCACTTACGTGCTCCATGTCGCGTCACCGCTTGGCACACCCAAGGGCAGCGGCCGCGATGCCTATGTCCTTCCCGCCCGCGAAGGCACGCTGCGGGTGCTTTCCGCGGCAGTCGATGCCGGCGTCCGGCGCGTGGTCATGACCTCGGCCGCCGCAGCCGCCCGACCGCCGCTCGCATCCGGCCTCGTCAGCGACGAAACGCGATGGGCCGATCCGGATGACCCGCAGTTCGACAACTACCGGGTTTCCAAGATCCTTGCCGAGCGCGCGGCCTGGACATTCATGGAAGGCAAGGCGACGGAGTTTGCGACCGTGCTTCCCGGCGCGGTCTTCGGCCCGGTGCTATCGAGCGAGAATCTCGGCTCCGTGAAGATCATCAGCGACCTCGTCGCCGGCCGCCCCCGCTTCGTGCCGCGCCTAGGCTTCTGGGTGGTCGACGTGCGCGACCTCGCCGACCTGCATGTGACCGCGATGACGGCACCAGAAGCCGCCGGCGAACGCTTCATCGCCGCCGGCGACTTCCAGTGGATGGAGGATATCGCCGCCACGCTGCGCGCAGGCCTCGGCGCCGATGGCCGCAAGGTGCCGAAGCGGCGACTACCGACGGCGCTGGTGCGGCTGCTCGCGCCGCTCAGCCCCGACCTGAAGCCGCTGGCGCCGCTTCTCGGTCGCAAGTTCGCGCTGACTTCGGAGAAGGCCCGGCGCGTGCTCGGCTTTTCGCCGCGGCCGGTGAGCACGACGGTGCTCGATTGCGCCCACAGCCTAATCGACAGCGCAAGACGCTGATCAGGAGCCGTCTCATTGCACCTGCGGCGGCAGCAGAAACAGCGTCATGGCAAAGATCATGTAGACGGTGAGCGCCAGCACGCCCATGTACCAGGCCGAGCGGCCGGCGTTCGAGAGCAGCGTCGCCGCCATGGTCGCGACCAGCATCATCACGATCGCCCCCGGCCAGAACTGCAGGTCCATCGGCTGCGGTCCGAGCACATAGCTGAGCAGCACCAGCAACGGCGCGACGAAAAGCGCGATCTGCACCGCACTTCCAAGCGCGATGCCGACGCTGAGGTCCAGCTTGTCCTTGCGGGCGGCGGAGAAGGCCGTCGCCATTTCGGCTGCAGCCCCCACGAGCGCGACGACGACGAAGCCGACGAAGGCCGGCGTCATGCCAAGCTCTTCGGCCGCCACCTGCACCGAGCCGACGAACACTTCGCTGACGAGCGCCACCAGAACCGTGACGACGAGCAGCACGATGATGCCGGTCGAAAGTGGCCAGCGCACGTCCTCACCGTCGCCATGCCCGGCGCCGGCTGAGACGAAGAGTTCGCGATGCGTGCGGAGCGAAAACAGCATCCACAGCCCATAGGCGACGATCAGCACCACGGAGAGACCGGCGCTCAGTTGCTGGGTGAAGGCCGTCTGCGGCAGGCCGTCGGCAGTCCCGATCAGCGACGGCACCAGCACGGCGACCGTCGCCATGAACAGGAGGCTCGCCTGGAAACGGGCATTGACCCGGTTGAACTCCTGCAGATGAAACTTGAGCCCGCCAAACAGGAACGAACCGCCGAGCATGAACAACGTATTGGTGACGATCGCGCCGGCGATCGAGGCCTTGACCAGCAGATATTGACCCGCGGCAAGCGCCATCAGCGCGATGACGAGTTCGGTCAGGTTGCCGAGCGTGGCATTGAGAAGCGCCCCGATCGTATCGCCCGTGCGCGCCGCCACCGCCTCCGTCGCCTGACTCAACAGCGCCGCCAGCGGCACGATGGCGGCCACCGACAACAGGAAGAGCAAGGTGTGCGCCTGCGGAAAGATGTGTTCGCCGACGATCGCAACGGGCACGAAGATCAGCAACCAGAGAATGGGTGTCCGGATGATAGTGGCAATCGCACCGCCCATGGCTTTCCCCCGCCCCTTGAGCACTCCGGCACGGATCACCTCTGACGATCGCTCGCGCCGGCGGGCCTAGCCTGTCTTGGATTATCCCGCGGCCGACGCCGATCCGCATTGATTTTGATCAAGTCCCGGCAGCCGCGCTCGCCGCCTCGGTCAGGCCTCAGATCTGCTGGATCAGCGCCCGCCCGATCGGCTTCGGCGCTTCGCCGCTCAAGACCAGCGACGTCGTCACCGCGCCATAGCGGGCGATCGTGTCGACGATCGTTTCCAATTCGCCCGGCGTCGGTACCAGCACCTTGAGGAGAAAGCAGTCTTCCCCCGTCAGCCGCAGCACCTCGATCACCTGCGGCATTTCGGAGAACTGCTTGAGGCAGGCGCGGATGTGCTCGTGCGTCGTCTTCAGGCGGATCACCGCCATCATGCCGAGACCGAGCCGCGCCGCATCGATGCGGGCGCCATAGCCCGAGATCACGCCGCGCTCCTCCAGCCGCTTGACCCGCTCCGAGGTCGCCGGTTGCGACAGGCCGATGCGGCGACCGAGCTCCGAAATCGCGATGCGCCCGTCTTCCTGCAACACCTCGATGATCGCGATATCGGTCGGGTCGAGGGCAGAACGGTCAAATCCCATGTTTCACCTTTAATCCATCGGCAAATGGCTGTGCTTTCCGATGATTGCGCATTCAGGCGGCCATGGGAAGCTGGCAGTCTCCCCGCATGTTCAGATGAGAGGACGACATGAGCGACATCATCACCCTGCCCGGCATCGGCGGATCCGGCGAGACGCACTGGCAAACCCGATGGGAGCATGCGAACCCTTGCATGCGCCGTTTCCAACCGAGCGATTGGAATCGTCCGCAACTTGCCGACTGGGTCCAGGCGCTCGACGGCGCTATTGCCTCAGCCGACGAACCGCCGCTCCTCGTCGCCCACAGTCTTGCCTGCCTGCTCGTTGCCCATTGGCACGCGGTCTCCACCCGTCCGATCGCCGGCGCTTTTCTGGTCGCGGTACCCGATCCTGCGTCCACGGCCTTCCCGGGCGAGGCTCTCGGCTTCGCCAGGGTCCCGACGGAACGCTTCCGTTTTCCCTCCCTTGTCGTCGCGAGTTCCAACGACCCCTTCTCCACCATCGGTTATGCGCAGGTTCGGGCGGCGCAATGGGGCAGCAACCTCGTCGAGGCAGGCGCGCTCGGCCACATCAACGGCAAGAGCGGACTTGACGACTGGCCGCAGGGACAGGCGCTGTTCCGGTCGTTTGCAAAGGCGGCAAGTCGCACGACCGCAGACGACGTTGCCCGCGCGCCTGACCGGCAAACGGCAAGGTAGCGCACCTTGCAAGGCACACGCCAAACATGCCAGAAAACGCCGAACCAAACCCTCTCGGAAACGACCATGCAGCCAACCGCGTCGCTGACGGCCTACTACCGCTACTTTGCCCTTTACTGTTTTGCGGTGATGGTGGTCTGCCTGGTCGGAATGATCGCCTACGAATACAACTTTGGCCCGATCCCGAGCGCCGCCCAATATGGACTGTGGTTCGCGCAGGTGATCTGCCCTGCTGCCGCCACGGCCTACCGGTTCGTACAGCACCACCGTCGCTGCCCGACGAAGGACGAGAAGGCGAAACTCGCGCGCGTTTCCCTGGCTCTGGCGGTTGCCATCAATGCGATCCCCCTTCTTGCCATCGTCGGCTGGATCTGCGTGATGGCGTTCATTGTCGGCGATCCGGATTTCCAGATTGTCTACTATGCCTACCGCCAGCAAGCCGTTTGGCTTCTCGTGTCTGCGGATGCCATGTTCTGGATCGTCGTGGCATGCGGCGTTGCCATGTTCTTTTTGGCCTCCTACTTCCTGATCCGGTCGCAGTACGGTCGCTCGGCGCAGAAGTTGGCTGCTCGGATGTTCCCGCAGTGAACGACCACGGCCTGCATCTGTCGTCGAACGATGTGGCATGACGCGCGACAGAGCACGCGCCGACTGAATTTGCTTGCATCTCCGAACTGCAAACCGGTGAAACCACTTATTAAATCCCCCCGGCTAAGATAAGGGGCCGTATTGCCGGGGTTGCGCGTTGCTGAACAATGAACTTCATTCCTCGATCCGCGCCGGAGAGCAGGATCGCCGTGACGGCCTGAAGCCTGGCAACCGGTTCCTTGGACGGGTGGTTGCCTGCAACGGCTCGCGCGCGACCATCGCCGCGATTGCCGAGAACGGCGAAACGTCGCTCACCGAACTCTGGTCGGTCGGCCGGTTGATCTCCATTTCCGTCGGCCGAAACCGCGTCGTGGCGCTTGTTTATTCCATGCAGACCGCCTCCAGCGAATGGGGCGAGGAAGCAAACAACATCTTCCGTATCGAAGTCGAGCTGATGGGCGAGGTCCACAAGGGCCCGGACGGGCGCGAGGAGTTTTCCGCCGGCATCAGCCAGTATCCCTATCTCGGCGCGATCGCCCACCGCATCCGCGCGGCAGATCTTGCCCGCATCTACGATTCCGGCCGCAGCGACAGCTGCATCATCGGCAAGCTCACCCAGGACGAAAGCCTCGACGCGACGATCCATGTGCCCTCGATGCTGGCCAAGCATTTCGCCATCGTCGGCACGACCGGCGTCGGCAAATCGACCGCGGTCACGCTGCTCCTCAACAAGGCGATATCAGCCGATCCGAAGCTGCGCGTGCTGATCCTCGACCCGCACAACGAATTTGCGGCCGCCTTCCCCGATCTTGCCGTCGTCATCGACACCGACACGCTGGACCTGCCGTTCTGGTTCTTCCGGCTGGAAGAGTTCGCCGAAGTGATCTTCCGCGGCCGCCCCGCGCCGCCCGATGAACTCGACATGCTGCGCGACATTATCCCCGAGGCGAAGAAGGCCTTTCGCGGTGGCGGCGATTCCGGCGTCATGCGCCGCCAGACGGAAAAGAGCTCGATCACCGCCGACACGCCTGTGCCCTACCGCATCGCCGATCTGCTGGCGCTGATCGACGAGCGTATCGGCAGGCTCGAGGGCCGCAACGACAAACCGCATCTGCGCTCGTTGAAGGTCAAGATCACCTCGGCGATCAACGATCCGCGCTACCATTTCATGTTCTCGTCGAACACGATCACCGACACGATCCAGGACACGATCGCCCGGGTGTTCCGCATTCCCGGCGACGGCCGGCCGATCGCGACCTTCCAGCTGGCCGGCATCCCCTCCGAAGTCGTCAATTCCGTCGCCTCGGTGCTCTGCCGCATGGCGTTTGAAATCGGGCTCTGGAGCAATGGCGGCATCCATATGCTCGTCGTCTGCGAAGAGGCGCACCGCTACGTGCCGTCCGACCCGACGCTCGGCTTCCTGCCGACGCGCCAGGCGATTGCCCGCATCGCCAAGGAAGGCCGCAAATACGGCGTCTCGCTCGGCATCATCACCCAGCGCCCCGGCGAACTCGACCCGACGATCCTGTCGCAGTGCTCGACCGTCTTTGCCATGCGCCTTGCCAACGACCGCGACCAGGACATCATCCGTTCGGCCATTCCGAACTCGTCGACCTCGACCACCAGCTTCATTTCCTCGATCGGCAATGGCGAGGCGATCGCGTTTGGCGAAGCGGTCGCCGTACCGATGCGCATGCGCTTTTCCCGCATTGCCGAAGAACGCCTCCCCCGCGCCCACGGGATCACCGACCGGATCGACGAAGACCACCCGCCAACGGTCGATTTGCGCTCCATCGTCAGCCGGATGCGCGCGATCAACGGACCGGATATTTCCGGCTTCCAGCAAAGCTTCATGGCAGCCCAGACCGTCAGCGAGGCGCAGCGCTGGGAAGCGGAGCTAGGGCCGGCTGCGCAAGAAGCGCCGCAGCAGGGCTTCAGCGAACCAGAACCCGACATCGAGCCCTACCGCCCGGACATGCTGCCGCGAACAGCACCGCCTGCCAACCCGGAACTCGAACGCTTCAACCAGATCCGCCAACAGCTTTTGAGCGAGAAGCCCGCGCCCGAGCAGCCAGCACCCCGCTACGGCGCCTCGCCGTCTTCCGGGCAGGCGCCAGCGGCCACGCCCGGTGATCGGCCGCGCGAAGGCTCGTTGCGTGAAAGCCTGTTGAAGCGCCCACTCGGCAGCATCATCCGCAAGCCCTGAGGCCAGCGGCATTCGAGCCACCGCGGCATTGATTGCATTAGGCATTGCTTTACAATCGCGTCCGACACCTGGGGAGGCGGTTGATGCGTGAGTTCTGGGATCGCTACGGATGGCTGGCTGGATTCGTGGTAATCGTCGGCGCCTCGCTCCCCTTCTTTTTCGGCAGGGATGCGTTCTGCTCGAGCGACCCGAACGAGCATTGTGGTCGTGAGTGGGTCGCCGCCTCCAGTGGCTGGCTCGCCGTCCTGGCGGCCTTCGTTTCGGTAATCTACCTGGCGCGCCAGATCGATGAGGCCAATGCCCAGCATCGCGAAGTGCTGCGTACGGAAGCCCAGGCAAAGATTGCACTTTGCAAGCGCATGCCCAGGCTCATCGGGATGATCGAGGGCCGCCTGGATGCGATGGCCAAGAACACCGCGACGCCGCTACATCCCATCAGCGCGCTGGACGTCTATTTCAGTGACGTCGATTCTCTAAACACCATTCTCAGCAATCCCGATTACGCCGAATTCGATCGTCTGTTTCAGGGCGACTGGGACGGCATTCACAAACTTCAGAAATCGGTGGCGAACTATCTCCAGTGGAACCACGATCTGCGCAAGGTGCCCGCAGGATCGGATATTGCCAGCTCGCTCGAAAGAATGCGCAGCGGTCTTCAGAACTACCAACAATATCGGGCGTACTGCACGCATTCTCGAGAAGCAGCCCTTGCCTTTGTCAAAGTGTGGGAGAGTGTGGACAGCGCCCCGAGTTGAGCTGGGCCTGCGTGCCATCACACCAACGGAGCAGCTTTCACAGCACGTCAGCGGCACTCGCGATCCGCTGCCAGCTCTCATCGAGCTGGTTGCGGAACCAGGTCATCTGGCGCTTGGCATATTGCCGTGTGGCGGCCGATGCCGTTTCGATCACCTCGGGCGCATCGATCTCGCCTTTGAGCATCGCCGCGATCTGGCTGACGCCGATTGCCTTCATGACGGGCATTTCCGGCGACAGGTTAAGCGAAAGCAGCGCCCTGACCTCCTCGATCGCCCCGCCTGACAGCATCGTCTCGAAACGGCGGTTGATGCGATCGTGCAGGACCTTGCGTTCCGGCAACACCACGTACATCCGCGCCCTGGCCGGATCGACGATCATCGGCCCCGTCTGCTTCTGGAAGAAGCGGATCGGCTTGCCGGTCACCTCGACCACTTCGAGCGCCCTGACGATCCGCTGGCCGTCACCTGGCTTCAGCGTTGCAGCCGTCTCCGGGTCCTTGACCTCAAGCGCGTGGTACAGGTCTTCCGGCCCTTCCGCCTTCAGCCGTTCGCGCAGTCCGTCGCGGATCGCCGCTGGAATATCGGGCATATCAGAGAGACCGCCGGTCAGCGCCTTGAAATAAAGACCTGTGCCGCCGACGAAAACCGGCAGGCACCCTTCTTTCTTCAACCGGGCAACCAGTGACTGCGCTTCGCGCGCCCAGGCACCGGTGGAATAGGCCGCCGACGCCGGTACATGGCCGTAAAGACAGTGCTCGATGCCGCCCATGTCGGCCTCATCAGGCCGCGCCGTCAAAAGCCGCAGCGTGTCATAGACCTGCATGCTGTCGGCATTGACGACCACGCCGCTGTGGCGACGCGCCAGTTCGACGGCAAGCGCGGACTTGCCGCTGGCGGTCGGCCCGGTTATCAGGATCGCGTCGCTCTCGGTATCAAGGTTGTTGTCCATGGCTCTCGTTGCCACGCTTATCGCCAATCCGTCAAATCCTGTTCTGACGCTTCATCTTGCGGAAGCTGCCGCAGACGCCGTCAAGGCATCCGGCCTCTACTGGCTCGCAGACGGCGTCGCCTGCGATTTGGCACTTGCCGACGGCACCGACCCGGACGCGGCCGAAGCGCTGCTGCGCGCAGTGATCGGAAAGGCTGCGATCGACGTCGCGGTGCAGGACGCCGAAAGCCGCCGCAAGAAGCTGCTGATCGCCGATATGGACTCGACCATGATCGGCCAGGAATGCATCGACGAACTCGCCGCCGAAGTCGGCCTCAAAGACAAGGTGGCCGACATCACCGCTCGCGCCATGAACGGCGAGATCGCCTTCGAGCCGGCGCTCACCGAGCGCGTCGCGCTTTTGAAAGGCCTGCCGCTCAGCGTCGTCGACGAGGTGATCGCCAAGCGCATCACCTTGACCCCCGGCGGCAAGCAACTGATCGCCACCATGAAGAGCAAGGGCCATTACACGGCACTCGTCTCCGGCGGCTTCACCGTCTTTACCGGCCCGATTGCCGAGATGCTCGGCTTTCAGGAGAACCGCGCCAACACGCTGCTTTCCCAGGATGGCATTCTGACCGGCGAAGTCGCCTCGCCCATTCTCGGCAAGCAGGCCAAGGTCGACGCACTGCTCGATATCGCCGGCCGCCTCGGCATTTCCACCGACGAGGCCCTTGCCGTCGGCGACGGCGCCAACGATCTCGGCATGATCGAGCTTGCCGGCACCGGCGTGGCGCTTCATGCCAAGCCCGTCGTCGCCGAACAGGCGAACGTCCGCATCGACCATGGCGACCTCACGGCTCTGCTCTACCTGCAGGGCTATCGCAAGACGGACTTCGTCGGATGATCATCTGCAAGAGCGAGCGGCTGAGCATCCGCGCCTGGAAGGAAAGCGACCGCGATCTCTTCTTTGAGATCAACAGTGATCCCAAGGTGATGGAGTTCTTTCCGTTCCGCCGCAGCCGCCCGGAGGCGGACGCGCTGTTTGATCGTGTCGGCCGCGGCATCGCCGAAACCGGACTTGGCTTCTTCGCGATCGCGCTGAAGGGCAATGACCGCCCGATCGGCTTTTGCGGCCTTGCGCTCACCGATCTGGAACCGCATTTTCCCAAAGGCACGGTCGAAATCGGCTGGCGGCTTTCAACCCCCTTTTGGGGCAAGGGCTATGTCACCGAGGCAGCTTCCGAGCTGCTGCGCTACGGCTTCGAAGAGAAAGGCTTGAGCGAGATCGTCTCCTTTGCCGTTGGCGCCAACACCCGCTCGACTGCCGTGATGCAACGGATCGGCATGCGCCGCGACCCGAGCCGCGATTTCGACCACCCGCGCGTGCCAGTCGACCATCCGGCGCTGGTGCGCCACGTGCTTTACGCCATCCGCGCTGAAGAATGGCGGGCGCAGCATCCGAAGGCCGAGAAATAGGCCATCCCAGGGGGACGGCCCCTCAGGCGCCGGCGTTAGCGAACCTGCCGCCCCGCCCCCGGATAGCTTCGCTCGACCCAGTCGACAAAGGCCCGGGCTGCCTCCGACAACGCCTCGAAACGCCGTGTGACGAGAAAGAACGCCCCATAGGGCACCGAAACGTCGAAGGGCCGGATCAGCCTTCCGGCGGCGAGATCGTCGAGCGCATGGTCACGGTCGATGAGGCCGACGCCATTGCCGCGGAGCGTCGCCTGCAGCACCATCGCGCCATCGGCAAAGATGGCGCCGCGCTCCAGCTTGACCGGAGCGACGCCGGCGGCCGCGAACCATTGCTCCCAGAGCGCGCGGTTGTCCTCATGCAGAAGCGCATGCTGCAACAGGTCTTCGGGACGGTCGAGGGGCTGGCCGGCCGTGGCCAGCGCCGGTGCGATCACCGGGATCATCTGCACGCGCGCCAGTGGTCGCGCCTCGACCCGCGGCCAGCGTTCCGAGGTCAGGCTGTGGCGGATGGCGATGTCGGCCTCGCCTCCGCGAAATTCGGCAAGCCGCGGATCGGCATCGATCACCAGGTCGATCTCCGGATGTTCCTGCTGAAACTCCTTGAGATGCGGCACGAGCCAGCAACCGGCAAAGGAAGGCTCGGCGCTGACCTTCAGCGTCTGCGCCAGCCGTCGCCCAGAAAGCGCGTCGAGGCCATCGCTGACCATGTCGAAGGCGGACGTCAGCGTGGAAAGCAGTGCCCGACCATCGGCATTCAGCCGCACACTGCGGTGGTGCCGTTCAAACAGCGGCCGCCCAATCAGCTCCTCGAGTTCGCGAACCTGCCGGCTGATCGCCGCTTGAGAGACGAAGAGTTCGGCTGCGGCCAGCGTAAAACTCTCCAGCCGCCCGGCCGCCTCGAAACTCCGCAACGCCGTCAGGGGCAGCCTTCCGCGCTTCATGCATAACCTCAAGTTATCCGAAGCTGACTGTAAACTCGTTTGAGGGATCCCGGCAAGTGCGGTGAAATGAAGGTTAGAAAGGAGGTGCGACCATGCTTGTGATCATCGAAATCCTGTTCGAAGCCCTGCGGCTGGCAACCTTCCAGCCGGGGAGGCAGCGGGGCCAGCACACCCCGGCGGATGGCAGCGTTCGAGGAACGCTAGGCTGCGGATCTCAAGGCCGTTTCCAAACCGACGTCCCGGCGGCGCGATCGTAGACAGGGTCGCGCTTTCGAACGACAGAGACGATAATCCACGCGAACCACCCGAAAAAGATGAGGCCCGCGACAATATTGCCGCCGACGAAGGCGGGATGGCTGAGCAGGGCATACGGGTCTCCACCCCCATACCCGACCGCAAGGCTGTATCCGAACGTCACCAGGATGCCCGGGACCAGCGCTGCGAACATCACACCGTAACGCAGCAAGGCGGAGCGGACGGATATGCCGGGCGCCAGGGCATCGTCACTGCGCGTCGTGCGGATCGAAAGCAGCCGTTTGCCGAGCGTTGCGCCGTGGCGGCTTTCGAGCACGACCAAGTAGGCGAAGAACACCAGGTAGGCCAAGAGATCGATTGACCATACGTCGCGTTGCTTCCCGTCCGCCCCCAGATAGTAGACATGCGAAATCCGGGTCGTTACTCCGCCCTCCAATGTGACCCTGCTCACCGTCAGGGTTCTCGCCATGTCGAAGCCAGCCAGCGTAACCCGGCAGTCGACGATGCTGTTGTAATCGGGGGGTGGCGCCATGGTTGGCACGATCGGAAGGCTGGGCAATTCGTTACACACCGTGCCGTAAATGCCAAAGCGCGACTGCACGCTTCCGTCGGTCAGCGCGAACAGAACGATGACCAAAACCTGCATCGGCAGGGCGATAATCAGGGCGTCGATAAGAAATGCGACGGCTCGCCGCCAGAAGCCCGCCCGTAACATGACACTCTCGACCGCAACGCTGTCAGCCATTTACCCCTCGACGACGACCACAAGACACATGCAGCAACTGTAAAACAACTCTGCAGGGAATCAACGCCCGCCCTCTTGGCAGCACGCGAATGCCCGCTTGATGGCGAAAGGTCCGAGGCGCGGTTCGCCCAGCCGCAATGCGTTCCGCACTGCGCGGACGTCGAAAAATGCGTGGGCGTGGTTGAGATGGCCGGGAAGTGCTCCGTCAACGCCACCGCTTGCAGGGCCACCGCTTGCAGGAGGAAGGGACCGGCGGGCAACCGGAGGCGCCCCGGCCCGCCCCATGAACGCTCGAAGCGCCACCCGCCCGGACACCGCCCACCTGAATCAGGATCTGAAGAACCGGACTCGTTCTTTCAGAAAGTCAGGCGATCCTTTTGAAAAGGCTGATCAAGCCGAGGTCACGCCGCGATCCAGCAGGCTGCGACGCCTACTCCACCCTGACACTGACGAAGCGCAGTTCGCCGGTCTTGTTGGAGAGCAACAGCTGCGCGTTGCGCCGGCCGCTGGACTTCAGTTCCTCGATCCGGTCGGTGACGTCGCTGGGCGTATCCATCGCCTCCTGGCTGACCTCGACGATGACGTCGCCGGGCTCCACGCGCCGTTCGGCCGCCACCGAGTTCGGCACGACCTCGGTGATCACCACGCCGTCGATGTCTTCGGCAATGCCGTACTTCTTGCGGGCCTCCTCGTTCAGCATCGCAAGCTTCATGCCGAGCACGACATCGGTCGCCGGCAGCGGCGCGGCCTCGGGTTTGTCCGCCTTCGAACCGTCTTCGCCGGTCGCGGTTGCCGATGCGCTGGCAAGCGCCCCGTCTTCCAGGCGTCCGAGCGTCACCTTCACCGTCTGCTCCTTGCCATCGCGGAAGACGACGACGTCGACCGCCTTGCCCACGGCCGTTTCGGCCACGACGCGCTGCAGGTCGCGCATTTCGCTGACTTCGCGGCCGTCAAACTTGACGATGACGTCACCGGACTTGATTTCGCCATTTGCAATCGGCCCACCCTCGATGATGCCGGAGACGAGCGCACCGCGCGGCGAGGCCATCTTCAGGCTCTCGGCGATATCGTCGGTCACCGGCTGGACGCGAACGCCGAGCCAGCCGCGCCGGGTCTCGCCGAAGTCCTTCAACTGCAGCACGACATTGGCGGCAAGCTCCGTCGGCACCGAGAAGCCGATACCGATCGAGCCGCCCGACGGCGAGATGATCGCCGTGTTGATGCCGATCACTTCGCCGGCCATGTTGAACAGCGGCCCGCCGGAATTGCCGCGGTTGATCGCCGCGTCCGTCTGGATGAAGTTGTCATAGGGGCCGGCATTGATGTTGCGGCCGCGCGCCGAGATGATGCCGACCGAGACCGAGCCGCCGAGACCGAAGGGGTTGCCGATCGCCATCACCCAGTCGCCGATGCGCATCTTGCGGGAATCACCGAAAGGAACCGCCTTCAGCGGCGCCTTCGGCTCCACCTTCAGGACCGCGAGGTCGGTCTTGGTGTCCTTGCCGACAAGTGTGGCCTTCAGCTTGCTGCCATTGGCGAAGTTGATTTCGATGTCGTCGGCGCCCTCGATCACGTGATTGTTGGTGACGATGAAGCCCGAGGGGTCGATGACGAAGCCAGAGCCGAGCGATTCGACCGTACGCTGGCGATTGTCGCTCTGGCCGCCCTTGCCCTTGAAGAATTCATCGAAGTAGCGCTGATAGGGTGAGCCCTCCGGCACTTGCGGCGCCGGCGCATCGTCGTCGTTCTTGACCTTCTGCGATGTCGCGATGTTGACGACGGCATCAAGCAGACCGGCGGCAAGATCGGCAACCGAAGCCGGACCGTTGGTCGGCGGACGGATGGCGGTGTTCTGGGCAAGCGCCGTGCTGCTGACGGCGAGCGCGCCTGCAAGCGTCAGAACGCTCAGGGTGGCGCCAAGCGAGTGAGCTCGGGATTTCGTTCGCGTGGACAATTCGCTTAAGCTCCTCTGGCTGTTCAGCCGGCAACCGCGTCTGGCCGCCACCTCTCCTGCTTCAGGCGCTGACGCGCCCTTCTGCATGCTTCCTTTAACCGCAATCGATCAAAGGAAGAAACACGCAGAAATTCATGGTGTTACAGCGACGTTTGCGCGTCTGATAAGACGCAAGGCACTGTACCACTTCGTTTCCTCGCACAAATTCGCACCGACCGGAACCGGTAACAGCACCTGCGCGAAGGGCGCGCCGTCGCAATCCTCAAGATCACCTGGCGCGCGATCTTCCCTTGAAGATACGGCGGAATTCGGAAGCGTCCAAACACGATTTCCTGATCCTTTCACGGGACGTCCGAGAAAGGTCGCAAGCGCTGCATTCGTCGAGGAGGACGCGACCTGTCAGGTCGTCAGCTCGTGGCCGTGTTCTTTCAATGCGCGCACCGCCTTGTCGAGGTCGGAGCCGGCAACGAAGATGTAATCGGTGCTGAAGGTCGAATTGGCGAAGATGCCGACGCCGGCGTCCGAAAGCGGCTGGAGCACGGACGCAAGCACGCCCGGCACGTCGAAGGCAAAGTGCTGCTCGATGCGGAAGCAGCGCCAGCCGAGCGAGCTCTGAATGCTGGAAGGAACGCGGGCCGCGCGGCAGACGAGCGTCATTTCCTCGCGCGAGCTGGAAACGGTCCAGAAACCCGGCCCCGGCAACCATTCCGGTATGCTGGAGCCAATGTTGAGACGGGTGATGGCGTATTCGGCATCGACCAGGCGGATCAGCAATTTACGTGGCATTTCGCATTATCCTCGAAGCAACCATACAAGTCCGACCCCGGCAGCCACTGAAACGAGCCCCGCCAGTCGAAGCTGATGCTCGGGGACATACGGCAAACGCTTCGCCATTTCCACCAAAACCAAAGGGGCCAGTGCGTACACCAGCCCCTCGATGATCAGGAAGAAAGCGAATCCTGTCAGAAAGTCTGACATCGCCCGCCTAGTTTCCGGTCGCCGCTTGCGGCGCTGCGGCCGGCGCGGTGCCTTCCGAGTTGTTGAAGTAACGGAAGAATTCCGAATGCGGCGAAAGCACCAGCGTCGTGTCCGGGCTACCGATCGACTGGGTGTAGGCCGTCATCGAGCGATAGAACTCGAAGAACTTCGGATCGCGCGCAAAGGCGTCGGCAAAGGTCTTCGTGCGTTCGGCTTCGCCTTCACCGCGCAGGATTTCCGAATCACGCTGGGCGTCGGCGACGATCTCGACGACCTGGCGGTCGGCAATCGCGCGGCGGCGCTGGCCTTCTTCGTTACCGCGGGCGCGGATCAGTTCAGCTTCCGCCAGACGCTCGGCCTTCATGCGGTCGTAGGTCTGTTGCGACACTTCCTGCGTCAGGTCGGTGCGGCGGATACGGACGTCCTCGATGTTGAGGCCGAGCGACTCGGCGTCGTTCTTGAGGTCGGCGCGCACTTCACGCATCATCGACGCACGCTCGTCCGAGAGCGCCGCCTCGAAGCCGCGAAGACCGTAGACGCGACGCAGCGATGCGTCGAGACGGGTCCTCAGGCGCGATTCCGCAGCGTCGCGATCGCCCGAAACCGTTTCGCGGAAGCGACGGGGATCGGAGATCTTGTAGACGACGAAGGCGTCGACTTCGTAGAACTTGCCGCCCGAGACCTGGACGCGGATGTTGTCGAGGTCGAAGCGCAGGGCCTGGTCTTCGACATACTGGACGCGGTCGGCGTCCATGAAGGCGAAGGGCAGCTTGAAGTAGAGGCCCGGCTGGCTCTTGACGTCCTTGATCTGACCGAAGCGCACGACGATCGCCTGCTGGCGCTCGTTGACGACGAAGACCGAGGAATAGATGCCGACGAAGACGACGGCGAGCAGGATCAGGATAACGGAGGTACGGTTGTTGATCACTGGGCTGCTCCCGACACTGCTGCGGCACCCGACGAGGTCGGACGGCCGATTTCATTGAGCGGCAGGTAGGGCAGGACGCCCTGGCCGTTCTTCTCGTCGAGGATGACCTTCTTCGACTTGCCGAGAACTCCCTGCATCGTTTCGAGGTAGAGCCGCTTGCGGGTGACCTCGGGCGCCTTGGAATACTCGTCATAGACGGAGACGAAGCGCTGCGCCTCACCCTGTGCTTCCTTGACGACGCGGTCCTTGTAGGCGGCTGCCTCTTCGCGGATCTGCGCGCCCTGACCACGGGCCTTACCCAGCACCTGGTTGGCGTACTGGTTGGCTTCCTCGACGAAGCGGTCTTCGTCCTGCTCGGCACGCTGCACTTCGTCGAACGCATCGGCCACTTCGCGCGGCGGTGCTGCGTCCTCGATCGCGACCGTGTTGACGGAGACGCCGGTGCCGTAGGTGTCCATGGTCGCCTGGATCGTGCTCTTCACGTCGGCAGCGATCGCCTGACGGTTGTCACGGAAGATGTCCTGCGCCGGACGACGGCCGACGACTTCACGCATCGCGCTTTCGGCGACCTGCTGCAGCGTGTCGGACGGGTTCTCGACGTTGAAGAGATAGGCCTTCGGGTCGGTGACCGAATAGAGAACCGAGAACTGGACGTTGACGATGTTCTGGTCGCCGGTCAGCATCAGGCCGGAATTGGCCTGACCGCTCGAACGGCCGCCAATGTTCTGCTGCTGCTCGGTGATCTTGACGAATTCGACGGTTTCGAACGGCCAGAAGTGATAATGCAGGCCGGGCATCGAAATTTCGTCCTTCGGCTTGCCGAAGCGCATTTCGACACCACGCTCGTCCGGCTGGACGGTGTAGATCGAGTTGATGAGGACAAAGCCGACGATCAGCAGCCCGACGATGGCGAAGACGCCGCCGTTAAAGCCGCCGGGAACGACGTTCTTGAGCTGGTCCTGTCCACGGCGAATGATCTCTTCGAGATCCGGCGGACCACCCTTGCCACCGCCGCCGCGCGGCCGGTTCGGCCCCTGGCCCCAAGGTCCCCCCTGATTGCCACCGCCGCCGCCGCCCCAAGGGCCGCCGCCGCCATTCTGATTGCTCCAGGGCATCAAAACCTCTCTGTTGAATACTTCCCACGCAAAACGGCCGCGCCACCGCACGGTCGTTCATGATGTGAAACCGTTATAGGTATCCCCTCAACCGCTTTCAACGCGATACGCCCGAGTTCACCGTAAATGGTTCAAAATAGTTGACGATCCGCCGCGTCAGGCTGTCGCACGTCGCCTGTAGGTGACGAAATGCATCGCGTGACTGTCCTTTTCGCCCTGCGGCAGGTCCTCTTCAAACACCTTCTCGAAGATTGCGGGATCGATATCGGGAAAGCGCGTATCGCCATCCACCTCCGCCTGCACCTCGGTCACATGCAGGATATCGGTCACGCCGATCGCCTGGCGATAGATCTCGCCGCCACCGATGATGCAGATCTCGTCGACGCCCGCGGCAGCGGCCTCGCGGTTCGCCACTGCGATCGCCGCGTCGAGCGAGGGCACGATGGTTGCGCCATCGGCTGCGAAATCGGCATTGCGCGTAATGACGATATTGGCGCGGCCGGGCAGCGGCCGCCCGAGCGAGGCCCAGGTCTTGCGGCCCATGACCACGGGCTTGCCGATCGTCAGCGCCTTGAAACGCTTGAGATCGGTCGAAAGTCGCCAGGGCAGATCACCGTCACGGCCGATGACGCCGTTGGCAGCGACCGCAACGACGATCGAAATCTTGGGATCGGTGCTCTTCTTGTCAGTCATGGAACCCTTCAATCATGGACACCCTCGAACAGGACGCCTTTTAATCATGGAAGCCCTGGGGCTTGCTGTCGATTTCCCTTGCGCGGTCGTAGGCAGCCCGGTCGGTCACCACTCGGATATAGCGGTCGACCACCACGCTCTCGGGCAGGATCTTGCGCATCCATTGCAGCGCGCTTGCCAGAAGCAGGTCGGCGGCACTCATGGTTTCGCCGAGCAGATAGGTCCGGCGGGTGAGCACCTCGATCACATGCGCGCACATTTCGCTATAGAGCCGCGCCTGCGCCGGATTGTTGATGGTGGCGCCGGAGATATGGGCGAGCGCCGTCGGCTCGATCACGCCGGCATAATAGGCAAGCCACGAGAGATAGGCACCCCGCTCCTTGTGACCGGGCGGGCGACCGAGGCTGCAATCGGGATAAAGGTCGGTGAGATACTGAACGACGGCGGCCGATTCCCAGATCACCGCCCCGTTGTGGATGAGTGCCGGCACCTGCTTGTGCGGATGCGGATTGCTGTCGTCGGGCTCGCCGGAGCCATCCCAGCGGCGGATCGACACGTAGCGGATCTCGTACTCGGCCCCCAGTTCCTCAAGCAGCCAGACGATGCGCGACGATCGCGACAACGGCGCATGAACGAGTGTGAGCATCCATACCTCCCTTGGACGGCACCCTCGCCGGGCCGCCCCTTCGTCAGACACCGGCCCAGGCGGCTCCGGCGACGGAAACACTCGCCGCATCGGCCAGAGAGCCGGGCGCGGCGCAGGTGGAGCAAGCGAAACTCAGGGATGCGGGCCGGCCCGCCGCAATACCCGACAGGTCAGACCGCGATTGGCGCCCTGATCGTTGAATCGGCTTCGTAGCCGACGAGCGTAAAGTCTTCGAAGCGGAAAGAAAACAGGTCTTTCACCTCAGGATTGATTTCCATCTGCGGCAGCGCTTTCGGCGTGCGGGTGAGCTGCAGCCGCGCCTGGTCGAAATGGTTGTGGTAGATGTGGGCGTCGCCGAGCGTGTGCACGAAATCGCCGAGTTTCAGCCCTGTCACCTGCGCCACCATCATCGTCAGGAGCGCATAGGAGGCGATGTTGAAGGGCACGCCGAGGAAGATGTCGGCCGAGCGCTGGTAGAGCTGGCAGGAAAGCCGGCCGTCGGCGACGTAGAACTGGAACAGGCAGTGGCAGGGCGGCAGCGCCATTTCGTCCACCAGTGCCGGGTTCCAGGCCGAAACGATATGCCGACGCGAATTTGGATTGACTTTCAGGCCTTCGACGAGGCCCTGGATCTGGTCGATATGCCGCCCGTCCGGCGCCGGCCAGGAGCGCCACTGGTAGCCATAGACGGGACCGAGATCGCCGTTCTCGTCGGCCCATTCGTCCCAGATCGTGACGCCGTTGTCCTTGAGATAGGCGATGTTGGTGTCACCCTTCAGGAACCAGAGCAGCTCATGGATGATCGAGCGCAGATGCAGCTTCTTGGTCGTCAGCACGGGGAAGCCCTCAGACAGATCGAAGCGCATCTGGTGGCCGAAGACCGAACGCGTGCCCGTGCCCGTCCGGTCGCCCCGGTCGGTTCCGTTTTTCATCACATGGTCGAGAAGGTCGAGATATTGCTGCATGGTCTGGCGCCGCCGATTCGTCGTTGTCCCCAAATTTAGGGCGAAGCCGGCGGCGAACCAATGACCTCCTGGCGATTATCCATCGGGAATTGGACCAGGGCGCGGGAAAACGAACGGTCCTGTTGCATTTTCGCCCGGCCCGCCCCTTCCCGGTGCGGCGTTAGAGCGCCTGCAGTTTCCCGAGGTTCTTCGCGACGAGATAATAGAAGGTCACGCGCGACTTCGACCGGTCAGCCGCCATCGCCTTGGCGGTCGCCTCGATCGCCTTGTCCGCGTCCGCGCCGCCGATGCCGAGCTTCTTTTCGCACCACTTCTCCTTGACGCGCTCGAGCTCCTTCGGGTCGGTTGCCGATACCAGCGACGAATCCTTGTTGCGAAGGGCGATGCCGAGATGGCGCACGATCTTGTTCACAACGGCTTCGTCGGCGCCGCTGTCGTATTTCTGCACATCTGCGAGGTAGTCCGTCATGAGGCCTCCAGGTTGCTTTTGCTTTCAAGAAGACGACCGGTCCTGCCGGCCGCGGGCAGCAGCGGGAGTTTTTCATGGCTGCCGGTCAAGTCAAGCCAGTTCTGCCCAGGTCGGTTCAAGCCAGCCGGGATTCGGCCAGTTCGAGCCGGTTCGGGCCAGATGGGCAACGCGGGCGGGACAAAGTCATATATCCGACACATCCCCCTTTTCTTGGACGCCGGAAAGACCTATATGAACGGTGCCGTCTTCGGGCGGCTATGGCAATAAACGGGCGATGAAATAAACCCATTGGACCCGGGGGCGGTACCCGGCGCCTCCACCAAAAACCGATCCTTGCCGATCGGCTTTTGATGGGGGCGAAATAGGATCGACAAGGGCGTAAAGATCGACTTTTTGCTCGGCATTGTACCACCGTTATCGGGCTAAACTTATAGTTGCAAACGACAACTATGCTGAAGCACGTCTCGCTGCTTAATCG
>NZ_DASYGZ010000198.1:0-93527 GCF_035999135.1 Ensifer sp.
GTCCGCGCCTCCAGCTGGCCAGCTCCTCGCGATCGATGTGAAAGCGCGGCATCGGCCATTACCCGCCGCCGGCAATGGCTCCGCCGAGCCAGGCGCCAAACGTGCCGCGGCCCTTGAGGCACGTCCGCGCAGCAATGCCCCCACGCCGTCACCGCCCGGAGCGTCGTCAGCAGCTACTGCGGCAAGTGCTGCGCCTGCACGTCACTGCAGAATCGGTCGCGGCTTGTGGCATCGTTGAGGTTTGGCAACGTTTCTTCCAGCATTTCAGTACCTTTCGCGATGACCTTTTCGCGTGGGTACCCGTCATGCTCGGCGTCCTTCAGCACCGCTTCCTTCAAATCGCTGATGTAGCCGGAGCCGCGCTTGGCCACGACCTCGACGCAAGCCTTTTCAGTCATCAAGGCCGCGGCATAGGCTGCCCAGTACATCGTGAAATGCCTTTTGGAGCCATGATCGGAAGCCGCCGGGCTGGCGCAAAGCAAAACGATGGAAACGGCCGCTATCAAATCCTTCATAGACACCCACCCTGCCCGAGGTTGTATTTTCCAATCATAAGCATAACAGCAACCCAAGGTTACGCAAGACAATCCTAAAACAGAAGGGAGGTGGACTTCACGTCGCGACACCGGCGCTCGCAACGGGTCCGGACGCAAGCTGGCGCCAAGCCCGTCGGTCCGCCCCAACTGGCGTCCCTTACGCCGCCATCGCCTCCGCAACGTCGCTCGGCAGATCCCCGGACATGAAAAGCACGGTCGCATCCTCGAACTCGCCGGTTGCGAGATCCCCTGACCGGCTGAAGGCGATGACCCCGACCTTGGTTGCCGCCAGCCTTTCGGCGAGCCGCAACGCATGATCGGGCCCGGTCGCCTGCAGCGGAATGTCGGCGAGAAAGGCCCCCTTGCTTCCCAGAGTGAAGCTCTGAACGACGAAATAGGTGATCATCCCATGCTCCTGTCCGCCACCTGGAATGGCGCGCCCAAGGTGGCGCAAACGATCGAACAAAACAAGAACAAACAACACATCATCGACAGCTTCCGCGCGAGCTGCCCTTCCGGCAGTATTTTTCCTATTGACTTTCAAATAGGATTTTTCCTATATTCCTTTCGACAGAACCGGAGCGCCCCGCCGGAAAACCGGAAAGGGCGCCTCGAAGCGACCAGAGGTGAACGATGCCCGATGCGACCACGGCGAACCTTCCGGCGCCGCTGAACACAGTCCCGTTCCTTCAGGGGCGGGAGATCATCCTGGCCGTGCTGACGCTGGGCAAAGGCTTCTTCTGCGAGGAAACCGATACGCTCGGAACCACCTACAGGACCGCGCATGACTGGCTGAAGGTTCACGACGGCGAACATGTCGAGAAGTTGATCCGCTTCGACCTGGAGGCACTGCACGGCGAGGATGTCACCGAGACGGTCGCCGATGCCTTCCTCGACGGCCTGGATGCCGCCCCGGCGCAGCAGCACCGGTTGCCCGGCTTCGTGCCGAGGTCGGAGGCCTTTGACCGCTGGCGCGCCGATCCCGGCTCAGCGCCCTGCAGCCAGGCCGCCCACGGCACTCTCAATCACCGCCAGCAGTTCGGCGCCTGATCGCAATGGCCGTTACGCTCGACAAATCCGCCCTGTTTGCCGCCATCGAGGCCTTCTGGGAGACAGACGGCGGCAACGATCGCGGCGTGGAAGCGGCGATTGCCGCCTATCTGCAGCGCCAGGGGCTCACCGCCTTCAACGACATGGCCACCCGCAAGCGCGCGGCGCTGACCGCTGCGGCCAGCCGCTCGGGCACCCCCGCCTGATCCGACAGGTGCGGCGGTTCGCCCAATATTGGCAATCTCGATTAATTTACGAAGATGCTAATAAAATAGGCGGGGAGCGCAACGGAGGAGACAAACGATGCCGCGCCTGGCTCAACTCTATTTCAAGACCGCCATCATCTTTCTGATCATTGGCCTCATGATGGGCCTTCACATGGCCATCAGCCAGGACCACGCGGCAACGCCGGCCCACGCCCATACCAATCTGCTTGGCTGGGTGACGATGGCGATCTTCGGCACCTATCACGCGCTGAACCCGTTGAAGGCCGAGCGCCGTCTCTCCCTTCTCCAGTACTACGTCTACACGTCCGGCGTCGGCGTGCTCGTGCCGTCGCTCTATCTGATGACCACGGGCCACCCGGAGATCGAGCCGATCGTCGCCGCCGCATCGGTCGTCGCCTTTGTCGGCGTGCTGATGTTTGCGGTCGTCATCTTCACCAGCGCGCAAGCGGTCGGGCAGCAACGCGTCGCCCCCTTGCGATAGGCCGGGGCGAACGGCTTGCCTGCCGTTCAGCGTGCCGGTGCACTACTTCGAGGTGGACTTCAGGACGCGATGGGTCGCGTCGTCGAGCGCGTGGCCGGCCTCGGCGCCGTCCTGACGAAACCCGCGCGCCGTGTTGCCACAGGCCGAAAGCGCAAGCAGCGCCAGGCACAGGACCGTGATCGTCGCCCCCGAAATCGTCGTCTTTGACATCGTCGTCTCCGCCTGTTTCCCACAAAAGGAAATGCGGCACCCCGCGCCGAAGTCAATCGGACGGGCCAAAGCCGGCAGACGCCCGTCTTTGCGCGCCCGACAGGACACGCGGCGCTGCGGGCGTCCGAATTATTTTAGCAACCGTACCGGAATCGCTGAATCCGCCCTTCCCCAGCAAGGTGGATGCACGTTAGCTTCCGTACCGCGCAGTACGTTCATTTGTGGACTGCGCTTCCCCGCACCCCGAGCCATTTTGGGTGCCTGCTTTGCCCCGCCCTCGTGCGGGGCTCTTTCTTCTCGGGCACCCGCTGTCCGGGCACCCGTCGCAGTTCCCGCTCACTCGACCTTGAACACCGCATCGCCGGCAAAGACGATGACATATTGCTCATTGCCACCCTCGCGGGCGAATTGCTGAAGCCTCTGCAGGTAGGGGGCGTTGCGCCAGATGTCAGGCACGTCCGGATCGACGAGCACCGTGATCTGGGGACCCTGGCGGTAGACCATCATGTGCGAGCGTGCCGGCTCCCAGGCGTCATCAAGCACCGCGTCGGTGCGCCAGAGACAGAGAAAGTCGCGACAAAGCTGCGGCCGCTCCGCATAGATCCGGCATCCCTGCCCTTCGATACAATGCCGGCACCAGTCGTTCGCCGGCTTTTCCAGGGCGTCGATATCAGGAAGGCGGCAACAGAGCGTGCACGTGCCGCAGGCGCGCTCGGCAAGCGGCTTGGCGTCAAGGTTTGGAAATGCGGTCATGCCCCGACACCTAGCACCTTCCGCGCATCCGGCAAATCACCTTTGTCGCGCGACGCTCCGCACCGGTCGCCGCCGGCTGTGCGGCACTGGCCGATGGCGTGACGCATGACGTCACGCCATCGACCCTCAGCCCGTCAGCCTAGCCGATCCTTGGGCAACCGCTGCGGTTTGCAAGATAGAGCCGGGTATACCCGCCGCGTCGCGTCTGCCCCTCGACGATCACCCGGCTGCGCGTCATCGCCGCGATCTCGGGATCGCGCATGCCGTAGCGATAGGCGCGGCGGATCGCCTGGTCGGCGCTGCAGCCGCGACGCGGGCGAACAAAGTCCTCCTCGTCGTCGTATCGGCGCTCGCGCCGATAGTCGCGGTCGAAATCATCGTCGCCTCGATCGGGTCCGAGGTAAAGGTTGAGCGATTGCGCCGGCGCCGTGACGGGCAGCGCGCTCAGCGAACCTGCGGCCACGAGCGCCGCAAGCAGAACCTTGCTTATCGTATTCGTCATCTCCATCTCCTCCTCTGCGCGCCGGCCGGATCAGGCCGCACGCGTGCGAGCTTCATGGAGGGGTAACCGGAAAGGTGGGAAAAGGTTGCGCAAAAAAAGCGTCAGGCGGTCTTTGCCAGTCGGCCACCCCACCCATTCGGGCCATCGACTCACAACCACAGGTCACGCAAATACCGCAGTCTGCGTTCAATTCTGGCGCGTATGGGCGGAAGTGGTGTGGACCACTCTTCCCCCTTCGATCGTATGGATTGCCTTGCCCGCGCTTTTGATTTAGGCCGGTATAATATTATTTAATACACATGTCGGAATAAACATGGCCGATATCGCCTACCCTTTCAAAGATCAATCGGACGCCGAGTTGATCGCCGACCGAAACCTCTGGGATCGCGTCATCACATGGTACGAATCGACAAAGGTCGAACGCCGTGAGCGGCGCCGGAGCTTGAGGGTCGATCTCACCTGCGTCAGCCGTCACGGCCAGACGTCCCTTTATCCCGACGACCTTCCGCTGATCTTCCTGGCGCACAACGACGCCAAGCTCATGCCGGGCTTTCTCACCCATTACCGGTCGCTCGGCGTTACCCGCTTCATCTGCGTCGATGACGCCTCCACCGACGAAACGCGCGACTATCTGCTGGACCAGCCGGATGTCGACCTGTGGACGTCTTCGGTCCGCTACAGGGACGCCCGGCGCGGACGCGCGTGGAGGGAGATCCTGTTTGACCTCTATGGCAGCGATCGCTGGTACGTGAACGTCGATTCCGACGAGTTCCTGATCTTCGACGACTGCGAAAACCGCACACTCTGGTCCGTGATCCACACGCTCGAAGACCGCAAGATCTCGCGCCTGCCGGCGCCGATGCTCGACATGTACCCGGTCGATCTTGGCGCCGCCGATATCAGCCAGCTGCAGACCTCCGCCCCGTGGAAGGTTGCCGATCACTTCGACAGCCGCGGCTACATGATGGCGACGACGAAGCGCGCCATCACGGTCAAGGGCGGCGCCCGCTACCGCGAATTCGAGTCGGATCTGGAACTGATCAAGTATCCGCTGATCTTTTGGGACGAGGACTGTCGCTTCGGCCCCAGCATTCACCAGCCGCTCCCCTATCAGCGCAATTTTTCGTCGATCGTCGGCACGCTCCTCCACTTCAAGTTCTTTGCGGACTATCAGGAGATGATCAGCGATGCGGTTGCCGACGGGCAATATTTCGACGGCTCGGCAGCCTACACGCAGATGACCAATGCGTTGTCGAGCACCGACGCGCTGCAGTTCTTCTCGGAGTCATCGGTCAAGTTCGAAGGCTCGAAACAGTTGCTGCGCCTCGGCTTCATCACCCCCGTCCCCAGAGCGAAGCGCGACCGCGCCCAAGACATCACCCAAGAGGCTTCAAAGCCGGACTAGAACCGCCCGGAGACGCGCGCCGCCCGGCCGCGCGCGTTTTTCAACCGGCCCGCGAACCGGCCCGTTGATTATTCGACCGACTGCTCCATTTACAGGTTGAAGGCACTTAACCTGAGGAGAAGCCTGCATGAATCGAAACACCGTCATCGGTATCGTGGTCGTGGTCGTGCTCATAGTTCTTGCGGTGATGTTCCTCAAGCCGGGGGCGACCCCGCAACCAACCGCGACAGCTCCCGCAACGACGACGACACAACCGGCAACGACCGATCAGCCTGCGACGACGACGACGCAGCCGCCGGCAACCACCGACCAGTCGACGCAACCGGCGACCACTCAGCCATCGACGCAGCCGGCAACGACCCCGTAAGCGGTCTCTCGGCCGACGCCATGGACAACAATGCAATCACCCACGGACCATGGCCCGTGGGTGATTGTTTTTGGAGCAATTCCAGCAAAAGCGTGGAACGGTTTTCCGTCCGGAATTGCGCGGTATCAAAGAGCTAGATCGGTCCGCTCAGGGCACCAGAAGGATGTTGCGCCGGCGCGGGCTCTGCTTGAAATCGTAAGGCGCAAAGGAGAGCGCGCGACCGCTGAACGGCGTGCGCTTCGTCGTCTCCGGCTCGAACGCCTGGTAGCCGAGCGAGGCGAAATATTCCCCCATCTCCTTGCCGACGGCCTCGCCGTGCCGCTCGAAGTCGAGCTCCAGCAGCACGAACGGCCGGAAGCGCTCGACGGTCTTGCGTCCGCCGCGCAGCACGTTCATTTCAAAGCCCTCGACGTCGATCTTGATGAAATCGACCGACTTGAGATCGCGCTGCTCCACATAGCTGTCGAGAAGGGTGACGACGACCTCGACCTCGTCGTAGTTTTCGGCGCCCAGCTGCTTGTAGGTGTCGTTCTGCAGCAGCGAGCTCACGCCGCCGCGGATGTGGCCCGCCTTGATCTGGAACATCGTCATGCGCGATTCGGCGTCACCGAGCGCGAAGTCGTTGACGTTGAGACCCGAATGACCGTTGAGCTTGGCGTTGGCCAGGAGCTTGTGGCGGATATGCCGGACCGGCTCGAACGCGTGCACATTTGCGGCATCGCCGGACAGATGGGAAAACACGTTCGAATAGACGCCGATGTTGGCGCCGATATCGAGACAGACATGGCCGGGCGAAACGAGGCTTTTGACCACCGCGAAATTGGTGAAGTCGTAGTGGTACTCACCGAGGAAGTTACGACCCTTCTTCAGCTCGCGCTCGATCTTGTTGTTGTCGCCACAAAAGAAACGGCAACCGTCAAACTCTTGTATTGACAGCGTATCCAGGGACATCGGTGCTATTTCCTTACCACGGCTTGAATGTTGGAAGGCATCATGGAATCGATCTTGTGATCGTCGGTGTACTTCCACGTCGTATCGTATTGCTGGGTGATGAAGACGTCGAAGAACCGGGCCGACCGCGCCATCAGCTCGATGAACGGGCGCGCCAGCGGAAACACGTCGCATTGCAACAGCACGCGCTGCATCAGGATGCCGATCGTTTCGAACGGCATGCTCGAGCCGCGCAGGTCCTCGATCTCGCTCCAGTCCTTGAACAGGAGCTTGAAGGAGAAGGGCGTGAAGTGGAAATAGTTCTCCGGCCCCTCGTGGAACGAGAACACCGCCGAGGCGGACATGATCAGCTTGCCGTTCGGCCGGAGGATCCGCCGCATATCCTCGATCAGCCGCTGCGGATCGGGAACATGTTCGAGAAGACCGGTGCACAGAACGATGTCGTAGCTCTCGCTGGGGATCGCATCGAGATGATAATGCGTGTCGACGACCAGGTCAGCCTTCTTCCGATCGGACTTCGATACCAGAAAGGAATTCGGGAAAAACTCAGTATAGTCAACGTCTTCTGTGTGAACGATGATCGTAGGCTTGTCCGAAGCATTCTCCTGGCACAACCGCACGAGGTTCTTCGTCGAAAGCTTTCCCCCGAAGTAGTTTTTCCGAGAGAGCTTCTGCCAGCGCGTGCGTTTTGCGCGCTGTTCCTTTCCGCTCAGTTCCGGAGAAGTCGTTTCCGTCATGGAGTACCCGCCTTTGTTTTGTGGCGCTGGCATATCTTATCGGCCGTCAGTATTGCAAGCGCCATTACTGTCAGCACGGGGTTGGCATAGCCGTAGGAAGTGAACACCGACGCGCCGCCGGCATAGAGATTGTCGACGCCGTGAACACGGCCGTCGCGATCGATCACCGAGGTGTCCTCGGAGCGCCCCATGCGCGTCGTTCCCATGAAATGGGAATGGATCCCGGTAATGTCCCATGGCTTGCCGACCGGCGGCAGCGTCGTGACCAGCTTACCGATATTGTGTCGCTGGAGCAGCTTTCCCAGATCCTCGAGGAAGGTCCGGATCGATGCCTGATCCTCTTGCGTCAGCGACCAGCGCACGACGCCCTTGCGCAGGCCGTAGGGGTCCAGCGCGTCGCCGAGCTCCACCCGGTGTTCGGCATTCGGGTGCTGGTCGAAAAAGCCGCGAACGACGAGGATCGAGCCGCCGGTGCCGAGCAGCCCCATCTTGCCGATGACGTTGAAGGCCACCTGGCCGACCACCGCAGCGGCCGTCGTGAGGCGGCGCCTGAAATTGGAGCGCGGCCGATCGCCGCCCTCGCCGGCCGCAACCACATGCTGCGCGTGTTCCAGCAGCTTCAGCCCGAGCGATTCAAAGCGCGGCGAAAACTGAACATAGTGGTTGAGCCGTCCGCCGGGCTGCTCCGCCTTCACGCCGACGCCGAAGCGCAGCGAACTGCTGCCGCTCTTGAAATCGCTGAACAGCGGGCCTGCGGTCCTCAGCGTCTTGTAAAGGTGGATGCGCCCGACATTCGCCTTCGGATGGGTCGAAAAGAAGCGACCGATATTGTCGTTGGCAAGAAACGCGCCTTCCCTGCTGTTCAGCATCAGCCGCGGATTTTCGAGCCCGCCGGCGCAAAGCACGACGTGCGGCGCGCTCAGCTCCACCGTCCGCCCCTCGCCGATCGCCGCCCTGACCCCTGAGACACGCTTTCCCTCGGCGTCCGGGATCAGCTTCGTGACGCGGCAGTGATAGACGATCGTGAGCTTCTGATCCTTGGCCGCCAGCGCCTTCAGGTATTCCTGGCCATTGAAGGCCGGCCGGCTCCACTGGAAGCGTTTGACCGAAACGGCCGGGTCGGCGACGAAGGCGCGCCAGGGCGCCGATCCGCCGTCATAGGCCGGGACCGCGGCAACGTCGCTGATCGGCTTCAGTTGCAGAAGCTCCAGCGCCTGCCGGTAGTAGCCTTCGAGTTCGGAGCGCTCCAGCGGCCAGCCGTTCGCCGCGCTGACGTCGACATCCTCAAGCGGCGCCACGCGTCCCGACCACAGATTGGTCGCTCCGCCGATCTGGAAGGAAAGGCCGAACGGATCCTTGTTGTCGATGTCGAAATACGGTCCGCTGTCGGAATCGACCAGCGTGTCGCCGGTTTCAAGCAGCGTCACCGTCAGGCCCGACGCGAGCAACCGGGTTGCCATCGCACAGGCCGCCGCGCCCGAGCCGACGATCAGCACGTCCGAGCCGATTGCCTGAAGATCTTCGTCGCTCAGAGCGCGCGCATCGATCATGGTCTTGATATCAGTCATCGGCGCCGCACTTCCAAACGCAGTTCACGGATGCAATCTCAGGGTCAGCCTGCCCCAGCTTGTTACCGTCATAGCTAATTGAGCAGATGGAGCAAGATCGACCATAGATATAGTCAGGGATAAGTGACGCTTGAAGGCGCAAGCACGCGATGTGCCTTGCGCCATCACACCACCCGCAAGGACCGGAGGATGGCAAACGGCGCCCCCTGTCGCCGCATCAAGCGCCGCGCGCAAAGTGCACCGGTTGCCTGCAAAGACGGCAGGCGCATTTCTCCTGCCTTCCTGCCACTTTGCTTGAACGGCCACTGGAGTGCCCTCACCCCCGCCTCCCGCTGTCGGAACCAGATGGAGAAAAGGCCCGCCGAAGCGGGCCTCAGTTGCGCTGGAGAACGGCATAGGCGATGGGCCGGGCCCAAAGGGATATGACCATTTCATCGCTTGCCCTGGCATTCTCCTCCACGCCGATGTCACGGCGCATGCGGTCGGAGAGGTGGCTGAGCGTGTTGACCGTCCGGCGCCCTCTCCAGGCGGCGAAAAGGAAAGCCCTGGCGGTGCGCCAGAAGCCGAAGGTTTGGTAAAGGTCGTCCATGAGCGCCGGCAAACCGCCAGCGGACGTCAGCTGTAATTCGCGCATGTCTATTTCCCGCCGATGAAAACGGACGGGTCCTCTGGATTATGGATGTGCGCGGACACGGAAACGCGTTCCGGGAAGCGGTCACATCAAGTCAAAAATGAAAGTTTAGAAAAGGCGAAGCTCGGTCGACGCTTATGCGCCGAAGTAGCCGAAAGAATTGCCGCCACGACGTCGTGACGAGCAAACCACTCCACCAGAGGTGCACATCTGCACGATTGTATGATTTACAAAATTCATCGTACGCCTCCTCTAGTTTGAGCTTCGATGCTGTGAAAATTACACGAGATTACTTTCCCGGCAAGAGGGCAATCGCAAGACTTGGGCTGAAAGATGGAGCTGTTGCAGACAGGCAACAGCTGGCGGTTGCGGCGAGCGGGCACAGGCAAGCGGCGCGACATTGCAAGAACTTGGACAGATGGCGGGCGCGCCGATCAACGCCTATGGTTGCACGACACCCAATAGGATTACTTGAAGTTATCGATACCGGAGCCATACTTCAAGTTGAAGCCCTGACTAAATTAGTCATATGGAGTGCGCGTTATGCCGAGTATCGTGACAGCAGGAAAGAACGCTGCAGGGGTCACCGCCGCACGCGTTCAAGCATGGACCGGCCTTCTGGTGACGCTCCTGGTCGTGACGGCGTGGCTGCTGGCGTTACGACAAGCTTGATGAAGACCTTTACCTCATCACGCTCCTAAGGAGAATCGGGCTGACCAATTTGTAGGCCGATTTCGGCCGGGAAGACACTGGCAGGGTGTAGCCGGCTTCCGTGGCGCAGTTCGCCGAGAGTGGAGCAAATGACGGCAGCGGCGGGCTGACGAGGAAGGCTTGAACCATCGTGCTCTGAAAAGCACTGCGCCGGCAACGGCCATCGGAAACAACGTTTCCGCTGCCGAAGAATCCCAACTAAACCAATATCTTAGGAGAAGTTTTGGTGGGTGATCACGGGCTCGAACCGTGGACCCGCTGATTAAGAGTCAGCTGCTCTACCAACTGAGCTAATCACCCATCCGCGACCGCTGCGATCAAGTCCCGCTGCTGTCGTGAGGGGGCGTATAAAGGCGTTCGGTATGGTTGTCCAGCGGCTTTGTGAAATTTTTTTGAAAAATCGCGTCGGGTCAGGTTGGCACCTGTGGAGATCGCATTTCACCAAGCGAGCGGGTCGTTGCCGGCGCTCTGGCACTTTTGCAGAGCGGAGCGGTTTGAGCGGGTCGGTATTTGAAATCGCGTTGTGATTTAACTGCGATGCGATACGATTTCCTCTTGAGTACGACAAATCTGTAGGCTAAAGCGACGCCATGGATGGGTGATTAGCTCAGTTGGTAGAGCAGCTGACTCTTAATCAGCGGGTCCACGGTTCGAGCCCGTGATCACCCACCAAAATTTCTCAAAGACGCTGATTAAGCTCAATTTTCCGAGTCACATGCTATTTGCGGCTCACACGTGGAGCTCGCCGCTTGCGATCTTCACCGCATGGCCGCCGATGCGGGCGTTGCTGATGTCGCCGCCCGAGACGTCGATATGCAGGTGGATGAAGGAAGGCCTTCCCATCTCCACCCCCTGTTCCACCAGCACAGGATGATGCCCGTCGACGAACTGGTCGAAATGGTGGATGGCGCCGGAGAGTGCCGCAACCGCCGAGCCGGTCGCCGGATCCTCGAGATGGCCTGCCCCCGGCCCGAACTTGCGGGCATGGAAGCGCGCGGTGTGGTTGACGCCGCCACGGCAATAGACATAGGCGGGCGCAAGCCTGCCCTCCGCCATCGGCGTCAGCTGCTCCCAGCGCAAGGGGTCGAATTCGATCGCAGCTGCGGCTGCGACATCGTGCACCGGCACCAGCACAAAGGCCGATCCGGCGCTCCAGAACGATGGAACGTGGTTTTCAAAGCCGATCTGCGAAAGCTTCAGGCTCATCGCGTCGGCGATCGCCTGCCGGTCGAAGCGGGCGTCGAGTTTCACCGATTTGCGCGGCAGATCGAACTCGGCAAAGCTCGGCTGCCCCTGTTTCAGCCGGACGGCGCAGCGCACGGGGCCGACCTTCTCCTCCAGCACCTGCACCAGATCGATACCCTCCCCGATCGCACCGTGCTGCGCTTCGGCGATCGCCACGGCAGCCCCGACGGTCGGGTGGCCGGCGAAGGGCAATTCCTGGCTCGGGGTAAAGATCCTGAGCTTGGCCGTGTGTGCGGCACCGCCGGGACGACGGATGAACACCGTCTCCGACAGGTTGAATTCCTGCGCGATCGCCTGCATTGCCTCGTCGTCCAGCCAGTCGGCGCCGAAGATGACCGCGAGCGGATTGCCCTTGAGCGGCGTGTCGGTGAAGACGTCGTAGATCGCGTAGCTCAGCGCCATTCATGTCCCCTTGCGAATATAGAGCCCTGACCTTGCAATGTCGGGGCGCGGGCGGCAAGCGTAAAAGCACCGTCGTCCAAGGTCGGTTGCGGTCACGATTGCGTGGTCCTGCCGCCGGTTACCCTGCCCCACCCTTCCCTGTGCCAAAAGTGGACGGATCTCCGGGACGGCGATAAACTGCGCCCTCACCCGGTTGATGTGCCCATCGCTGGTGACGCCCATGGAGCGCCGACTTGCCGCCGTCCTGATCGCAGACGTCGTCGGCTATGGCCAAAGAAGCCAGATCGACGAAGAGGGCACGCGCGCCCTGTTCCAGGCCGATATCAGGGAGCTGTTCGAGCCACGGATCGCCGCCCATCGCGGTCGCCTGATCAAGACCATGGGCGATGGCGCGCTGGTCGAGTTTCCAAGCGTGGTCGAAGCGCTGCAGTGCGCGGTGGAAATCCAGGAGGAAAAGGCGACGCGGGAGCCCGGCGACGCCTGCAAGGCGCAGCTCCAGTTCCGCATCGGCGTCAATGTCGGCGACGTCATCGTCGAAGGCGACGACATTCATGGCGATGGCGTCAATATCGCCGACCGGGTCCAGGGACTGGCGTTACCCGGCGGCATCGCGCTCTCCGGTCCCGCCTATGACCAGGTCAAGGGAAAGCTGCCGCTCGCCTTCGTTTCGCTCGGCGAGCAGCGGGTGAAGAGCCTGTCCGAGCCGGTGCGCATCTATCGTGTCGCCCTCGGCCCGCAAACGCCAGGCGCGGCCACCGGGGAGAGCGCACGACGCCTCGGCTGGCGCATGCCGGCCGCAGTCCTTGCCGGCCTGCTGCTCGCGGCGCTCGTTCTGGCGACGTTCTGGCAGCCCTGGTCGGCGTTCGAGACGGCATCGTCGAAGGCCAGGTCTCTCGCCGATGCCCGCCCCTCGCTGGTCATCCTGCCCTTCGACAACATGAGCGGCGACACCGGCCAGGACTATATCGCCAACGGCCTCACCGAGGACCTGACGACGGCGCTCGCGCGCGTGCCCGGCCTCTTCGTCATCTCCCGCAACACCGCCTTCGCCTACAAGGGCAAGAGCGTGGCCCCGGCCGAGATCGCGACCGAGCTCGGCGTCCGCTACCTGCTTGAAGGCTCGATCCGCCGGGTCGGCGACACCATGCGCATCAATGCGCAATTGATCGACGGCGCCACATCGGGCCACATCTGGGCAGACCGCTTCGACGGCCGCTGGCAGGAGGTCTTCGCGCTGCAGGACAAGGTCGTCGGCAGCATCGCCGGCGCCCTGCAGCTGCGGCTGGTCGCCGACGTCGTTCCGGCGCGCGCCGGCGGTACCAGCAACCCCGCCGCCTACGACGCCTACCTCAAGGCCATGGACATCTATAACAGGGACAACACGCCAAAGGAGTTCGCCGAAGCCGTGAAGCTCCTGCAGCAGGCCGTGGTGCTCGATCCGGATTTCGGCGCCGCCCACGCCCAGCTTGCCTGGGCCTATTGGGATGCCGACACCACCCGCGCCGTGATGATGGGACTGTCGGTCGACGAGGCCCATGCCAAGGTGCACGAGACGCTCGAGATTGCCGCGCGGCATCCCTCGTCCGCCTACTACCAGCTCGTCGCCGAACTGAAGGTGCGCGAGCATGAATCGGACGAAGCCGTGAACGTGCTGCTGAAGGCGGTGGCGCTCGACCCGAGCAACAGCCTCAATCAGCTCTCGCTCGCCCATGCGCTGAATTTCAACGGCAAGCCCGAGGAAGCGCTTGGCTATCTCGACGCGGCGGCGCGCGTCGATCCGAATTCCTGGGTGGAATCCCGGCTCTACGAGACGGCGCTTGCCGAGTTCAGTCTCGGCCGCTTCGAAAGCGCGGCCCAACGGATCGAAACGATGAATTTCAGCGCAACCGACCCCTGGCCGAAATTCTACGCCCTGCAGGTGCTCGTTGCCGCCTACGGCCATCTGGGCCGCTACGAGGCCGCCGCCACGGCACTCGCAAGGCTGAAGAAGGCGGTCGCCGACGGCTATCTCGGCGAGCCCAGCCAGCTCCTGACCCAGGACTACATGGTGTTCAAGAACGTCGTCGACATGGAGCGGCTTCTGGTCGGGCTGTCCAGGGCGGGCGTGCCCGAAATGCCAGGCTTCGCAAGCGACGGGCTGGCACCGGGCAGCCGGCTGAACGGTGCGGAAATCCGGCAGGTTCTCTTCGGCAGCCGCATGCGCGGCCGCACGACGTTTCCGAAATCGGAACCGATCGAGCAGACGGTCGCATCCGACGGCGCCTTGGTGCAGACCATCGGCTCAAGGTCGCGCAACGGTTCGGTCTGGGTCCAGGGGGACTTTTTCTGCAAGTCCTTCCCCGGGGAACTCGCAAGCTGCGGCGCGATGTTCCGCAATGCCTATCGAACGCCAGGGCGCGACGATGTCTACAGGGCCGTGCACTGCTGGCAGCAGTATGAATTCTCGGTGGTGAAATAGCGGGCCCCGTCATCAGGCACAGGATCCGCTGCCGGATGGATCACGGCTTCACGCGCGCGTCACGATCGGCGCGTATGCGGCTGGTGATCGAGCCAGCCCCGGGAGTATGAGGAGCGATGATGCTGATCTGTCTGCATGGGAGCAGCGGTTCTCCTGAGGAGTGGGGCACGTTTCCTCAGGCCGTCGCACCCGATATGGGTATCCACCGCCTCAAGGGCGAAATTGCTGACAATGGCGGCCATACCTTCTTTTCCAAGCGTGCGGACCGAAGCCTCGATCCGGCCGAGATGGTCCTGCGCGCCGATCAGTTGGCAGCCCGCATCGCTGCGCTTGGTGCTCGCTCCGACGCACCGCTTCTCCTCGGCTTTTCGAGCGGTGCGACCATCGCTGCCGCAGCCATCCAGCGCCATCCCGCCCTTGCCGCCGGCGCCATCCTGCTGCGCCCGGAGCCGCCCTTTGCCGATCCGCCGCTTGATCGCCTCGAAGGCCTGCCGATCCTGATCCTCGCCGGTGCGCATGACGAGCGTCGCGCGCCGGATGCAGCCGACGTGCTTGCCCGCCAGCTTGCCGCCGCAGGCGCAGCCGTCGAGCTTCAGACCCTCGACATCGGCCATGCCTGGGAGCCGGACGGTCTCGATCTTGTTCTTGCGCGTGACTGGCTTTCCCGCCTCGCCATAGACCTTGAGAACAGTCAGAAAAAACAGCGCCTTGGCGCGCGATCCTGACTCAAGATCAAAAGACCTTTCGACATCAGCTCGTCTGTCGTCCGCCAAACAGCCAGTTCAGGATCGGCGGAATGAAGGGCGGATAGTTGTGGGCGCTCAGGTCAGGTCCGCGCACGGCGACCGCCTCGTCGATCTCGGGCTCCGGGTCAGCGGCAATGTGCTGCGCGACGCGGGCAACGAGTGCTTCTGCCGTCTCCGGGTAGCGGTAGATGCGCATCACCGTCACCGCCCGTTCCATATGCAGGAGATGATAGCCGGGTTCGGCAACGGCCAGCGCCAGGTCGATGCCGGTCTCCTCCAGCGCCTCGCGGCGGATGTTGCCCTCGATGTCACAGCGGCCGTCGATGATATCGTCAGGCTCGAGCGAACCGGACGGGCTGTAGACGCGCGCCGGATTGGCGGTGTGCGAGCCCATGCGCGCCAGGATCAGCGCGCCGTCGGAGGAAAGGATCGCCGGCATGGCGAAGAGGTGGAAGGCGCCTTCGGCCCTTGTCTTGCGCCACCAGAGGAAGGTCGAATAGGGCACCACATGCCCCTCGGCCCGAACCCGGCCATTCCTGATGTTCAGCGCCCGCTGCAGCACCATGCGGCCGTCGAAAAGGTGCGGGTTGGCCGCGATCTCCCGCGCCCAGTTTTCCTCCGCCCGCCCCATCTCGTTCCGGTGAAACGGATGCTGCGATCCGTTGACGCGAACATCGACGTCATCGATCGGAACGAGGACACCCTCGGCCGGCCATTCCGCCGTATTGCTTTCAACTGCGCTCATCGTCACACATCCAGCTCTATCGCCACGGGGCAATGGTCCGAGGCCTTGGGCCGGTCCCAGCCGGTGCGCGGATAGCGTTCGACCTCCAGCTCCGGCGGAAATATCGTGCGGAACGGCTGCCCGCCTCGAATGACCTCGGGCACCCGGTTCGCATTGCGCGCGGCCAGCGCCGGCGACAGCCAGATATAGTCGAGCTGGCAGAGATGCCGCTCCTGCGGCCCGCGGCTGTGAAACAGCGTCCAGCGGTCAAGCACGGGCCGGCGCTGCATCGGGTTTTCGGCAAAGCCGTCATGGCTAAAGACGTCGAGCGCGCTTTCCTCTTCCTGGTGCGGCACGAACTGATAGCCGTTGCGCCGGTCGCCGAGGATATCGACCTTCTCCTGGTAGTCGTTCATGTCGCCGCAGATCGCAAACATCTTGTCGGCGGTCTGGCCGCGGCCGAAACGGCTCTCGATGATGTGGCGCACGGCGCGGGCCTCCGCCTGCCGGATCGGCATCGTCGCCTGCCGGCCGTCGAGCCCGTCGCGCGCAGGCCCCATCGACTTGAAATGCACCACGTAAAGCGTCAGCGGCCGCCCGCCGATCCTCAGGTCCAGCTCCAGGCAGTCGCGCTTGAAGATCCGGTCGGCGGGGCGGTTGGTGAGGGCCAATCTGTCGTTGAAGAGACCGAGGTCCTCATAGCTGAGCCCCGCATGGCTTTTTACCTCCAGGCATTCGATCGGCTGGCCGTCGCGCGTCTCCTCGCGCATCAGCACCGCGACATCGATGCCGCGCGAATCATTGCCCTCGATCAGGTATTTCTGCCGGTAGCCGTTGCCGACCATGCGGAAGAGATAGTTGTATTCGAAGGCCTGCAGCGAGGCCATGTTGTCGGCTTCCTGCAGGCACAGGATATCCGCGTCGCAATCGGCGATCGCCAAGGCCGACATCTGCCTGGTGTCGTCCGTATGCGCAATGGTGCGCGCCTCCTCCAGCCGCTGGTACTCCGCTTCCGTCTTCACGTCGAAGAGGCGCAGCACCCGGTCCTGTTTCAGCTGGTTGCGAAAGCCGGAGAAATCGAAGCGGCTCAGGAGATTTTCGATATTGAAGGTGGCAAGGCGAAGCGACATTTATCAATTCCGTGGCATGAAATGTCGGGAGCTTAGAGCAAATCCAGCAAAAGTGCGAAGCGGTTTTGCGCCTGGATTTGCGTTGAGAAGAAAGCAATTGCAGGAAAAGTGCGAAGCGGTTTTCCGCCCGCAATTGCGACGTCAGGAAGTGCAAATCCAGCAAAAGTGCGAGGCGGTTTTGCGTGCGGATTTGCGTTGAGAAAACCGCAATTCCGACAAAAGTGCGACGCGGATTTGCGGCAGAACAAAATGCAATTCCAGCAGGATTCGAAGCCGCCTTGCGTCCGGAATTGCGCCGTCACCAGGTTCTGGCGCAACGGCTGGCAGGCCCCTTCGCCACGGCCTTGGCCCGGTTTCAAACGGGCCTGCGACCCAACTTTGACCGGTGTCATCCAGAACACGAACCAATGTGCTCCTATGGCGTTGCGACAGTGTCCCTGCGTTCATGGAGGATGGGTTGAACACCGAAACTGAAATCAAGCTCGAGCTTTCCCTTGAAGATCTCGACCGTTTCCTGGCCTCGGACCTCCTTGGCGAGCCGGCGAAGGTGGAGGCCCAGCGATCGGTCTATTTCGACACGCGCAGCCGTGATCTCTTCGAGGCCGGCTTTACGCTGAGGATCCGCACCGTTGGCGCCGCGCGCACCCAGACCATCAAGGCGACCGGCCCGGGCGCTTCGCTGTTCGCCCGCCCGCAATGGGAGATGCCGCTTTCTGCAGACCGGCCGGTCGTCGATCACAGCACGCCGCTTGCCGGCGCATTCGCGCTCGAGCCCGATGATCTGGAGCCGCAATTTGCCGTCGAGGTCGAGCGCACGACCTTCGACGTCGAGCAGGATGGAACGGAGATCGAAGTGGCGCTCGACCGCGGCGCGGTCGTCTCGGCCAGCCGCCGGACTCCGGTCGTCGAAATCGAACTCGAATTGAAGGACGGCGATCCAAAAGCGCTTTTTGTCCTTGCCCGCCGGATCGAAGCGATCGTCCCCATCCGTTTCGGCGTCATGTCGAAGGCCGAGCGCGGCTTTCGCCTCATTGCAGCCGAGCAGGTCGTCTTCAAGGCCGAACCGGTCGAGCTCGATCGCGACATGGGCGTGGCAAAGAGCTTCCGCGCCGTCGCCCTTGCCTGTCTGCGCCACTACAGGCTGAACGAGACGGTCTTTCGCGAGCGCAGCAACCCCGAGGCGCTGCATCAGGCGCGCGTGGCGCTGCGACGCCTGCGCTCGGCCTTCTCGCTTTACAAGGACATGCTTCTGGACGACGAGAGCCAGCGCATCAGGGGCGAGCTGAAATGGCTCGCGGGCGTGTTCGGCGCTGCGCGCGACGTCGACGTCCTGTTGACGCGGCAACCGGGTCCAGACCTGCGCGAGCGGCTGCAGACGGCGCGTGCTACGCGCTATGCCGAGCTGTTCGAGGCGCTCGACGGCAGCCGCGGCCGTGCCCTCCTCCTCGATCTCCACGAATGGCTGCATGGCGGTGCCTATCTCTCCAACGTGCCGGCCGAGTTTCGCGATCGTTCGGCCGTCGATTTCGCCGAAGCGGTGCTCGACCGCGAGCGACGCAAGCTGAAGAAACATGGCCGCGCGCTTGGCAAGGTGAGCGACGAGGAACGGCACGAGGCGCGCAAGGACGCCAAGAAGCTCAGGTATGCGGCCGAATTCTTCGCCTCGCTGTTTGACGACAAGCGCGGCGCACGACGCCACAGGCGCTTCATCGACGCCATGACGGGCCTGCAGGATCGGCTCGGCACGCTGAACGATCTGGTATCTGCGCCGCTGGTGCTGGAAGACGTCGGCCTGGATGACCACCCCGATGCCGAAGCGCTGACCGTGCGCACCGACAAGGAAAAGCTGATCGACAGTGCCCAAGGGGCCCTCGACGACGTCATCGACGCCAAGCGCTTCTGGCGTTAAGGGGCGAAGCGCAGCGGCGCTTCCATCGCATCAGGAAGGACGCCGCGCTTCGCCTGCCATACGCTATTTCGGAAACAGGAACACGATCGCGGCGCGCACGCCAAAACCTTCCGGACCGTTGTCGGGCGCGGTTGCCCAGTAACGGGCGCCGAGCTGCAGGCTCACCGGCTGCTCGCCGAACTTGGTGAGCTTGGCGACGGAGAAATTGATCGGCACGCTCCAGTCGTCGTGCTTCCAGTCGTAGGTGCTTTCGGTGTTGAGCGTGAAGGTCCAGGCATCCGGCGTGGTGTAGGAGAGGAACGGCTGCAGGAAGGTCGAACTGACATCGTCGCGGTTGTGGTCGCCGGCGACCGACCAGATGTGGTTGGCAAGCATGCCATAGGTCCAATGCCCCTCCTGTTTCAGGAGCACCGCCGTCGGGCCGAGGCCCCATTTTTCGCCGCCGAGCCGCTCGTCCGTCGCGGTCGGTAACAGGAACGCCGGGCCGGCGCCCCAGATCAAGCCGCCCGCCGTCGGCTCCTTCGGCGAGAAGAAGAAGCTCTGCAGCGTGTCGCCGAGCCCGAACTGGTGGCCACTGTCGCCGGCAATGTCGTCCTGCCAGATCACAGGCACGATGGTGCGCGAAATCACGTTCCAGTCGTCGTTGAGCGAGATCGGGATGACCGGCTGGATGTTCAGCGTCACCTTGCTACCGTCGTCAGGACCGTAGCCATGGTCATAGTTGAACTGGAACGGCACGCTGATCAGCGACGCCACCGGGTTCGAAAGCTGCTTGGCAAGATCGGCATCCTCAGCCTGTGCGGGCAAAGCGGCGGCGAGTGCCGCCATCACGCCGGAAAAAGCGATACGCGCATGCATCGGCAAGCTCCCGAATCAGACCGTCAGGCGACTTCAGTACATACGAAATCGCTAAACTGGTCCATCGGATAGGCCGCGACCAGCGCCGAGCGGATCGTCTGCCCGTTGCTGCCGGGCGCATCGATGACGGCAACGCCGATCTCGCGCGCATGCTCGAACGGCAGGCGTCCGCGGATCAGCTCCTCGGCCGCCGCCTGCGACATGACGAGAATGTTGTCGCGGACGTTGTTTTCGTCCGGCTCGATGCGCGGCGGCGACGGATTGGCGTTGGCGTCGAAACCGGCCAAGGTCGGATGGAAATAGCCCCAGGTCCGGCTTTCGATCATCAGCACGTAGAAATCCGGAAGGCTCGCCAGCCTTGAGGCCGGCAGCACCTGCTCGAGGCGCTGCTGAACGGTGGTCAGAAGCACGGTCGCGGCGTGGCGCGACTGTGTCATGTCGATTTCCACATGCGGGTCGAGCTCCGGCAAGAGGCCGGTCTCGATCGCCTGCCGCGTCGCCACCGCGACGGCCAGCGCGTCCGGATGATCGACAGCAAACTCGATCGTCAGTGCGCAGATGGTGCACATCGTCCCCTGCCCTCCAAAGCGCCGCGCGTCCGTTCAGGGCGCGTAATGGTCGCTGCAATTTCTCTGATTTGAAAGGTTCGTGCCCCCTGATCGAACGGGATCGGGGTGCACGGGGAGCGCCGTTACGCAGTGACGATGTTGAACCAGAACTCGAAGTTGTCGAGCAGGCCGACGAATTCCGAGAGCTTCTTCGGATCGCCGGTCAGCTTCGCCTTGCCTTCGACCACCTGCTTTTCCATGCTCGAGATCCCGAGCATGACGTCGTTGAGATCGGCGCGCGTGGTGACGATCGAGACGTCGGCGTTCGGATCGCTCTTGTCCTTGGAATAGTGGATCGCCGAGTTCTCGACGCCGACGGCGTATTTCTCCTTGGTGTCCGTCAGCTCCATGTTGATGGTGATGGTCTTGCCGGCGGCGCGGTCGCCGTTGAGGCGCACGCCGAGGAAGTCGAAGAACATCTCAAGCGGCATGGCCTTGATCGTATCGGGGCTCGCGGTGTTCGGCGTCGGCAGCTGGGTCACGCCTTCGCGCAGTTCCCGTGCGCCCGTCAGGTAGAAGTTGCGCCAGGGGCCGGATTCCGCCTGGTAGCCGAGCTGCTCGTAGGTGTCGGCAAGCAGCTGCTTGGCTGCGACGTTGTTGGCGTCGGAGAACACCACGTGGTTGACCACCTCGGCCACCCAGCGATAGTCGCCCTTGTCGAAGGAAACCTTCGCCTGCCTCAGCACGTTGTCGGCGCCGCCCATGAAGTCGACGTAACGTCGGCCGGCTTCCGTTGGGGGAAGCTGGTGCAGGTTGGACGGAACGCCGTCGAAGAAGCCGAGGCGCAGGTTATATTGCGCCACCGCGTCGTGGTAGACGGTGCCGTAGTAGCTGCGGCAGGCCCAGGTGGTCGCCAGCGTGTCGGGCAGCCGGATCACTTCGCCGATTTCCTTCGGCGTCATGCCGCTGTTGGCCATGCGCATGACCTGGTCGTGCAGGAAGCGGAACAGGTCGCGCTGCTTCTTGATGTGGGTGACGACGCGCTCATTGCCCCAGGTCGGCCAGTGGTGCGATGCAAACAGCACCTCCATCTCGCCCCCGAACATGTCGAGCGCCTGCTGCAGGTACTTCGACCAGAGCAGACCGTCGCGCACCTTGGCACCGCGCAGCGTATAGAGATTGTGCAGCGTGTGGCAGGCGTCTTCCGCAGCACAGAAGGCCTTGTACTTCGGAATGTAGAACATGAATTCCGAGGGCGCTTCCGAGTTCGGCGCCATCAGCACATGAAGTTCGAGACCGTCGACCACGATCTTCTGTCCGGTTTCGGTCGCCCAGTCCGTCGGGAGGGCAAGCCCGATCTCGCCTGACGATGTCGATTTGCCGAGGCCCCCATCGACCTGCCCCATCGGACCACGCGACAACAGGTTGCCGTACATGTAGCTGGCACGACGGCTCATGGCGTTGCCGGCGATGATGTTTTCGCCGACGGCCGCTTCGGTGAAATCGGCGGGCGCGATGATCTTGACCTTGCCGGCGTCGATATCGGCCTGGCTGACGAGGCCGCGCACGCCGCCGTAATGGTCGACGTGGCTATGGGTGTAGAGCACCGCGACGATCGGCTTGTCGCCAAGCTTCGGGATGACCAGCTCCTTCCACACGGCCGCCGCGGTTTCCGAGCTGACGAGCGGATCGATCACCAGATAGCCGGTGTCGGTCTTGAGAATGCTCATGACCGACAGGTCGTAGCCGCGTGCCTGATAGACACCATCGGCCACCACCTCGAACAGGCCATGGATCATGTTGAGCTTGGCCATGCGCCAGAGGCTGGGATTGACCGTGTCGGGCGCGTCGTCCGCCTCGGACGAGCCAAGAAACTGGTAGACGCTCAAGTCCCAGACCGGCGTACCTTCGGCGTTCTTGATGATGACGGGATCAGGCAGGGCGGCCAGCAGCCCTTTGCGCGAATCCACGAAGTCCTGGACATCGTCGAACGGCAGGCCGTTGCGATACATCGCGTTGTACTGCAGCGTCGCGTCGGTCGCCGGCTTTGCCTTGGCCCCGGTCTGCGGCACCGGTGGCGCGTCCTGTGCACCCGCCTGCCCGGGTTTGCCGACGAAGGTGACGGCAAGACCCGCCGACGCCACGCCACGAAGGAAATCTGCTCTGCTGATACCGCTGCTGTCCAACATATGCTCAGTCTCCAACTTATGGTTTTCAGAAAAATCACACAATTCGTGGAGGCGATCGGGGCCGGCCGGAAGTACGTAACAGTTACATCGGGGGGAAAACGCCGGCTTGACCGGTCACAGTGCCGTGAACGGTCGCTCAAAGGCACCGGAAGGTCCGGCAACGATCGCCCCTACTCCGCCACCGCAATCGTCGGCGGCTGCCAGGTGCCGTCGAGGATGCCCTCCTTGCCCCAATAGGCGCGGATATAGAGCGAGAAGATCCCGTGCGGCGCCGGCAGCCAGTTGCTGTCCTTCTCGCCGCCCGGTCGCTCGGCGCCGACATAGATCGTCAGCGAGCCATCGGCATTGCGCTTCAGCATCTTCGTCTTGGTGCCGATCGAGTAGCGATTGTATTCGTTGGGGTGGAACAGGTGCTTGTCGTTGTAGAGCGTCAGCGACCAGAAGCCGTTAACAGGCGGATCTTCGCCGGGTGCAAAGGTCACTTCGTAGAGCTTGACGCCGGTCAGCTGGTCGCCGGTGCCGTCGAAATCGGTGTAGAAATACTGCGTCTCGGTCGGCCGGTTGTCGAACATGTTCGACTTGGCGGTGCCCGTACGGTTGAAATAGTCGATGCCCCATTGCGCATTGTTGACCGAGCGGTTCCAGCCGTTGCCGGCCGGAAGCCCGTTGCGCTGCCAGTCGAAAAACGGCGCGATGACCTTTTCCTCGGTCTCGATCGCCGTGTCGACAAGCATCTGCCTCAGTTCCTCGTCGCGCGCCGTCGCATCGATCAAGAGCCGGAACTGCGCATAAAGCGCCTCCTCGCCCGGCAGCGGATCGACCGCCGCGATCGCATCGGCGAACTGGTCGAAGAATTTTTCCGGCACGACCCACTTCGTCTCGCCCTCCGCCCCGCCTTCGGCCGGCGGTGCCGGCAGGTCGATCAGCTTGGCCCAGTCGATCGTCTTCATCTCGCCGGTGAAATCCTTCAGCGGATAGAACACCACCTGGTTGATCAGCGGCTGGATGGCGCGGTTGTCGTCACTGGTATCGTCCTGGAAGATGCGCGGGATGGCGTTGGCAAGCGAGGTCGGCGAGCGGATGATGTCGTTGATCCCGGCCGGCTTCAGCCCGTCCCAGTCGGGGCCGACCAGCAGGTAGAAGCCAGGTTTCGTGCCATAGGGCTTGCCGAGCTCGCCGAACTGGTCGGTGCGCGCGTCATAGAGCGCGTAGACCCAGAAGCGGTCGCCGAAATCGGGCACCTGCGCCACCACGGGTTCGTCGTCAAGCTCGAAGAAACCGAGACCGTAGACCACGTCCTGGTTGGGACACGTCACGAAGGTTTCCGATGGCTCGATGTAGTTGTGCAGCATGCCCACCTGGCCGCGCGGTGCGGCCGGCAGGATACCGCCAAGCAGGCCCGGGCTCGGCGCCTCGGTAATCCTGGCCTTGCGGTTGAGCATGTTGACGATCGGCCAGCCCCAGACATAGGCCATCTGCGCGATGGTGCGGGCATAACCCGGATGCATGTGAACGCCGGTCACCGGCAGGGTCGGCGCCCCCGGCCCCAGCGCCTGCTGGGCGAGCGCCGGACCGGCGGATGCGGCGACCGAGGCGGCGGTAAGCGCCACAGGCGCCACCGCCCCTCCGCCGATCGCCGCCAGCGAAGCGGCTCCGAGACTGCCCTTCATCATGTCGCGCCGGGACATCTCCAGAGCCCCGGTCTTTTCCAAGGGATCGTCAGACTGCTTTGTCACTCTCATTCCCTTCCCTGAACGTGTTGAAGCGCATCAGCGGCCCGCCGCTGAAAACTCTAATTCACCTTCACCAGATCGTCCGGCTTCCAGGTCTGGTCGTAGAACTCGGTGCCGGTGCCATAGAGGCGCAAGGTCGCGATGAAGTTGCGGTTGGGCGCCGTCTGGATCCAGTTGTTGCCGTCGGCATCGGCAGGCTTGCTCGGTCCGAAATAGAGATCGACCGAGCCGTCGCCGTTGGCCTTGACCTTGTTGAAGGCGTTGATCGAGGGCAGCAGCTGCGGCGTCTCCACCATCGTCCCGTCGGTGACGTTATAGGCGGTCACCGCCCAGAAGAGCTTGGCCGGCGGGTTTGGTGGCAGGTGCAGCTTGTAGGCCTTCCCGCCGTCGAGGAAGTCGCCGTCGGCGTCGCGAACGGCGGTCGGATATTTCGAGCCGGAATCGAGCGTGTGCATGGCCATCGCCGGCGCCGACGAATAAGCCACCTGGAAGAAGCCGGCGCGCTGGTTCACGTCGAGATAGCTCTCCTGGAACCACTCCGCCGTGGCGCCGGCCCAGACGTTTTCGTACTGCCGGTCGGTGTAGTAGAAATTGCGCTTGTCGGACCGGCCGCTCTGACGCAGCGCCATGATCATCCTCGGCGCCGTCTCGACTGCCTTTTTCAGCAATTCCTTCTCTTTGGCGCTCGGCTCGAACGGCTGCCCCTTGACGATGCCGATCGAAGCAAGAACGCCGCGAAGCTCAGGCGTGATCGCAGAGACCGGCTCGTAGTCGACGAATGCCTTGAGCTTGGTCCAGTAGCTGTTGTCGACCGGGTACATCATGTTGATGCGCTTGCCGGAGCCGTTCGGAAACTCCATCGGCCTGGCGTCCTTCTCGGTCGCAAACAGCGGATAGATGCGCGTCCTCTCGGCATTGGCGACGGCCGGCTTCGGGTCAGGCCCGTTATCGCCCTTGCCCATGACCGTGCGGAAGAACAGGAAGACGTTATAGGTCGAGGACGTGAAGGTGTAGTAGCCCTTCGGCACCTCCCCGTCGTAACCGGGCGGCAACAGGAGATAGAGCCCGCCGCGCGCCTCGTCCGGCCCGATCGCGCCGACATCGGTAATGGTGCGCTGGAAGAAATCGGTGAACATGCCGATGACATTCGGCGGTGCGGCGATGACCAGCGGCCCGGTTTCCTTCAGGTCCAGATAGTTCATCGAATAGATCACGTCGGCATTGGGCGTCGGCACCCAGGCGCGCGCATCCATGCGGTCCTTCCAGATCGGCAGCACGTTGTAACCCTTGCCGAATGCCGCCTCCGAACCGTCGCGCATGCCGATGACGTTCAGCGCCGGCAGCATGGTCATGTAGGCGTGCACCGCGCGCTGGTAATAGAGCTCGTCGATGAGGCTGTCGGCTTCGGCCTTATCCAGCCATTTGCCTTTGTTGATCTGCTCGACCAGCGGGGGGGCTGCCCCCTCCTGCGCGAAGGACGGCGTTGCGAATAAGGCTGCGGTCAGAGCAGTCGCGGCAGCAAGGTAGGCAAGGTTCCTCGTCATTGCGTCTCTCCTGGGTTCACGTGATCCCTGGGCGACGCGGGGCCGGTCCCGCCTTTGATGAAGTCGCACCAAGTCGTCCCGAAGAGGAGCATGGCAGCCGCGTGTGGATAAGTACGTAACAGTTAATATTGCTGCTTCGGCAACGGGGCCGCCACCGCAGGTCGAGCGCAAGCTGAACACCGGGGAGCACGCGCGCGCGGCGGTTGTCGGCCGCGCGAGCCTCCGTCGACGTCAGGGTGTAGATGCTCAGTCCGGACATGCGCTGGTGCTCAGTCGGGACATTCGGCACCGGTCTCCACCCAGGCGGAAATCAGCGCGGCCAATTCCGGTTGCGAGCCCGGTGGGGCGCTGCGGCCCTCACCTGGGTGCCACGCCCAGCCGACGAGATGATCCTCGCCCATGTGCTTGATGAGATCGGCGTGCGAGCGGTTGCCGTTGCGCTCGGTGTCCTTCACCTGCGCGCAGATCTGGCTGACGCTGAGCCCCTGCCAGGCCATGCTTTCGGGCGCAAGCTGCCAATGGGCGTTGCCGGGAATGGACTTCAGCCGGCTGCCGACGATCGGCCGGTTTTCAGGGCCGTGGCAGGTGCTGCAGGCAAGGCCGGCGGGCCCCATCGAACTGTCGGCCGCGATCATCAGCGGCACATGCGGGTGCATGTCCTCCCCTTGTGTCGGGCTGCGCGTCGCCGGATGGCAGTTGATGCAGCGCGGATGGGTCAGCACCCGGCTCGCCTCGGCAAAGATCGCCTTCGAGCGGGCGGCTGCGTCTGTGATCGACGCGAACTCGGAGACAGGCTTCAACGCGCCGCCGGAGGTTTCGGCATGACTGCGGATCGGGTCGAAACCGGCGACGAGGCCGGCTGCGGCAAGGACGGCCGCCAGCGGCAGGATGAGGGTGCGCTTGTTCATGGTCACACCCTCCTCAAGTCGCTCTGGTCGATCGGCCAGGTTCGAAGCCGCTTGCCGGTCGCCGCGGAAATCGCGTTGACCAGCGACGGCGCCACCCCGGGCGTGCCGACTTCGCCGATGCCGCCGGGTGGCTCGGTGCTCGGCACGATATGAACCTCGATCGGCGGCGTCTCGTTGATGCGCACCACCGGCGCGTCGTCGAAATTGCCCTCGACCACCGCACCGTTTTCAACGGTGATGCGGCCGTAAAGTGCGGCACTCAGGCCATAGATGACGCCGCTCTGGATCTGCGCCTCCACCGTATCTGGATTGATCACCTGGCCGCAGTCGACGGCGCAGACGATGCGGTCGGTCTTGAACTTGCCGTCGTCACCGATGCTGACCTCAGCGATCATCGCGGCAAAGCTGCCGAAATCCTCCGCAAGCGCGATGCCTCTGCCCTTGCCCTTCGGCAGCGGCGTCGCCCAGCCGGCCTTTTCGGCCGCCAGGTTGAGTGCGGCGAGCAGCCTTGGTTTGTGGGGAAGCAGCCGGCGGCGATACTCGAGAGGGTCGATGCCGGCGATACCGGCCAGTTCGTCGATGCCGCATTCGACCGGCGGGATGTTGCGCGTCGCGCCCACCCCGCGCCAGTTGCCGGTGAGCATGCCATCCGGCGCTTCCTGGCGGGCAAAGTCGGCCTGTTTGTTGGGGATCTGATAGGGCGTTTCAGCCCCCGCCATCTGGTCGAGATCGACGCCGTCCTTGGTAAAGGCCGGCAGCCAGCGTGCCATGACCGAGGGGCCGATCACCCGGTGCCGCCAGGACAGGGGCAAGCCATCAGGCCCGAGCGTGGCCGTCACCCGGCTGTAGTTGAGGTAGCGATAGCAGTCGTGGCGGATGTCTTCCTCGCGGCTCCAGGTGACCTTGACGGGGCCTTCCACCTGCTTGGCGATCTTGGTCGCGAGGATGATGCCGTCGACGTCGAGCCGCCGGCCGAAGCCGCCGCCAAGCAGGTGATTATGCACCACCACTTTTTCGAGCGGCAGGCCGGTGACATCGGCTGCCGCCTGCCGCGCCCGGCTCATGATCTGCGTTCCCACCCACACGTCGCAGCCATCGGCACGCACATGCACGGTGCAGTTCATCGGCTCCATTGCCGAATGGGTGAGGATCGGCATCCGGTAGATGAATTCGTGCACCTTCCCGCTTGCTGCCTCGGCCTTCGCCACATCGCCTTCGTTGATGTGCGGCAGCGCCTTGCCGTCGATCGCCTGGTCCATCAGCCGTTCAAGCTCGGCCTGCGCAAGCGAGCCGCCCGGGCCGGGATCCCAGTCGATCTGAAGGGCCGCAAGCCCTTTTCGCGCCGCACCGGTGTTGTCCGCCACAACAGCGACGGCCTCCTCGATGCGCACGACTTTTTTGACCCCTTTCACCGCCAGCGCCGGCTTTTCGTCGACTGCGCTGAGCTTGCCGTTGAAGTGCGGACAGATGGCGATCGCCGCATAGGACACGCCGTCGGGGCGCGCATCGATGCCGAATTTTGCGGTGCCATTGACCTTCTCCGGACTGTCGAGCCGGCGGGCAGGCTTGCCGATCACCCGGTAGCTGGAGGCAGACTTCAGCGGCACGTCCTGCGGGACGGGTTCGTTGGCCGCAGCCGCAATCAGGCTGCCATAGGCGGCCTTGCGGCTGCCGCCGGTCTCGACCACCTGGCCGGCCTCGGCCTTCAAGGTATCCGGTGAAACGCCCCAGTCGCGCGCCGCCGCGCTGACGAGCATGATGCGGCCGGAAGCGCCCGCCTTGCGCATCTGCTCGTAGACGCCGCGTACCGACAGCGAGCCGCCGGTGATCTGGTCGCCGAGCAGCGGATTGGCATATTGCTTCGGATCGGCAGGCGCGTGCTCCAGCACCACCTGGTCGAGCCCGACTTCGAGCTCCTCGGCGAGCATCATCGCGACGGCGGTATAGATGCCCTGCCCCATTTCCACCGCCGGCATCACGAAGGCAATCTTGCCCTCGGGCGGGATGCGGATGAAGGCGTTGGGCGCAAAGGGCTGCGCTCCGGTCTGAGATTGCGCGGCGGCGAGCTGTGGCCGAAGCCCGATCACCAGACCTGCACCGGTCAGCGATGCGCCGATCAGAAGGCTGCGGCGCGATAGGGCAAGATTGGTCCTGTCGAACATGGACATCTGATCACCCCCTCGCTGCCTGTTTGATGGCGGCGCGGATGCGCGGATAGGTTCCGCATCGACAGATGTTTCCGGCCATGACCGCGTCGATGTCGGCGTCCGTCGGCTGAGAATTTGCGGCAAGAAGCGCTGTGGCAGACATGATCTGCCCGGATTGACAGTAGCCGCATTGCACGACGTCGATGTCGAGCCAGGCTGCCTGTATCTTCTTGCCCTCGGGCGTCTCGCCGATCGCCTCGATCGTGGTGACCGGCTTTTCCGCCGCCTCAGCGACCGGCAGGATGCAGGAGCGCACCGGCAGCCCGTCGACATGCACCGTGCAGGCGCCGCACATGGCGATGCCGCAGCCGAACTTGGTTCCCGTCAGCCCGATCGTGTCGCGCAGGACCCAGAGCAGCGGGATATCGCCGTCCACATCGACGGCATAGCTCTTTCCATTGACCGTGAGGTTGTAAGGCATGCGACCATCGGCCCCGAGGAGCCGCTCCCCTGTACATGCGAAGGCGCGAAAATACCAACGAGGGCGCAGGTCGGCCAAATTACATTTCCGTGAGGTCGCATTTTTGAGCGGTCGGCAGTCGCGCATCGCGCCGTCGTTCGCCGCCTGCGCGCCGCCCTGCGGTTCCACCGAAGTTAGCACACCCTTAAGACATACACCCTAAAGTTGCGATTGAAACATCTGAACTGCAACCCATGTTGCGAACACTGGGCGGACGAAGCCTTTCCGCGAACGCTCGTCCGCGAAAAGCGCTTCCTTCATTCCTTGGCGCGGCAAGGCGTCTGAGCGCCGCCGGCCTGTCAGCGGATGTCTTCCGCCACCGCGCGATCGATCCGCGCCGCAAGCTCGTCGCTCACCGGCACCATCGGCAGCCGCATTTCGGGGCTGTCGATCAGGCCTTGACGCCACAGCCAGTGCTTGACCGGACCGGGGCTTGGCTCGGCAAAGAGCAGGCGCGGCAGGTCGGCAAGACGCTGCCAGAGCTCGAGCGCGCCCGGCTGGTCGCCGGACATCAGCCGGTCGCGGATATCGGCAAAGGCTTGCGTGCGCACATGGGCAGACGCGGTGATCCCGCCCTCGGCCCCTTGGGTCAGCGCCGTGTAGAACAAAGGATCTTCGCCGGTCAAAACGGCAAAATCGGCGGGCTTCTGGCGCAGGAGATCGAAGGATTGCGTCGCATCGGCCGAACAATCCTTGACGCCGACGATGTTTCTGCGTTCCGCCAGCTGCAGCATCGTCTCGTTGCCAAGGTTCACGCCGGTCCGGTAGGGAATGTTGTAGATCAGGATCGGCCGGTCGGTGGCGTCGGCAAGCACAGAGAAATGCGCGAACAGCCCGCGCTGCGACGGCCGCGTGTAATAGGGGCAGGCGATAAGGTATCCGCTGACGTCCCATTCCGCCGTGCGCTGCAGCGCCTTCACCGTCTTTGCCGTGTCGCTGCCGGAAAGCCCGAAATAGACGGGCATCGCCCTGCCCGCCGCACGCAAGGCGTCGTTGGCGACGGCCACCAGCCGCTCGCATTCCGCGTCTTCAAGCGCCATGCCCTCCCCGGTGGTCGCGCCCAGGATGAAGCCGTCGATCGGCTGTGCGGCATAGTGCGTGACCAGCCGGCGCAGCGACCGCTCGTCGAGCACCCCGTCGCGAAACGGCGTGATCAGCGGCAGCCAGAGGCCGCCGAGCGTCGAAGTCGTGTTGTCCATGAAAGTCCATCTCCTTCAAAAAAGACCGGAGACGGAGCGCAAGCGAAAACCCCGTCCGAACCGGCGGGGGTCGATCTGATCCGTGTGCTTGCTAGATTCTGCGCGCAACGACCGACAGCCCCGGGAACGGGGCTTTTTTCACGGTCGAAAGTTTGGTGCGGCGGCAGATCATGGCGCAAACTTCGAACAGTCCCGAGGGATTGTCAAGAAGACGTGGCGGCACAAATCCATCGTTCAAGGAGCGCGCAACAGCGATCGGGATGCGCCATGGCTGAAAATCCAGCGCCGGCACATCCCGATGATCTCGAGGTTTTCCGAGAGATCAGAGCAACGTCGTCTCGACGTCGATATTGCCGCGGGTCGCCTTGGAGTAAGGGCAAATCTCGTGGGCGGCGTGGATGATCTCCTCGGCGACGTCGCGGTCAAGCCCGTCAAGGCGCACGTTCAGACGGGCGCGCAGGAAGAAGGAGCCGTCGTTGACGTTGAGATCGATCTCGGTGTCGACCTCGGGTCCGGCCGGCAGCTTCACCTTGCGCTGCTGCGCGGCAAGCTCGATCGCGCCGATGTAACAGGCCGACCAGGCGGCGCCGAAGAGATTTTCGGCCGCCGGATGCGGCTGCGACAGCTTGAGTTCCAGCGTGCCGTCCTGGCTGACCGTGCCGCCATCGCGGCCGCCGGTGTTGTGGGTCTTGCCAGTGAAAAGAAGCTTCTCGGTCATGTCATTTCCTCTCTGTTCAGATTTTTATCGGATCCGATTTATTCGGATGCGATGTATATACGTGATGACGAATGGAGCGTCAATACCATTGCGATCTAATCGGATACGATTTATATTAAGTGCAGATACGGAAACGAAAAAAAAGGTGACCCATGCCAACCACCACGACGACGAACGGCCCTGACACCGCCGAAAAGGATGGCAAGAAGCTCTCGAACTTCCTTTGCTTCGCCATCTATTCGGCCAACCTCGCCTTCGGCCGCGCCTACAAGCCGCTGCTCGACAAGCTCGGCCTCACCTATACGCAATACGTGACGCTGGTGGCGCTGTCCGAAGAAGACGGTCAGACGGTCGGCATGCTCGGCGAAAAGCTCTTCCTGGAATCGAACACGCTGACCCCGATCCTGAAGAAGCTCGAGGCCGACGGCTACCTCAAGCGCCGGCGCGATCCCGCCGATGAACGCCAGGTTCGCCTGACGCTGACGCCGGCGGGCCGCAGCCTCGTCGATGCCGAGCCGGGCTCGGCGCTCGTCGAGGCAACCGGGCTCGGCGACGATTTCGGAACGGTGCAGCAATCGGTCGCGACCTTGCGCGACAACCTGCTTGCCTCGATGCAATCCGGGGCGCCGAAGAAGTAGCCATACTTCCGCGTGCGGACGGCCTTTGCTATCCTCCGCCCTCCGGCGATGGAGGTGTGTCAGCATGGCAAGGATCGTCTTCGGCATGAACCTGTCGCTCGACGGCTATGTCGACCATGAGCGTTTTGCACCGGGGCCGGTGCTCTTTCGCCACTGGATAGAGCACGTAAAGGGGCTGAGCGGCAGCCTCTACGGCCGCCGCATGTATGAAATCATGCGCTATTTCGACGACGACCAGCCCGATTGGACCCCGGAGCTTCAAGAGTTCGCCGATGCGTGGCGCAAGCTGCCGAAATGGGTCGTGTCGCGTTCGCTGACATCGGTCGGCCCCAACGCCACCCTTGTGACGGGCGACCTTGAGACTTTCGTTCGCAGCCTGAAGACCGAGCGCACGGGGGATATCACGGTGTCCGGGCCGAAGCTCGCCCAGGGCCTGACCGACCTTGGCCTGATCGACGAATACCGCCTCTATCTCCACCCGGTCGTGCTCGGCCACGGCGCTCCGTTCTTCGCCGGCGCCCGGCCGCCGGTCAGACTGGTCGCCAACGACGTGATCGACGAGAGCGTGATCCGGCTCACCTACGTTCCGGCGTGACCCGTCAGGCGGCGACGCCCGCGGCACGCTTCTGCGGCTCCATCATCTCGGCCGCCTTGGCATAGCCACCGTCCATGCCGTCGAGAAAGTGCAGGTGAGCGTCGGGTTCGGCCGACGGCACCAGGCAGGTCATCAGCGCGTGGCTCTGCCGGTGCAGGCCGAACTTGACCTCGCCCTGCTCCCTTGCCCGGGTCAGCATCGCCTCCACCCGGTCGATCTGCTCGACCGTGCAATCGACCGTCAGCCTGAGACCGTCGTCGTACTTGCGGAAATCCGAATTGGCGGCGACCCCCGCCCAGCGCTCGGGCTCGAGGGTGACGCGCGGGTCCTTCGGCAGTCCCATCCGGTCCGGCAGCGGATGCGCGTGGCGCGGACCTTCGTCGAAGACGGCGATCACCTCTCTTGCCAGCGCCACAAAACGCTCCGGCCTCACCGTCTCCGTCGGCTCGGCCAGAAGCGACAGGATCTGCCCGTGACGTCTCGCAAACGGCCGCCATTCGCAGGCAAGTCCCGTCAGATCGGGCTCGGCCCCGTCGGTTGCCGGGTCAAGCTGATGGAGCCCCTCTTTCAGTTGCCGCTCCGCCCATTTGAGCCCGCCGCCTGAAAACATCGCGTAGGTCGCATCCTTGGAGGCGGCGTAGCGTGCGATCCGCACGTCCTGTCCGCCCTGACGGATGCTGTCGACCGTCAGCAGGCCGGCGCGAAGATCAAGCCCGAACCGCGCCTTCACGAACGCCGCCAATTGCCGGAGCGCCGTCGTGGCCATTTCCTGCCCTTCGGGAGGCAGGGCAAACGCCGCGCCGTCACCGCGAAAGACAAAGGGAAAATCGAACTTGCCCCAGGCATTGCCGATCGCCGCGATCGCCGAGGCCCCGGCGAAATTGACGTCCTCGTAACGCCCATTGTGGATCGCCCCGGTTGAATCGACGATATCGGTGATGCCGATCAGCCAGTCGCCGGGCAGCGGCTCGTAGACGCTGGGGTCGAGCACGCGCGAAAACTCGTTATAGGCCGGTGCGCGGCGGAGATTGTGGTTCATCTGCATCAGCTTTCTCCAGTCGACGGACTGATCCCTGACCTTGCGTCCGGCCACCTGAGGGGCCGGAATGCGCCTTGGCGCACCGTCACGCCGCGGCTTGCCGCATTTCGAATTAATCGGATGCGATATAAATCCCTGAGTGGGCGAATGTCAATACAGTGCGATTTAATCGTATACGACACCATTCGCCGCGAAGATAGCTATCCGAAAGGTTGGGTATCCCGGGACATGGCGGTAGAGTAGGCAGACCCGGAGGCGCGCCCCCTTAAGCGATCGCGATGATTTCCAGTTCCTGGCCACCGACCGTGACCACGTCGCCGACGCCCTTGCCCGAGAGGAAACGCGCCACCGGTGAAACATAGGAAATCGACCCGGCCTTGGGGTCGGCCTCGTCCTCGCCGACGATGCGGTAGGTCTGAACCCGCCCGTCATCGCGGCTGAAGGTGACGGTGCTGCCGAAGGAGACGACATCGGTTGACACCGGCTCCGGCATCAGCTGCGCCGTCCGGATGCGCTCGGAAAGATAACGCGCGTCGCGCAAAGGGCCGGCCTGCTGGCGACGCTTCTCGTTCACGTCCTCGATCGACGTGGCCGCCTCATAGGCCGCCCGCGCCTCCTCCATCTGCGCCTCCAGCGCCTTCAGCCCCGCCCCGGTCACGAGGTTCGGATGCGGCGAGACGGCACGATCCGGCAAAAGGGTTTCGGCGGCGGTTTCGGCACTTTCTTCCTTGGTGAAGGCAACGCTCAATCTCTGGAACTCCGTGTGGCAGCAGCGGCTGTGGCAGGCAGCGTCCTATCGGCCGGCCGCCGGCCAATCGACACTATACGCAATTGCAGTCGTCCGATGGAAGAACAACGGCGCCGCCGACAGAACAAGCGCCTCGGGCGGTGGTGATCGGGCTCTCCCGGCCCTCGCGTGCTTCTGTCGCCGGTGCTGGCTAAAGGATGTCAGGCGAAGCGACAACCAGTTTCTGCTTCGCGCCCGAACCAGTTCGCTCGATGGCCTCCACCAGCCGCACCCGCACGCCGCCCGGTGCCGCGCCCGCCGCATCGAGCGCCGCCCTCACGGCTGCGTCCACGTCGGTGCTGACGGCGGCGGCATCCACGCCTTCAAACACCGCGATGGTGATTTCCAGCCCGTCGGGCAATTGCACGAACTGGAATTGCCGCACGCCCGCGGCTCCCGTCAGCGGCGAGCGCAGCCGGTGCGCATGGATGTTGACGAGCCCGCCGACGCGCGCCCGCAGACGCAGCGTCTCTTCCCTGCGCCCGGCGATCGACCCGATCCGCCAGAATGGCAGCCCGCAGGGACAAGGCTCCGTCGCCATCGCCACGACGTCTGAGATTTCATAGCGCACCAGCGGCAGGGTGCCGTTGGTCAGCGTGGTGACCAGCAGCTTGGCCCCCTCGACGCCATCGGGCACCGGGCGATTGTTCTCGTCCACCACCTCGAAGACGAAGCTGTCTTCGGCGAGATGCAGCCCGTCGCCGAAGATGCACTCGTGGCCCATGGGTCCGGCCTCGGTGCAGACATAACTGTCGGCGATCGCCGCCTGCCAGGTGTCGGCGGCCAGCGCGCGCAGTTCTTCGCCGAGCGTTTCTGCGCTGGTGCGGAAGAGCCGTGGCTTGATCCTCAGCCGTCCCGCCTGCTGTTCGCCTGCCAGCACCCGCAGGAAGGACGGATAGGTCGAGATCACCTCGGGCTGGTTGAGGTTCAGGCCCTCGACGATCTCTTCGATCGGCATGAGCACGTTGAAGCGCGGCGCCGGCGGCCTGAGCGCACGCAGCTCCACGCCGATATGGTAGGAAATATGCACCGGTGACGAGGCGAAGATCGCAATGCTGCGGGTCGTCTCGTCGATGCCGACGATCGCCTGGAAGCGCATCATGTTGGCGATCGCCGAAAGCCAGGCTGGATGGTCATAGACGGCGATCCCGCGTTCGCCGGTCGTCCCTCCGGTCGCAAAGGCCCGGTATTCCCCAAGGAGCAGCGACCGGGCGTCCTCGCCGTCGAGATGCTGCTCGACCCGTTGCCGGCTCAGCCGCGCGTCGGTGACGATCGCGTTGAAATTCTCCATCAGCTGCCGCTTCGTCAGCACCGGCAGGTCTTCGAGCGGCGCGCCGCGCGCGACGTTATCGCCAAGCGTGTCGCGGTACCAGGCCGACGCCTCGACCGCGTGCCGCAGGGCCTGTTGCAGCGCATTGCGCTGGAACGACAGCAGCCGCTCCCGCGACCACTCCGCCCGCAGGAGCCGATCCTGCGCGGCCTTCAGCAGGCTGGCGCGTTCCAGTGTCGACGATGCGGCGGTCGATGGCGACATGGCTATGGTTCCTGGCGCTCAGGTTTGGCTCAAAAGGAAGGCAGCGCGGCGCGCGCGATCCGGCGCTTTTTCCCGGCCGCCCCAAGCCTGCAACCGGGCTTTGCGGCGGCGCATTTCTTGCACGTCAAGCACTTGATTGTAGCGCCAGTTCCGGGGTCTAAGCGACTGCAAACAGGAAACGGAAGCGTTCGCGCTCATCGATTCTGGACCCTTTGTCGGGTCGTATCGACGGCCCAAGCGCCGGTTCGTTCGCAGGGAGAAAAGCAACAATGGCCGCGCCATTTGTCGTCTACGGAGCATCGGGCTCGGGATCGGTTCCGATCGAGGCAACCTTGAGCCTGCTCGATTTGCCATACCGTGTGGAAGATCACGCGCCCTGGGAGGGGCAGGCGCAGGCCGACAGGCTCGCCCGCATCAATCCCTTGCGCCAGGTCCCGGCCCTCACCCTGCCGACGGGCGAGGTCATGACTGAAAGTGCGGCCATCCTGATCTGGCTTGCCGATACCTATCCGGACGCCCGCCTCGCACCGCCCTTGGGCGATGCGGCGCGGCCGGCATTCCTCAAATGGATGACCTTCGTGTCGTCGGCGATCTACGCGCTCTACTGGATCGCCGACAACCCGGCGCGGGTCGTAAAAGAAGGAGCGGACCACGTCGCCGTCAAGGCACGCATCTACGACCGCATCGCCTGTTGCTGGGGTGAGATGGGCGCACAGCTGCGCCCGGGCACGCATCTGCTCGGCGACGAACTGTCGGTTCTCGATCTTTACGTGGCCACGGCATCGCGCTGGTCACCCGGCCGGCGGCGCTTCTATGAAGTCGCACCCGGGCTTGCCGACGCAGTACGCCGCATCGACACCGACACCAGACTTGCGGCCATCTGGCAGGAGCGCTTCCCGTTCGAACCGGGCTGGGAGCGCTGAGTGGGAATGCGGCACGTCATCAGGCGCAGATTGATGATTGCCCGTGCCGTCCTTCCGGTCCTCTACAGCCTTTTGATGTCTGTTGGTCCGCTCGTGCTCAAGGCACTGACGCTCAAGGCCAATCACGGACCTCGGCGGCAAGAGCTCCGATGTCAGCTTTTCGCATTGGGTGTCCTGGCAGCGGACGGTCGGCCATCGGCTCCAAGGCGGTGATTTATCCGGCTTTGCGCGAGAGTTTCCTCTTGGCGCAAAGCGGCCGCTACCATTTTTATGTTAAGTTGGGGTTGGACTATATGTCCTTGGTCTGCCACAAGGCGTGGAGGACGCGACTGCCGTTATCTTTGGAACGGGGTCGGGCGACCGATTGACGTCACGTTGCTGCCGCGAGATTACGCCGGCCGTCCTACTATTCCCGACCGTTCGATACCGGCCTGACCCGCCTGCCAATGCGGAGCGATGGCTCCTTTGGGCCCTAAGCAGTCGTTCGTCGATCTCGGCAGGCGCGGCGCGTTTCGGCGATTGGGCTTGCCGATCAGCGCCGCAGCAGCGAGAGCTTCACCTGAAGCTCCGCAGCGCTGAGACCTGCGAGATGTGCGCCGCGGAAAAAGGCGTCGTCGGTGACCTCCAGGCCGCTCCAGGGTGGCGGCGCCAGGGCCATCAGCGCTTCGGCCGAAGCGGCTTCGATTTCGGACAGCACCAGCCCGGAAAGTTCGCCCTCGAACACATCGATGCCGCAGAGGATTCCCCCGAAGTCGAGGCGATAGCGGCGTTTGGAAAGCGTTTTTCCCGGCAGCTGCGACAGCAGTCCATACTCTTCTGCGGTCAGGTAGATGTTGACGATCGGAGCGGAAATTGCGCTTTCCGACGGATATTTCTTGCAGAACTTGAACGCGGGCGGACGGCCGTCGATGTAGCGGATCGCCCGCGCCCTGAGCCGGCTCCCGGTCACATAGAGGTCCTCGATCGTCCGATAGTCACGTTTCGAGAGATCGGGGCAGCGCTCGACGAGGAAGCGCCGCTCGTTTTCGAGCGCGGCATATTTTGGAACTGCAATTTCGGTAGGCATCGACATCCGCTTCGTCTGGTCTTTCGCTATTGCCAACGCACAATAGAAATGTTGCGCGTCGCCGCAAGCGCCACCAATCCGGCCGACGGCCTCGCGCCGATTGCGGCGCGCCGGCCTTCCATGCCAAAACCCTCGGCCATGGACACGACGCCCGCTCCGCCGCTCATCACCGAAGACGACCTGCGCCACATCGCGCTGTGGGCGGCCCTCTCGGCCGAGCGGGCCCTGCCGATTTTCGAGGGCGCGGCGCCCGCTGACCTTCGACCGCGCGCAGCGATCGCGGCCATCCGCGCCTTTGCCGAGGGTGGCGTCCGTAGCGCGCAATTGCGCAAGGCCGCCTGGGACGCGCAGGCCGCCGCCCGCCAGATCGACGATCCCGCCGCCAGGGCCGCGGCCCGTTCAGCCTCTGCCGCCGCCGGCGCGGCCTACACCCATCCGATCGAGACGCCACACCAGATCAATCACGTGCTTGCGCCTGCAGCCTATGCGGTTCAGGCGCTTTCGCTTGGTGCCGGCAACAAAGCCGAAGTCACGGAAACGGAGTTGCAGCGGGCGATCGCTGCCGCCTCACCCGAACTCCGCCGGATCGTCCGGAAGATGCCGGCGCGAAAGCCGAGCAAAGGTGCCTTTCACGCCCTGCTCCACCGGCTGGACACAGCCCTGCGTCGCTAGAGGTCACTCGCCCTCAAATAACCGTGGATTGCGACACCAAAGAAGCAACCTTGCGTAGCAGAATCTTCCCTCGACCGTCAGGACGTGCTTACGTTCTGACGGGGTGTTTCAGTAAAAACTGAGGGGAAAAATGAAAATCCGTTATGTCGTGCTGGCCGCTGCGCTGGCTGTTTCTGCTTGCGCCAAACGTCCGGACGCAATCGTGCCCGTCGATATCCCGATGGCCGCGTATTCCAACCAGAGCTGCCACGGCCTCGCACAGGAACTCGCAAGGGAACAGAGCACACTGGCAAGCCTCTCCAAGCAACAGCACGACGCGGCGACCGGAGACGCCATGGGCGTATTCCTGATCGGCGTGCCGATGTCGAGCACGTTCGGCGGCGACAAGGAGGGCCAGGTTGCCGTGTCTAAGGGCAAGGTAACGGCGATCGAGTCCTCGCTGAAGGCGAAGGGCTGCAAGTAGGAACGATCGGCGCAGTTCAGGCCCATCCTGCCCTTCCGGTCGCCGGAGACGGCAGGATGGGCCCCGCATGCGCGCAAGCAGGACGGGGTCAGGGCGCTGCCTCAATCACGGCAGGCTGCGCTCGCGTTCCCTTTTTGCCTCCTCACTCAACCAGGTGATCACGGTCTGAAGCCCGTCTGATTTGCGGTAGCGTGGCCAGACGAGATAGAAATCCGACGGCCCGGGCATCGCCGCTTCGAAAATGCGGACAAGCCGTCCCTCGGCGATGTCCTGTGCCACGAAATTGCTGTTGGCGAGAACGATCCCCTGCCCGGCGATCGCCGCCTCGATCGCGTGCGAGGTCTGGTTGAAGCTGATGCCCTTGAACGTGGCCTGCCGGTCTTCCCCGAAATGCCGCTCGATGAATTCGGGCCAGAAATTATGCGCGTCGTGCAGCAGTGTGTAATCGGCAAGCTCGGCCGCCGTCTTCGGCACCGTTTCATCCCGCATCAGCCTCGGGCTGCAGACCGCGATGGTCTCCTGTTCGAACAAAAGCTCGACCGCAAGCCCTGCCCCGAAGGACGGTCGACCGTAGCGCACCGCTAGGTGGACGCCATCGGCCTGGAAATTCGACATGCGGTCGGTCGCCAGGATGTGCAGGTCGAGATCGCGATGCCGCGCGGTGAAATCCGGCAGCCGCGGGATCAGCCATTTGGAGGCGAAGGACGGCGTCGTGCTGATCGTCAGCCGGACCGGCTGCGGCTTCAGCCCATCGGTCGCCCGCGCGATGATCTCGAGTGCGCGCCTGATATCGGCGATATAGGCGCGCCCCTCGCCGGTTAAAGCCAGCATGCGCGGCAGCCGCTCGAACAGCTTGACCCCGAGCTCGGCCTCGAGCCCGCGCACCTGCTGGGCGACAGCCCCTTGCGTCACGCCGAGTTCCTCGGCCGCCAGGCGAAAATTCAGGTGCCGCGCCGCCACTTCGAATACTCTGACGCCATTCAGCGATGGCAGTCGTCCGGGTGCGTCACTCATCCGATAGTTTTTCTACTGTCATTCGAAAGCGAAACTCGTTCGTCGTCCTGCCGTTCAGATGCTATTTCAATCGCAACCGCAACACAATCGGCACCCGTCGATCCGATCAGAGGATGAAACCATGGCAGTAGAAAAAGTTGCAATTGTCACCGCCGGCGGCTCGGGCATGGGCGCCGAGAGCGCGAGACGCCTTGCGGCCGACGGCTTCAAGGTCGCGATCCTCTCCTCGTCCGGCAAGGGCGAAGCGCTGGCCGCCGAGCTCGGCGGCATCGGCGTGACCGGCTCCAACCAGTCGAACGACGACCTGAAGCGCCTGGTCGATGCGACGGTGGAAAAATGGGGTCGGATCGATGTTCTCGTCAACAGCGCCGGCCACGGCCCGCGCGCCCAGATCCTCGAAATATCAGACGAGCAGTGGCATACCGGGCTCGACGTCTATCTGATGAACGTCATCCGCCCGGTCCGCCTCGTCGCCCCGATCATGCAGAAACAGAAGTCCGGTTCGATCGTCAACATCTCCACCGCCTGGGCCTTCGAGCCGTCGGCGATGTTCCCGACCTCGGCCGTCTTCCGCGCCGGCCTTGCCGCCTACACCAAGATCTTTGCCGACACCTATGCGGCCGACAATGTGCGCATGAACAACGTGCTGCCCGGCTGGATCGACAGCCTGCCGGCGACCGAAGAGCGCCGCGACGCCGTGCCGATGAAGCGCTACGGCACCAGCGCCGAAGTCGCCGCCACCGTCGCCTTCCTCGCCTCGGAAGGTGCGGGCTACATCACCGGCCAGAACCTGAAGGTGGATGGCGGCCTGACGCGCCACGTCTGAGCGAAAGCCGCATCTGCCCCGCGCGCGCCTCCGGGCGCGCGTCAGCCGCCGGCGCCCGCCTCCGGCAGGCTGACCTCTGCAACCCTCGCTCTCAGCCACCGCGCCCAACCCTCGCGCCCCGAGCCCTCACGTCACGAGCACCTCGCTGGCGGCATGGGGACGTCGGTCGGCGGCAGGCGTCTGCAACGGCATGGTGAGCGTGGCACGAAAATGGGCCTCCGAGACCGGTCCTGCGATAAGCGAGCCGCCCTCCGGGAAGCGAGCCTTGACGCGCTCTTCGACATTGGCGAGCCCGACGCCAAGGCCGGGTCGGCTCCCCGCGGAAAAGGTCTCGCCGGCCTCCGACACGTTGTCGACCGAAAGCTGCAGCCGCTTTTCGTCCTGCGACGCGCTGATCGTGATCTTGAGATCGCCGGTTGAGCGCCCAAGCCCATGCTTGACGGCATTCTCGATGAGTGGCTGCAGGATCAGGCTCGGCACCAGTGCCGCCCTCAGTTCCTCGGGAACGTCGAGCGTGACGCTGATGCGATCGGAGAAGCGCTCCTTCTCGATCGCCAGATACTCCGATTGCAGCGCCAGCTCTTCCGACAGCGCCAGATCCCGCAACGGGTCCATCTCCAGCGTCTTGCGCAGGAACGACGAAAGCGAAATCACCACCCGGCTCGCCTGTGACGAAGCGCCCTCCTCGATCAGGCCGACGATGGCGTTCAGCGTGTTGAACAGGAAGTGTGGATTGATCTGGTAGTAGAGCGCCTGCATCTTGGCTGCCAGCGCCTCTTCGCGCGAGATCGCCAGCCGGCGCTCCTGCGCGCGGACCTTCAGGTTGTACATGTAGGCGATGAAAAAGCAGGACCAGCCAAAGAACAGGGACACGCCGTAAAACAGCGTGTAGCAAACGTTCTCGAGCGTATATTCGACGCCGACGGCGGGCTTCGCATAGGCGAACAGCTGATAATCGACGGTGGTTGCAGCCGCCGATGCCAGAACGGACAACACGGCCGACACGAACACCTGAGCTGCGATGTTTTTTGCCCGCATCATCGCCACGATATGGGAAATCACCAGCGTGATCAGCACGCAGACGAGCGAGACCGCCAGTTTGACGGGGGCATAGTCGACCGGATTGACGCCGAGCATCACCCAGAGCAAGCCGGTTATGACGAACTCGACGGCCCAGAAGCCCGTGACCAGCTTGATCACGCTCGAGAAGAATTCGGCGGCGTCGGTGTCTGAAGGATCCATGTCGAACGTATTTCGATAGAGACTTGCAAGCACCGTCATCGAGGCCACCATCCGCATTCAACCGATCGTTGTCGTTCCCGTTATTTGCCTCAATTAGCGTAAAATCAACCCGCGCCCACTGAACAGGTGCAGGTTCGTGAACGAGCCCCTCCGCTTCGTTGCCTTTGACATCCGCTGGTCCACGATCAGCGCGCCACTCGCCCCGTCCTACGGGATGTCCCGCTGAAACAAGAAGATACAAATCTCCCTGTCGCCGGACACATCCCCGGTGCAGTTCTCGGCTCAAATGTCGCCCAGACGAAACACAGCCGGAACCGAAAGGACGATCTGATGCACACCACCCGCACCATGGCGGTCACGCTTCTGCTTCTCGGCAGCGTCATTGCCCCCGCAAACGCGCAACAGCCGGGCGTCGAGCGCACGGATCTCATTCAGCAGGATATCGAAGCGCCCGGCCGCGAGGTGGTGCAGGCACGCGTCGATATCGCGCCGGGCGCCGTCTCCATCAAGCACAACCACCCGGGCGAAGAGGTCGCCTATGTGCTTCAAGGCGTGCTCGAATACCGGCTCGAGGGCCGTAAGCCCGTGACGCTGAAGGCCGGCGAGAGCCTGTTCATTCCGGCAGGTCTCGCCCATGTCGCCGCCAATGTCGGCAGCGTCAAGGCGTCCGAACTTGCGACCTATGTGGTGCGCAAGGGCGAGCCGCTGCTGGCGCCGGTCAAGTAAGGCGAACGATCATGGCAACGAATTCCCAGCCCAGGAGCGGCTCCACCCGCGAGGCAAGCCTGGTCCCCATGCTTTCCCGCTGTGCCCTGCTTCTGGCTGGGGCGGCGGCGGCCGCAGCAGGTGTCCTTTTCCCGGCCGCCGCCACTGCGAAGGCATCCGCCGCCGCCCCCGCGGCGGATGCCATCCGGCCTTTCCGCATCGCCATTCCGGAAGCTGCGCTTGACGATCTGCGCGCCCGGCTTGCGGCAACGCGCTGGCCCGACGCGGAAACGGTCAGCGACCGCTCCCAGGGGGGCCAGCTTGAAAAGCTGCGGCCGCTCGCCCTCTGCTGGCAGCACGGCTACGACTGGCGCACCTCGTCTATTGCAATCGCGTCGACAAGGATGGCCACTTCGCCGCCTGCGAGGAGCCGGAGCTTTACAGCAGCGAGGTCCAAGCGGCGTTTCGCGGGCTGCGCTGAGGCGGACGGGCATCGGATCCGTAATCGTGGCGCAAACGCCGCCGGGCGGCCCGGTATGCCCGCGGCATCTGCGACTTCCCTCTCCCTGTCGCACGTCCATCGCCCAAGACAGCGGGCTTGAGCCTTCGTTCCTTGTGGACGGTTGACGATCGGGAGCACTTGATCCTATACCCGCGCTTCCCTTCCTTGATAGCTGAGGAATTGTCGATGCTGGAGCTTGTTCTCACCCACTAACGTCTCGATCGATCGAGACGTCCAACCGTGCCGTCACCGGACGATATTTCTCGTTCGCGGCCGATGGCGCGCGACCAGGGTTCAAGAACAGGTTCTTCCATGACCAACATCCACATTCGTCCCGAACAAGCGACGGACATCCCAACCATCCGAGCAACAACCAAGGCCGCCTTCGCCCCGATGGCGTTTAGCAGCCAGACCGAGGCCGAAATCGTCGACGCCCTGCGCGACGCCGGCGCCTTGACGATCTCACTGGTCGCTCTCGACCACGATGAAATCGTCGGCCACGTCGCCTTCTCGCCGATCACGATCGACGGCGAGGAGAACGGCTGGTACGGGCTCGGCCCGGTCTCCGTCAGGCCCGACCGCCAGAAAAGCGGCATCGGCGGCAGGCTGATCCGCGAGGGCCTCGAGCGCCTGGCAAGGACTGGCGCAAGAGGATGCGTCGTCCTCGGCGACCCCGGCTATTACAAACGCTTCGGCTTCGAAAACCACGCCGCCCTGCGCTTCGAAGGGGTTCCGGCCGAATACTTCATGGCGCGCGCATTCAGCGGCCCGATGCCCTCAGGACGCGTAAGATACCATGCAGGTTTTGACGCAAGCTGAGTGATCGCCGGCCGCAGGAATGGAGCGGGATTGGGAGACCAATCCCGCTCCAAACAGCATCGGCTCCGCCGGAAAAATCACACTCGTTCCTCCAAGCAGCCGCAAGGCCGGCTGTCCTCGGCGCGTGCCGCGTCCGCGCGGCGTGCGTTTCAAGCGCGCTATCCCATTGTCTTTCCTGCGCAAGCTCCTAGTTCCCTCTGGCAAACCGAACACAGGAGTTCTGAATGAACCGAAACGGCCTCTATCTCGTCATCGCCCTGCTCGCCATCGCCCTTGCCGGGCTCGGCCTCTACGTCTACCAGGAGGAGACGAAGCCGGGGGTCGAGATCAAGATCGGCCAGGACGGCGTTTCGGTTCAGGAAAACTAGGCGGCGGCAACGCGTCTCGACGGCCTTGATTTTGCGTGGCGAATGCTGGCCCATGGCAGCAGCCATCGCGACAGGCCCCTTGGGCGATCGCGAGAAACCGCAGCGACACGGCAAAAGAGGCCGCCTTGACAGCAAGCCGTTCATCGACCGCCGCATTCCTGATTGCGGCCGCGTTCGCCTCCGGGGCAATGGCCGGCGAGACGAGCCGTGCACCTTCAGGAACCTATTGCGGCCAACTCTCCTCCGCCGGCATTCTTTCGGAAGCGCAAACCCGCTTCGAGACTGATGCCGGCGGCACGGTCATCGGCAAATACGTGTTCTCCGATCAGGGCGAGCCCGTCGACGGAGAGCTTGCCGAAACCAGTGACGACGGCGATGGCAGCGATCTCACCCGAACCTTCATGTGGCGCGACAAATACGGCTACGGTCAGTTGCTCGTTACCTTCACGCCAGATTTCTCGGAATTTTCCGGCAAATGGAACGCCGGCGGCTCGCAGTTCCTGCCGTGGACCGGACGGCGCTGCAATCAGACGGTCAGCTAGAACACGCGAGCGAGAAGACGCCAGGATGTGAGCCGGTGTCCGACGGGCGCGCCGGCATCGCTGCGCCCCCGTCAGGCCGCAACGATCCCCCGCATCAGCCCTTCCAGCCAATCCGCAAACACCTTGAGCCGGCGCGACAGATGCTGGCGGTGGGGATAAAGCAGCGCCATCGGCATCGGGGCTGCGCAATGGGCAGGCATCACCTCCACGAGCCGTCCGTCGCGCAAGTGGTTGATCACGTCGAAGGCGGGGATCTGGATGAGTCCAAGGCCGGCAAGACAGCAGGCGATGCTGCCTTCGGCGCTGTTGACGCTGACCCGGCCGGGGACCGTAACCTGGCGCACCTCGCCCGCCTCGATCCACTCCCAGTCCTCGACCCGCCCGCTTGAGGGCGAGGCGTAGTTGACCGCAAAATGATCCTTGAGGTCGGCGGGCGTCGCTGGCGTTCCGTGGCGGGCGATGTAGTCGGGGCTTGCGACATTGATCAGCCGCAACGCGCCGAACGGCCGGGCGATCAGGCCGGAATCGGCAAGCGGCCCGACGCGCAGCGCACAGTCGACGCTCTCCTCGATCAGGTGCACCGCCCGGTCGGTCATGCCGAGATCGATGTCGATGCCGGGAAAACGGCCGAGAAATTCAGGCAGGGCCGGCGCCACGATCAGGCGGCCGATACGGCTCGGCAGGTCGACCCGCAACCGCCCGGTCGGCTCCGACGTGCTGCGGCGAAAGAGGTTCTCGGCCTCCTCCATGTCCTCGATCAGCCTCAGGCAGCGCTCGTAAAAGGCCGTGCCATCCTGCGTCGGCGCCACCTTGCGGGTGGTGCGGTGAAGCAGCCGCGTGCCGAGCCTCGTTTCGAGCGTCTGCACCGCTGCCGAGACCGACGAGCGCGGCAGGCCGAGCGTATCGGCAGCGCGGGTAAAGCTGGCGCTTTCGACGACGCGCGTGAAGATTCGGAAAAGCTCGATCCTGTCCATACCGATGACCAGACCCACCCATTGTTCGTATAATCTAACAAGTCATGTCATGCGCAGGCGCTTTATGCCAGATAATGCGACGATATTCTCAGATGCGCGCTGCCTGTGCACTCTCCGATCGTCCGAACGGGGCAAGGGCATGGGGCGCGCGCGTTGAAACACGGTGTCCCGGTCATCCGCCTCCTTCCAGGGTCAGCGAATGCGCCGGAGCGGTGGCGGCATCGCCGGGCCGATTGCGCCCATCCCCACCAGAACCGAGAGCCCGTCAGACCGGGCGACCGAAACAGGAGACGTCCATGGCAGACCACAGCATCCAGGGTAAATCCGTTCTCATCGCCGGCGGCGCCAAGAACCTCGGCGGCCTTTTGGCCCGCGATCTCGCCGCGCATGGTGCGCGCGCCGTTGCGATCCACTACAACAGCCCTGCAACGAAGGCGGCCGCCGACGAAACGGTCGCGGCCATCAAGGCGACGGGTGCTGCCGCCCACGCCTTTTCGGGCGATCTCACCCATGCCGCCGCTGTCGAAAAGCTCTTTGCCGATGCCGGGGCAGCGCTTGGCAGCATCGACATCGCCATCAACACCGTCGGCAAGGTCCTGAAGAAGCCTTTCGTCGAGATCACCGAAGCGGAATATGACGAGATGAGCGCGGTCAATTCCAAGACCGCCTTCTTCTTCCTGCGCGAGGCAGGCCGGCATGTCAGCGACAACGGCAAGATCTGCACGCTCGTCACCTCGCTGCTCGGCGCCTTCACGCCGTTCTATGCTGCCTATGCCGGCACCAAGGCGCCGGTCGAACACTTTACCCGCGCGGCCGCCAAGGAGTTTGGCGAACGCGGCATCTCCGTCACCGCCATCGGCCCCGGGCCGATGGACACGCCTTTCTTCTACCCGGCCGAAGGAGCCGACGCCGTCGCCTATCACAAGACGGCCTCCGCTCTCTCCGGCTTCTCCAGAACCGGCCTCACCGACATCGAGGACATCGTCCCCCATATCCGCTTCCTCGTCTCGGACGGCTGGTGGATGACCGGCCAGACCATCCTCGTCAACGGCGGCTACACGACGAAGTAGGGTCGTTGCCCCTCATCCACGCGGTGAGAGCTTGCCCCTCATTCGCGCGGTGGGGGCATGCCCCCTCATCCGCGTGGTAGGGGCATGCCCCTCATCCGCCTGCCGGCACCTTCTCCCCGCCAGCGGGGAGGAAGCAAGCAGCACCGTCTTGGCCAAACTCCGGTTGGAGCAATGAACGGCGAGGTTCGCACTGAAGCGTGCGCCCAGCGGCTCTCTCCCCGCTTTGCGGGGAGAGATGTCCGGCAGGACAGTGAGGGGCATCCCTCAAGTGCGAGTGGCGAACGCATTGCCCACCCCGCCACAAAATTCGATTGGAATTTTAGAACGTTATGTAATGTGATGGGCAAGGCCGCATACCGCACAACCGATCTTGATGGATAAACTTCATGCTGGGTGCCCCCTTCCTCTGCCGTCGCCTTCTGGCAAGCTTCGCGCTGCTTCTCGCGCTCGCCCTGCCCGCCATTGCCCAGACACCACCTCCGCCGGTCACCGTCATCCTGACACCCGGCCAGAGCGCCACCGAGATCGAGGAGACCTTGCGCGCCGCGGCAAAGGCCGGTGGTCCGGTTACCGTCGAATGGCGCGACGCGCCCGCGCAGACCCCGGGCCAATCGGCGCCGTCCACAGGCACCTCCGCAACGGCGCCGTCGGCCGCGGCCGTCGAGGACGGGGCACCGCAGGCGGCAGGAACCGCCACCGCTCAGCCGACCTCCTCAGCCGACCAGCCCGACACCCTCGACACCCTTTCCGCGCGCTTTCTCAATGGCTTGCAGATGGGACTTGCCGGTACGAGCGGCATCGCCGGCGTCATGGGTGACGTAGCGGCAGGCATTGGCGCCGAGGGGTGGTCGATCGTCTCCGTCGCCGCGGTCGCCTTGCTTGCCGTGGCCGTGGGCCTTGCCGCAGCCTTCACCGGCCACGTGCTCATCCGCGGACTGTTCGGCGCATCTTTCGACGTCGTCGACCTGCTTCACCGGATGCGCGCTTCGCTGATCAGGCTCGGCGTCGACATCGCCTGCCTGATCATCTTCGCCGCCGTCGCCCACGCCATCGCCCGCCTGTTCCTGACGCCGGGCACGGCGTCTGCCGAATTCACCCACGCGCTCATCACCATCGCCTTCGTTTCGGTGACCTACGCGGTCGGCGCGCGCTTCCTTTTTGCACCGACCAGACCCGAAATCCGCCTGCTCGACATCGCCCACCCGCGTTTCCACGCCAACATGCTGACGGCCTATGGAGCGATCAGCGCAATCCTCGGCGCCAGCCTGCGGTTTGCCCACCAGCGCGGGCTGGAACTGGCCGCCACAGACGGCTGGCTGCTGATCGGGGTGAGCATCCTGACCGTTCTCAAGCTCTACTGGTTCATTGCGGGGGCAGCCGACATTCGCGCGGTGTTTGCCGGCGAGAATCCCGGGCCCGTGCGTCGCGCCATCGCCTTCGGGGTGCCGGAGTTCTATGCGCTCAGCGCCGTCGTGCTCTGGCTGATGACCGTCATCGTCGCCGGCAGCCCGAACAGCGCCGCCTGGAGCTTTGCCGGCGGCACGACGCAGATCATCCTGCTCGCGCTGCCGATCCTTGCCTTCGGCATCCATTCGCTCGCGGGCGCGGCCGCAGAACGGCGGCGCACGCCCGCCTCGCACGCCCTGCATGCGGCAATTTCGGGCAGCATCCAGACCGCCCTTGCCGGCGCCATCTGGCTTGCTGGCCTGCACGCGATCATCGCGCTCTGGCGCCCGGTGCTCGTTCAGCATGACACCGCGGCGGCCATCGGCTGGATCGTCATCCTCGAGCGCATCAGCCTTGCGGTGGTCGCGAGCTGGGTGATCTGCAGCTTCCTCTGGAAGAGCTTCGACGCCTTTGCGCCGCAGACGCGCGTGGCCCTTCCCGGCGAAAGCGAGGACGAGACGATGATCCGCCAGCAGAGCCGGCTCTCGACCATCCTGCCGCTCATCCGCAACCTGATCTTCGGCGGCATCTTCGCCGTCACCAGCCTCGTCATTCTTTCCGCGCTCGGCATCAACATCGCGCCGCTGCTCGCCGGTTTCGGCGTTCTCGGCCTTGCGCTCTCCTTCGGCTCGCAGACGCTGGTGAAGGATGTCGTCTCGGGCATCTTCTTCATCGCCGACGATGCCTTCCGCGTCGGCGAATATGTCGACACCGGCAAGCTCAAGGGAACCGTGGAGCGCATTTCGCTGCGCTCGCTTCGTCTGCGCCACCAGAACGGTCAGATCCACACGGTGCCTTACGGCCAGCTGCAGGCCGTCACCAACTACAGCCGTGACTGGAGCACGGTGAAGTTCGAGCTGAAATTCGAGCGCGACGCCGATCCGGAGAAGATCCGCAAGGCCATCAAGAAGGTCGGCCTTGCGATGCTCGAAGACCCGGAGATCGGCGGCGAATTCCTGGTGCCCCTGAAGATGCAGGGCATCCAGGACGTCACCGAAAACTCGCTGGTCGTGCGTCTGAAACTCACCGCCCGTCCCGGCAATCCGAGCATCCTCCAGCGCGAGGCGATGAAGCGGCTCTTGCCGGCGCTGCGCGAGGCCGGCCTCGACCTTGCCTCCAACGCCGTCACCGTACGCTCCGGGCCTGGAGCCGCAGCCGAGACGGAAGCGGCAGCGATCAACCTGGCGCTTTCGAAAAAGCCGGTAGCGGTTGATGCGGCGGAGGCGGAGGGGTAGCGGGCGACGCGGCACAAGGCCTGCGTCACGCATCAAAAAAGGCCGGGGCTGCTGGCCCCGGCCTCATTTATTGGCTCTCAAAACCCGGGCCAGTACATCCGTGGCCAAAGTCGAAAGCTTGGCGCAACTGCCGGCATAAGGTTCTGTCACGCTTGGCGATTGCACTTATGAGGAGATTGTAAGGCGGGGCGCCCCGCCGGACAAGTTGTCCATCAGGGTTAGCGCACGTCCCCTTGGGATTAATTCCGTTACCGCAGACGTCGGCCGATATCCCGGCAAACGTGTTCCGTCCGACAGGTTTCTGCTAAAAGCGAGACACGCGAAACGGAGCGCTTGAGCGATGGACAACGACAACCTTTGGTACTGTCTCACCGGCACGAAGGACACGAACTCGGGCATGCTTCGCTTCCTCGCGGCCGTCGGCGCCTTCATCGTGCTGTTCGGCAGCCTGTTCTGGATCCTCGGCCTGTAGACCGCTGCCCGCAAGCCCTCCAGGCGGGCCGATCGACCGCGCCTGACAAGCCTTTCCTAACCATCTCGGGTTTTTGCCGGTCGCGGCGCTGTCGAAATACGACAGGTGCCGTATGTCGCCGGCGCACCGATGCGGCTAGGCGGTTGGTTGCCGCGCGCTCGGCGCGGTTCAAACCGAGGAGACGACCCATGAAAATCATCATTGCCGCGGTGGCGGCGCTCGCAATCGCGACGCCTGCCCTGGCGGTCGCGCCATCGGCATTTATCGAACAGAAGGCGGTACACAAGCCTTCCGAGCTGATCGAGCTGGCAAATGGACCAGGGCGGATCGGCGCCGCCAGCCCAAGGCAGAACAACGCCAAGAGCCGAGAGCGCAACAAGGGGTCGACCACCGACGGACGAGAGCTGAATTTCGGCAAGTAAGGTTCGCTCAGGGTGGCGTCAGCCATCTTCCTGCCTCCGTGCCGCGGCCCGCTGCCGCGACACGCTGCAACCCGGCCCTCGCCGACAGAGGCAGGAGCCGGGCAGAAGCGCGACGGCCCATCCTTCCAGCCTGACCTCCACGTCCTGAAAGACCAGCCGAAGCACACCGCAAAGGCGCATGTGCCAACGCCCACTCGCTGTCCCCGCGGGAACAATCGGCGGGCCTGCCCATTTGTTAAGACATCTTAACGAAAGGCAGACGCCTTTTACCGGGACGCATCGGTTTCCGGATCAATCACAGCCTGGCGCAACAAGGATCAAAGCCAGGCGGAAGTCGGAGCAACCCATGCGTATCATCCTGGTAGCCCTCGTCGCGTCGGTCATGAGCATCCTGGTGTTCAAATATGCCGACCATTCGCTCGGCAATTCCGAGATCGTCGCCACGGCCGAGCAACTGGCCGCGCTCTAATCTCGAGCGCCTGATACGACCAGCCGCGTAAGCCTTGCGCGGATCTCTTCTCCACCAGCTTCAACCAGACCCGAACCTACTGCCGCGACAGATACATCTTCATGCGCGCCGCCATATCCTCGACCGGCTCGCCGGTGATGTCGACCAACGCCTTCTTGATCGAGCCGGTATAGGCGAAGGGCGCCTTGTAGTCCGTATCCATGGTCGGCGAGCCGGTATCGGCACCAACGACGACGCCGGCTGCCAGGCCGAGCTGCAGCGGGATCGTCACCGGCAGGTCGCCACTGCCGATCTGACGGCCGTCGACGAACAGCTTGATCGCGGCCGGCACACCCTTGCCCTTGGGAATATCGGCCTTCCCGGTCGGGGTGAACTCCACGCTGAAGATATGGTCGCCCGCAGGGACGGTCTCGGTCGAGGCAATCTTGAAGCGCTGGTCGGCGACGTAGTTGTAGCCGTAGACGAGCTTGCCGGACTGGACATAGAAGACGAAGCCGCCGTCGACGCCACCCATCGAGAACAGCACGCCTTCGGCGCCTGTTTCCGGCACGTTGGCCTGAACCGAGATCGAATGCGCGACATTGATGAGGTAGGGTGCTGCATTGCCGGGCACCGCCTGCGTCCCCGGGTAGTAGACGTACTTCTTGCGGCTGGCGGATATCTGCGGCCTCGGATCGGCAAAGCGCGCCGTGCCGCGGCTGTCGATCGGCAGAACGTCGTATTTGCCGGCTTCGACGTACCACATGCCGATCATCGCGATCAGCCGGTCGCGCTCGGTTTCGGCAAGGTTGTTGGTTTCGGCAAAGTCCTCGTTGACATTGTAAAGCTCCCAGCCGCGCGCATCGAGCTCAATCAGCCTGTTGTAGTCGATCGGGGCACCGAAGGTCCGCCCGGACTCCGTAAACGAGGTCCCCGGCCAAGGGCAAACCGCGCGCCAACCGTCATGATAGAGCGAGCGGTGGCCGAACATCTCGAAATACTGCGTCAGGTGCAGTGAAGGCGCGCTCGCGTCGTCGAAGGAGGATTTCAGGCTAAAACCCTGGATCGGCGATTGCGTGACGCCGCGGATCGACGGGGGTGGCGTTATCCCAAGCGCATCGAGCACCGTCGGCACCATGTCGATCGCATGGCAATATTGCGAGCGGATCTCGCCCCTCGCCGCGATCCCCTTCGGCCAGGAGATCGGGAACGGATCGGAGACCCCGCCGCGATAGGTCTCGCGCTTCCAGCGGCGAAATGGCGTGTTGCCAGCATGGGTCCAGCCCCAGGGATAGTGGTTGAAGTATTTCGGCCCGCCGATGTCGTTGATCGCCGCCAGGTTCTGCTGCAGATCGTCGGGCACGTTGTTGAAGAACTTGCCCTCGTTGACCGAGCCGTTCGGCCCGCCTTCGGCGCTGGCGCCATTGTCGGAAACCACCATGACCAGCGTGTTGTCGTATTCGCCAATGTCCTTCAGGAAAGCGACGAGTTCGCCGATGTAATGGTCGGTATGCTCGAGATAGCCGGCAAAGACCTCCATCATCCGGGCAAACAGGCGGTGCTCGTCGGCAGACAGCTTGCCCCAGTCCTGGACATCGGGGTCATGGCGCGCGAGCACGGTGTTGGCGGGCACGATGCCCAGTTGCTTCTGCCGGGCAAAGGCCTTCTGACGATAGGCGTCCCAGCCGTCGTCGAACTTGCCGCGGTATTTGTCGGCCCATTCCTTCGGCACATGGTGCGGCGCGTGCATGGCGCCGGGCGCGAAATACATGAAAAACGGCTTGTTCGGCGCCACCTGCTTGGAATCGGCGATCATCGCCTTGGCCTTCTCCACCAGATCCGGCGTCAGGTGGTAGCCCTCCTCCGGCGTCTTCTCCGGTTCCGTCTGGCTGTTGTCGCGCACGAGCTCCGGATAGTACTGGTGCGTGTCGCCGCCGAGGAAGCCGAAATAGCGCTCGAAGCCGCGCCCGAGCGGCCAGCGGTCATAAGGCCCCGCAGCAGATGTCTGCTCGGCCGGCGTCAGGTGCCATTTCCCGAGCGCATAGGTGTTGTAGCCGTTCTGCTGCAGGATCTCCGAAAGGAAGCCGTTTTCGAAGGGGATCTGGCCGTTGGAGCCGGGAAAGCCCTCGGAGCCCTCGGTGATGCAGGCCATTCCGTTGGAATGGTGGTTGCGGCCGGTCAGGAAACAGGAGCGCGACGGCGAGCAGAGCGCGGTCGTGTGCATGTTGTTGTAGCGCAGGCCGTTCGCGGCCAGCGCATCGAGGTTGGGCGTATTGATCAGCCCGCCGAAGCAGCCGAGCTGCCCGAAGCCGGTGTCGTCGAGAATGATGAAGAGCACATTGGCAGCGCCTTCGCGCGCCCGTCTCGGCTCCGGCCAGGCGGGCTTCGACACGTCGAAGGTGCGCCCGATCACGCCGGGAAAGGCCTGCCCCGGCTTGTATTCGAGAAGCTCGGCCGTTGCCGCCGCCGGCGCAATGCCGGCTGCTGCGGCAAGTGCCGTTCCGCCGAGCAGAACGTTGCGTCTGGTGAGTTTCAGATCATCGCTCATAGCTCGTGCTTCTCCCCATTCTGTCCGCTCTGTCGAACGGACGCGTGATCAGGTGAATTGCGAAGGCTTGCGCTCTTGAAAGGTCGCTCGCCGCAAACGGCGGCACAGGGCGACGTCAACACGGCAACCGCCGTGGATCGGCGCGGACATTACCACATCGCCGGGCTTCCGTCAGTCGCTTCGCCTTGGGGCGATGGCGTCGGCTCCCGTTTCGCGCGAACCGCTGCCCTGACCTGGCGAACGCACCTACAGATTGCATATCGTAATCCGAAGCGATCTCGCCAACCCGTAGCCCCGCCGCCATGCGGCCTTGCACGGCGCCATCTCATCCCGGCATCAGGCGGCCCAAAGCGCGCGCCAGATCCGCCCAATGCACTGCCATTGCTCGCGTTTCCGCTACCCCTCCCAACGCGGAATCAGGCGCATGACCGCCCGGGAAATTGGTAGCGCCCACTTTAAAGTAATATCTAATACAAGTTGAACGATGCAAGAACGCTCCAAGCACGAAACGAGTTTTCGCCCACCCACCTCCCCCAATTGGGTGAGGAACAATGCGTGAAACCGCCAACGAAAAATCACGCGCGCTTGATAAACGCTAAAGTTGCACCATATACAAACTGAAAACAATTTATGCGATCACATGAACCTTCGTCTCGTTGCCGGCGGCATGCTTGCCGCCCTCCTGTGCGCAATCGCCATCATCCTGTTCGCGCCACGAACAGAGCAATTCATGAGCTACTCCAAGTACGAATGGACTGTTTCCGCACTGCGCAAGCGCCCGACTGTCCGGCAGGACCTTACGGAGGTGTGCGTCTCGGAATGGGCGTCCGAGCTCAAGGACGCCCAACTTGAGGGAACGCCCTATCCCAGCCGGGTGAAGGCGGCGGAAGACCTTTGCCGCCGGTACTTCGACGTCATCATCGATGGCAGGCTGACCTTCGCCGAATTCAACCGCTCGATGTCGGGCGCCCTTTCGCTCTCGGTGATCGAGGAGGCCGAGCGCCGGGCGCCGCGCCCTCCGCGCGGCGAGTGAAGGCCAAGGGCCTCACCTCTCCAGACACCGTAGGTCACACAGAGCTTCGCGGCCGTCAGCCTTGCTGGCGCCGGCGCTCGCATGAAAGCGTCCCGGCGGCTCCTCGCCAACAGATCATGTCCCCCCGCCCAAGGCACCGGAGGCGGCCATCCCACGAGCCGGTCCATTCACTCCGCGAGAAGGCCAGGACGCCGGGCACCGGGCGGCGCCGTCCGTCGGTCGCCGGCAAACAACGGCCCGCCATGGGGCGCCAGTTCCTCTTCGGCAAGCCGGATCAGCTCTGCCACCTCTCCCGCGCCGGCGCAGCGCAACGCCGTGTCGAAGCGCTGGGCAAGGGCCGCGTCCGTTCGCTGGATCAGCCGCGGCAGCCATTTGCCGCGGCCCGACCAATGCCCGCGGCCCCGGAGCATCAGATCGGCGAGCGGCCGCATCAGTTCAGCGGCAATGGCGCGGATCTCGGCGGCCGGACGCGGATCGCGCAGATCGTCGACCAGATCGGTGATCTGATAGCGAAGCCCGTCGCGAATTTCCGGCGTCAGCGGCGCCGGCCCTTGCTCAAGGCGCTGCCGCGCCTCGGCCTGAAGCGCTTCGGCGCGCGCGGGGTCTGGTCCGATCGCGACGCCGCCCGCCAGCATGTGCGGAAGCACCGGACAACCGCCCGCCATATCCTGGTCGGCGAACCAGTTGAGCGTCTCGAAGTCGTGCACGAAGGCCTCGATCGGAAAGCCGTCGAAATGGAAGCTTTCGCGCCAGGCGGCCGGCAAGGTCTCGTGCAGCACCACCAGATCGATGTCCGAGGTCTCCGTGCCCTCGCCGCGCAGGATTGAGCCCGCAACAATCGCAAAGATCGCCTGCGGAAAGCGTTCGGCAAGCACCGCCTGCGCCGCCGTCACGGCCCTCGCCGCGCGGTCTGCGGTCGCAGTTGCGCGCTTTGCCACCGCGCCGGCGTTTCCAGTCTCGTCGCTCATTCAAACCTCCAAACACAAGGACCCTCCCGATATGGCGTCATCACATCGGAAGGGTCCTTGAAGCAGGCGACGGATGCCAGCGCTATTGCAGCGTGCGGGTCGGTGCCGGCGCCGGCTGAGCGACCGTGGCACCAGCCGGATTGGTGGCAGCCGAACGGGCACTGTCGAGGCCGGTCGCAACGACCGAGACGCGGAACGTACCGTCAAGCGAGCGGTCGAAGATCGAGCCGACGACGATGTCGGCCTCATCATAGACCTCTTCGCGAATGCGGGTCGCGGCTTCGTCCACTTCGAACAGCGTCATGTCCATGCCGCCGGAAATCGAGATCAGCACGCCGCGCGCGCCGCGCATCGACACTTCGTCGAGCAGCGGGTTGGCGATCGCCGCTTCGGCGGCCTTCAGCGCCCGGCCTTCGCCGGTCGCCTCGCCGGTGCCCATCATCGCCCGGCCCATGCCCTTCATGACCGACTTCACGTCGGCAAAGTCGAGGTTGATCAGGCCTTCCTTGACGATGAGGTCGGTGATGCAGCCGACGCCGGAATAAAGCACCCGGTCGGCGATCACGAAGGCATCGGCAAAGGTGGTCTTGGCGTCGGCGATGCGAAAGAGGTTCTGGTTGGGGATGACGATGACGGTGTCTGCCGCCTCGCGCAGCCGCTCGATGCCCTGCTCGGCCGTTTCCATGCGGCGCTTGCCTTCAAAGCTGAAGGGCTTGGTGACGACGCCGACCGTCAGGATGCCCGCCTTGCGCGCGGCCGCAGCAATCACCGGGGCCGCACCCGTGCCCGTGCCGCCGCCCATGCCAGCGGTGACAAAGCACATGTGCGTGCCGCCGAGGTGGTCCATGATCTCGTCGATCGATTCCTCCGCCGCCGCCCGGCCGACATCCGGCAGCGAGCCGGCGCCGAGGCCTTCGGTGACCGCCGCACCCAGCTGGATGATGCGCGACGACTTCGACATCGCAAGCGCCTGCGCGTCGGTGTTGGCGACCACGAAATCGACGCCCTGAAGCCCCTCGTTGATCATGTTGTTGATGGCGTTGCCGCCGCCGCCGCCGACCCCGATCACGGTGATCTTCGGGCGCATTTCGGTGATCGTGGGCTTCTTGAATTCGGTCATGGCTTTGTCTCCTAGAGCCGGCGCCTCGCGCGGCACCGGCAGCGGCGAATCGGGCAGCTGTTATTTTAGGAATTGAAAAAAGCCATGGAGAAGGCAAGGAAAAAGGACGGAACGCCTATCCACATATGAATTTTAGCGGGTCCGCAAAGGCGGGAACCCGGCCATCGCGACGCTACAGAAAAACAAAAAAATATACCAGACGATCAAGGCTTTAAGGGGCGTCCGCCCCTCACCCTAACCCTCTCCCCGCAGGCGGGGAGAGGGAACGAGGAAGACGGCTTTCTCCCAATTCGAGGCCCCCGGACAGAGATTTGGGCTGCCAAATTGGCCGAAGGAACGAGTGGCTGCCACGCGTCTCCTTCTCCCCGTCAAAACGGGGAGAAGGTGGCCGGCAGGCCGCATGAGGGGCATCTCCGCATCCAGAGACGGGCGGGGAGCATCCCTTCCCAGTCGCAGCTCTACGCCTCGAAGCTCGGCCGCGCGCGCACCCGCTCCAGCCAGCGCTGGACGTTCCTGGCCGAGGTCGGGATCTCCATCTCGAAGACATCGCAGAGCCAGGCGGTGACGCCGGCGGTGATGTCGGCGATCGAGAATTCCTGGCCGGCGAGGAACGGACGACCGTCCGAAAGTTCGTCGTCGAGCCAGCCCCATTTCTTCGGCACGGCCACGCGCTCGGTCTCGGCAAAGGCGGGAAACTGCGTCAGCCGCTCGGCGAAGAAGGCGTCGGAATGCAGCGCCACATTGCCGACGGTGCCGAGGATGACGAGTTCGGCGCGGCGGTTCCACATCTCCACCTTGGCGCGGCTGACGGCGTCATGGCCGAAGAGCTGCGGCTCGCGGTGCATTTCCTCGAGATAGCGGCAGATCGCGACGCTTTCGGTAATGATCGCGCCGTCGTCGAGTTCCAGCACCGGGATCTGCCCGAGCGAATTGACCGCCAGGAACTCCGGCGCCTTGTGCTCGCCCTTGGCGAAGTCGACATCGACCATCGGCAGCGAAATCCCCTTCTCCGCCATGAAGATGCGCACGCGATAGGAATTCGGCCCCATGCCCTGATAGAGTTTCATAATGTCCTCCTGTCGATGAGGCGCCTCGCCTCGTTCCTCCTCAACCGCGCCTAAGCGGCATACCGATTGTTTATAGCAACCGGTTTTATTTAACTCAACGGTTTATTTCGTCTCCCGGGGTTTTTCGAGCTTGCGGTCGCGGATTCGGGCCGATCCTTGCTTACATGCCTGCGGTCGCGCCTTGCCGCCTGAAGCGGCTTTGGGGCATGCTGGTCTCAACCAAAGGAAATGACGCCATGCCCATCCGCTCGATTTGCTGCTGCATCGCCCTCCTTGTCGCCGCCGGCCAGGCAACCGCGGCGCTGGCGCCCAACTACCAGCGGGCCCGCGAACTGACCGCCGTCATCAACGCCGTTGCCGCAGCTGTTCCCAAATACCCGATCGACAAGGTCATCAGCCAGGGCCGCGACCGCTATGCGGTGGTTGCCGGCAAGTGCACGGTGATCGCCAGGATCGTCGCCCTGCCCGCCAAGCCCGGCCTGGTTGGTCCCCGCCAGTTCGAGGTGGCGCTCGACAAACCGGAGTGTGATTAGGGCAGCACGCGAGATCGATCGCCTTACAGCCGCCACCCCCGGCCAATCACGAAACGCGCCGTTTCACCCGGCTTCATCGCCTGGTCGGCATAGGCCTTCAGCGTCTGGCCGTCAGCGAGCGCAAGCGTCAGCGCAAAACGCTCGCCCTCGAACACACACGCGATGACCCGCATCGCGATACCCTCGACGTCGCGGCTCACATGCTCCGGCCGCAGCAGAACATCGCACACGGGCTGATCGATCGCGCCTTCTCTGCCAAGGCCAGCGAGTGCCTCGCGCATCACCGCCCACTCCAGCGCCCGCGGCGCGCCCTCGGGCAGCGCCAGCCGCAGCACGGCGCCGCGGCCGATCAGGCCGCCGACGATGGTACCCTCGGGTCTGGCGTAGATTTCGGCCGGCGGCGCCATCTGCATCAGCCGCCCCTCGTGCATGACGGCCACATCGGTTGAAAGCGCCATCGCTTCGGCCTGGTCGTGGGTCACATAGATCATCGTCGCGCCCGAGCGCTCGTGGAAGATGCGAAACGTCTCTTCCATCGACTTGCGCAGGTGCTGGTCGAGATTGGCGAGCGGCTCGTCGAGCAGCACCACGTCGGGGGACGTCACCAGGCAGCGGGCAAGCGCCACGCGCTGGCGCTGGCCACCGGAAAGGGCGGCCGGCCGGCGATCGGCATAATCAGTCAGTTTCACCAGCGAAAGCGCGTCGCCAACGCCCCGGCGCCAGGCATCGCCCGTGATGCCGCGCACCTTCAGGGGATAGCCGACATTTTCGGCCACCGTCATGTGCGGCCAGAGCGCATAGGACTGGAACACCATGGCCATGTTGCGCCGTTCCGGCGGCAAGGCGAGCGACGCGTCGGATAGCCGCCTTTCGCCGAAGTCGATCGAGCCGTCGCTCGGACGCTCGAAGCCGGCGATCATCCTGAGCACCGTCGTCTTGCCGCAGCCGGACGGTCCGAGAAGTGCCAGAAAGCCGCCTTCCCGCACCCTCAGCGACACGTCCGACACCGCCGGCCGGCCGCCGCCGAAATGCTTGGTGAGGTGGTTGAGGATCAATTGCGCCATGGCAGCACGCCTTCCGGGAGATATCTTGCGAGTGCCTCGAGCGCCGCCATCAGGGCGACGACCATCATCACCACCAGCACCGAGAGCGCTGCTGCAAGGTCGGACGAGCCGCTGTCGTCGAGATTGAAGATGGCAACGCCCAGCGTCTGGGTGCCGGCCGACCAGAGCAATGCGGAGACCGTCAGTTCGTTGGCCGCGATCAGGAAGACGAGGATGATCGCCGCCCCGGCCGCCGGCGCCACCAGGGGCAGGATCACGTCGCGCATGCGCCGGAAGAACCCCGCGCCCGAAAGACGTGCGGCCTCCTCGAGCGAAGGATCCATCTGCAGGAAGGCGCTCATGACCGGTTTGAGGCTGACCGCCAGGAACGACGAGAAATAGGCGATCAGGATGATCCAGATCGTCCCGTAGAGCGAGATGTCGAGCACCGGCAGCGGTGCTGCGAAGGTGAGGATGAAGGCGACGGCGAGCACGATGCCGGGCAGCGCATAGGGGATCTCGATGAGAATGCCGAGCGCGTTGGCGAGGCCCCCCTTGCGCCGAGTCATGAGGTAGGCCGAAGGCACCGACACGGCGAGCAGCCCGAGGGCTGCGGTCGTCGCCAGGAACATCGAATTGCCGAACGCCTTCAGCGTCATCGACTGGCGGAAAAGGATCTCTTCGTAAGCCCGAAGCGACACGGTCTGAAGGTTGAGCGGCACGCCATAGGCGGGCACCAGCGAGCTTGCGACAAGGGCCGCAAGCGGTGCGACCAGCACGAAGAACAGGATCAGGAGCAGCACCAGCTCGACGGCCAGCCGCAAGCGGCCGAGCGAAAAGGCGGCATTGGCGCCGGAGAGCCCTATGATGCGATAATCCTTCCCCGCAAGCGCCCGCTGCTGCAGCATCAGGCCCATTGCAGCAATCACCGCGATCAGGCTGGAGAGCAGCGCGATCTCGCCGAAGGTGCCAGCCCCGAAGCTTGCAAGCCGGGTGTAGATCAAGGTTGGCAGCACCTCGATCCCCGCGGGAATGCCGAGGATCGCCGGAATGCCGAAATTGCCGACGCCGGAGACGAAGGCGATGGCAGCACCCGCAATCAGCCCCGGCGCAGAAAGCGGCGCGACGATATCGCGAAAGACACGCAGCGGCGTGGCGCCGGCAAGCCGTGCCGCCTCCACCCCGTCGCGCGGCGAGGCCGAAAGCCCGGCTTTGAGCGCCAGGAAGACCAGCGGCGCATGCTGGACGCCGAGAAGCAGCGAAATGCCGCCAAGCGAATAGAGCGGCTGCGGGCTTCCGAGCGGCGGCGCGATCCCGAGCGTCTTTAGAAGCGGGCTTGCCGGTCCCGTCATTTCCACCCAGGCCAAAGCCGTCACCTGCGGCGGGATCATCATCGGCAGCATGAAGGCAAAGCTCAAGACAAGTTTGCCGCGCACGTCCGTCAGCGCCACGGCAGATGCAAAGAGCGCGCCGATGACGACCGACACGACCATGCCGCCAGTTGCCGTGATCAGCGTGTTGCGGATCGCGGCGAAGGTCGCGGGTTCCGAAAGCACCCCGATGGACTGACCGGAAACGAGCCCGGAAAAACCGGCCTTCGCCAGGCTGATCAGCGGCAGGAGGCAGAGAAGGAACAGGCAGGCGAAAACGAAAGGCACCAGCAAGCGCGGCTCGGCAGCCGACGTGGCGCCGCCCCTCGCCGGCAATGGCGCGCGTCCTCTCAGGCGTGGAATGGGAAAGCGCAGCCAGCGGTGCCGGCTGCGCGCATCGTTGCGTTCAAGCATGGACGGATCAGTTCGTGCCGAAGATGCCCGAGAAGGTCTTGAGGTCCGTATCGGAATTCTTGACCGCTTCCGCCGCATTGACCGGCAGCACCTTGATCGCCTCACGGGCCGGATAGCCGGCAGGCAGCGCCACGCCGTTGCGGGCGGGGATATAACCCATCTTCACCGCCACCTTCTGGCCTTCCTCGGACAAGAGGAAGTCGACGAATTTTTGGGCGGCGTCCACATTCTTGGCGGTCTTCAGGATGCCGACCGGCTCTGTGACGGCCGAAACACCCTCGGCCGGGAAGACGAATTCCACCGGCGCGCCCTTGGCCTTTTCGCGGATCGCCATGAAATCGACGAGCATCCCGTAGGCCTTCTCGCCGGTCGCTACCGCCTTCAACACGCCGCCGTTGCCGCCGGCAGCCGTCGCGCCATTTCCGGCAAGCGCCTTGTAGTAATCCCAGCCGAGGCCGTCGATGCCGGTCAGCGTCTGCGCGTGGATGAGGGCTGCACCCGAGGTCAGCGGGCTCGGCATCGTGACGAGACCCTTGGCTTCGGGCTTTACGAGATCCTGCCAGCCCTGAGGCTTCATCGCGGCCGAGGTGTTGTAGACGATGCCGGTGGTGATCATCTTGGTCGAATAATAGGCGCCGCCGGCATCATAGAGCGCCGCGTCAAAGTTTGCTGCCTCCGGCGACCTGTAGGCGGCAAGATGCCCCGCCTCCTTCAGCCGCTGCATCGTCACGGTGTCGGCGATCAGAAGAACGTCGGCGACCGGATTGCCGGCTTCGATCTCGGCCATCAGCTTGGCCATGATCTTCGTCGTACCCTCGCGCACCCATTCGACTTCGATGCCGGGATTGGCCGCCTGGAAGGCATCGACGGTCGCCTGCGCGTCTTCGTTCGGCTGGCTGGTGTAGAGCACCAGGTTTTCCGCATAGGCGGCCGACGCAAGCAATGTGGCAAAGACAGCGCCGGCAAGCGCAGAAACAAAAGATTTCATGGATATGCCCTCGTGTTGAAACTGGCGCCGAGGGATAGAGCCGCCTTTTTACAGCGGTGTGACAGGAACGATGTTGAAGCGGCTGCGAAGGCCCGGCGAGCCGGTGGAATGTCGCCGCGGCGTGAAGCGAGCGCTCACCGCGCCGGCGACGACATCAGGCTGCGGTGGCGCACATAGGCGTTGGCGAGCGTGTACAGGAATTCGCGGTCGCTATAGTGCGCGTAGTCGCAGATCTTGTAGACCCGGGCGAAATTGCGCACGGCCACCTCGAATTCGGGCCCGAAGCTGTTGTCGACATCACCGAAGTAGAAGCCGATGTCCTTCAGATACTTCTGGATGAGGCGAACGTCTCCGCACTCCGACTGGATCGTCAGCTGGTTGAACTCATTGGTGGTGAAGATCGAGACGTCGTCGTTGCTCTTCTTGCTCTCATAGGTCACCACATAGCCGAGGTTTGCCGCCGCCATGAACATGTTCATGGCCTTGAGGATGAAATTGTAGTCGACCGGCTTTCCGCCTGCCGACACCATGGTGGAATTGGTCGCCATCATCATCGAGGCGATGCGCGCGGTCATGGAAAACGGCCCACTGAGCGAATAGCCGAGCACCTCGAACACACAGCCTTGAGCCTCGTAGTCTTCGGCCGGGTCGAGAACGCGGTTGAGATATTCGCGATCGATGCCGGTGATGCGGTTTCCCTCGCCGTAATGAAGACGTCCGCCGGCGTCGAGGCTCCGCCTGGTGGCAACCATCCCTTGCGCCGCTTCCACGGCAAGTTCCCGGATCGCAATGCCGACGCGGCGCATGGCGATGCTTGCCATCAGGGCCTCGGCGGTGGTCTTTTCCAGCCCGTGTTGCGGAATGACGCCGGCCACATGGCCGACATTCGCATCAAGGCTGGCGAAGCTGAAATCGAGCTCACCCTGCAACTGCCCGTACCAGTTGGGCGAAAGCGCCTTCAGCGCGAAATTCTTCTTTTCCAGCTTGCGCCAGAGGGCGGCAAAGTCGTTGATGGTGATCTCGAAGACATATGGAATGTCCAGCGCAGCATTGAATTCGTCGGCCATTGAGTACCTCCCGAAGCACTCGGCACCGCCACCTGAAATAGGTGGTCCCCCCACGCTACACTCACATATCGGCCGAAGGCGGCATAGTCATCCAAACGGGTTAGAAAGCCCCTGTGGCGCCTTATCCGCGTGCTCCCGCCCAAGTTGTCCACACATACTTTTTCGAAAAAAATTGCGGGCGATGTCACACCGGGCGGTGCCCGCTCGTCATGGTATCGGAACCAACGAAAGGAAACGGAACCATGACTGCCAAGATCGACCTTTTCGCCGCTGCCCCGCAACTGATGAAGAGCTGGACGAGCGTCTCCGTCGCCATCGCCGCCAGCCTCGACGCCACCATCATCGAACTGGTCAAGATCCGCGCCTCGCAGATCAACGGCTGCGCCAACTGCATCAACATGCACACGCAGGAAGCGCGCGCCAAGGGCGAGACCGAGCAGCGCATCTACCTGCTTTCCGCCTGGCGCGACGCGCCCGTCTATTCCGATCGCGAGCGTGCCGCGCTAGGCTGGACCGAAGCGCTGACTCGCCTGTCGGAAAGCCACACCCACGATCAGGCATATGAGGCGCTGAAGACCCATTTCACCGAGGAGGAACAGGTGAAGCTCACGCTGATGATCAATGTCATCAACGGCTGGAACCGACTGGCGGTCGGCTTCGGCCTCTGGATCGATCCGGCCGCGGCAAAAGCCGCGCAGGCGGCTGCCTGATGGCCGAAAGCGCGACCATCGACGCAGCGGCGGTTTTCGACCCGCTGCGTCCCAAGCTTGTTCGCGTCGCCTACCGCATGCTCGGCTCGGTCGCCGATGCCGAGGACATGGTGCAGGAGGCCTTCATCCGCTGGATGGGGGCCGACCGCGCGTCCATACGCGAGCCGGAAGCGTTCCTCCGCCGCACGGTGACAAGGCTCTGCCTCGACCAGCTGAAATCCGCGCGACGGAAGCGCGAAACCTATGTCGGCCCCTGGCTGCCCGAACCCGTTGTCGAGGAGGAGCCGGAGGACGACGTCACCCTGCCCCTGATGCTGGCGCTCGAACGGCTGTCGCCGCTGGAGCGCGCCGCCTTCCTGCTGCACGACGTCTTCGGCCAGAGCTTTGACGAGGTGGCGGCGACGATCGACCGTGACGCCGCCGCCTGCCGCCAGTTGGCGGCCCGTGCCCGTACCCATGTGCGCGAGGAACGGCCGCGCTTTCAGGTCGAGCAGCAGCGCGGCCTGGAATTTGCCAACGCCTTCTTCGCCGCGTCCAGAAACGGCGACATGAAGACGCTCGGCGCGATGCTCGCAGCCGATGTCAGCGTCCATGCCGACGGTGGCGGCAAGCGCCCGGCTGCCATGCAGCCGATCCTCGGCTATGACGCCGTGATGAAGGTGCACGAACAGCTCGCAGCCCTCTTCGCCAAGCACGGCTCGACGCTGGTGCGCTCAGGCTTCGTCAACGGCCTGCCCGGCTTCGTCACGCGCGAGGCCGACGGCGAGCTGCAGACGACGGCACTCGAGATTGCGGATGGCAAGGTGGTGGCGATCTATGTGGTGCGCAACCCCGACAAGCTTGCGCACCTGCACTAGCGCCCATGTGCCATCGCCGGGCCATGTCTCATCGCCGGCTCGCAGCCGCCGTTACCACCGGGCGATCAAGGAATGCGGCGCGGTGTCACGCCTGGTTTCCCGACCCCGGCGGCGCCTTCGTCGCGCTCACTTGGCCGCCGCGGCCACGCCAAGCACGTAGCCGCCATCCCAATGCCAGATCTGCTTGTCGTCGACGGTGACCTTGACGATCGCCTGGAACCCGGCAAGCGTCCCGCCGCCGGCATGGAAGGCGCAGGTTCCAACCGGCGGGCTCGCCGAGTCGTAGACGACACAGTAGCCGACTGCCGAGTCACCGTTACCGACGGCAATGACCGCGGTGCTGCTGGAGAACAGCGGGTTGGCGACCACCGGCCCATAGTAGAGGATCTTGGTGCCGACCGGGATCGCCGAGAGGTTCGATTCCGTAATCGTACAGAAGCTCGGGACCTCGCCGGTGAACTGGCTGCATTCCTTGGAGATTGTGAGCGGTTGCGTCGCCGGTGCTGCGGACACGGCCGACGTCAGTGCCAGCGTGGCGCCGGCCGACAGGATCAAGAGTCTGCGCATTGCCTACCCCCTACGGTCGAATGGAAGCCAGGGATTCTAGGCACTCTCTCGCATGCTCGCAATTCGCTGGATCTTCCCGGCCAGAAGTAGCCATCTGCCCTTCAATCGCCCGGCCGAACGCTCATTATGTAGACACCCCAACGGGTACCGTGGCCGCTGACCCGTATGTGGGCTCCGGGTTCGAGCCCCCTGCCACGATCGCTTGAGACATCGCAAAGGCCGTTGTAGACCGGCGGTACGTCCCGCAACTCGATCGACGAGCCGCACCGGCGCGAATGGCGAGGATCCGCATCCGCTACGGTGAACGGAAGTTCGACCGGATGGCCGCCGACCAGCGCAAGGGCCATCGGACAAGCCATGGCGACAGCGTGACGTCCGATAAAATACCCCGCCAGCGTAGAGCCGAGGAGGCCAACGGCTCCGCCGATCCCGCCACCCCGGATGCCGTGTTCGCGCCTCCATGTGGACCAGAAGAACGCGATCGCAAAAAACAGGCCGCCGGTGCTTCCCACACGGCTCGACACCGCCATCCACTCAACCGATGGCACAAAAGGTTGGCCGGCAAACTTGGCATAGGCAGGGAGTGAAGCGACAAGAATGAGGCCGAATATCAGGGAGCGAGCCGGGCCACGCTGCCGCCTGTGCGTCATCTCGCCGTTTACATCAGCCATCGAGCCACCTGCATCCACAGAGTGATCGCCTGCTCTTCCCGGCATAGTGTGAGTTGCAGCCTGAAGAGCGTCAAGCCCACCGGGCCAGGGTCTCAAGTTGCAAGGGCAGCGCACCGCTTGCAGGACCGCAAGCAGTGCGCCGATTACTGGCTTCCCGAAGCTCAGGCCGCCTTTTGGCCGGCGGGAACCCGCGCGATCACCTTGATCTCGAAGTCGAAGCCGGCGAGCCAGTTGACGCCGATGGCGGTCCAGTTCGGATAGGGCTTTTCCGGGAAGATCCGGCTCTTGACCGCCATGAAGGTTTCGAACTGGTTTTCCGGCTCGGTGTGAAAGGTGGTGATGTCGACGATATCGTCGAACGTGGCGCCCGCCGCCTTCAGCGTCGCCTCGAGATTGTCGAAGGCCCGTTCGACCTGGCGCTCATAATCCGGCTCGGGCGACCCGTCCTCGCGGCTGCCCACCTGCCCGGAAACGAACAGCAGGTCCTGTGACTCGATGGCGGCGGAATAGCCGTGTGCCTCGTAGAGCGCGTGGCGGTTTGCGGGAAAGATCGCGTTGCGTTTGGTCATCTGTCTGGTCCTTTGCCAAATTCGGGGCGCAGAAGCGGGCTGGCGCTGCCGGCTCAGGCAGACCTTCACAAAACCCGCTTCATTTGATATACGCTGCGTATATGAATTAACCAAATACGAGACGTATGTCAAATCCATATACGCGGCGTATACGAAAATTCGAGGACAGCATGGTACGAAGCCGCCAGGAGACGATGGAAGAAAACCGCGTGAAACTGATCGCGGCGGGCCGAAAAGCTTTCGCCGAGAAGGGTTTTGCCGCCGCCTCGATGGACGAACTGACCGCCGATGTCGGCCTGACGCGCGGCGCGCTCTACCATAATTTCGGCGACAAGCGCGGGCTGCTTGCCGCCGTCGTCACCGAGGTCGATGGTGAAATGGCCGCGCGCGCCAAGGAGATCGGCGCGACTGCTGGGGATCACTGGCAAGGGATGCTTGCCGAAGGGGCCGCCTACATCGAGATGGCGCTCGACCCGGAGGTCCAGCGCATCGTGCTGCTCGATGGCCCGGCCGTGCTTGGCGACCCGTCGAAATGGCCGAGCCAGAACAGCTGCCTGGTGGCGACCAAGCGCTCAGTGGAACAATTGCTGAAAGAGGGCGCGTTGAAACCGGTGGACCCGGAGGCGGCAGCCAGGCTCCTGAGCGGCGCCGCCCTCAACGCCGCCCTCTGGGTTGCCGCCAGCGACACTCCCAACGACGTACTGCCAAAGGCAATCGACGCCTTTAAGACCCTCGCCTCGGGTCTGCTGGCGGATCGCTAAAGCAACCGGCCGCTACCCTGCCCTTTCTCCCACCAGTTCCCAAAGATCGATCTTCGCCGCGCGCCCCTTGACCTGCACCGGCCCGATCGCGCGGAACTCGAAGCCTTCGGCGACGGCCTGATGGACCGCACCGCTGACGAGGATCGAGGTGTTGTATTCCTTGTTGAGCCCCTCGAGCCTGGAAGCGACGTTGATGGTGTCGCCCATGGCCGTATATTGCTGGCGCGAGGCGGCACCGATGCTGCCGACGACGGCGGGACCGGTGTGCAGCCCGAAACGGGTGAAGAGTTCCGGCCGGCCCGCCGCGCGGTTATCGGCGTTCAGGCGCTCGACGCCCGCCTTCATCGCGAGCGCGCAGCGACAGCCGTTTTCGACGTGCCTCAAATCCTCGACCGGCGCATTCCAGACGACGAAGATGGAATCGCCGAGATACTGCACCACCGTGCCGCCATGCGCTTCGGCGATCGCGTTCAAAAGCTCGAAATAGGCCGAGAGGATATCGACCACGTCCTCCGGCGAATGGCGCTCGGAAATGGTGGTGAAATCGCGGATGTCGGTAAAGAGCGCCGTTACCTCCTGCCGCCTGCCCTTGACCACCGCCCCGCCTTCCGGGCCCACGATCCGTCGCACCACCTCGCGCGGCACGTAGAGCGCAAACTGCACGATGGCGCGACGGCTGGCGGAAAGGGCTGCCCCGAGCGTGTTGATCTCGGTGATCCAGGAATGCGGGACGCCCCTGCCCGTAAAATTGAGGTCGCCGATCCGCCGCGCCTCGTCGGCGAGCCGGTCGAGCTTCTGGCTGATCACCCGCGACAGCATCAGCGATCCCAGAACGCCGGCCACCAGCACGGCGGCGGCGATCGCAAGGTTGCGCACGAGCAGCCGGTTCGCCTCAGCCACGAGATCGTCGAGGGGCACGACGATTGCGACCGAACTCCCCTTGAACAGGCCAGCGAGGCTGACGGGCGCGAGCTGGGCAAGATAATGTTCGCCGTCAAGATCGAGCTCGGCAAGACCGCCATTGGCGTAGCGTGCCTCCTTGCGCAGGCGCGCTATCGCCGCAACGGCCGGTTCGAGGCCGCGCGTGTCGGCGCCGCCGCCTGACCAAGTACCAAGAATTCGCCCCATGATCGATGGATCGGAATGAACGACCAGCGCATCGCCGTCGCCGATGATGAAGGATCGCGCGCGCGGCGAAATCTCGCGCGGATCGAGCAGCCGGCTGACGGTCTGCAGGTGAATGTTGACGCCGACGACGACCCGGTGGTCGTCATTCATCGACGCCGCCAAGGCGAGCGTCGGAACTTTGACCGTCCCGGTGACGAAGGGTCCGACCGAAACCGGCTCGCCGCTCATGACCGCGGACTGATACCAGGGACGCTGGCGCGGATCGAAGGATGTCGGCTCGGATTTCGCCTCGCCGATCGGCCTGGTCATGCGGTCGATAAACCGGACGGTCGACACCGCCGCTCCGCCCTCTCCCGGCACGATCGTCTTGATGGCATAGGCGGCGGCCTCCGGAGCCGACAGGCTCTGGCGCACATAGTCCTTGGCCGTGTTGATCACCTGCAGGTAGGAGCCGTCGGGATAGCCGGCATAGATGCTGGTGGCGTTCGACACGCTTCGAAGCACTTCGAGGAAGAACTGCTGCTTTTCGTCCAGGTCCTGAGGCGGCGCGGCAATGAGCTGCGGCACCGTCGATGCCAGGCCCACGGCCTCCTGCCCGCCTTCGAGCGCGTTCCTGTAGCCTTCGATCAGCCGGAAGCTCATCTCGCGCATGTGCTTGGCGCCGGCAAGCACCGCCGCCTGCCGCCCCTGGCTGAACGCCATCCAGATGATCGGCATCGCCGTGCACAACAAAAGTGCAACGACCAGCACGCTGAGATGCACCCTGAGAGGCCTGGACCAGTTCACGCACTTCCCCCGAAACGCGGACCGTTGTTCAGGCAAGCCTATCACCGGTCCGGGCGGGCAGGAATGCGCAATCTTTCAAACAAATAGGCCATTTCACGCGCTCGGCGAGAGCGTGAAATGGCCGGTCTGAAAGGCAGGCGGATAAGGCCTCAGTTCAGCGGGATGGCGTTGCCGTCCTTGCTGTCCTGGTAGGTGGAGGAGAGTTCGTCGTATTTCGCCCGGATGGCGTCGGCGCGGACCTGCAACTCGTCGCGCTGCGCTTCAGGCAGGCCGTCGATCAGCCTGTGGATCGACTGTCCCTTCCAGAAGGCGTTGGTGCGGTTATAGCCGCCCGGCTCCAGCGTGAAGACCTCCTTCAGGATCTTCAGGTCGTGCGGAATGGAGAAGCTGTCGCGCGAATCCTCGTGGCTGAAGAAGTAGTAGAAGTTGTCGAAGCCCGCCCAGGTGATTGCCGACAGGCACATCGAGCAGGGCTCGTGGGTGGAGAGAAAGATGAGATCGCGGCTATCCGGGCGTTCGGTCCCGGTGATCTCGTAGAAGCGCTTCAGCGTGTGCACCTCGCCGTGCCAGAGCGGGTTTTCCGTCTCGTTGTTGGTTTCGACGAGCACGGTCGAAAGATCGGATTTTCGCATCAGCGCGGCGCCGAAGATCTTGTTGCCGCTTGCAACGCCCTTCTCCGTTGCCGGGATGATGCCGCGCTCCATGGTGGAAAGCAGCGCATCGAGCAGCTGATAATTGTCGGTCTCTTGTGTCATTCCCAAAGTCCTTTTGTTGGGTTTTTCAATCAACGCCAGGAAAAACAGGAGGCGGCCTCCTGCCCGGAATGGCGGGTTTCGAAGCAATCCCAGGAAAAGTGCGAAGCGGTTTTCCGTCCGGGATTGCGGGTACCAAAGCAATCCCAGGAAAAGTGCGAAGCGGTTTTCCGTCCGGGATTGCGCAGTTCATACCAGCCCCGGAAGAAGCCGAAGTCGGCTTCCACCCGGACCTGTCGACAGCACTTGTTGCTAGTGCGCCTCCGCCGCAAGCAGCGGCACTTCGGTGCCCTTGGCATCGTAGAGCTTGCCGTTGAGGAAGTAGTCGCCGTCATGCAGCCGTGCGATGTCCTGGTAGCGGATCGTGCGCTCGGTTGCAGCCACAAACACCGACTGCTGGTCGGAATTGCCGGTTTTCAGGTGGTTGAACAAGAGGTTGAGCGCGATTGCCATTACCGCCGCCGAAGAGATTCCGGAATGGAAGATCGTGGCGACCCAGGCCGGGAAGTGTTCGTAGAAGCCGGGGGCTGCGATCGGGATCATGCCGAAGCCGATCGAGGTGGCGACGATCACCAGGTTCATGTTGTTGTTGTAGTCCACCTTCGACAGCGTGCGGATGCCGCTCGCTGCGACCGTGCCGAAGAGCACGATGCCGGCGCCGCCGAGAACCGAGGTCGGCACCGAGGCAACGACGCGGCCCATGACCGGCAGAAGCCCGAGTGTCACCAGGAACATCCCGCCGGTTGCCACCACATAGCGGCTCTTCACGCCCGTCACCGCCACGAGCCCGACATTCTGGGCAAAGGCGCTCTGGGTGAACGAGCCGACGATGGGCGCGAGAATGCTTGAGAGCATGTCGGCGCGAAGACCGTCGCCGAGCCGGCGCGAGTCCACCTTGGTCTCGACGATTTCGCCGACGGCGAGAATGTCGGCGGACGTTTCCACCAAGGTCACCATGATGACGATCAGCATCGAGATGATGGCGGCGAGTTCGAAGGTCGGGTAGCCGAAGTGGAAGATCTTCGGCAGCGCGAAGACCGGACCCTCGGCCACGTGCGAGAAATCGGTCATGCCGGCGACATAGGCGATGCCGGTGCCGATGATGATCGCAAGCAGGATGGAAAGACGCGAGATCGCCGCACTGCCAAGCTTGCTCAAGAGAAGCACGATGATCAGCGTCACGGCTGCGAGCTGGATGTTGGCGGTGCTGCCGAAGTCAGGCGCCGCCTTGTTGCCGCCCATCGCCCAGAACGCTGCCACCGGCATCAGCGTCAGCCCGATGGTGGTGATGACGATGCCGGTGACGAGCGGCGGGAAGAAGCGCGTGACGCGCGAGAAGATCGGCGTGATCAGAAGGCCGATCAGCGAAGCGGCAATGACCGCGCCGAGAATGGCCGGAATGCCGCCATTGCCGGAAATGGCGATCATCGTCGCCACGCCCGAGAACGATACGCCCTGCACCAATGGCAGGCGGCTGCCGAAGAACGGCACGCCGATCGTCTGCAGGATGGTTGCGAGACCGCCTGCAAACAGCGAGGCGGTGACGAGCAGGCCGACATCGCCGGAATTCAGGCCCGCCGCCTGGCCGAGGATCAGGGGAACGGCGACGATGCCGCCATACATGGTCAAGACGTGCTGCAGGCCATAAGCGAGATTGGCGCCGATGCTCAGCCGTTCGTCTTCGGGGTTCTGGATCGGGTTCTGGGCCGGATTCTGGGCCAGATTCTGGGTACGCGTAGTGTCCTCTGAAATGCTTGCCAAGGGTATCTCCTCCATACCTTCGCGAAATGTCCCGTCTCCAAGGGACACACAGAAGGGTACTGAAGGGTGTCAAATCTCGCCTTGCTAAAAAAAGCGAAACACCTTTCGGCTTTTGGGCGGGAATGGCCGGAGGGCGAAAACAAGCAGATCCGCGGGGTCGGGTCGGTGTTTCCGACGACTTTCACAGCACAGGCGAGATATCTAACAAATATGCTACAGTCGAACAATGTGGCACGACTGTCTATTTTAGGGACGATCTTTGGCGGCGGCCAAGTCAGGCGATCGTCAGGACGCAGTTGCAGATCTCTCGGTTTTTCTTCCATCTCGGCCAAGGGGAAACGACATGGATGACAGCAATACGAAGAGTCTCGTCGATTGGGGCAAGGAACTTCTGAAGGAATACCCTGATGGCCTTGGCGCAAGGCCGGATTTCGAACATAGCGCCGCGGCACGGTCGGTCTGGTTCGCCCAGGGCTACACCGTCGGCGTGACATGGGCGAAGGAGATCGGCATCGGCGGAAAGGTCTTCCTTGAGAAGGTCTACGACGATCCCAATGCGCTCGACAACGCCGGAAAAGCCGAGTTCGCGGCGAAGGCCTTCGACCTGGCGCGCCTCTACGTGACCATGGCGAAGCTGGAATCGGACAAGCAGGCAGGCCAGGAGGCGGTGCAGCGGGCAGCAGTCGCTGCAGTCGACAAAGACGTCGAGGCGTTGCGCGGCGAGATCGCCGCCGTCTCCTCCAGGGAGGATCTCCGCATCCGGCTTGACAAAATAAAGGCGGCCTCACGTGGGGCCCGATCCGCGGGCAACGCGATCGAGGACTATGGCCTTTCGAGAAAGATAGAGGTTTTGCAGGGTCGCCTGATCGAGATCGAAACGAAGGAATCGCAGCTCGCCTTCAACGGTTTCGTGGTCACAGTGATCGGCACGGTGGCAGGCATCATTGGCCTGGCCGCTGGCTATCTTGCCGGATCAGGCACTGCCCCATCGCCATGTACGCCGGCCCAGGTTCAGACGATGACGGCCACCGACGTCGAGCGGTGCCTGCAGCAGAACGGGCAAGAATTGCAAAAGCTTCTGGAAGAAAAGCAAAAGGGTTCTGGCTGACCTTGCCAATGTCCATTACCGGGCGGCGCCAATCGAAATAGACCCAAAGATGGAACGGCGGCGATCTTTAGCTTGGGTACGAGTTCAGCTAGAGAATTTCCTGCGAGTTCTCGCAGCAACATATTCCAACAGGTTGAAAACATGAAAAAGTTTAACTTCGCCCTTCTGGCGTCGGCAGTTGTCATGTGCCTCTCGACGACAGCAAAAGCCGAAGACCTCGTCTTCACGCTGAAGAACGGCACCAACTCGGTGCTCAACAATTTCTACGCGTCTCCGACGGGCGTCGACAGCTGGGAAGACGATATCTTCGGCCGCCAGGCTCTGGGCCCGGGCGAAGAGATGGAGATCACCATCGCCGACGGCCGCAGCGTCTGCCGCTACGACATGCGCTTCGAGTTCCAGGGAGACGACCTCGACACGACGACGGACACCCAGGACCTCTGTGAAATGGGATCCTATACGATCCACGAATGAGGAACGGCCGGCGGGGGCGTCAACGGGTCTCCGCCGAAAGCTGCTTGCGGCTTTCGTTCGGCCCGCCGCCGGCGCCACAGGCGGCTTCGAAACCTCTGGAGACCGCGGCAAGCTTCAGCGCCTGCCAATAGCGGTAATCGCGCACCAGCGCCGTCGAGATCCAGCAATCGCCGCGGTTGCTGGCTTTGGCCCAGCCGATCAGGCCGGCCGCGCGCACCTGCCCGAAGAGCCGCGCCGTATGCGTTCTTGAAATGCGGTAGCGGGTGGAAAACGCGTTGGGCGACACCTTGCCGATCCAGACCTCGGCCATGCGTCCAGGCGGCGGCGTCGGAACGCTTTTCACCAGATCGTGCAGCACGCTGCTGCCGGAATCCGAGCGGACGAACTTGGCGATGCTCGCAGCCGGCTTGTGCCAGTCGCTTTCTTCGAGGATCAGCCGCGCGAACCGTGGCTGGGCTCGGTGCAGCAGATGCGGATCCTGCTGCGACATCCGGAAACGCGCGCCACCGTCGATGTGGTCGAGCGCCCTGAGGTGAATGTCGAAATAGCGCCGGATCAGCTCTTCGCTCATATCCGTCGCCCGGGCCGCGCGCTGCCGGCCGTCGGCGCTTTCGAGCGGCGCGATGAAGCGGTAGCGCCTCATCTCCATCAGAAAGGCATGGATGGTGTTGCGGCTGGCAATCGCCGTGTCGCCGATGGCGCGCACCAGATTTCCCGGCGAAATCGGCAGCGCCTGCCGGTCGTTGAGATGCTCGAAATGCAGGGCCATCGTCATGTGGCTGAGCATCCAACGCTGCAGGTCGGCGACATAGTGCACTTCGCGCGGCAGCGCGAGATGGGTTTCGAGCAGTTCGCGCGCCGACATCTCCAGCCCCTCGCGAAAGCGGTCCATCCGGACCAGGCTTTCGGCGGAATACGAGCTCACGTGACTGGCGACATCAGACAAGGCGGACGACTTATTCTGGGGGCAGCAGGCAGGGCTGCAGAAAGGAAGGAATGACAGCTTATCGGGGACGGTACACCATTTCCAGTGGCAATCAACGTGCGATGTAACCTGTAATCTACAATGCGGAACGCCCTGCCGGACCCGTGACGCGGGTGGCGCCCGGTCATCCTCACGGCCGCGCAGGCATCGTTCAGCCGGGGATTGGCGGCAGCGCGGGCGCCGTGAGCCCCTCGAAAGGATCGCGCCAGGCATTGATACCCTCAAGCTGCTCCGCCCAGCGCTTCAGCGCCGGATAGTCCGCGATCGGCAGCCTTGCTGCGTCGTTATAGGGCAGAAACGTCGCCATGCGGAAATCGGCGTAGGATACCGCATCGCCAACCAGCCAGGCCCGACCCGAAAGCTCGGCCTCGAGCAGCCGGGCGGCGTCGCGGAACGCCCGCATCCCCTCCTCCACCATCGCCTCGTCGCACGCTCCGATGCCGTAGCGCAGCTTGGTGCCGCGCTCCCAGTGCACTATGTCTGCGGCCCGGACGAAATTCTCCTTGCCCCAGCTGATCCAGCGGATCATCTCCGGCTCGTCGTCATCCGTGCGCCAGAAATTGGACCCCGCCTGTCGCGACAGGTAGCAGGCGATCGCATCGGCTTCCCAGAGCGCCCGGCCGGGGCGCTCGAGGATCGGCACCAAGAGATTGGGGTTGAGCGGCCGAAAGCGCGCCTTCTCGCTTGAAGACTGGGGCGACGCATATTCGAAGGTCACGTCCGATCTCAGATGCCGCGCGACGGCAACCGCCAGGCGCGGATTGGGATTGCGGCTGAAATAGAGCTTCATGCGATGTCTCCTTTCTTGGCACCCCATGAAGACGAACCCGGAGACCGATTGCCGACACGCCGCATGAAAAACGATGCCGGCGTGCAGGAAAAATGCGCGCCGGCATGGCGTGCCTCGCCAGATCAGAACGGCCGGGTCAGAACGGATTGATGTAGTTGGTGATCGCGATTTGCCGCAAAAGCACCCGGCGGATCACATGTGCCGCCTTGACCCGCTCGGTGAAGATCGCCGCGTCTCCCGCAGCACCGGCCGGCAGCCTTGCGGCAAAGGCCTGGTTATCGAGCTTGATGCGCACGACGAACGGCGCAGCCGATACAGCCTCCGGCGTGACGGCCGTACCGGACACCCGCGCCTGCCCGGATGCGATCGCCTGCAGCACGCTTTCGACCTTGCCGGTATAGGTCTCGCCGGGCGCGAACTTGAAGGTCGCCTCCACCATCTGGCCGGGCTGAATGTAGCGCGCGTCGATCTGGTTGATCTCCACCCCGATGATCGTTTCCGATGTGTCGATGAAGGCCATGGCCGGCGACAGCGGCAGGGTCGTGACGCGCGCTCCCTTTCTGAGGGCGAGGTTGGTCACATAGCCGTCGGCCGGCGCCTTCACCGTCGTCTTGCCCAGTTCCCATTCGGCATTGGTGATCTGCGCCTTCAGATTGTCGACCTCCGACTGGCGCTGCTGGACGTCGAACTCGGTCGCCGCATCGCGTGACTGCAGCTTCGTCATCTGCGAAAGCCGCAGTTCTTCCAGCGAAAGCTGCGCCTGCAACGCATCGACCTTGGCCTGGTAGGGCACGGGGTCAATTCGAAAGAGCACGTCGCCGGCTTTCAGCGGGCTGTTGGAGGCAACCGGCACCTCCGTGACCTCGCCGGCGACATCCGGCACGATCGCCACGGAATTGCGCACCACCAGCGCCTTGCCCTGCGGCGCGCCCCAGTTCATCGGTATGAACAGGCCGACAAGCAGCAGCAGGAAGACGATGGCCGGCGAGACCTTCCAGAAGAGATTGAACGGCACGACCTTGAACTTCACCAACAGGAACAGGATGGCCAGATAGACATTGAGCAGGACGACGATCATGGCTGGCCCACTTCTCCTTGATGAGCCGCACTGGGACGAACTTCATTTGCCCGCGGCACATCGACATAGGCCCAGACCAGCGCGATCGGCCAGAGCGCAAAACCGAGGAACAGCGTCACCCAACCGGCGACATTGACGGCCTCGGCCCAGGGATGGTTGCGCCGCCGCGCGATCGACCCCGGCAGCATCGCGAGAAAGATCAGGACCGCGACCGTGCTGACGACCAGCACGACCAGCACGATCCAGGCAAAAAGATCGATGAAGCTCACGGGAGAGGTCTCCCCTTCCACACGTTAAAAAACGACAGATCCGGCGGCCGACGCCCCGCGATCACAGCGGAACGCCGGCAAGCGCCTGTATCCTACCGCACCTCTTCGAAGTCGGCGGGCTTCCAGCTGCCGTCGAAGGCCGGACCTTCGGGTCCGTAAATGCGGATATAGGCAAACCAGCCGCGGCCTGGCACGGTCTTGATCCAGCGCCCGTCCTGGCCCTCGGGAGCATTCGGACCGAAGTAGAGATCGACGGGATCCGTCCCCTTGACGTCCTTCAATTCGAACAGCGAGCGCAGCGCCGCCTTGTCCTGGTCGGTCTGCACTTCCGATCGGGTCTGGGCATCATAGGCCGTCACTGACCAGAACAGCCTGCCCGGGACCGGCTGGGGTATGGAGAGCTTGTAGGTCTTGGCGCCGTCGAGATAGGCGCCCGTGCCGTCGCGCGCCGCAAGCCAGTAGAGCGAGCCGGCGCCCGCCGTGCGCCGGAACATCGCCGGCGAGGTCACGATCGCCTGGGCGAACCAGCGGTCGCGGGCCTCGAGATCGACACCCGCCGGCGTCTCGAACTGAGCGCTGCCGGGCACCAGGCCCACCCACTCCCATTTGCGGTCCGGCCAGGCGAGCCGGTCGGGACGATTGCTGTCAAAGGCCGAAACCAGGATCTGGTCACGCCCGTTCCGCGCCGCCTTTTCAAGGATCGCCATCATCCGCTCGTCGGGTTTGAAGTCCTTGCCCTTTTCGATGCCGAGCGTCGCCAGCATCCCGTACATCGGCAGGTATTTTTCGACGACCGGCTCTGCTTGAATGATCTCGTTCAGCTTCTGCCAGAACTGGATGTTATCCTCCCATTTGAGCGAGGTGCTGTCCATCACCGTTTCGCTGGTGTCGACCACCTTCAGCGGCTTCGGGTCCTTGGCCTCGGCCAGCGGATAGATCTTGATCACCTTCAACGCTTCCAGCGCCTTGGCCTGGTCGCCGCCGACAGGCAGAGCGCGCACCGCAAGCAGGTTCTTGTAGGTCGGGCTATGGCCGACGAGATAGCCGTCCGGCACCGCCCCCTTGTAGTCCGGCCCGATGATCAGGTGCTTGCCGCCCTTGCCGGCATCAGGACCCGGCAGGCCCATGTCGAGCACCCAACCCTGGTTGTGATCGTTGACGAGACCGATATAGGCGCCCGGCGGCAACTCGATCACCATTGGCCCCTTGGACACGTCAAGCGTCGCCGAGCCATAGGGCGTATCCGAATTGAGTGTAAAGCCCACCTGGCGCGGGCCGGCCGCCGCCGCCCCCATCGTCTCGTTGTCCTTGATGCCTGCGGCGCGGTTGCCGTTGAAGATGCCTTCGACGGAGACCGTGGGGTACCAGAAGCGATAGGCGGTGATCGCCCGCTGCAGGTCCGCGTCGTCATAGGCCTTGGCGCTTGTCTCGGCCGTCGGGTAACCCTGGTCGAACGTGTAGGCCGATGTGCCGTTGGCCGATGCCGTGGTGGTATGGATCAGGCTGACGGAAGCCATGGCGGCGAGGAACAACAGGCTTCTGGATCTGCTACGCATCATAATTGCTTCCGAATGTTGCTTAGGCGTTGCCTTACGTTGGAGCGGTCGCCGGGCGGCCGGGGAGCAGCGACCTCGGCAAAACCACCCAGATCACCCGACTTCCTCTAGGAGCCCGCATCATTTGACCTCGACAAGATCCTCCAGCTTCCACGACTGGTCGAACCAGGGCTTCAGCGGGCCATAGAGCCGGAAGATCGTGAACCAGCTCCTGCCCGGGATCGTCTGGATCCAGTTCGGGTTGTCGGCGGGTTTCGTCGGCGAAAAGATGATGTCGGTGGAGCCGTCGGCGTTCGGCTTCAGGTTCTTCTCGCTCGAAAGGCTCGGAAACTGCTGGTCCGTCTGCAGCATGGAGCGCGTCTGCGGGTCATAGACCACCACCGACCAGAAATCCTTCGCCGGCACATTGGCCGGCACATGCAGCCGGTAGGTCTTGGCGCCGTCGAACGGATTGCCGTCCTTGTCAAAATTGGCCGCCGCATATTGCGAGCCGATGCCGGGCATGGCGACGGCCATCGCCGGCGTGTTGATCGTGGCGGCATAATAAAACAGCGTGCGCGCATCGAAATTGCGGCCGCCCTCCTTCAGCCATTCATAGCTGCCGCCGATGAAGGGCGTCGTCCACTTGCGGTCGGGGTAGATCATGACTTGCGGGTCGCGCGGCCGGAAATCGATGGCGCGCGCCGTCGCATTGCCGACGGCCACGCATCGGTCAGGATTTTCGTCATGCGCTCGTCGGGCGCGAAGGGCTTGCCCTTCTCCATGCCGATCGCTGAGAAGATACCGGTCATGTCGGGGCCGTAGGCGCCGGCCGGCTCCTCCTGGATGATCTGGTTGACTTCCTCGAAGAACTTCATGTTGTTGGCGTGAACCGTGTTCATCGCCTGGCCGGACAGATCGAGGAAGGTCGTTTCGGGCGGCGCGTCCTTCTTGTCATAGGGATAGACGCGCAGGTTCTTCTTCAGGCTCGCGACACCGGGCGCGGGGTCGCCGTCCTTCATGAAGGCGCGGCCGAAGAGCAGGTTGCCGAAGGTCGGGGATTCGAACACGAAGTAGCCTTCGGGCTTTTCGCCCTTCCAGCCCGGCGGCACGAACAGATACTTGCCGCCCTTACCCTTGTCCGGCCCGGCATTGCCGAGATCCGTCACGTAGCGGAACCAGAAATCGTCGACGACGCCGAGAATGCCGGGCGGGCTTTCGACGACCACAGGCCCGTCTTTCAGGTCCATCCAGTTCCAGAAGTAGATCGTCTCGGTGTTGGCCGTCAGAAACAGCGACTTCGAGTCCATCAAGGTCTCAAACACGCCGATCGTGCTCTTCTCGGCGCCCACTTCGCGAAGACCGGTGCGGATCGCCACCATCGAGGCGCCGGGAATGCCGTTGAGGAAGGCCTCGATGCCACGGCTGAAATCGAGCTGGTCCCAGACCTTCTGAGCAGTCTCGGCGGTCGGAACGCCATCGTTGAACTGAAGGGTGCCGAGCCGGGTGTCGACGCTTTCGGGCGTCAGGATTTCCTCGGGTATCGGCGTCGTCATCGAAAAGGGATCGGCAAGCACCGGCTGCGACAGAAGGACGACGCTGCTCAGCAGCATGGCCCGTAAGGCAAAGGTCATCAATTGAACTCCAGCAATCCATTCAACTCAGGTTGAAGCGGACACGAACAGCCCCATCCTGGGCTGAAGCAGAGCCACCGCGCGCACGCGCGTCAAGTACGTAACAGTTACGATCTGCGCCCTTGGGGCCAATCGATCGCACCACGATCGCCATATGCATTCCCGGCCGAAACACCGGCCCCGATGGTTCCCCGCATTTGTGAATTCGCTTCCCATAAGCTGCGAAACCGACCCGGCTACCGACAAGGCGACGCCTGACCTATTTCTTTGTCCAACGGCAACGCGCCGCAGCGTTCATCAGCAAAGGACAGTACAATGGCACTGAAAGACATCCTCCCGAGCAAGCTTGGTTTCGGCGCAGCCCCGCTCGGCAACATGTTCCGCGACATTCCCGAGAAGGAAGCGCTCGGCACCGTCGAGGCCGCCTGGAACGACGGCATCCGCTACTTCGACAACGCCCCGTTCTATGGCGCCGGCCTTGCCGAAATCCGCATGGGCGAGGCTCTCGCCGGCCGGCCGCGGGATCAATACGTCATCAGCACCAAGGTCGGCCGCGTCATCCTCGACGAGATCGAGGACGTCAGCGCCCGCGACCTCGGAGAAAAGGGCGATGTCTTCCGCTATGGCCGCCCCAACAAGATCGTCAACGACTATTCCCATGACGCGACGCTGCGCTCGATCGAGGACAGCCTGAAGCGGCTGAAGACCGATCGCATCGAGATCGCCTTTGTCCACGACGTGGCGCAGGACTTTTATGGCGACGAATGGCTCGATGTGTTCGAGACCGCCCGCAAGGGTGCGTTTCGGGCGCTCGACCGCCTGCGTGACGAAGGGGTGATCAAGGCCTGGGGCCTCGGCGTCAACAAGGTCGAGCCGATCGAACTGCTCTTGGCACTCGAAGGTCCGCGCCCTGACGGCTTCCTGCTTGCCGGACGCTACACCCTGCTCGACCATGACCGGGCGCTGCAGCGCGTCATGCCTGCGGTTACCGAGCGCGGTCTCGGCATCGTCGTCGGCGGCCCCTACAGCTCCGGCGCGCTCGTTGGCGGTCCCAACTTCGAATATGCCCCGGCGACGCCAGCAATCCTTCAGAAGGTCGCAAACATCAAGGCGATCGCCGACCGCCACGGCATCTCGATGAAGGCGGCCGGCCTGCAATTTGCGCTCGCCAACCCGGCCGTCGCCGCCGTCATCCCCGGCGCCAGCCAGCCGAGCCGCATCGCCGAGGATCGCGCCGCGCTGAACGAGGTCGTTCCCGCCGATTTCTGGCGTGAGCTGCGCCAAGCAGGTCTCGTCAATCCGGCCGCTCCGCTGCCGGTTGCCGGCTGAAGCAATTCCAGGAAAGGTGTGAAACGACTTTCCGTCCGGAATTGCGTGCATAAAGAGCAATTCCAGGAAAGGTGTGAAACGGCTTTCCGTCCGGAATTGCGTGCATAAAGAGCAATTCCAGGAAAGGTGTGAAGCGTCTTTCCGTCCGGGATTGCGTGCACAAAGAGCCATTCCAGGAAGAGTGTGAGCCCCGTTCGCTACCCAGCGAGCGGGGCAATCTCTGCCGGTTCTTCCGCCAGAAAGCGCTGTAGGCGCGGCACGGTGAAATCGAGGAAGGCGCGCACGCGGGCGGGCAACAGCTGGGCGCCGCGAAACAGTGCATGGATCTCGTCGGCCTCGGCAATGGCGCTGCCCGCCAGCACCTCGACCAGCTCGCCCCGGGCGATCGGGCCGCGCACGTGATAGTCGGCGATGCGGCCGATGCCGACGCCTGCGATTGCCATGCGGCGGATGGTTTCGCCATTGTTGGTGAGCAGCGACCCGCTCAGCATGCGCTCGACGATCCGCCCGCCCTCGCGCATCGGCCAGACCGGATTGGCGCGGCGAAAATTGAAACCGATGCAATTGTGATCGAGCAGGTCCTCCGGCACCTGCGGCACGCCCCGCTTTTCGAGATAGGCGGGGGACGCCACGATCCGCCTCTTGGTCTCGCCGATCTTGCGCGCCACCAGGTTGGAATCCGGCAGACGACCCACCCGGATCGCGACGTCGGTGCGCTCGAGATAGAGATCGACCACCTCGTCCGACAGCGAAAGGTCGATGACGATCTTCGGACAGGCTTCCCAGAAGGCCGGCAGGATCGGCTCCAGCGCCGCAGCACCAAAGCTGACCGACGAGTTCACCCGGATCAGGCCCTCGGGTTCCGCCCCACCGTGGGCGATCTGCTGTTCGGTTTCGTCGAGATCGGCAAGCATCCTGCGGCTGCGCTCATAGTAGAACTCGCCTTCGCGTGTCAAAAGCAGCCGCCGGGTCGAGCGCTCGACGAGCCGGATCCCGAGCCGGCTTTCAAGCCGCGCGATCAGCTTGGAGACGGTCGACGGCGTCATCATCAGCTGGCGCGCAGCTTCCGAAAAACTGCCGGCCTCCACCACCTGGACGAAAACCATCATCTCGCCTGCCCGATTGTCCATGCCGCCACCTGATTTGAATTCATAGATCTGCGGTCAGATTAGCGCCAAAAACCCGCCTTGTCGCGGCGCTGCCGTGTTCCGCCGGGCCATCTGTGAATTTGCTTATCAGATCCTGGGAAGCCTCGCCGTCTACTGCCTCAGCGCCTGTCGTGAGATCTCTTGTCTCAAGCAAACCGTCCACCACGCGACGGTCGAGCACCAACAACAAGGGATCACCGAGATGTCTCACACAACCGCAGCCACCCTCGCCCAAGAGACCGCCGTTTTTGATTTCGCCAGCCTGCGCCAGCGCGTCGGCGGTGCGAAGATCGTTGCTCGCAAGCGCGCGGCACAGCCGGTCGCCGAGACGGCGAACCGGCGGAACAATCGCCTGACGCTCTTGGCGCTGGCGCTCGGTAGCTTTGCCATCGGCACCTCGGAATTCGCCAGCATGGGCATCATCCAGCTCTTTTCCGAAACCATGAACATCGGCGTGCCGGAAGCGACCAGCGCCATCACCGCCTACGCCTTCGGCGTCGTCATCGGCGCGCCGCTGGTGACATTGGCGGCCGCGAGAATGAACCGGCGCACGCTGCTTCTGGCGCTGATGGGCCTCTTCGTCCTCGGCAACGTCCTTTCGGCGGTCGCCGCCGACATGGGCATGCTGATGGCAGCGCGCTTCATCAGCGGCCTGCCGCAGGGCGCCTATTTCGGCGCCGGTGCCGTGGTCGCCTCCTATGTCGTCGGCCCCGGCCAGGCCGGCAAGGCCTTTGCCATCGTCATGACCGGACTGACGATTGCCACCATCATCGGCTCGCCGCTTGCGACCTTCCTTGGCCAGACGCTTGGATGGCGCGAAACCTATCTGGCGATCGCCGCCTTCGCCGTCCTTGCCTTCCTTGCCATCTGGGCCTGGGTGCCGCGCACCAAGGCGCTTGACGGTGTGCCGGTCGTCCAGGAACTCTCGTCGCTGCGCAAGCCGCGCGTCTGGGGTGTGATGCTGGTCGCAGCCACCGGCATCGCCAGCATCTTTGCGGTCTACACCTTCATCGCCCCCATCGTCACGGACCTCGCAACCCTTTCTCCCGCCATGATCCCGGTGGCGCTTGCGCTCTTCGGCATGGGCATGACAGCCGGCAATCTCCTCGGCGGCAAGCTTGCCGACCTCTATCCGGCCCGCGGCATCACGCTTGGCTTTGCGGCAGCGCTGGTCACGCTTGCCGTGCTCGCACTCGGCGCGGCAAACCCGTGGGTGCTCTTCCCGGCACTCTTCGGCGTGGGTGCGGCAACCATGGCTGCCATCCCGACGATCCAGGTGCGGCTCACCCGCTTTGCGCCGGAAGCCCCGAGCCTGATGGGCGCCATGAACCTTGCCGCCCTCAACGTCGCCAATGCGGTCGGCGCTGAGGCAGGCGGTGCCACGATCGCCGCCGGCCATGGCCTCGTCTCGGCCGTCTGGGCGGGCTTTGCGCTCACGGGGCTGCGGGCCTATTGATCTTCGGCCTCACCCTGTTGTCGAGAAAGGCCCGGCAGTAGAGGTCGCCATTATCGACCGGCCGAACCGCGAAAACCGCACCTCTCCCAGCACCAGACCTCAAGCATTCAGGCCCCGCAGTGATCCGATCGCGGGGCTTCAACGTATTTCGCTCCAGGAGCGAGGACTTGAGACGTGCTTGGAGAGATCGGCAGGAAACGGCTGATGATGCGATTGCCGCATTTGCGGTCGTCAATCGCGTCTGTATCGTCGGACAGCATGATCGAGCTGTTCTGCGGCTATGAACTCGCGGTCAACATGCGCGACGCACTCGCGCGCACCGGCGATCGGCCCCACCTCGCCGAGGAATACCGCCAGATCTGCCTCGAGCTGGAAGAAGAGGTCGAAACCATGCTGTGCGCGGCAGCACTCGCGCTCAGGCGTGGTGGCCGGTAGTCTCAAAGGAGGTTTCAATGCAGCAAAGATCCGCTTGCCTCGCCCTCACCATGCTCGCCGTCCTGGCGTCGATGCAAGGGGCAGTCTTTGCCGCAGGCGAGAAGGTCACGCCCGAGACCTACATCCGTGCCGAGACCGACATTGCCTTTTCGCAGTTCTACAGGAACGCCGGTAGCGACGTGAACCGCTTCTACTATATCCGCAAGCCCGTGCCGCTCGACGCGCAGTCCGTCGTGCGCATGAACCTCGACACCCTCTATTCGGGCGCCGTCGTCGATACCGAGGGCGGTGCAAAGCTCACCATTCCCGAGTTTCCGGACAAGCGGTATTTTTCCGTGCTGGTGATCGACAACGACCACTACGCCCCGACCGTTTTCTACAAACCCGGCACCTACGACATTCCCGGCGACACAAAATATGTCACGTTGGTGCAGCGCATCGAGGTGATGGATCCGAACGACCAGGCCGACATCGCGCTCGTCAACGAGATGCAGAACAAGTTCACCATCGAGGCGTCCAGCCACGATCTCTTTCCCGATCCGAAATGGGACGCTGAAAGCATGCTGGCCCTGCGCGCCCCTTATGAAAAGGAGTTCCAGACGTTTTCCCAGTACGAACCGGACTGGATGGGCCCGCGCGGCAAGGTGAACGAAAAGACGCGCCACCTTGCAGCCGCCGGCGCCTGGGGGCTCTTTCCTGAAAATGATGCGGTCTACATCAACTACACCGGCCCGGGCGCGGTGAAAGGCTGCTACACCGCCACCTATACCGTGCCGCCGAACGACGCCTTCTGGTCGATCACGCTCTACGGTTCGGATGGCTTCATGAAGAGCGCCAGGGCCGGCGTCAACGACCGCAATGTGGCGCTCAACGACGACGGGACCTTCACGGTCTATTTCGGCTCGCCGGAAGCCTGCGGCGACAAGCCAAACCGTGTCGACATCACCGACGGCTGGAACTTCCTGATGCGCATCTACCGTCCCGGCGAAGCAGTGCTCAAGCGCGAATACAGACTGCCGGACGTGACGCTGGTAAAATAGCGCGCCCTATGCCACCGGCACAAAGCGCCGAAGCGCGTCAGTGAGATCGGTCGTCCCCCGACGAACCTCCCCCCTTCCCGGTTCGACGTCGATCAACCCTCCCCGGTCATGGGCGTCGTAGGTATCGACCAACAGGCTGGCGATGCTCGGGCTGACCACGCGCTCCAGGCTTTGCTGCCATTCGGACCTCGACACCGCGCGCGCCGCAATCGCTCGGCCGGCAAGCGCGCTCACGGCGCCCGCGACATCGGCGGCGCTGCAGCGGCGTGGTCCTTCGGCGTGAACGATCCGTTCGGGGCCTCCGGTTTCCGGCTCGCTGAGAAGATCCGCCGCTATACGGCCGACATCGGCGGCCGAAACTGTGGCGAAGTCCCGATCCATCTCCTGGTGCAGCGTCGGCAGAATGCCGGTTGCAAGCGCCACCGGAATGGCCCGCGCCCAGCCCTCCATATGCTCGGCCGAGCGTAAGATGATCTTGGAGAGAGGCAAGGGACGAAGGTTCTCCTCGAACAGGCGGTACATCGTGGGCATGCCGATATCATCAGGCACATGGGCGCCATAATCCGAGATCGCGAGCACGCGCCTGGCACGCGCCGATCTCAGCGCCTCGACCATGCTGCCTGTCGCCCGGCGCATTTCTGCGCGGGCATCCTCGGCGCGAAGCGGCGGCGGCAGGATGATCTGCACCGCCTCGGCGTCGGCGATCGCTTCGGCAAGGGCTGCAGGATCCATGAGATCGGCGATCGCGACATCGCAGCCGAGCCCGCTCAGGCGGCTCGCCTTGGCGGGATCGCGCAGGATCGCCCGCACCGGGAACCCGGCCGCACGCAACGCCGTTGCCGTCGCGTAGCCGACCTTTCCGGCCGCTCCGAGAATTGCAAACATGATCTCACTCCTTGCTGAAAGACACGCAAGGACTAGGGATCAGGAATGGCCACGTCGCACAGATTCAGCCCGGCTTTTGCAGGTTCGGCCGGAATTCGCCCACCTGCCGCAGGATCTCTCCAGGCGTCTGGCCAAGAACCCGCCGCATCGTCGCCGCCATGTGGCTTTGATGGGCAAAGCCCGCCGCAACCGCAATCTCGCTTGCCGCCATGCGCGTTGTCGTCATCAGCGCCCGCGCATGCTCGACCCGCCGGCGGATGACATACTGGTGCACCGGCAGGCCGGTGCTGTTCTTGAACAGCAGTTTGAGCCGCGTGGCGCTCAAACCGGCCACCGCGGCCAAGTCGGCAAGGGGCAATGCCTGGTCGAGGTGGGTCTCGATATACTCCGTCAAGAGCCTGAGCTGTCGCGCCGACAGCTTCGGCACCGACCGGCCTTCATCCCTCACGCTGCCGGTCGCCGTCTCGATCAGCCGCACCGCAAGCGCGTTGGCGAGCAGGTCGATGTAGAGCGGATCGGACGGCACATCCGCCTCCAGATCCGCCTTGATCGCCCAGCCGATCGCCTCCAGGCGGGGATCGCGCACCTGCATCTGCGGCCGCAGTTCAACGCTTGCCGCGTCTCGCCCGAGCTCGCCTGCAACACGCGTTATCAGCGACGGCTCAAGGCTCAGCCTCAGGATCCGGCAATCCGCATCGTCCTCCCAGGAACCATCGACGCCGGCCGGGACGATGTCGATATCCCCCGCCTTCTGCACCCGCTGCAACCGCCGCCCGTCGCACCGGCAATCGGCCTTGACCGGCGGCCCGAAATGCATGCCGAGCCGATGCATGTCGCCGCCCGGCACTTCGACCCGTCCACGCGGAATGTGGATGAAATCGGCAGACAGGCCGCTCCACCCTCGCCCGGCGCTGGAAAAGAGGATCGTGGGCGCGGATGGCAGTGGCGAGGAAAGCGTCATGGTGGCTCGGTCCTGGGTTTGGCAAGCCATGCTACGTCTCCATTGCTCTGCAAACAATGGCGGCGCGCCGATCGCCTCTCCCCGTGTCCCCAATTCCTAAAAATCGAACATGGATAAAGATGCACGCATCGGCTGCACGATTGCTTGACCTTTTGCCGATAGAAGGGATGCAATCACAGAGGGCAGCATGCGCACGATTTACATCCTTATCGCAGGCATAGTGGTCGGCGGCCCGCTGGTCTCGATCATCAAGGCACCGCGGCCCCTGACGCCCATCCAACAGTTCCGCGCGGATTATCGCGCCGATCCGCAAGCAGCACACGATCGCGTCGAGACGGCGATCCTTCGCTGTGTGCCTGGCGCCACCCCTGGCTTTGCCGTGTCAAAGCTCGCCACGGTTATCGCGCCCCTCTATGTCAAGCTCGCCGACCTGACCGAACAGACGACGGACAAGGAGAGGATCCGTGCCGATTTCAAGACGTGGACAAACGAGAACCTGCAAAAGCACGTGGGAACCTTGACGGAAAGCCAGGCTCGGCAACTCGCCCCCATTTTCGATCAATGAAAGCGCGCAGCACCTATGAATGCATTCGCACGGCGGCGATGTCCAAGGAAGGCATCGAAAGCAAGGTCGCGGGATGGGACCTGCGCCTGTAACCTCGCCGACAGGGTGGCAGACAGGCCGTCCGACGCCCAATGCGAGCCGTCAGGCATCGAGCGGATAGACCGGCCGCCTTACCCGCTGAAAATCCCTTACGCCAATGTTGGCGCTGCTCAAACCCGTGCCGTCGATCTCGACGATGGCGGATGCGATCGGGCCGAAGGCGGCGCGGAAGTGTTGTTGCGATTTGACGACGACGATCGCGTAGTCAGACGGCTCGATGCCGACGGCACGGAAGAGGTTGCGGTCGAGCATCTGCTGGCGCGCGCTGCAAATGAGGATGTCGATGCCATCGACGTGAAAACACACGCTAGGCCCCATGCTGGCTGGAAGCCCCTGAAACATCGGACCTTCGAAAACGATCCCGCCGTCCGAGACCGCCTTCACCCGGCCGGTGACCGTGATCGGCCCACCGCCGACGGCCGGATCGATCTTGCAGCCGAGCGTCACCTTTCGGCTTGCACCAACGCCGGCGGCGATCAGCTCGGCCGCAACGGCAGGATCGCAGAGCGCGCCGAAGGCGGCCTTCTCCACGCCGATGTCGAGAAGCGCGCTGAGCACGCAGGTGGAATCGCTATAGGCGCCGCAGCCGGGATTGTCGGAGAAATCGGCGATGACAAGCGGTCCGTACCGCTCCCTGTCGAGGTGTTCAGCGACGATGCCGGGCAACGCGTCGAGCGGCAGCTGCACGTCCTGATGTTCCCGCCGGACCCACATCTCCTGGCAGAGCCGCTCGGCCTCCATCTCCGCCTCTTCCGGCGCGACCCGATTAAGGTCGTAGCAGATGACGGCCGATGGTCCGGTGTTGAAGATGTCGGCATCGTAGAAGCCGGCATTGATGGACGTGGCGAGCATGCCGTCGCGCGTCGCGATCTCGTCGGCGATATCGAGCAGCTCGGTCATGGCGCAGGCGTGGGTCGTGCGCCCGTCATTACAGCCGTTCACCATCGGCGGCTGGCGGATGGCGATCGCCGGACGGATCTCGCCGCGCATGGCGCACTCGAGCAACGCGCCTGCCTTCAGGGCGCACTCGGCCATGTCCACATGCGGATAGGTGCGGAAGGAGACGGCGATGTCGAGCAGCCCGGCCATATCGGGCGCGGAATTGGCATGCAGGTCGAAGGTCGCGGCAATCGGAATGTCGCACCCGACAATGCCGCGCACCACGTCCAGAAGCTGGATCTGCGCATCATCAGCCGTTTCGGTGCACATGGCGCCGTGGAAGACGATGAAAACGCCGTCGAGTTTTTGCCCCGCAAGCGCGCTTGTCAGGTCGGAAACGAAACGCTGTCGCATCGCCTCCTCGATCCGCCCGCCGGGTTCGGCCCGAGCCGCCACCGTGTAGACCGGCTGCCAGCCATATCTGTCGCAGCAATCGATGAAACCGCCAAGCTCCGAGTTGGTGCCCCGGCAATGGGTCTCGATCTCTGCCCCAAGGAAATAGTGGCAGGCCTCGAAATCCTTGAAGCCGGTCGTCAGCTTCGAAAACGTGTTGGTTTCCTGGTTGAATTCGAGAACGGCGACCCTGAGGCTCATCACATGCACTTTCATGATTGGACGATTGGCATGATTGGAAGACTGGCAAGCATTGGAAAACGGGCATGATTGGAAGAAGCGGACGCCGGAGAAGCGCGAAAACTCCGGCGCCGCGCCTGTCCGCCTGCCCCGCCCCGTGTCGATGAAACGGCACGGCACGCGGCACGCGAATTCTTGGAGGATGGGATTGGCCCCAAGCGGTTGGAGGCGCCCCTCATTGGCTATTTGCACGCTTGCCCCTCGCTGGTTGGTGAGACGCTTGCCCCACCGTTTGCTTCGAGGTTTGCCCCTCACCCTAACCCTCACCCAGCGAGCGTGGAGAGGGGACGTGGACGGCGCTCAGTTGTCACCCCGCCGCACGAGTCGCCACTGGCAATGAAGGTCGTGATTGCATGCGAGCGGGTGCAGCAAGGTCCCTCCTCCCCGCGAGCGGGGAGAAGGTGGCCGGCAGGCCGGATGAGGGGCATCGGTCCATAGGGTACGGCAGGCCGGATGAGCGGCAGGACCGCATGCGCCCGACGACAAACCGGCGCGCCCTCGCCCCTAACGGAAATACTCGCTGGTGGTCTTCGGCTTCGCCATGATGTCGAAGTCGAAATACTGCTTGCGGATCCTGTCGTAGGTGCCGTTTTCCATGATCGTCTTCAGCCCGGCATTGAGCCTTGCCAGCAGCGCCTCGTTGCCCTTGCGCACCGCCATGGCGTTGCCTTCGGCCTTGTCGAGCACGAAACTGTCGCCGACGAAGGCGCAGCAGCCGCTCTCGTCCTTTGCGAGCCAATCGGTGAAGGCCATCTGCCCTTCCAGGATCAGGTCCAACCGGCCGTTTTCCATGTCGAGCAACACTTCGCTCAGCGTCGGGTAGAGCTTCACCTCGCTGTCGGGGAAGAATTCCTGCAGCGCTTCCACCGCGACCGAGCCCGATTGCGTGCCGATCACCTTGCCCTTCAGGGCCTCGGGCGAAATTTCCTTCAGGTCCAGGTCCTTGCGGGCGATGAAGCGCATCGCGTTGAAGTAATAGGGCGTGGTGAAATCCACTTCCTTCTTCCGGTCCGGGTTGATGGCCATCGAGGCGATCATCACGTCGAATTTCTTCGCCTGCAGCGCCGGAATGATGCCCGACCACTCGTTGGTGCTCCAGACGCAGTCCGCCTTGATCTCGGCGCAGACCGCCTGGCCGATATCGTAGTCGAAACCCTTGATCTCGCCGGCCGCGGTCACATAGTTGAACGGCGCGTAGTCGCCCTCCGTGCCGATCGCCAGCGTCTCGGCGCACGCACCACCGGCCAAAAGCGATGCCAGCAGCAGGGCCGGCGCAGTCATGAACTTCTTTTTCATCAGGTTCCCTCTGTCCTTCGTCAGGGCGGCGTCTCAGTCGCAGTCACAGCGGCAGCCCCCGGGGTTTCGCCCGAAGCGTCTTTCGCCGAATTGCCTGGATTTCCACCGATCTCGTTTGCGTTTTCGCTTTATTATGGATCGACAATGCGGCAGGTCGTCGCCCTCCGCAATGTGAAAGAAATCATTCCAGACATCGAAAAAATTCATGTAGGCTTGATGCGATCCCGATACCGGAGCAGCCGATGCGTGACCTGCCGAGCCTCAAATCCCTGCGCGCCTTCGAGGCAGCCGCCCGCAACGGCAGCCTGACGGCAGCAGCCAACGAACTCTGCATCGGCCAGGGCGCCATCAGCCACCAGATCAGGATCCTGGAGGACCATCTGGGCTTGAGGGTGTTTGTCAGAAAGCAGCACGGCGTCGAACTGACGCCCGAAGGCGGGCTGCTCTTCGCCTCCTGCCAGCGCGCCTTCGATGATCTGGAAGGCGTCGTCCAGCACATCCGGCCACGCACGAGCGGCAAGATCCTGCGCGTGCGCGTCGGGCCGTTCTTCTCGATGAAGGTGATCGCGCCGCGCATCTCTCAGTTTCTCGCCGCCAATCCCGGCGTGCAGATCCACCTCTCCCATCTCGAAACCATCACTGCCGGCACCGGCCCGGCCGACGTGACCATCGCCTATTGCCTGCAGCCGCCGGCCGGCCGCTTCTCGCTCAAACTTTTGCGCGAGCGGCTGGTGCCCGTCTGCGGCCGCGACCTCTTCCAGAAAGAGGACGACAAGCAGGCGCTGCTTTCCGGCAACCGGCTGCACTACCGCGGCCTTCAGGAGTGGCAGAGCTGGATCGCCTCCTCGGGCCTCGCCCTACCACGCAGCCACCAGGACCTGATCTTCGACGACCAGCACATCATTCTTGAGGCGGTGAAGGAGGGCCAGGGCGTGGCGCTGATCGACCGGACGATGGCGGAACATGAGCTGAAATCCGGCCAGATCCACCTCGTCCACGACCACTTCTACGAACCGGCCGAAACCTACCAGTTCGTCTGCCAGGAAGAACTCTTGCGCACCAAGCCGGTGACGAGGAGCTTTTTGAACTGGCTGATTTCGGAGATTGAAGAGCGTGAGCGGCAGATGGCGGGAGGCCTTGAAAGCACGGACAATGCAAAGGTCCGGCCTTCACAGACATCCCGCTCCGCCCCGTAAACACTGGCACGTGCCGGACGAACCGCCCCTCAGCCCGCCTGTTGCGCCCCCCCATGCGCGTGGACCACGGCATCCGCCTCCTTGCCGTAGAGCTCCTCGAAATGATCGAAGCTCTTGGAGAAGTAGCCGATCCCTTGGGTGGCTGCCCTCAGCGCCCTTGCGAGATCGTCGAGCGCCGAGCCGGGAACGAGGGCGCGAAAGATGTCCCAGCCCTTGGCGGTCTCGTCGCGGTCAAAGCCGAGCACCTGGCCCTTGTAGGTGGAGACGATCGGCACCAGGCTGCCGGAATAGATCGAGGGGATGTGGATCTCGATGCGGATGACCGGCTGCATCAGGACGGCGGACGCCTGCGAAAGCGCCTGGCGCACGCCCATCTTGGCGGCTGCGCGGAAGGCGAAGTCGTTGCTGTCGACCGCGTGGTGCTGGCCGTCGGTGAGCGTCACGCCGACATCGATCACCTGGAAGCCGAGCGGGCCCTTGTCCATCGCCTCGCGCGCGCCCGCCTCGATCGCCGGGATGAAGTTGCGCGGCACCGCCCCGCCCTTCACCGTCTCGGCGAAGGAGAAACCGGCCCCGCGCTCGTTCGGGCGGACGGTCAGTTTCACGTCGGCGAACTGCCCGGCCCCGCCCGTCTGCTTGCGGTGGCGGTAGTGCACGTCGGACGGTTTCAGCACCGTCTCGCGATAGGTCGGGTTCGGCTGCTTGTCGCTGACGCCCACATGGAAGACATCGGCGAGCGTCTTGCAGAGATCGCGCAGGTGCATCGGTCCCTGCACGCAGACCATCTGCGCGCCGGTTCCCTCCTCCTGCATGACGACGAGCCCGCGGTCGGTCTCGGCAAGCTTGGCGAGCGTGCCGGAAAGCTTGGTCTCGTCGCGCTCGCTGTCGGGCACCAGGATGCGCTCCAGCATCGGTGTCGGCGGCTGGGTCCAGTCCGGGGCCGCAGCACTCGTACCGGCCGCAAGCAGCGCCGGCACGGCCAGATGATCGGCCTTGACCGCGGCAAAGATCGCGCCGGCCTCGGGCGTGGCGTTTACCACCGGCTTGCCGGTCGCCGGATCCTGCAGCGAACCGATGCCGCCGCCGCCGAGCGTCGAGCCCTGCTTGATGCCTGACGTCAGGGCCCTCACCAGCACGGTCTTGCCGACATTGGCCTTGTGATAGGCATGGAAGCTGACGGCGGACAACGAGGCCTCGGCGATCGGCCCGGCAGCCGCAAGGCGCTTTCGGAGCGCATCGACATTGGGCGCCTCGTGGCGCAGCGCCTTCATCAGCCTCAAGATCCCGTTGGCGTGGCTCGCCGCCCCCACCAGCACCGGGATGATGCGGTTTTCCTTGAGGAGCCGCGTGGAGATCGCATAGATCGTGTCGCTTGCTGGCAGCCGGTCCTCGATCAGTTCCTCCAGCAGCCAGTCGTCGAACTCGGAGAAATGTTCGAGCAGCTCGGCGCGCGCCTCCTTCTCGCGCTCCATCTCCGCTTCGGGGATCGCGATCAGCGCCGAAGTCTGGCCTTCGCGGTAGCGCCAGGCGCGCTCGGAGATCAGGTCGCAGCTGCCGACGATCTTGTCGCCCTCGCGGATCGGCACCTGCCGCAACAGCAGCATGTGGCCGGAATAGTCCTGAAGGGCCGCAATCACATCGCGAAGCCGCCCGCGCGGCTCGTCCATGCGGTTGATGAAGAGTATGCAGGGCGTACCCGACGCCTCGATCGCCTTCAGATAGGGTGCGGCCAGGACTGCCTCCTCCGGCGCCGGCGAAACGCAAAGCACGCAGGCGTCGCTGGCGATCAGCGCATGCTGCGCATGCCCCAGCGCCTCCGTGCCCCCGGGTGCATCGAGCGCACACCAGGGTTCGCCGCCAAACTCGAATTCCGTGAGATTCAATCCATAGGGTGAAGCGGCTTTTCTTGCGGCCCCCTCCAGACCGGCCAGCTTGTCCACAAGCGTGGTTTTTCCGGTCTGCGAGGGCCCAAGTACCGTGAAGCAGCGCATCGGCAATCCTCCCCTGTCGCGATGACGACGGGCGCCGAGCGTTGCGACGCCCTCACTCC
>NZ_DASYGZ010000062.1:0-4598 GCF_035999135.1 Ensifer sp.
CGGTTATGCGCTCGCCTATCCGAGCCGCTGCAACCTGCCGATCGAGCGGCTCGATTTCGCCAAGCTGTCGCGGCTCGATTTCGAGGCGCCGGACGAAGTGCGTTTTCCGGCGATCCGGCTCGCGCGCCGGGCGATGGTCGAAGGCGGCGTGCAGGGTGCGGTCCTCAACGGCGCCAAGGAAACGGCGCTCGACGCCTTCATCGCCGGCCGAACCGGGTTCCTCGCCATGGCCGAGATCGTCGAAAAGGTCATGGACAGGCTCGCCGACCTGCCGGCGGCCGCAACGATGGACGATGTTTTCGCCGCCGACGAAAAAGCCCGGCATATCGCAGCCGGGCTCCTTCGGTAAGTTCTAGCTTTCAGCGCCCGGCTCGAACCGAGCGATCGCCTCAAGCGACGGCGCGGGCCAGCGCACAGCGCGACCAGAGCGAATGAAGCGCTCCGACCAGATGGTCGATGTCGGCGTCCGAATGGAGCGGCGTCGGGGTGATGCGCAGGCGCTCGGTCTTCTTCGGCACCGTCGGATAGTTGATCGGCTGCACGTAGACGCCGAAATGGTCGAGCAGCAGGTCCGAGATCCACTTGCACTTGGCAGCGTCTCCGACCATGACCGGCACGATATGGCTCGGGTTCGGCATGTGCGGGATTCCGCGCTGGTCGAGCAGCGAGCGCAGCCGGCGCACGCGTTCCTGATGGGCGAAGCGTTCGACCTGGCTTTCCTTCAGGTGGCGGATCGAAGCAAGCGCACCGGCGGCAAGCGTCGGCGGCAGCGCCGTCGTGAAGATGAAGCCGGATGCAAACGAGCGGATGAAATCGCAAAGTGCGGTCGAGCCGGTGATGTAACCGCCCATGACGCCGAAGGCCTTGCCGAGCGTGCCTTCGATGACGGTCAAGCGGTGCATCAGGCCTTCGCGTTCGGCAATGCCGCCGCCGCGCGGACCGTACATGCCAACGGCATGCACTTCGTCGAGATAGGTCATGGCGCCGTACTTGTCGGCGAGGTCGCAGAATTCCTTGATCGGCGCGATGTCGCCATCCATCGAATAGACGGACTCGAAAGCGATGAGCTTCGGCGCACGCGGATCGGCGGCGGCCAGCTTGGCTTCGAGGTCAGCGACCGAATTGTGCTTGAAGATGACGCGTTCGCACTTGGAATGACGGATCCCCTCGATCATCGAAGCGTGATTCCCGGCGTCTGAGAAGACGATAACACCGGGAATCTTCGAACAGAGCGTTCCAAGCGCGGCCCAGTTGGACACGTAGCCCGACGTAAACAGCAGCGCCGATTCCTTGCCATGCAGGTCCGCGAGCTCGCGCTCAAGCAGGACGTGGTAATGGTTGGTGCCGGAGATGTTGCGGGTGCCGCCGGCGCCTGCGCCGCATTCGTCGATGGCGCGCTTCATCGCCTCGGTGACGACAGAATGCTGGCCCATGCCGAGATAGTCGTTCGAACACCAGACGGTGACTTCCTGAACGCCGTCAGCCGTGTGGCGCGCTGCCTTCGGGAACTGGCCACGATGGCGGGCGATGTCGGCAAAAACCCGGTAGCGGCCTTCCTGATGCAGCCCGTCCAGCTCGTTCTTAAAGAAATTCTCGAAATCCATCATTTTCTCCAGTGCCCGGCCGCTTTTCTTCAATCAAAGCAGCCTGGGGTCAACCTCGGAATGCCCGGCATCCGCCACCTGCGGCAAAAGGCCCTTCAAGCCCTGCCCATCCAGTGAGTGCATCCAAGATGATCTAGCATTTTTGATCCTGAGCATCTTCGCTGCTTTCACGGAAACCGTTTCAACCAGAACAGCCCTAGTTTTGAAACATTCCAAAGAAAGCTTTAGTGCATGTTCATCACGTCAAGCTTGATCGAAGTCAAGCAAGGATGAAAAAAGGACGGCCGAAGCCGCCCTTTTTCGATGTCTGTGTGGCAGCTCGGGGCGATCATGCCGCAGCCACGGCGCGTTTGGCCATGACCTTCACCAGATTGGCGCGATAGGCCGCATCGGCATGAATGTCGGAGAGCAGCTCCGATGCATCGACGCTGATGGTGCCGAGCGCATCCGGCGACCAGTTGGCGGCAAGCGCCGCCTCCATGGCCGCCTGGCGGAACACACCGTTGGAGCCGGCACCGGTAACCGCAACGCGCACGCCACCATCATCCGCCCGCGCCACGAAAACGCCCGTCATCGCGTAACGCGAGGCCGGATTGGCGAACTTCTGGTAGGCGGCCCTGGCCGGCGCATCGAAGGTGATCGCGGTGACGATCTCGCTGTCTTCCAGCGCCGTTTCGAAGAGGCCGGTGAAGAAGTCGTCCGCCGGTATCTCGCGTCGGTTGGTGACGATGATCGCGGCCAGCGCCAGCATCGCCGCCGGGTAGTCGGCTGCTGGATCGTTGTTGGCGATCGAGCCGCCGATCGTGCCCATGTGCCGCACATGCGGATCGCCGATGTGGCTGGCGAGATGGCAGATCGCCGGACAGACGGCCTTGAGTGCTGCCGACGACGCCACCTCATAGTGGGTGGTGGCAGCGCCGATCCGCACCATCCGGCCATTGACCGAGATGCCCTGCATCTCGGCGATGTGCCGGAGGTCGATGAGATCGCTCGGCGACGCCAGCCGTTGCTTCATCGTCGGGATCAGTGTCATGCCGCCGGAGACATATTTGCCTTCGCTGGCCGCTTCCATTCGGCTGACGGCATCCTGGATGGAGGACGCCCGATGATATTGGGTCTCGTACATGAGGTGTCCTCCCGTTCACTTGGCCGCGTTTGCTGCCGCCCACACCTTCTGCGGCGTCGCCGGCATGGTGAGTGCGTTGTTGCCGATGGCGTCGGTGATGGCGTTGATCAGCGCCGGTGGCGAGCCGATGGCGCCCGCCTCGCCGCAGCCCTTGATCCCCAGCGGATTGTTTGGGCAGGGCGTGTTCGAGGTCGAGACCTGGAACGACGGCAGATCGTCGGCGCGCGGCATGGCGTAGTCCATGTAGCTCGCCGTCAGCAGCTGGCCGGACGGGTCGTAGTGCACGCCCTCGAGCAGCGCCTGGCCGATCCCTTGCGCGATGCCGCCATGCACCTGTCCCTCGACGATCATCGGGTTGATGATGTTGCCGAAGTCGTCGGCGGCGACGAACTGGACGATCCTCGTGCGCCCCGTGTCAGGGTCGACCTCCACCTCGCAGATGTAGCAGCCTGCCGGGAAGGTGAAGTTGGCGGGATCGTAGAAGGCCCCCTCCTTCAGCCCCGGCTCCATGCCCTGGGGCAGGTTGTGGGCGGTGTAGGCGGCCAGCGCCATCTGGAACCAGGGCACCGACTTGTCGGTACCGGCGACCTTCAGCTCGCCGTTCTCGATGACGATGTCGCTTTCGTCCGCCTCCATCAGATGCGCGGCGATCTTCTTCGCCTTCGCCTCCACCTTGTCGAGCGCCTTGACCACGGCGGACATGCCGACAGCACCCGAGCGCGAGCCGTAGGTGCCCATGCCCATCTGCACCTTGTCGGTGTCGCCATGCACAATGTTGACGCTGTCGAGCGGCACCCCGAAGCGATCGGCGACGAGCTGGGCAAAGGTTGTCTCGTGGCCCTGGCCGTGGCTGTGCGAGCCGGTCAGGACCTCGATCGTACCGACGGCATTGACGCGCACCTCAGCCGATTCCCACAGGCCGACGCCGGCGCCGAGCGAACCGACCGCCGCCGACGGCGCAATGCCGCAGGCCTCGATATAGCAGCTCATGCCGATGCCGCGCTTCATGCCGCGGCGCTCGGCGTCCGCCTTGCGGGCGGCAAAGCCGTTCCAGTCGGCCGCCTGCATGGCGGCGTTGAGCGACGCTTCGTAGTCGCCCGCGTCGTAATTCATGATCACCGGCGTCTGGTGCGGGAAGGAACGGATGAAATTGATCCGCCTCAGTTCCGCCGGCGAAACGCCGAGTTCGCGCGCCGCCGTCTCCATGGTGCGTTCGAGCAGATAGGTCGCCTCCGGCCGGCCGGCGCCGCGATAGGCGTCGACCGGCGCCGTGTTGGTGTAGACGGTACGCACATTGGCGTGGATCGCCGCAATGTCGTACTGGCCGGACAGCAGCGTCGCATAGAGATAGGTCGGCACCGCCGAGGAAAAGAGCGACATATAGGCGCCGAGATTGGCGATCGTGTCGACCTTGAGCCCGATGATGCGGTTGTTGACATCGAACGCCATCTTTACGGTCGACACATGGTCACGGCCGTGGGCGTCGGTGAGGAACGCCTCGGTTCTGTCGGACGTCCACTTGACCGGAACGCCGGTGCGCTTGGACGCCCAGAGACAGACGATCTCTTCCGGATAGATGTAGATCTTCGAGCCGAAGCCGCCGCCGACGTCGGGCGCAATCACCCGGAGCTTGTTTTCCGGTGCGACATTGTAGAAGGCGCTCATCACCAGTCGCGCCACGTGCGGGTTCTGGCTTGTCGTATAGCAGGTGTAGTGGTCGTCGCCGGCGTCGTAGATGCCAAGGGCCGCGCGCGGCTCCATCGGGTTGGGCGAAAGCCGGTTGTTGTGGATCGTGACTTCGGTGACGTGCGCCGCCGCTGCGATCGCCTTGTCGGTCGCCGTCTCGTCGCCGATCTGCCAGTCGAAGA
>NZ_DASYGZ010000072.1:0-32274 GCF_035999135.1 Ensifer sp.
TGTAGGCGACGGGCGTGGGCATGGATTCGTGTTCTCTGGTTCGTCGGGTACAGAATGACTTTGCTGGCCTGAGGTCAACAGGTCATCGTCGGCAACTGTCATATTTGCCCTATTGCATGTGAACGCCGGGTGAATTGTGACGGTCGGTTGTCATTTCGCCGCATCATCGTGGAAATGTTCATAAACCAGCCGCGCCACGGTTTCGGAAATGCCCGAGACGGCCATCAGGTCGTTGATGCCGGCGCGCGACACGGCCTTGGCGGTGCCGAAATGCGTCAGCAGCGCCCGCTTGCGGGTCGGCCCGATGCCGGCGATCTCGTCGAGCGGGTTCTTGATCATCTCCTTCTTGCGGCGGGCGCGATGCGAACCGATCGCGAAACGGTGCGCCTCGTCGCGCAGCCGCTGGATGAAATAGAGCACCGGATCGCGCGGCGGCAGGGTGAAGCTGTCGCGGCCGAGCGCGAAGAAGCGCTCGCGCCCGGCGTCGCGGTCGACGCCCTTTGCGACGCCGATCGCCGTCACGCAGTCCTCGACGTCGAGTTCGTTCAGGATGGCACGCACCGCGGTCATCTGCCCCTGGCCGCCGTCGATGAGGATGACATCCGGCCAGGCGGGGAAGGCGCTGTCCTCGCTGATCTCGGCGCTCCGGTCCGGCTTGCCTTCTTCCTTGAGCAGCCGGGAGAAGCGCCGCGTCATGACTTCCCGCATCATGCCGAAGTCGTCACCGGGGGTGATGTCGGTCGATTTGATGTTGAACTTGCGGTACTGGCCTTTGACGAAGCCTTCCGGTCCCGCAACGACCATGCCGCCAACGGCATTGGTGCCCATGATGTGGGAGTTGTCGTAGATTTCGATGCGGCGTGGGGCCCGCTCCAGCTTGAAGGTTTCGGCGAAACCCTCGAGCAGCCGCGATTGCGAGGCGGTTTCGGCGAGCTTGCGGCCATGGGCTTCGCGCGCATTGGCCAGCGCATGGTCGACGAGATCCTTCTTCTCGCCGCGCTGCGGCACCTGGATCGCCACCTTGTAACCGGACTTTTCGCTCAGCGCCTGGCCGAGCAGTTCCTGCTCCTCGACAGCTTCGCAAAGCAGGATCTGCCGCGGACAGGGCTTGTCGTCATAAAACTGCGCAAGGAACTGCGACAGCACTTCCGCCGTCGGCAGCGACGGATCGGCCTTCGGGAAATAGGCGCGGTTGCCCCAGTTCTGGCCGGTGCGGAAGAAGAAGACCTGGATGCAGGAGACGCCGCCCTCGTGGTGGATCGCAAAGACGTCCGCTTCCTCGACGCCGGAGGGATTGATGCCCTGGTGGCTCTGGACATGGCTGAGGGCTGCGAGGCGGTCGCGATAAAGTGCTGCCCGTTCGAAGTCGAGGTTCTCGGCTGCCTCGCCCATGGCGGTGGCGATCGTCGCCTTCACCGCCTGGCTCTTGCCCGAGAGGAAGTCCTTGGCCTCCTGCACCAGTTCGGCATAGCCCTGATCGCTGATCTCGCCAGTACAGGGCGCCGAACAGCGTTTGATCTGGTAGAGCAGACAGGGACGCGTGCGGGTTTCAAAGACGCTGTCGGTGCAGGTCCGAAGCAAGAAGGCGCGCTGTAGCGAGTTGATCGTGCGGCCGACAGCGCCGGCCGACGCGAACGGACCGAAGAAATCGCCCTTGCGGCTGCGGGCGCCGCGGTGCTTGTAAAGCGCCGGCGCCCGGCTGTCGCCGGTGACCAGGATATAGGGAAACGACTTGTCGTCGCGCAAAAGCACGTTGAAGCGCGGACGCAAGCGCTTGATCAGGTTGGCCTCGAGCAGCAGCGCCTCGATCTCGGTGCGCGTCGTCACGAACTCCATGTTCGCTGTCTCGCGCACCATGCGCGCGATGCGGTTGGAGTGGCCGCGCCCTTGCGCGTAGTTGCTGACGCGCTTCTTCAGGCTGCGGGCCTTGCCGACGTAAAGCACATCGCCTGTCTCGTTGAACATGCGGTAGACGCCGGGGCCGTTCGGAAGCAGCTTGACGAAGGCCTGGATCAGTTCCGCGCCCTTCAAGCCTTCCATTTCGCTGCGATTTTCGTTCCATTCGACAGCCGGCGCCGCGCTTTCGCTCTGCGTCACCTCGATCAGGTCGTCGTCATCTTCCGCTTCGCTGCCGTCATAGAGGATGCCGCCGTCATCAGGCACGCGTCCGTTCATTCCACTATCTCCCTGATGTCGGGCGTTTCCCAGGCGAGGTGCTGGCCGCCGTCGAGCGCGATCATCTGTCCGGTAATCGACGGCGTGTCGAAAAGGAAGCGGATCGTCCGCCCAAACTCGTCGAGCGTCGGCCCGCGCCTCAGGATCAAGGCGTCAACCTGCGCCTGAAAATCCTGGGGGTCCTGTCGCTCGTTCGGCAGCGTTGGCCCGGGGCCGATGCCGTTGACGCGGATCCGCGGTGCCAAAGCTTGCGCCATCGTCCGGGTCGCCGTCCACAGTGCCGACTTCGACAACATATAGGAATAAAAGCGCGGATTGGGAGACCAGACGCGCTGGTCGATGACGTTGACGATCAGTCCTTCGTTGCCTGTGGGCAATTGTGCCGCAAAATCGCGCGCCAGCAGGGAGGGGGCCTTCACGTGCAAGGCAAAGTGCTGATCCCAGAGGGTCTCGTCGAAGGCGTCGAGGCTGTCCTTCTTGAACAACGACGCATTGTTGACGAGGAGGTCGATCGGGCCAAGGGCCTCCGTCGCGCGTTCGATCACCTCTTGAGTCGCAGCCGTGTCCGTGAGGTCGGCGCGAATCGCAACCGCCCGGACTCCACTCCTGGTGAGCGCCTCGGCCAGTACCTGCGCTTCGTCAATTGAGGTGTCGGCATGAATGGCGACCGCGAAACCATGGTTCGCGAGGTCCTCAACTATAGCTTTGCCGATCCGCTTGCTGCCCCCGGTTACGAGGGCCGCCTTCAGTGCTTTCTTCAACGTCTCATCCCGCTTTTTCGAATCTTTCAGCCAGCGGTCGAAGATATAGGCAAGAAACGCGGGTCTGAAACACTCCCTGACCATTCCTTGCCGAAAAATTAATGGAACTGGCGTAAATTGTATTATTTTGCGTTCTTATAGTATAGCTTTCGTTAATCTTGATTTATGGTTAACAAATATCCTGTGGCGACAAAGCAACATCAAATTTCGGGCGCGTTTGTGCCACCAAAATTTCACATTTTGGCTCTTGTGAATCCGCATTTGCTGGCCAATTTCAGCTCAACCGGGCGGGTTAAATTAGAAATAGCCCGATGTTTCACTGTGGGACCCCAAGCCCTCGGCGCATCGGGACGAAAAGGAGAATGTTTATGCGTACGCTCACCACCACCCTCATGGCTTCGGCTGTGTCCCTCATCGCCTTCCAGGCCGCCCAGGCTGCAGACGCGATCGACGAAGTTCCGGCTGCTCCGCAGGCCGAATACTCCGAGCCGGCAGCCAAGAACTGGTCGGGCGCCTATGTCGGTGGTACCGCCGATTGGAAGCATGGCCAGCATGATGCCACCGGCAACAACACCGCAGCCGGCTTCGGCGGCGGCCTCTATGGCGGTTACAACGTCCAGGACGGCCAGATGGTATACGGCGGTGAAGCCGATATCGGCTATTCCGGCCAGGATTCGACCAAGGGCAACCTGCGCATGAAGCAGGGCGTCAACGGCTCGATCCGCGGTCGCGTCGGTGTCGATCTGAACCCGGTCCTCGTCTACGGTACCGCAGGTCTCGCCGTCGGCCAGACCAAGGGCACTGTTGGCGGCGCTTCCGACAAGAACACCATGGTCGGCTGGACCGCAGGTGTCGGTGCTGAAACCTTCGTCACCGACAACATCACCGCACGCGTCGAGTACCGTTACACGGACTACGGTTCGAAGGACTTCCGCATGGGCAGCACCAAGGTTTCGTCGGGTTACGACGAGCACGCTGTCAAGGTCGGTATGGGCGTGAAGTTCTGATCGGCGACTGCCAGATCAACGAAAAGGCCGGGGAGACCCGGCCTTTTTTGTGCGCATTTTTTAAGCGTTGAACTTGGGGTAGTCCGGGAAGTGCTTCTCGAACTTGGCCGGCCAGTTCTTGAGCCTGGCGCGCCCCTTCTGCCATTCGCCGGCAAACCGCAGTTCGATGTAGCGCAGCATCGCGGCAAGCGCGAAATGACCGGCATGGAGCTTGGCACCGGTCTTGGGCAGGGTGTCGTTCAGGTGGTCAAGGCTCCGCTCGACCTTTTCCCATTGCCGGTCGATCCAGGGCTGATGCACCTTTTCCGGCGGATGCGAGCGCTTCTCGTAGACGATCGCAAGCAGGCTGTCGCAGACGCCGTCGCACAGCGCCTCGATAAGCTCGACATCGGTGCGCTTGCCGGCGTTCTTCGGGTAGAGCTTGCCCTTGGTCTCGCGGTCGATGAAATGCATGATGGTGCGGCTGTCGTAGAGCGCCCGGCCGTCACCGAGGATCAGCGTCGGGATCTTGCCGAGCGGATTGTTGTCGATCAGTTCGGCCGGATTGGCGCCGGTGTCTGTGAGCACGCTTTCGGCGGCATAACCGGCATAGTGTGCCGCCATGCGGACCTTGTTCGAATAGGGTGAGGCGGGCGAATACAAAATCTTCATGTGACGTCTTTCTTTCGTGGGAATTCGATCAGGGCGCCGGAGGCAAAGAAACGCTGTCCTTTCGGCAGGACTGCCGATCCACAGCCGCGCATGCCCGGAAGTTCAGCGCCTTGTCGAAGCAGATTCGGATTTCCTCGAGCCGGTTGCCTTCGCAGGTGACCGCGACTCCGTCCTTCGTCATGCCGGGGTTGCTGGCAACGAGCGCATTTTCGATGCCGGCGACCGATGCATCGGTTTGCGTTCGGGCAGGGGAGAGTTCTGGCGGCAGGGCGAGCCGGTTGAAGGCCGCGCGCGTGACGGCGAAATAGTCCTCCTGACTGAGTCCGGAGCAGGTGCCGTGCTTGCGCCACTGGTGGCCGATCAGCCCCATCGACGGGATGAGGTCGAGATACTGCCGGCCGAGCGACGACGGCACGCGGTCGGACTGGCGGGTCGGACAGAAATCGGGATAGCCCTTTTCGTTCTGCGGCCAGAGGCCATGCACGATCAGGCCGCGATTGCTGCCGGTCTCGCACTGGTCGGACTTGCCCTTGGGATCGTTGTCGCCGCACCAGGTCGGCGACCAGGAAAGCGATAGCACGTAGAAATCGAAACCGCTGCCGAGCGGAACGGAAACGGCTGCCGTCGCGCCTTCGGTCGTCGTGGCGGCAGGCGCCTTCTTCTCGGTATTCTGGTCGCTACAGGCCGCAAGGCTTATGGCAACGAAAAGCGCCGGCAGAAGCCGGCGCGTTGTGCGCAGTGATGCCATGATTACTGGAGCGATGCGCAGTGGGCGCCGTAGACATACCAGGGATCAAGGCCGCCGACGCAGAACTCGATGCTCCGCCCGACGCCGGCAAACCCCCAGGGGCGCTCGATGACGTAGAACAGCGAGCGCTGGTAACCATCCGTCATGACCGCCGTTGCGCGGCAATATTCGCGTTCGACGAGGTGTGTCTCGTCGCGCAGCTCCTGCCGGCTCTGCCCTGAATTGCGGATCTCGGCGATCGACAGGTTGGCGTGCAGGTAGTTCGCGTCGCGGTATTCGAAGCGCGAGGTAATGAAACCGAGAACCGAGGCTTCGCTGCAGACCCCGGCATCATAAGACTGCGCCTGGCCGCTGCCGATGTAGTCGGCGGCCTGGACCGTGGGCGCTGTGGCGCCGGCGAGGGAAAGCGAGATGAGAAGCGTGGCGGCGAGCGTGCGAGTCATGGGCGTCTCCCTATATCCTTGAGGGAGATTGCGGTGCGTCGCGGCTGTCCGTCAAGCCCCTCCGGTTGCCCGCTCTTCTCCGCGCAGCCAGAAGCAGCGTGAGGAGGCGAAACGGTCCTGTGCCAGCCGGTTTTTCAGGAAGGGCAGCAGCAGGTCGAGTTCGCTCTTCAGCGTGAAGGGCGGATTGACGATGATGAGGCCGGAGCCCGACAGACCGGTGGTTTCCCGGTCGCTGCGCACCGACAGTTCGGCGCAGAGCATCTTCGGAATGTCGAGCGCCTTCAGTGCCTCATGGAACGCCTTGATCGGCGCGCCTTGCTTCAACGGATACCAGAGGCAGTAGACGCCGCCAGGAAAGCGCCGGTAGCCGCGCGTAAGACCGTCGACCAGGCGCTCGTACTCGCCCTCCTTCTCGAAGGGCGGATCGACGAGGATCAGCCCGCGCTTTTCCTTCGGAGGCAGATGGGCGCCGAGCGCCAGCCAGCCGTCGAGTTCGGTCACGCGGGCCTGGAAATCGCTGTCGAGCAGCCGGTGAAGGGTTTCATAGTCGTCCGGATGCAGTTCCATCGCCGACAGACGGTCCTGCGGGCGAAAGAGCATGCGGGCGAGCTTCGGCGAGCCGGGATAGAGCGTCAGCTCGGACCCGCTGTTGAGACTGCGGACGGACGACAGATAGGGTGCAAGGATGGCCGCGATCTCGGGCGGCAGTTCGCCGTCAAGCAAGCGGCCGATGCCGTCACGCCATTCGCCGGTCTTCTGCGCCTCTTCGCTGGAGAGGTCATAAAGCCCGATGCCGGCATGGGTGTCGAGCACGCGAAACGCCTTCTCCTTCTGCTGGAGATAGGTGACGAGCCGCGCCAGCACCGCGTGCTTCAGGACGTCGGCAAAATTGCCCGCATGGTAGATGTGCCGATAGTTCATGAGCGCCGCCGATGGCTAGGATGAATTGTTGCGATGGGTGGCCGATTGGCTCTTTGAGCCCGTATGTCGATGCCATATAGAAAAGCCATGAACGTTGCGACCCCCATCAGAACAGAAAAATCGATCGGTCATTCGGTCTGTCCGCACGACTGTCCCTCCGCATGCGCGCTGGAGGTCGATCTGACCGCCGAGGGGCGCATCGGTCGCGTGCGCGGCGCTTCGGCCAACAGCTACACCGCCGGGGTGATCTGCGCCAAGGTCGCGCGCTATTCCGAGCGCATCTACCATCCGGGTCGTCTCATGGTCCCACAGCGCCGCAAGGGCGCCAAGGGCGAGGGCGGCTGGCAGGAAATCAGCTGGGAGGCGGCTCTCGACGAGATCGCCGATCAGTTTGTGCGTGCCGAGCAGAAACACGGCGCCGAGGCGGTCTGGCCGTATTTCTACGCCGGCACCATGGGCCAGGTGCAACGCGATTCCATCGAGCGTCTGCGCCACGCCAAACGCTATTCCGGCTTCTTCGGCTCGATCTGCACCAACATGGCCTGGACCGGGTTCGCCATGGCGACGGGTGCGCTGCGCGGTCCCGATCCACGCGAGATGGCCAAGGCCGATTGTGTGGTGATCTGGGGCACGAATGCCGTTGCGACCCAGGTCAACGTGATGACGCATGCGGTCAAGGCCCGCAAGGATCGCGGCGCCAAGATCGTCGTCATCGACATCTACGACAACCCGACCGTCAAACAGGCGGATATGGGCCTGGTGCTGAAACCCGGCACCGACGCCGCCCTTGCCTGCGCCGTGATGCACATCGCCTTTCGCGACGGCTATGCGGACCGGGCCTATATGGCCGAGTTTGCCGACGATCCGGCCGGCCTCGAAGCGCATCTCCAGTCGCGCGGGCCCGAATGGGCATCGGCCATCACTGGTCTTCCCGTTGAGGAGATCGAGGCCTTCGCCAGGCTCGTCGGCACGACGCAGAGAACCTATTTCCGCCTCGGCTACGGCTTTACCCGCCAGCGCAACGGCTCGGTTGCGATCCACGCGGCCGCCTCTGTGGCGACCGTACTCGGCTCGTGGAAACACGAGGGCGGCGGCGCCTTCCACTCCAACAACGACATCTTCAAGCTCGACAAGCGCGAACTGATCGGCTCGGCATTCCACGATCCGGATGTACGAATGCTCGACCAGTCGCAGGTCGGTCGGGTGCTGACCGGCGACGCCGAAGCATTGCGCCATGGCGGACCGGTGACGGCGATGCTGATCCAGAACACCAATCCGGTGAATGTGGCGCCGGAGCAGCGGCTGGTGAAGCGCGGCTTCCTGCGCGACGATCTCTTTGTCGCCGTGCACGAGCAGTTCATGACCGATACCGCAGCGGTTGCCGATATCGTGCTGCCGGCCACCATGTTCCTCGAACACGACGACCTTTATCGCGGCGGCGGTCACCAGCACATCCTGATCGGCCCGAAGGTGGTCGAGCCACCGTCGACGGTGCGCACCAACCTCTTCGTCATCGAGGAACTGGCGAGGCGCCTTGGCGTTGCCGATCATGCCGGCTTCGGCCTGACCGAGCGCGAGCATATCGACCGGCTGCTTGCCAATTACGGCATCGGCTACGATGCGATGAGAGAAGAGAAGTGGCTCGACTGCCAGCCGGCCTTCGAGGACGCGCACTATCTCAAAGGCTTCGGCCATCCGGACGGAAAATTCCGGTTCAGGCCGGACTGGACGGGAACGCCGGCGGCCAACCGACCACCAAAGTCGATGGGCATTCAGGGGCCGCACGCCGCCCTTCCGGAGTTCCCCGATCATGTCGACCTGATCGAGGTCGCCGACGCGACGCATCCGTTCCGGCTTGCGACCTCGCCGGCGCGCTCGTTCCTCAACTCGACCTTTGCCGAGACCCCGTCCTCGATCCAGAAGGAAGTGCGCCCGGAGGTGATGGTTCATGCAGAGGACGCCGAAGCGCTCGGCATTGCCGACGGAGATATTGTAAAGCTTGGCAACGAACGCGGCGAGGTGCGCCTGCACGTGAAAGTCGGCGGCGGCGCGCGGCGCGGCGTGGTGATCGCCGAGGGGCTCTGGCCGAATGGCGCGCATCTCGACGGCGAGGGCATCAACGTTCTCACCGGTGCCGATGCCGTGGCTCCCTATGGCGGCGCTGCCTTCCACGACAACAGGGTCTGGGTAAGGTTGGCGCGCTAAGTCAGGTTGTTCAACGGCAGACGGGGCCTTCCATGAGCGGTGACCATCAGCATGCGGATGTGAAGAGCACGCCGGTCTCGCGCCTCTGGGCCTCGCTGGGGCTGACCGGCGGCTTCATGCTGGCCGAGGTGATCGGCGGCGTACTGACCGGCAGCCTCGCGCTGATCTCCGACGCGATGCACATGCTGACGGACACGGCAGCCCTTGCGATCGCGCTCGCCGCCATCCACGTCGGCCGCCGCCCGTCCGACCTTTTGCGCACCTATGGCTACGCCCGCTTCGAGATCCTGGCGGCTGCCTTCAATGCGCTGCTTCTGCTCGGCGTTGCCTTCTACATTGTCTACGAAGCCTGGAAGCGACTGTCTGAACCGCAGGAAATCCAGTCGGGCGGCATGCTGGTGATCGCCGTCATCGGCCTTCTCGTCAATCTCGCCTCGATGCGCCTGCTGACCAGCCACAAGGACGAAAGCCTCAACGTCAAGGGTGCCTATCTCGAAGTGTGGTCGGACATGCTCGGATCGCTCGCCGTCATCGTCGGCGCGGTGGTCATCTGGGCGACCGGCTGGCAGTGGGTGGATTCGCTGCTCGCCGTCGGCATCGGCTTCATGGTCTTCCCGCGCACCTTCGTGCTGCTCAAGGAATGCGTCAACATCCTGCTCGAAGGCGTGCCGCCAGGGATGCAGCTTGCCGATGTGCAGGCGGCGATATCAGGCGCTCCCGGTGTCGCATCGGTCCATGACTTGCACCTGTGGGCCATCACCCAGAGCCAGCCATCCCTGACGGCTCACGTCGTGCTTGCCGATGGCGTGCATGGCGAAACGGTCAGGCGGGCGATCGAAGAGCGCCTGCGCGAGCGGTTTGACCTGCATCACACGACGTTGCAGATGGAGCGGGAAGACCGCGCGGCAACCGAACATGTCCATTGAAGGCCAAAGCGGCCCGATAACACTTGTCAACGAAGGACCTCGCATGACCGCGCATCACGACCCACGTGTCCGGATTACAGACCGTCGCACCTTGTGGAAGGGCTTCGTCCACCTCGAAGAGGTGACCTTCGAACAGGAAATGTCCGACGGCAGAACCGCAACGCTGAAGCGGGAAATCCATGATCACGGCAGTGCCGCAACCATCCTCCTGGTCGATGCCAAGCGTCAAAGCGTCGTTCTGGTGCGGCAGTTGAGGCTTCCCGTGCTGTTGCAAGGTGACCAGGCCTACATGATCGAAGCGGCCGCCGGGCTGCTGGACGGTGATACGCCGGAGGAGGCGATCTGCCGCGAGGCACTGGAGGAGACCGGTTACCACGTTCAGGACGTGCAGCACCTCTTTGATGCCTATATGAGCCCGGGCGCCATGACCGAGCGAACGAGTTTCTTCGTCGGCCACATCGACGCGCTGGAAAAACGCGGCGATGGCGGCGGCCTTGCCCATGAGGGCGAGGACATCGAAGTCCTGGAAATTCCGTTCGATGACGCCTTTGCGATGATCGCGAGCGGCGAGATCGGCGATGCCAAGACGATCATGCTCTTGCAGTGGGCCAAGCTCAACCGGACGGAACTGCTTGCCTAAGCATTTGATTTTAAAACCTATAATTTATTACGGATATTTCACTTTTTGATCCGCATCGGGTAAGCTAAAGCGCTGATGTCCTCATCATCGACATGGGCGCTCCATGACATCCTCCCTACCGGAAATTGCAACCGACGACGAACAGCAGGCGGAGGCGGGATGGATCTCCTTTCTCAAGCGCAACCGCCGCTATCTCTCGGCGGTCGGCACACTCCTCGTGATCGCTCTCTTCGGTTTTGCGATCTTCCATCTGACGTCGGAGGTCCAGTACGACGAAGTCGTGCAGGCCCTGGCGGATACCAGCTGGACGGCGGTCGCAGCGGCAGTGTTTTTCACCGCCCTGAGCTTCCTTGCGCTCACCTTCTATGATGTCAGTGCGCTCGACTATATCAAGCGGAAGCTGCCCTATGCGGATGTGGCGCTGACGGCCGCCTCCGCCTATGCGGTCGGCAACACGGCCGGTTTCGGCGCGCTCAGCGGCGGCGCCATCCGCTACCGGTCCTACTCGCGCCTTGGCATCGAGCCGGAAAACATCGCCCGCATCATCGCCTTCGTGACCCTTGCCTTCGGCCTCGGCCTGCTGACGGTGACCTGCCTCAGCCTGCTTGCCGTCGGCGAGTATGTCGCGCCGATGACCGGGCTTGATCCTCATTTGCTTCGACTGATTGCGGCGGTGATCCTTGCGGGCCTGTTCACCGTCTTTTATCTCGCACGCGACGGCCGAGAGGTCACTCTCGGGCGTCTCACCTTGCGGCTGCCGGATTCGCGCACCGTCTCGCGCCAGTTCCTGGTGACGGCGCTCGACCTTGCCGCTTCCGCCACCGTGCTCTACGTGCTTCTGCCTGAAGGAACGATCGGCTGGCCGGCTTTCCTCGCGGTCTATTCCCTGGCGGTCGGGGTTGGCGTCCTCAGCCACGTTCCTGCGGGTCTCGGCGTCTTCGAGACGATCATCATCGCGACGCTCGGTCACAATGCCGATGTCGACACCATCCTCGGCGCACTCGTCCTTTATCGCGTGATCTATCACGTGCTGCCGCTCGTCATCGCCATCGCTGTCGTCATCGGTATCGAGCTCAAGCAGCTCTCCGGCCATCCGGTCGCCTCGAGCGTGCGGCGGATTGGCGGGCGCATGACGCCGCTGCTGCTTGCAACGCTCGGGATCGTGCTTGCAATCATGCTGATCCTGTCGAGCGTCACGCCGACACCGGACGAAAACCTGGCGTTCCTGGAAGCCCTGTTGCCGCTGCCGATCGTCGAGGGCGCCCACTTTCTCGCCAGCCTGCTCGGCCTGGCGCTGGTCGTCGTCTCGCGCGGACTTGCACAGCGGCTCGACGGCGCCTGGTGGGCGTCGATCGTCATCGCGGTCGCAGCGCTTCTGCTCTCGCTGATCAAGGCGATCGCGATCGTCGAGGCGGGCATGCTGGCCTTCTTCCTCGTCGGCCTCATCGTCAGCCGCCGGCTTTTCGTTCGTCCGGCATCTCTTTTCGGCCAGGCACTGACGGTGCCCTGGCTGACGGCGCTCGGTGTCATCTGCCTTGGCGCGCTGGTCGTGCTGCTCTTCGTCTACCGCGATGTCGAATACAGCCATGAACTCTGGTGGCAGTTCGAATTCTCCGCAGAGGCGCCACGTGGCCTGCGCGCACTCCTGGGCGTCACGATCGGCGCAAGTATGCTTGCGATCTGGAGCCTGATGCGCCCGGCAACCGGTGCTGCCGAACCGGCTTCCGACGACGCGATGGAGCGGGCGCTTTCGATTGTCGAGGCGCAGGACATGTCCGACGCCAACCTGGTGCGCATGGGCGACAAGAGCCTTCTCTTCTCCACCGATGGGCGTGCCTTCATCATGTACGGCCAGCGGGCCCGCTCCTGGATTGCGCTCTTCGATCCCGTCGGACCGATCGAGGCCTGGCCGGAACTGATCTGGCAGTTCATCGAGAAGGCGCGCGCCGCCGGCTGCAGGGCCGTCTTCTATCAGGTCTCTCCCGATGGTCTTGCCTATTATGCCGATGCTGGCCTGCGCGCCTTTCGGCTTGGTGAGTTGGCGCGAGTCGATCTCGGCCGCTTCGAAATGAAGGGCGGCAAATGGGCGAACCTGCGCCAGCAGGTCAGCCGCGCCCAACGCGACGGCCTGGAGTTTCGTGTCGTGCAGCCGGAGGATGTTCCTGGCGTCATGGCCGAAGTGACGGCCGTTTCCGATGCCTGGCTTGCCCATCACAATGCCAAGGAGAAAGGCTTTTCCCTCGGCGCCTTCGACCCTGACTATCTGGCCGAGCAACCGCTGGCGATCCTCACCTGCAACGGCCGCATCGTCGCCTTCGCCAACATTCTGGTGACCGCGACGAAGGAGGAGGGGACTGTCGATCTCATGCGCTTCTCGCCCGATGCGCCAAAGGGAGCGATGGATTTTCTCTTCGCCCAGGTAATGGAATACCTGAAGGCGGAAGGGTTCCAGGCCTTCAATCTTGGCATGGCGCCGCTGTCGGGCATGTCGACGCGGCAGATCGCCCCGGTCTGGGATCGCGCCGGCCGCACCTTCTTCGAACACGGCGAGCGCTTCTACAACTTCAAGGGCCTGCGCGCCTTCAAGTCGAAGTTTCATCCGCAATGGCAACCGCGTTATCTTGTCGCCAGTGGCGGCATCAATCCGATCCTCGCTCTGATGGATGCGACATTCCTCATCGGCGGCGGTCTGAAGGGAGTGGTGAAGAAATGATCGGTATCGCGAACCGCTGGAAATGCCTCGCCTCCGTCGGCCTGCTGCTGACGGCGTCGGTTCTTCCCGCTTCTGCCGAGGACGCCGCGAAGACCTATGACACGGGCATGATCCCATCGCCACGCATCATGTTGCCAACGGAAAAGGCGGCCGCACTCGTCGTTCTCTTGTCGGACGCCGCCGGCTGGACCGACAAGGAACAGGCGATCGCCGACACGCTCACCGCTGACAAGACCGTTGTGGTCGGCATCGATCTCAAGGCCTATCTCGCATCGCTCGCCAAGGACGACGGCGATTGCATCTACATGGTCTCGGATATCGAATCGCTGAGCCAGCAGGTGCAGCGCGCCGTCGGCACCGACGCCTACCAGTTGCCGGTGGTCGCCGGTGTCGGCGCCGGCGGCGCGATGGCGCTCGCCATCGCCGCCCAGACACCACCCGCGACCATCGGCCAGACGTTGGCGATCGACCCGGAGGAGGGGATTGCGCTCACAAAGCAGCTCTGCACGCCGGCTGAAAAGGTCAGGAAGGCTGACCGCATGGTCTACGGCCTGACCGATGGCGCTCTGCCCGACCGGGTCTCCGTCGTCTTTACGGCGGATGCGCCGGCGGATGGCCGGGCGCATGTCGCGGCGCTTGTTGCGAAACACGCGGATATCAATCAGGAAGACAGCGACGACGACGCCTACACGACGCTTGGCGACCACCTCTCGGACATTATCGACAGCGAGAGCAATGCCGACAACCCCTTCGGGCTGCCGCTGACAGTGCTGGAGGCCAAGCCGACGCGCGACACGATGGCGGTGATCTATTCGGGTGACGGCGGCTGGCGCGACATCGACAAGGAGGTCGGCGACGTGTTGCAGCAACAGGGCGTTCCGGTTGTCGGCTTCGATTCCCTGCATTACTTCTGGTCGGAGCGCGACCCGCAGGCGACGGCCGACGATCTAGCGAAGGTGATGAGCTACTACCGCAAGCACTGGAACGTGCGCAACGTGCTCCTGATCGGCTATTCCTTCGGCGCCGACATTCTGCCGCGAACCTTCAACCTGTTGCCGCCGGGCGAAAAGGCCCATGTGCGCCAGGTAACGCTGATGGCACTGTCGCACATGGTCGACTACAAGGTTTCGGTGCTTGGCTGGCTGGGGGCTGAAGGCGACGGCAAGGGCGGCGACCCGCTCGACGACATCAAGCGCATCGATCCGGCGCTGGTGCAATGCATCTACGGCACGGACGAGGAAGATGACGCCTGCCCGAAGCTGAAAGGCACCGGCGTCGACGTCATCGCGATTGAAGGCGGCCATCATTTCGACGAGGACTATCCGGCCCTGACGCGGCGCGTGCTCGACGCGCTCGATCGGAGACTGGCGTCGGTGAAGTGAGAGCTGCGGGTTTCAGAGTGCGAGGCTACCCCCCTCTGCCCTGCCGGGCATCTCCCCCACAAGGGGGGAGATCGGATGGGGCATTGTTTTCGCCAGTGATTAGTCCTTGAACGGAAGCAGCCGACGAAGGCCGGCTTGCCCCAAGGCAATCCGGATCGCCACGATTTCGTGATGCGCTGAAGGGTTGGTGGTACTGAGCGAGTGCCGCTTGCCGATCTCCCCCCTTGTGGGGGAGATGCCCGGCAGGGCAGAGGGGGGTATGCTGCCGTTACGGGCGACGCGGTGCTTGAACGAAAAGCCGCGCTGAAAAATCAGAACGCCGGCGAAACCAGCGTACCCGTCGCTTCGCCAGTAGCCACGCTCACCGCGCGGCCATCTTGCATACGCACGTTGCCTTCCGCCATCAGCCTGAGCGCCAGCGGATAGGTGCGGTGCTCTACCGTCAGGAGGCGTGCGGCAAGACTGTCGGCCGTATCGCCTTGGACCACTGGAACGACCGCCTGGGCGACGATCGGGCCTTCGTCCATGCCCTCGGTGACGAAGTGCACAGTGCAGCCGGCAACCTTCATGCCGGCATCGATCGCGCGTTGATGCGTGTGCAAGCCTGGAAAGAGCGGCAGCAGCGAGGGATGGATATTCAGGATCCGTCCTTCATGGCGCTGGATGAAGGTTGCCGAGAGCAGGCGCATGTAGCCTGCAAGGCAGATGATGTCGGGCGAAAGGCGGTCGAGCTGGTCGAGGATCGCCGCCTCGTGGGCCTCCTTGCTGTCGAACGCCTTGCGCTGGAAGCTGTAGGTGGCAATGCCGAGCGCCGCCGCCTTGGAAAGGCCGCCTGCATCCGCCTTGTCAGAGATGACAGCAACGATCTCGGCCGGAAAACCGGGCTCGGCTGCCGCCTTTGCAAGCGCCAGCATGTTGGAGCCGCCGCCCGAAATGAAGACGACGACCCGCTTCCTGGCGCTCGAGACCTCAGCCGTCATAGGGCGAGGGTACCCTTGTAGATCGTGCCGGCAGCACCTTCTTCGCGCGCGACCATCCGGCCGAGCGAAAATACCGTTTCGCCTTCCGCCGTCAGAGCGGCGGAGACCTCGGCAGCCTTTTCGGCCGGCACAACGACGATCATGCCGACGCCGCAGTTGAAGGTGCGCAGCATCTCGTTGGCGGCAACGCCGCCGGTCTGGGCGAGCCAGGAGAACACCTTCGGCGCCTGGATGGCGTCGAGATCGATCTCGGCTGCGAGATGTTTCGGCAGCACGCGCGGAATGTTCTCGGGGAAACCGCCACCGGTGATGTGGGCGAGCGCCTTGATCGCGCCGGTCTCGCGGATCGCCTTCAGGAGTGGCTTCACGTAGATGCGCGTCGGCGTCATCAGGAGATCGGCTAGTGTGCCTTCACCGAACGGCGCCGGGGCGTCCCAGGCAAGGCCCGAAAGCGCGACGATCTTGCGCACCAGCGAATAGCCGTTGGAGTGCACGCCGGAGGAGCCGAGGCCGAGGATGACGTCGCCTTCGTTGATGTCGCCGGCCGGCAGCAGCTGGCCGCGCTCGGCGGCACCGACGGCAAAGCCCGCAAGATCATAGTCGCCGCCGGAATACATGCCCGGCATCTCGGCGGTCTCGCCGCCGATCAGTGCACAGCCACTTTCGCGGCAGCCGGCGGCGATACCGGCAACGATCGCCGCACCCTGATCCGGGTCGAGCTTGCCGGTTGCGAAATAGTCGAGGAAGAACAGCGGCTCGGCGCCCTGGACCACGAGATCATTGACGCACATGGCGACGAGGTCGATGCCGACGGTGTCGTGCTTGTTGGCGTCGATGGCGATTTTCAGCTTGGTGCCGACGCCGTCATTGGCGGCAACCAGGACCGGGTCGGTGAAGCCTGCAGCCTTCAGGTCGAAGAGGCCGCCGAAGCCGCCGATCTCGCCGTCGGCGCCCGGACGCCGGGTCGAGCGCACATGCGGCTTGATCTTCTCGACCATCAGGTTACCGGCGTCGATATCCACGCCCGCGTCGCTATAGGTGAGGCCGTTCTTTCCCGACTGGCTCATGCTCGTTCTCCAAGGCTCGTCGTGCGACAGGTATTTTGCGGATGCGATTGGCACGGGAGCCAAGGGAGTGCAAGCCGACAGGCCGCATTGACGGCGTTTTTTCAACATTTTGCCCATATCCCACGGTCTGGGTCGCCGGATGCCGCTCCAAACCGTGCCGGCTTGACCGTCAGACTTGACCGGCGCCCGCACAGCCCCCTATCTCCGTGGTAGAACAATGATACGCAACAGGCGCATGCGGAGCGCCACGAGGAGCGTCATGAATATGAAGGTCAGCGGTTCCGGACTGCAGCGCCAGATCGTTTTCTGGTTGTTGGTGCTTGCCGCCTTCATTGCGTTCCTGATGGTGTTCAGCTCGATCCTCTTGCCATTCCTCGCCGGCATGGCGCTGGCGTATTTCCTTGATCCCGTCGCCGATCGGCTGGAGCGCCTGGGCCTCAGTCGGCTGATGGCGACCGTTGTCATCCTCGTCGGTTTCGTGGTGGTCTTCGTGCTGGCGCTGATGGTGATCATCCCGGTCATCGTCAGCCAGGCTTCCGACTTCATTGCCAACATTCCCGGTTATGCCTCGAAGCTGCAGGTGCTCGTCAACGAGGCGCAGACGCGATTGATCCCGGACTGGCTGGCGAGCCAGATGCCGTCGCTCAAGCAGAGCTCCGGCAAGCTGCTCGAACAGGGTGCGGCCTTCGTCGGCACGCTGTTCCAGCAGATCTGGAACTCCGGCGTGGCGTTGCTCGACGTCATCTCGTTGCTGGTCGTCACCCCCGTCGTTGCCTTCTACCTGCTGCTCGACTGGGACCGGATGGTCGACAAGGTCGATAGCTGGGTGCCGCGCGACTACGTCTCGGACGTGCGCCAGATCGCCCGCGACATGAACACGACGATTGCCGGTTTCGTGCGGGGGCAGGGCTCGCTCTGCGTCATCCTCGGTCTCTACTATGGTATCGGCCTGTCCCTGGTGGGCCTCAATTTCGGCCTGCTGATCGGCCTCTTCGCCGGCATGATCAGCTTCATTCCCTATGTCGGATCCATGGTCGGTCTCGTTCTTGCGGTCGGCGTGGCGCTGGTCCAGTTCTGGCCGGACTACCTCTGGATCGGCCTCGTGCTTGCGATCTTCTTCAGCGGCCAGTTCATGGAGGGCAACATCCTCCAGCCGAAGCTGGTGGGCAAAAGCGTCGGTCTGCACCCTGTGTGGCTGATGTTCGCCCTGCTTGCCTTCGGCGCGCTCTTCGGCTTCGTCGGCCTGCTGGTGGCGGTGCCGGCGGCCGCCGCCATTGGCGTGCTTGTCCGCTTCGGCATCCAGCGGTACCTTGATAGCGATCTCTATCATGGGCATGGCAAGGCCGTGGAAAAGAAGGCGAAGGGCGATCAGGCCGCCTGATTTCCGACGATTGTCCCGAGTACAGCATGACAAAACGCCCTTTCGAACAACTGCCACTGGCTTTTGAACACGACCCCGCGACGGGCCGTGATGATCTGCTCGTCTCCGACCGGCTGAGCGCTGCCATTTCGATCGTCGACCACTGGCCGGACTGGCCGTCGCCCGTCGTCATCATCGCCGGCCCGGTCGGCTCTGGAAAATCGCATCTTGCGAGCATCTGGAAGGAGCGGGCGGGGGCTGAAGCGATCCATCCGCTTTCCGGTTCCGATGCCGCCGTGATCGCCAGGGAAAAACCGGTTCTGTTTGAAGACGCCGATCGCAGCGGCTTTGACGACACGACGCTCTTCCATGTCATCAACAGCGTACGCCAGAACGGTACCGGGCTTCTGATGACCACGCGCATCTGGCCCATGTCCTGGCCGGTGACGCTTCCGGACCTGCGCTCGCGCCTGAAGGCTGCGACAGTCGTCGAGATCGGCGAGCCGGACGACGAATTGCTGACGCAGGTGCTGATCAAGCTCTTCGCCGATCGGCAGCTCTTCGTCGACGAGCGGCTTGTCGGCTACATCGTCCAGCGCATGGAGCGATCGCTGGAGGCGGCGCAGACGATCGTCGAGCGCATCGACCTTCTGGCGCTCGCCCGCGGCGCCAAGCTCACCCGCACACTGGCCTCGGAAGTGCTCGAAGAGCTTGGAAATCAACGCCGGTCTGATTGACTGTCACAGAACCGTCGTCAAACTGTTATAGCCGGTGCAGCCGGAGCAATGGGGTCTGATGAGCATGGATAACGCGATATCTGCGGTGAACGAAAATCAGGCGTCGACGGACGACGTCGATCTCCTGACCAGCCCGCAGCGCTTCATCAACCGCGAATTCTCCTGGCTCCAGTTCAATCGCCGGGTGCTCGAGGAAACGCTGAACACCGCCCATCCGCTCCTGGAGCGCGTTCGCTTCCTGTCGATCTCGGCGGCCAACCTCGACGAATTCTTCATGGTGCGCGTCGCCGGCCTTGAAGGGCAGGTACGCCAGGGGCTTTCCATGCGCTCGCCCGACGGCAAGACGCCGGTCGAACAGCTCGAAGACATCCTCAAGGAAATCGACAACTTGCAGATGGAGCAGCAGGCCTCGCTTGCCGTCCTGCAGCAATATCTCGCCAAAGAGGACATCCTGATCGTCCGCCCCGCGTCGCTCTCGGCGCAGGACAGGAGCTGGCTTGCCAACGAGTTCGATCAGTCGATCTTCCCGGTGCTGACGCCGCTGTCGATCGATCCGGCGCATCCGTTCCCGTTCATTCCGAACCTCGGGTTCTCGATGGGCCTGCAGCTCGTCAGCAAGACCGGCCGCGAGCCGATGACGGCGCTGCTGCGTCTGCCGGTGGCGCTCGACCGCTTCATCCGGCTGCCCGACGTCAAGAACGTCATCCGCTACATCACGCTCGAAGACATGGTCAGCCAGTTCATCGACCGGCTCTTTCCTGGCTACGAGGTCAAGGGTTCCGGTACGTTCCGCATCATTCGTGACAGCGATATCGAAGTCGAGGAAGAAGCCGAAGATCTCGTGCGCTTCTTCGAGACCGCGCTGAAGCGCCGTCGCCGCGGTTCGGTGATCCGCATCGAGACCGATTCGGAGATGCCGGCGTCGCTGCGCCAGTTCGTCGTGCAGGAACTCGGCGTCCCGGAAAACCGGATCGCCGTCCTGCCGGGACTGCTCGCGCTCAACACTTTGTCCGAAATCACCAAGGCCCCGCGCGACGATCTGCGCTTCGAGCCGTACAATCCGCGTTTTCCCGAGCGCGTGCGCGAACATGCCGGCGACTGCCTGGCGGCGATCCGCGAGAAGGACATGGTGGTGCACCACCCGTACGAATCCTTCGACGTGGTCGTGCAGTTCCTGCTGCAGGCGGCGCGCGATCCGGATGTCGTCGCCATCAAGCAGACGCTCTACCGCACTTCGAACGACAGTCCGATCGTGCGCGCACTGATCGACGCTGCCGAAGCCGGCAAGTCGGTGACGGCGCTGGTCGAGCTCAAGGCTCGCTTCGACGAGGAAGCCAATATCCGCTGGGCGCGCGACCTTGAACGCGCCGGCGTGCAGGTCGTTTTCGGCTTCATCGAATTGAAGACCCACGCCAAGATGTCGATGGTGGTCAGGCGCGAGGAGGGCAGGCTTCGCACCTATTGCCATCTCGGCACCGGCAACTACCATCCGGTCACGGCGAAGATCTATACCGACCTGTCGTTCTTTACCTGCAACCCGGTGATCGCCCACGACATGGCGAACATCTTCAACTTCATCACCGGCTACGGCGAACCGGAAGCCGGCATGAAGCTGGCGGTCTCGCCGCACACGCTGCGCCCGCGCATCCTGAAGCACATCGAAGAAGAGATCGTGCACGCCAAGGCCGGCCGCCCGGCGTCGATCTGGATGAAGATGAACTCGCTCGTTGACCCGGAAATCATCGACGCGCTCTACAAGGCCAGTCGCGCCGGCGTCGAGATCGATCTCGTGGTGCGTGGCATCTGCTGCCTGCGCCCGCAGGTGCCGGGGCTCTCGGACAATATCCGTGTCAAGTCCATCGTCGGTCGATTCCTCGAACATTCCCGCATATTCTGCTTCGGCAACGGACATGGGCTTCCATCGGAAAATGCCCTTGTCTATATCGGCTCGGCGGATATGATGCCGCGCAATCTGGACCGGCGGGTCGAGACGCTCGTGCCTCTCATCAACCGGACTGTGCACGAACAGGTTCTGTCGCAGATCATGCTGGGCAATCTCATCGATAACCAGCAGAGCTACGAAATTCTTCCTGACGGCACGTCGCGCCGGATGGAAGTCGGCAAGGATGCCGAGCCTTTCAATGCGCAGCACTATTTCATGACCAATCCCAGCCTCTCCGGCCGGGGCGAGGCCCTGAAGTCCAGTGCACCGAAGCTCATTGCCGGCTGGAAGAGCGGCTGGCGCAAATAAACTGGAATTGCATGGTCGAGTCTGAAGCGCAGGGGCGTCTGCCCGGCATCCGCCCCGTTTCCGTTATCGATATCGGTTCGAACTCCATCCGCCTTGTCGTTTATGAGGGCTTGAGCCGATCGCCGGCGATGCTCTTCAACGAAAAGGTGATGTGCGGTCTCGGCAAGGGCATCGATGCCACCGGTCGCATGGATGAAGAGAGCGTCGAGCGGGCGCTGAAGGCGTTGCATCGCTTTCACGCGCTCTCCCAGCAGGCGCGCGCGACCCAGGTATATGTGCTTGCAACCGCGGCTGCGCGCGAGGCGAGCAACGGTCCCGCCTTCATCGAAAAGGCCGAGGCGATCCTCGGTCACAAGGTCCGCATCCTCACCGGCGAGGAGGAAGCCTATTATTCGGCCATGGGCATCGTCAGCGGCTATCACGACCCGGATGGCGTCGTCGGCGACCTTGGCGGCGGCTCGCTTGAGCTCGTCGAGGTCAGCGGCACGAAGATCGGCAAGGGCATCACCCTGCCGCTCGGCGGTATCCGGCTGTTCGAACACAGCAACGGTTCTCTGGCGAAGGCGCGCACCTGGGTGCGCAAGTTCATGAAGAGCTCGCCGGTGCTGCGGGCCGGGGAGGGGCGCACGTTCTATGCCGTCGGCGGCACCTGGCGCTCGATCGCCAAGCTGCACATGGAAATCCGCGACTATCCGCTGCACATGATGCAGGGCTACGAGATCTCTTATGACGAGGCGATGGCCTTGTTGCCCGAGGTGATCGAGCCGAAGAACATCAAGCCTTCTGCCTATTCGACGATCTCGAAGAGCCGCCGCAGCCTGTTGCCGTTCGGCGCGATCGCCATGCAGGAGGCGCTGGAGATCATGAAGCCGGCGCGCATTTCCTTCTCGGCGCTCGGCGTGCGCGAAGGCTATCTGTTCTCGCTGCTCAACGAGCAGGAACGCAGCCAAGATCCGCTTCTGTCGGCGGCGAACGAAATCGCGATCCTGCGCGCCCGTTCGCCCGAACATGCCCGCGAACTTGCCGACTGGACCGGACGCATGGTGCCGTTCTTCGGCGTTGAGGAGACCGAGGAGGAAAGCCGTTACCGTCAGGCGGCCTGCCTGCTCGCCGATATCAGCTGGCGCGCCCATCCGGACTATCGCGGCCTGCAGGCGCTGAACATCATCGCCCATTCGACCTTTTCCGGGATCACCCATGCGGGCCGCGCCTATATCGCGCTTGCCAATTACTACCGCTTCGAAGGGCTCAACGACGACGGCGCCACGGGTGCCTTGACGGGCATTACCACGCCGCGCCTGCTGGAGCTGGCCAAACTGCTCGGCGGCCTGCTGCGGGTCGCCTATCTGTTTTCCGCGTCGATGCCGGGCGTTGCCCGAAACCTGACGTTCCGCAAGTCGTCCCTGCCGGACGTGGACCTGGAGATCGTCGTTCCCGCAGCCTATTCGGAATTCGCCGGCGAACGGCTCGACGGCCGGCTGCAGCAGCTCGGCAAGCTCACCGGCAGGAAGCTCGCTTTCCACTTCGAAAGCTGACGAAAATTCAAACAGGTGACGGGCGCGCGAACCTCCGGGTTCGCGCGCCCGCTTGTTGATTATTCAGCCTTCAGGAATTCGCCGACTTCGAGCAGCACGAATTCGTTGTCGTCAGCCTTGTCGAGCGAGCGGCCAGCCGAAAACGGCAGGTTGTTGTCGTTGCCGACGATGATGTGGGTGTCATCGACGCGGTCGACGTTCTCGATGGTGACGAACGGCATGTCGTAGAAGCCTTCGCCGCCACCCTTGCGCTTCTTGTTGTCGGGGTCGGCGATCTTCAGGAGATTGATGTAGCCGATCTTGCGCACGGCTTTGCCGACATTGCTGTCGTCGAAGGCGATCTTGTAGATGCGCTTGACCTTGGAGCCGGTGGCAAAGCAGTCCGGCTTCGGGTCCTTCGGATCGGCGCAGGCCTTGTCGACCGTTCCGGCGCCGTTGTCGCGCTCGATCACCAGTGCCGTCTTGTCGTCGAGCATGTTGAAGTCGCCGATCGCCTCGCCGCCTTCGGCGAGCGGATAGAGCCAGCTGCGGCCGGACCAGGCCTTGGTGGCGACGTCGAGTTCGATGATGCGCAGCGCCGGGCGGCCGTCTGCCTGTTCCACGGTCTCGCTGTCGGTCCAGAGCGGGCCTTCGAGCAGGCCGTAGAGCTTGGAGCCGTCCTTGGAGAGCGCCATGCCTTCGTAGCCGCCAGAGCGCTTCAGGTTGAAGGCGGGCGTCTTCTTCGACGGATCGGCCTGCAGCGTCAGGGTCGGATTGTCGGGCGACATGACAGGCTTCCCGTCGACCGTCGTCGCAATCACGTCCGTCAGCTTGCCGTCGAGGTCAAACTTGAGGATGTAGGGTCCGAATTCTTCACCCACCCAGAAGCCGTCGGCGACCGGCTGGATCGATTCGACGTCGAAGTCGGCGCCGGTGAGATACCGCTTGTCCGATCCTTCCATGACGATCGGAAAGGGGGCCTTCTTGTCCGGGTCGGTCAAGAACAGTGTCTTCAGCGCTTCGACCTTGCCGGCGTCCCAGTCCATCTTGACGTGATGCAGCATCAGCATGGCGTCGGTCGAATTCAGCTTGTTGCCGAAGCCGTTGTCCGAGAGGCTCCAGAAACTGCCGTCTTCCATTGCCTTGATGCCGGAAAAGCCCTGCATCGGCTGGCCGTCGAAGGGCAGCGAGAGCCCGGTCGCGCGGACGCCGTCCTTGCCCGGCACCGTGCCGAGCGTTTCTGCCCGCTTGCGGTCTGCCGTGGTAAACTTGCCGGAGGTCTTGAGGTAGTCCGGTGCGTCGGACGGGGCGGCGATGATGGTGTGCGCCGGCAGGATCGCATGACCCTTGAGCGTTGCCGTGAAGGACTTTTCCTCGGCCGAGGCGGCCATCGTCATCAAAAGGGTAAGCGCCGCGGTGGCGAGAAGCGTTTTCGTCATAAAAGTCACCATGGGTTGGAAGCCAAAGACGGCAACCCGATAGGCGGCTTGGATGACGAACGGGTGATGCTTGTCTGACAGACCGGTGAAGCTTTGGTGACAGGGCTCAACCGTCGATGGCAAGATTCGCCCAGCGGCCCGGCGTCAGGCCGTAGGCCCGCTTGAAATGTCGGGTGAAATGGGCCTGGTCGGCAAAGCCGGTCTCCAGGGCCGCACCTGCCAGGCTTTCGCCCTTGGCGATCATCTGGCGCGCGCGCTCCAGGCGCCGCATCAAGAGGTACCGGTGCGGACTGGTGCCGAGCACCTTGCGGAATTGTCGCGCCAGCGTGAACCGGTCGAGCCCGCTGACCGCCTCCAGTTCCGGGGAGCCGACCGGCTTTTCCAAGTTGGCGCGCAGGAATTCGGTGGCGCGCAGCACGGCGACCTTATCCGCCTTGCCCGGCCTGATGTCGCTTACGCCCGCATGCCGGCACAGGCCTTCGGCGATGCGTGCGAGAATATCGTCAAGCGCGAGGTCGTCGATGCCGGTGTCGAGGTCCATGACGGCTTCGCCAATGGCCTGGCGCAGGGTCTCGTCGCCGACGACGGGGGCGGCGACGAAGGGCAGGGAGTTGCCAGGCGTGTCGAGCGCTGCAAGCAGCCGTTCCGGTTGCACATACATCATCCGGTAGCGCAGGCCGATGTCGGTCCCGGCACCCCCGTCGTGGACTTCGTCCGGATGGATGATGATGATGCTTCCAGGATTGCTGAACCGGCTTTCGCCCCGATACTGGAACGTCTGGACTCCGCCCAGCGTCACCCCGATCGCGTAGGTGTCGTGGCGATGCGGCTCGAAGAACTTTCCGTGAAGGCGGGCCTCGATGCGTTCGATGCCTTCGATTGCCGGCGCGACCCGAAAGCCGTCGCCAGGAAGCTCGCACGATCGTTCAAGATCGGTCGCGGCATCTTCCGATAATGCGTCTTCCGGCACGCCCTGCCGGGCAGAAATGGAGATGGCCGTCATGTTCGATACCAAATTTGCAATCGTCTTACGCGAGGACCTGGCGACCTGGCAGAAGCTGAACGTCACCGCCTTCCTCGCCACCGGGATCGCCGGACAGAAGCCCGACATCATCGGTGAAGATTATCGCGACGGCGCCGGCAACGTCTACAATGCCCTGAGCGTGCAGCCCATCATTGTCCTAGCCGCAGATGGGAAGACGCTTGGCAGTATTCAACGCCGCGCGATCGAAAGGGACGTGCGCGCATCGATCTATGTCGATGCGATGTTTTCCACCGGCCATGACAGCGCCAATCGCGCCGTCTTTTCCAAAACCCGTCCCGACGATGCGCCCGTCGCCGGCATAGCCATTCACGCCGACAGGAAGCTGGTCGACAAGATCACCAAGGGGGCGAAGTTGCACGGTTGATGCGGATCATTCGGCTGGGGTGGGGGAAAGGGCGGGTGTCGAGCCGGCGACCCGAAGGGCGAGAACGCCGAGTTTCTGGCCGCGCCCCTTGACCGCGTGTTCACCGAGGTCCTCCACCCGGACATAGTGCGGTAACCGCATCTTGCGGGCAAGGTCCACCGAGACCAGGACCTGGTGCCCGAGCGTCTTGCAGAAGCCTTCGAGCCGCGCGGTGGTGTTCACCGTGTCGCCGAAATAGGTGATCTTGTGCTTGTCGAGGCCGATTTCAGCCGCCACGATGGTGCCGCCGTGAAGGGCGGCGCGCAGCCGCGGCACCTCGCCGAACTCCTTTTGCCAGCGGTGTGCGTCGGCGTCGATGAGTTCCAGGATGTCGAAGACGCAATGGATGCAGGCCGCGTTGCTGGTGGCGCGGTCGAACGGCCAGGTAATGACCGCGGCATCGCCGACATAATCGTCGATCGAGCCGCGATAGCGCAGGACCGGGTCTGCGATCGTGGCGAAAAGCCTGCCCAGATATTCCTGCATCCTGAGGTCGCCGTTGCGTTCGGCATAGGCGGTCGAATCGGCGAGGTCGATGAACAGGAAGACGCGCTCTTCCTGAACCGGCCTGCGATAGCGTCCCGTGAGCAGGCTCAGGAACACGTCGCGCCCGAGAAGCTCACGCACCCTCAGGATGAAGACGAGCGAACCTGAGATCGCCAGAGCGTAGATGAGGACGGTCTTGGAGGGCGTCACCGCCTCCATCCAGTCGTCTTCTCCGAAGACGCCGCTGGTCTGCATGATCAGGCCGGCCGCGATGTAGCCGATGTCGAGAAGCACGAAGTAGATCGCGAGCGAGGCGATGAAGAAGACCGGCGTCGAGAACGCATGGATCCGCCGATTGAGCCGCCGGAAGATGACGCGTCTTTCAAAGGCGATGATCGGCAGGCACATGAACAGCGCGTAAGTCGCGCCGATCAGCGCGCCCTTGCCATAGAAAACCCACGCATAAACAGCACCGGCGCCCGCTATGGCGAGCAGCAGGAGAAGCCCTTCGAAAGTGGAGAAGCGCCAACGCATACGGAAAGCCCCGGTACCGAAGAAGCGGTATTCGCATCGGCCGGAACGGCCAGCTGCACCGGTCCCACGCCTTCTCGCCCCGCCCGAAGCGGAGGTGATTCTCGTCCGCCGGGATCTCAGCTAAAGTTGGATTCGGGCGGAAGATTGTTCCCGCCCGTGACCTCTCAACCGCCGATTTCGACCGTCTCGATTTTCTTGTCGACGAAACGAAGCGCCACATCGCCATTGATCAGCTTCAACGCCGTCTCGCCGAAGAGCTCGCGGCGCCAGCCCTTCAGCGCGCCAACGTCCGCCTTCTCGCCTTCGGAGGCGATCTTGTCGAGGTCGTCGCTGTTGGCGATGATCTTGGCGGCGACGCCCTGCTTCTCGGCGATGAGCTTCAAGAGAACCTTCAGCATTTCGACGGCAGCCGCAGCGCCTTCCGGCGTATGGCTCTGTCGCGGCAACTTGGGCAGGTCGGTCTTCGGAATCGTCAGCGCCTCGTTGACTGCATCGACGACGGCCGCGCCAGCGGTGGAGCGCTCCCAGCCCTTGGGAATGGTTCTGAGCCGCGCGAGACCTTCCGCGTCCTTGGGTTGCTGTTGGGCGATCTCGTAGATGGCGTCATCCTTGAGAATGCGGCCGCGCGGCACGTTGCGGGCGCGCGCTTCGCGTTCGCGCCAGGCGGCAACCGTCTTCAGGACGGCAAGCTCGATCGGCTTCTTGACGCGCATCTTCAGGCGTTGCCACGCGTCATCCGGATGCAGGTCGTAGGTGTCCTGCGCCTCGAGGATCGCCATTTCTTCGGTCAGCCAGAGCGAACGGCCCTCGCGCTCGAGTTCGGCGCTCAGATATTTGTAGATGTCGCGCAGATGCGTGACGTCGGCCAGCGCATAGTCGAGCTGCTTTTCGGTCAGCGGACGGCGGCTCCAGTCGGTGAAGCGCGACGACTTGTCGATCTGCGTGCCCGTGACACGGCTGACAAGCTGGTCGTAGGAGACGCTGTCGCCGAAGCCGCAGACCATGGCTGCGACCTGGGTGTCGAAGATCGGGTGCGGAATGAGGTTGCCGAGATGGAAAATGATCTCGATGTCCTGGCGCGCCGCGTGGAACACCTTGACCACCTCCGTATTCGCCATCAGTGCGAAGAACGGGGCAAGGTCGATGCCCTTGGCCATCGGGTCGACGATGACGGCCAGATCGGGGCTCGCCATCTGGATCAGGCAGAGCTCGGGCCAGAAGGTCGTCTCGCGCAGGAATTCAGTATCGATCGTAATATAATTTGAGCGGGCCAGCTGCTGGCAGGCGGCCTCAAGGTCTGCGGTTGTTTCAATCATCAGATTTAAATCACTGTGGCGAAAATGCGGCTAGGGTTTCGTGTAGCCCTTCGCGGCATCTGTCACAATCGAAATTCTCAGACGACCTTGAAATAACCGGTCATGCCGGTCTTTTGGTGCTCGATGATGTGGCAATGGATCACCCAGTCGCCCAAATTGTCCGCGACGAGGGCAACTTCTGCCTGTTCGTCGGGCAAAAGCAGGATCGTATCGGTCGGCGGCGGCAGGAAGGTCCGCTTGTTGGAATTGAGGATGCGGAAGCTCAGGCCGTGCAGATGGATCGGATGCGCGTGCGGCGTCCGGTTGGCGATCTGAAGCACATAGCTCTTGCCGAGTTTCATCTCCTCGATCGGTGCGATCGGGTCGGGCGTGTCGCCCGGCCACGGCACCTCGTTGATCGCCCAGAACGTGTAACCGAGCGAGCCGCAGATCGACGGCGTCGCCCTGTGCTCGGCGGTCGCGCTCAGATCGATCGGCACACGGGTTGCGACCGAGAGGTCCGCCTCGGAAATGGGATTGGCGGGCAGGGGGGCGACGTCGCGCAGATCACGTTTCAACGAAGTGCCGATGGCGCGGAACCTTGCGATCGTCCAGGGATGCGATCCGCGGAAATTGCCAAGGCTGACCGTCTGGCCCTCGCTGTCTGGCATACGCAGCGCCAGGTCGACGCGCTGGCCCGGGCCGAAATCGTAGCGATCGAGCGGGAAGGGCGTGTCGACGGGATTGCCGTCGAGGGCGATTACCATTGCGCCTGCGCCCTCAAGGCCGATTGTATAGATGCGCGTGACATCGGTTGCGGCGATGCGGACCCGCACCAAGCCCCCGGCCGGTGCATCGTAGGTCGGCTCCTGCTGCCAGTTGGCGGTGCGCACCGTGCCGTAGGTGCCGCCGCGGGCCGCATCGCGCGGCTTGAAGGCATCGATGAAGGCGCCGCCGGCACCCAGCCGCCAGTCGCGCAGGTTGAGCACGATCTCGGCGTCGAAGACCGGGTCCTCGGGGTTCTCGACGACGATCACGCCGGTGAGCCCGCTGCCCATCTGGGTCAGCGTGTTGCAATGCGGGTGGTACCAGAAGGTGCCGGCATCCGGTGGCGTGAAGACATAGTCGAACGGGTCGCCGGGATAGACATAGGGTTGTGTCAGTTCAGGCACGCCATCCATGGCGTTGGCGATCCTGAGGCCATGCCAATGGACCGTCGTCGGCTCGTCCAGTCGGTTGATGAGCCGCGCGGCATAGGGCTCGCCCTTGCGCATGCGCAGCACCGGCGGCGTGCCTTTTGCCTGTGTCTCTCCGAGGCCATAGGTCATCACCTTGGGCGTGACGGCATCGCCGGCGATCTTGGCTTGCGTGAATTGTGCCGTGAGCAACTGCGGATCGGGCGTGGCTCCCGCTCGCGCGGCCATGCCCGCGCCGAGCGCGAATGCGCCCCCCAAAGCGGCGGAGCCTTGAAGGAAGGTGCGGCGGTTGATGAGGGGCATTTCGGCTATCTCGACACTGGTGAATTTCGCCACCGGTTTAAACCTGATCGCAACGTTCAGCAATTCGGGGTGTCGAGCGCATCTTGCCGCAGGCGATCAGCTGTCCTTGCGCTTGTGATTGTTGCCGGCTGCGAGCTTGTTGAAGAAGGACGAGGTGCGCAAAAGGTTGCGGAACGGCATGGCGCGCGCCGCTGCCGGCACCGGGCCACGCACGAACATGCGCTGCAATGTGTAGAGCATGAACAGGAACAGGATCGCCGCCGTGTAGATGAACAGCGCCTGCGGCCCGAAGATCTCGAGCAGGAAGGAGGCAAACAGTGGTCCGATAATGGCGCCGAGCGACCAGAAGAACAGCATGCCCGCGGAGACCAGCGCATGTTGACCCTCGGCCGCGTGGTCGTTGGCATGCGCCGAGCACAGCGAATAGAGCGGCATGGCGAAGGCGCCGAACAGGAAGATGCCGGCAAAATTCAGCCACTCGTCGTCGCCGGCGCCGAAGGCGAGGAACAGGCCGGCCAGAAGCGAGCCGAAGGTGGCGATCAGAATGATCAGCCGCCGGTCGATCCGGTCGGAATAGTGGCCGAGCGGATATTGCAGCACGACGCCGCCGATGATGCCGGCGCTCATGAAGGTTGCGATCGCGGTCACCGAAAGCCCGATGCCTTGCGCATAGATCGGTCCGAGCGAACGGAAAGCGGCATTGGTGAGGCCGACGACGATGCAGCCGACGGTCGCAAGCGGCGAGATGTTCCAGAGTGCCTTGACGTCGAAGCGGATCGCCTCCGGAGCGACGGGGCTCGACCGGTCGGCAAAGGAGATCGGGACCAGTGACAGCGTCAGCGCCATGGAGATGATCGCAAAAAGCTCGAATCCGCCAAGGCCGATGCCGGGGATGACATATTGTGCTGCCGTCACCGAGCCAAGATCGACAAGGCGATAGACGGAAAGCGTGCGCGCCCGGTTGGCATTGGTGACGCTGGCGTTCAGCCAGCTTTCGACAGTGGCGAACAGACAGGCAAAACAGATGCCGGCCAGAAGCCGCATCAGGAACCACATCAGCGGATTGATGACGAGCACCATGGAAATGGCGGCCGCAGAGGCGATCGCCGCCATCGCCGAGAAGGTGCGGATGTGGCCGATCGAACGCAGGATGCGGGTGACATAGACGCAGCCGAGCGCAAAGCCGATATTGTAGCCGGCGCCGATCACCCCGATCAGTGAGGTCGAGAAGCCTTCTTCAAGCGCGCGAAGCGAGATGAAGGTGCCCTGCAGACCGTTGCCGCCAATGAGGATGCCTGCGGTGACGAGTAGGGGGATGAGCGGGCGAATCTGGGACATGGGGCAGGCGACATCCGGAAATCGGCCACGACTCGGGGATCAAATGTGCGGCCAGTGATTGTGTAGCCCCGCATTCTGCCGGGCGACAGCCCCGAATTGTGACGATTGCCGTCCTTTTCGCGGCATTTCGGCCTGCTGTTGTCACGAGCGCCCTTGGACTGGCCCATTCCTTCGTTTACAACGCACCTCCATCGGGGGCGGACAGCGGCCGCGCGGCTTGACAAAGGCAACGCGTCATGCGCTTTTCCGCCCGATTTTGACCATGTTGCCGTGCGCCGTTTCTGACGAGCCTGCGCGGCTCTTTGCAATTCCGGGATAAGACGATGCACCGTTACCGCAGCCACACCTGTGCCGCCCTCCGCAAGTCGGACGTCGGCTCCACCGTACGCCTCTCCGGCTGGGTCCACCGCGTCCGCGACCATGGCGGTCTGCTCTTCATCGACCTGCGCGACCATTACGGCATCACCCAGGTCGTCGCCGATCCCGACAGCCCGGCCTTCAAGGCAGCCGAGACCGTGCGCGGCGAATGGGTCGTGCGCATCGACGGCCTCGTCAAGGCGCGCATGGACGACACCGTCAACAAGGGCATGCCGACCGGCGAGATCGAGCTCTACGCCCAGGAGATCGAAGTTCTCTCGGCCGCCAAGGAACTGCCACTGCCGGTCTTCGGCGAGCCGGACTATCCGGAAGACGTGCGCCTGAAGTACCGCTTCCTCGACCTGCGCCGCGACACGCTTCACAAGAACATCGTCAAGCGCACGCAGATCATCTCGTCGATGCGCCGCCACATGGGCGAAGTCGGCTTCACCGAATACACCACCCCGATCCTGACGGCGTCGTCGCCGGAGGGCGCACGCGACTTCCTCGTGCCGTCGCGCATCCATCCCGGCAGCTTCTACGCCCTGCCGCAGGCGCCGCAGCAGTACAAGCAGCTGTTGATGGTTGCCGGCTTCGACCGCTACTTCCAGATCGCGCCCTGCTTCCGTGACGAAGACCCGCGCGCCGACCGCCTTCCGGGCGAATTCTACCAGCTCGACCTGGAGATGAGCTTCGTCGAGCAGGAAGATGTCTGGTCGACCATGGAGCCGGTCATCCGCGACATCTTCGTCGAGTTTGCCGACGGCAAGCCGGTGACGGAAAAGTTCCCGCGCATCCCGTACGACACGGCGATCCGCAAGTATGGCTCCGACAAGCCGGACCTACGCAACCCGATCGAGATGCAGGCCGTGACCGAGCACTTCGCCGGTTCCGGCTTCAAGGTCTTCGCCAACATGATCGCCTCGAACCCGAAGGTCGAAGTCTGGGCGATCCCGGCCAAGACCGGTGGCTCGCGTGCGTTCTGCGACCGCATGAACGCCTGGGCGCAGAGCCAGGGTCAGCCGGGCCTCGGCTACATCTTCTGGCGCAAGGAGGGCGAAAAGCTCGAAGGCGCCGGTCCGCTCGCCAAGAACATCGGCGAGGAGCGCACCGACGCGATCCGCACGCAGCTCGGTCTCGATGACGGCGATGCCTGCTTCTTCGTCGCCGGCGATCCCGCGAAGTTCTACAAGTTCGCAGGCGAAGCCCGCACGCGCGCCGGCGAGGAGCTGAACCTCGTCGACCGTGACCGCTTCGAATTCTGCTGGATCGTCGACTTCCCGTTCTACGAATGGCTGGAAGACGAAAAGAAGATCGACTTCGCCCACAACCCCTTCTCGATGCCGCAGGGCGGCCTCGAGGCGCTGAACACCGAAGATCCGCTGTCGCTCAAGGCC
>NZ_DASYGZ010000097.1:0-3317 GCF_035999135.1 Ensifer sp.
GTTGCCTTGGTGCGGCCGGAGGAGACGAACTCCACCTTGTTCGGCTTGATCAGTTCCTGCCAATTCTTCTGGATCATGTTTTCTGCCTTCCGTTCGTTGTCACCATCCAATCGTGACAACCGAGCCCCGAAGACCGGGAGAATGCCAATGCACCCTCACCGGCATGTTGAATGCAAATGATCAGACGCGGCGCTTCTTGCGCGGGCGGCAGCCGTTGTGCGGGATCGGGGTCACGTCGCGGATCGAGGTGATCATGAAGCCCGCAGCCTGCAGCGCGCGAAGAGCGGATTCACGGCCGGAACCCGGACCGCAAACTTCGACTTCAAGCGACTTCATGCCGTGTTCCTGTGCCTTCTTGGCGCAGTCTTCAGCGGCGATCTGTGCTGCAAACGGGGTCGACTTACGCGAGCCCTTGAAACCCTTGGCACCGGCAGACGACCAGGCAATCGCGTTGCCCTGTGCGTCGGTGATGGTGATCATGGTGTTGTTGAACGACGAGTTGACGTGCGCGACGCCAGACGTGATGTTCTTGCGTTCGCGACGGCGAACGCGGGTGGCTTCCTTGGCCATAGGATCCCTTTCTTAGATCTCTGCACCGCCGTAATTCCAGCGGCTCCACCGGGAAAAGGATTTGACGTCCCCTGCCCTGCATCTTCATTTCCCGCAGAACGGAACTCCGCCCTGCGAACGTGCCGTCCGACCGGACCGGTCGAACAAAGGTCGGGCGAACGCCCTTCCAAACTGCAAAAGGAGGCCGGCGTTTGACACCAGCCTCCCAATCTCCCTTTTCGGGAAATTACTTCTTCTTACCGGCAATCGCCTTCGCCGGACCCTTGCGGGTGCGGGCGTTGGTGTGGGTGCGCTGACCGCGAACCGGCAGGCCACGACGGTGACGCAGGCCGCGGTAGCAGCCGAGGTCCATCAGGCGCTTGATGTTCATCGAGGTCTCGCGACGCAGGTCACCCTCGACCTGGTAGTCGCGGTCGATCGTTTCGCGGATCTGCAGGACTTCAGCGTCCGTCAGCTGATGCACGCGACGGTCAGCCGGAATACCGACCTTCTCGACGATTTCCTGTGCGAATTTCGGGCCGATCCCGTGAATGTACGTCAGCGCAATAACTACGCGCTTTGCCGTCGGGATGTTGACGCCAGCGATACGTGCCACGTCTATTCTCCTTGCGTTCCAGTTGCCATCCGGCAATAGGTGCTTCGTTACGCGACCTCGAAGAGCCGCACGTTGATTGAGGTTCGAGACACGTCAAAAACGACCGTACCCGGACTTCATTTTCTTTGAAGACCGCGCCGACCGCTCTCATGTCGCGAGTTGGCGCTGTCTTTGGCGGAATCGGCCGGAAAAGTCAACTCCCCGGCAGTTCCTTTTCGGCAAAGACCAGTGTCTAAGCCAGAATCTTCTCGATCTCGGCGGTCACGGTGTTCACATCCGCCATGCCATCGACCGTTCTGAGCTGTCCCGTGCCGGCATAATGCTCGGACAACGGCGCAGTCTTTTCGCGGTACTCGGTCAGGCGGCGCTTGAACGCCTCCGGATTGTCGTCCGAACGGACCGCACCGCCAGCAGCGATGGTTTCCGCTACGCGATTCTCCATGCGCTTAACAAGGGCCGTCTCGTCGACCTTGAGCTCGATGACTGCATCGAGCTTCAACCCCTTGCCTTCCAGCATCTTTCCGAGCGCGATCGCCTGCGGCACGGTGCGCGGGTAGCCATCGAGGATGAAACCCTTCGCACAGTCCGGCTGGTCGATACGGTCTGACACGATCTCGTTGACGATCTCGTCGGACACCAGCTGACCGGCATCCATGACCGCCTTGGCGCGCTTGCCAACTTCGGTCGCCTGGGCAACGGCGGCCCGCAGCATGTCACCTGTGGAAAGCTGCGGAATGCCGTATCTCTCCGTCAGAAGCTTGGCCTGAGTCCCCTTGCCAGCGCCCGGCGGTCCCAAAAAAATCAGTCTCATCGTCCCCTCTTTCCTCCGCGCAGCTTCGACTTCTTGATCAGCCCCTCATATTGCTGTGCGATGAGGTGGCCCTGGATCTGTGCTACCGTATCAAGGGTGACGCTGACAACAATCAAAAGCGACGTACCACCAAGGTAGAACGGCACGCCGGTCTGAGAAATCAGAACTTCCGGCAGAATGCAGACGAAGATCAGGTAAGCCGCACCGATGACGGTGATGCGCGTCAGGACGTAATCGATGTACTCGGCGGTGCGCTCGCCCGGGCGAATGCCCGGAATGAAGCCGCCATGCTTCTTCAGATTGTCGGCCGTATCCTTCGGGTTGAAGACGATCGCCGTGTAGAAGAAGGCGAAGAATGCAATCATCGCGCCGTAGAGAACCATGTAGAGCGGCTTGCCGTGGCCGAGCGCGCTGACGATAGACGTCGCCCAACCCGGCAGCGCTGCCGTGTTGGCAAAGCCTGCAAGCGTTGCCGGCAACAGCAAGAGCGACGACGCGAAGATCGCGGGGATAACGCCAGAGGTGTTGAGCTTCAGCGGCAGGTGCGAGGTATCGCCCTGGAACATGCGGTTGCCGACCTGGCGCTTCGGATACTGGATGAGCAGGCGCCGCTGGGCGCGCTCGACGAAGACGATGAGCGCGATGACGGCAACGACCATGAGGATGATCGCGATGATCAGCGGCGTCGACAGCGCGCCGGTGCGGCCAAGTTCGAGCGTTCCGGCCATTGCCGTCGGCAGATGCGCGACGATGCCGGCAAAGATGATCAGCGAAATGCCGTTGCCGATGCCACGCGAGGTGATCTGTTCACCGAGCCACATCAGGAACATCGTGCCGCCGAGCAGCGAGATGACCGTGGAAATGCGGAAGAACCAACCTGGATCGTTCACAAGGCCGTTGCCGCTCTCGAGGCCGACGGCGATGGCGTAAGCCTGCGCCGTGCCGAGAAGCACCGTGCCGTAACGGGTGTACTGGTTGATGATCTTGCGACCCTGCTCGCCTTCCTTCTTCAGCTGTTCCAGCGCCGGAACGACCGACGTCATCAGCTGAACGATGATCGAGGCAGAGATATAGGGCATGATGCCGAGCGCGAAGATCGCCATGCGCTCAACTGCACCGCCCGAAAACATGTTGAAGAGGCCGAGGATGCCGCCGCTCTGTCCGCGGAATGCCTGGGCAAACGCGTCCGGATTAAGGCCGGGCAGCGGGATATAGGTGCCAAGACGGTAAACCAGAAGCGCACCAAGCGTGAACCAAAGACGTTTCTTCAGATCTTCCGCCTTGGCGAAAGTCGAGAAATTCAGGTTCGAGGCGAGCTGTTCCGCTGCAGAAGCCATGCAA
>NZ_DASYGZ010000098.1:0-10544 GCF_035999135.1 Ensifer sp.
CCTTCGACAAAACCTCAATCCGCTGCAGATCGCGTTCGCTCATCGCAATCAATCCCATCCGCAATCTCCCAGGTCATCAAAACCCGGGGAGAGTGACATTCCAACTTTGCAGGATCAGGACACTTTAACTTTGCGGCTACAGGAAATAATCAGATAATATACATTATGGAACTATAGAGAGATGCCTCATGAAGCGCCTTGCCCGGGAGCCAACGTCCGGCGCCCGCAAGAGCGATCCTTGGTATCCACGTCCTCAGCGACGGGTCGCGCGTCTTCAAGAACTTGCAGCACCTTGGCACGGAACCAGGCGTCGTGCGCGTCACGTCTGGCGAGCACTTCGAGCGGCAATGCGCCTTCGTTCGCTGTCCGCGTCAGAAGGATCCGGATCGCATCCGAGACGGTCAATCCCATGGCCTGCAGAACGACTGCGGCGCGGTCCTTGATGTCGGCCTTGATCCGCGTCTGGACCATCGCATTTGCGGCCATCGGAAAACTCCCTCTCACGGCATCATTGCAGTGACGATGCCTGGCATGCTCGACATTTTCAGGTGGCGTGGACAGAAGAAAGTTCGGCGTTGCCGACAACAAACCGGCGATCTCGGGCGCGCATGCGTCTGTGCCGAACCCGGACCGCTTCCGGACATGCAGACACCTCGTGAACTGGAACGGCGCTCTGGCTATCGACCTCGACGCAGTCACGTACCGCAGTCTATCTACCCGAAGCAGCTCCTGAACAAGCCCGAGAGCCAATTGGAGGAAATCTCAACGTCACCGCACATCCTTGCCTCGAGAAAAAAGATGTAGAACGTGATAAAATAGAAAGTCGTGATAGCACCAAGAACAAATAACAAAACCGCTGTTTTTCGAGCGCCGCCTATCATGACAATTCTCCTTTATATTGAGACGATATCTCAATATTCGGCGAGATTCGATATGCGCTTGGATATACTCTGATAGATAATTCTTAATTGACCCAAAATGGGAGCGCGCCACGTCAACCGGAACCATCGCGCCCTGATTTCGGCAGACACGATCTGCCCCTCGGCCTTTGCCGAGGAACAAGCGAGCGCAAGCGGCGGGTCAGGCGGGCGTTAAGGCCCGTCCGCTGCGCCTGCGATGCCGCTACCGCACCGAAGCGTCGGTCGGTTAGCCTCCGGCGCTCGCCGCGATGATCATCGGGTTCCCCGGTCGAGCTGGAAGGTCTGATCTGCCAATCGGGGCAGCATAGCTCGAAAGGCGATGCTGCGCGCACTTTGGAACAGGATCAACGCGATCCAGAGCCCGTCATTGCCGAAGGCCGGTTGCAGGACGGCCCAGGCGGCAAAGTAGATCGCCAGCGATGCGACCATCAGATTGCGCATCTGTTTCGACCAGGTGGCGCCGATATAGACCCCGTCCATCTGGAAGGCGATGATGCCGAAAATCGGCAGTGCCGCGACATAGGGCAGATAGGCGTGCGCAAGTGCTGATACGCCATCTGTGGGGGCGGTGATACCGATCACCCAGTCGCCGGCCACAAACAGACAGAGCGCGACAAGTCCGGCAAAGACAAAGCCCCATAGTGTCGTCAATCCGACCGCGCGATCGAAGGCTGGTCGGTAGCGCGCACCGACGGCGCGCCCGGCCAGTTGCTCGGCCGCCGTCGCCACCCCGTCGAGAAAGGCGACGCCGAAGAAATAGAAGCGCAGAAGGATCGTATTGGTGGCGAGAATGTCGATGCCGAGCATGCCGCTCTGGCGGGTGAAGAAGGAAAGTCCGATCAGAAGCGCGAAGGAGCGGATCATCATGTCGCCATTGACCGAAAAGGCGCGGCGGAAGGCGGTGAAATCCGGCAGGTTCCAGGCGCTCCGGTCGGTCTTCGACCAGATGAGATAGAGCCCCGCCAATGCTGTGACCGCCTCTGCCACCAGCGATGCCGCGGCAACGCCGGCCACGCCCCAGCCGAGACTGAGGGCCCAGTGCACGCTCAAGCCGGCATTCAGGGCATTGAGCAGGGTTTGCAGGATCATGCCCCAGAGCGCGTCGCCGCGCCCGATGATCCAGCCGAAGACCACGAAATTGAAGAGAACGAAGGGAGCGGACCAGACCCGCCACGCGAAATAGGTGGCGGCCGCCTCGGCGACTTTGCCTTCCGCGCCCATGGCGGCGAGGCCGAGCACGCCGATCGGCTTTTGCAACGCCAGCAGCGCCACCCCCGCGACAAGCGCGATGATCAGGCCGCTTGCAAGCATGCGCTGCTCTTCACGTCGGTCACCTGCCCCCAGCGCCTGGGCGGTAAAGCCCGTGGTCGCACCACGCAGGAAGTTGAAGGTGACGAAGATGACGTCGAAGATCACGGTGGAAAGCGCTACGCCCCCGACCAGAGCCTCATCGCGCAACTGGCCGATGACACCGGTCGCGACGAGCCCGACCAGCGGGCTCGACAAATAGGCGATCATCATCGGCAGCGCGATGCGAAGCACGTCGCGATGGGTGACGTCGAAGGGGCGGACGGTTGCCGCGGCGTGATCGGGGGGCGCGTGTTTCACTCAATCCAGCCGATGCGGTTCGCCGAGCGTATGCATCAGCCGGTTGGCCCAGCCGAAGATCGCAACCGCGTGGATAAGATCGAGGATCTGCAGGTCGTCGAGGCCGATCTCGCGCAGGTGGTAGAACTGGTAGGCCCCGACATTGTCGGGATGGGCCGTCAGGTCGACACCGAAATTGAACAGCGCCTGCTCGAACTCCGGCAGGTTGGCGTCAAGGCCGCTGCCGTAGATCTCGTCCACAACATCCGGCCGCTTTTCGAGCTGGATGTAGCGCGCCGCATGGACCGACGCGCAATAGATGCAACGGTTGACGAAGGATGCGGCAAGCGCGCCGATCTCCCGGCCGCCGCGCGAGAGACCACCCTCGCTGTACATGATGTCGTTGAAGAGCGGCGTGCGCTCCTTCAAGGTTTCCGGCTCGTTGGCGAGAACCAGCACATAGTCCGAGATCTTCTTGTTCGACGGGGTGATCTTCAGCGCGTCGATCTGGTCGGGCGTCGCGGTCTCGACGTCGACCGGTTTGACATAGGGTTTCCAGTCGAGCGCTTCGACGGTGAATTCGTGCACGGCGTGCGACATGTCAGTTGTCCCTCAGCATCTTGAGGCCGGCCACCACCAGCACCTGATAGTTCACGAAGGCGATGAGGCCGGCGAGCGTGACGATATCTCGGTCGTCGAGGCCCTCGGCGGCGAGTTTTTCGATGTTGGCGCGTGTCGCGTCCTTCGGCGAAAGCGTGACGAGATCGACATGGGTTAGGGTCGCTTGAAGGCGGCGGTCTGCACCATTCGCGCCGTTGCCGGGATCGGCGATTGACACCAGTTCCGCGGCCCCCTCCTCCTTGCCGAGCAATTCCCGGAAATGCGCGGCAAGCTCCGGCGAGTTCCAGAGCGCCGCCATGCGTGCGGCAAGTGCGGCTCTGAGCGCATAGGAAAAATTGCGTGGGTCGGCGGGGCGGAGCGCCGCCTGATAGCTGGTCTGGCTGAGGTGCTTCAGCTTCGCCCGTTGTTCGCGCAGCGCCTGCAGGTCGGGGAAGCGATCGAGACCGAGGACGGCGTCGATGACATCGTTTGTCGATGGTGAGGTCATTGGTTTTCCAGTCATCTGAAATGCGGTTCAGGCGGTCTTCTGTGCCGGCGCCGGTGCGTCGGCATCGACCCATTCGGTCCCGTCGAGCTCTGGCTTCTCGTAGGCGATCAGCGCCTCCCAATGGTGATCGACGTCCCGGATGAAGAGCGAGGCGGCAACCCCGCGCGCCAGCCAGAGCGCACCCTCGCTGATGGCCGGGATATCGCCGCTGACCTTGCCGACGCTGACGGAGGCGCCGTAGTTGAAGCAGTGGATGTCCTTGAGCCAGGGCGCCGTCCCCGGCTCCCTCTCGGTGAAGGAGAAATCCGCGTTCAGCCAGGGGAAGCGCCCGAGCCCGGGGTTTTCTTCCCCCGGCGGCGGCGTGTAGCGATCCTCCCAGCACGCGATCTGCTCCTGGTAGGGCGCAAGCTCGCTTCGGCTCAACGGATCGATGGAGAAGCCCGTGCCGAGAATGACGAAATCGGTACGGAAGACGCGGCCACTGGTGGTGGTGATGACCACTTCGCCGCCCTCTTGCCTCATCGAGCGGATGCCGCAGTCGAAATGGAAGTATGCGTTCGGGTGCCGGCTGACGCGTAGCGTCGAATTGTGGGGCGCCGGCGTCTGCTGCTTGGCTGCATAGTCCATCAGCCGCCAGCGCCATTCCGGCGAAATCTCGGCAAAGCCTGCGGTGACGCCATAGGATCCGATGCCCATCAGCTTGTTGACGGTCGGCATCTCCTTGCGGCGGGCGAGAAGACGCACCTCCCCTGCCCCTTGCTCCAGCGCCTCGGCGGCGTTGTCGACCGCCGACGCGCCGACGCCGATGACGACGATCCGTTTGCCCTTCAGGCGATCGAAGTCGATGTCGTCGGCCGAATGGGCCCAGGACCTCTGTCGCTCCATGGTCTTGACGAAGTCCGGAATGGTGGGCTCGCCGAGCCCGTCGCGGCCGGTCGCCATCACCAACTTCCGGGTGATGATCGGAGGTTGCGTGCCGCCGGCGATTTCAAGCTCCAGCAGGCCGTCGGCGCGCGGAACGATGCGGGTGACATGGGTGTCGTTCTCGACCGGAATGTCCATGACGTCGCGATACCAGCGCAGGTAATCCATCCACATCGGCCGCGGAATGCGGAAAAGGTCGTCCCATCCTGTTTCGCCGTTAAGCGCCGTGAACCAAGCGCGGAAACTGAGCGAGGCGACGCCGAGCGCCGGGCCGAGGAGGATCTTGGGCGAGCGCAAGGTTTCCATGCGGGCATAGGTGACCCACGGCCCCTCGAACCCCTTCGGCGCACGATCGACGATGCGCAGGTTGGCAATGCCGGCGCGCGTGAGCGCATGCCAGGCGACGAGCCCGCACATGCCGCCACCGATGATGACGACATCGCTCACCGGTTCGTCGTCCGGCGTGGTGACGGGCTTCGACCAGTTGGCCGGCGGATAGTTGAGATAGCTCAGGTCTTGCCTGACCCGCGCATCGAGTTCGGCGAGCCGTTGCTGCTTTTGACTGTCGGTCATCCCCGATCTCCTTCAGTTCGCGAGCAGGACGGCGTCGCGCTCGCGCCAGCCCACCCAGACGTCGTCTCCTTCGATGTGCGAAAGCGCCACGGGATCGATCTGCGCCGACAGCGTGCTGCCGTTGTCGAGCGCAATCGTCAGCGAGGTGTGGGCGCCCTTGAAGATGCGCTGGTCGATGCGCCCTTTCAGCGATGGACGCCCCTCCGGCTTGCGCGACAGGCAGAAAATCGCCTCCGGGCGCAGCGCCAGGGTGACGTGGTCCCCCGGGATCGGAGACGCGCCGTTGACGTCGCCATGCACCACGTTGCCACGCCATTCGACGGCGGCGATCCCGTCCGAAACCGAGACGACGGCACCGTCGAGAAAATTGCTCTGTCCGATGAAGTCCGCGACAAACCGGCTCCGCGGTCGGGCATAGAGATCGTCCGGTCCGCCCATCTGCTCGATCCTGCCCTTGTTCATCACGACGATGACATCGGACATGGTGAGCGCCTCCTCCTGATCGTGCGTGACGAAGATGAAGGTCTTGCCGGTCTTCTTCTGGATCGCCTTCAGCTCGATCTGCATCTGCTGGCGCAGCTTTGCGTCGAGCGCCGAGAGCGGCTCATCGAGCAGAAGCACGTTCGGATCGGGCGCCAGCGCCCGCATCAGCGCCACACGCTGGCGCTGTCCGCCGGAAAGCTGTGCGGGCATACGCTCGGCGTGATCCTGAAGCGCCACAAGGGCGAGGAGATCGCTGACGCGCTTGTGGATCGCTCCACTCTCCATGCCTTTCAGCTCCAATCCGAAGGCGATGTTGCGGCCGACGGTCAGGTGCGGGAACAGGGCATAGTCCTGAAAGACGATGTTGACGTTGCGCTTGTTGGGCGGCAGGTGCGAGATCGGCTTGCCCTCGAGATAGATCTCCCCCGAGGTCGGGCTGTCGAAGCCGCCGAGCATGCGCAGTGTCGTCGACTTGCCGCAGCCGGAAGGGCCGAGCAGCGTGACGAACTGGCCGGGCGCGATCGACAGGTCGAGATCATCGACGGCGGTCAATGCCCCATAGGACTTGTTGACGTTCTTGAAATGGACGGCAGGCTGCATTTGCGTCAGCTCCTGGAACGGCGGGTGATATGCTCGGCATAGACGCCGACAGCGGTGGTGACGACGAGAACGATGGTCGCCATGGCGTTGATTTCCGGCGACATGCCGCCCTGAACCTTGGCGAAGATCAGCATCGGCAAGGTCGGCTGGTAGCCGCCGAGGAAGAAGGTGCGGACGAAGTCGTCGATGCTGGTCAGCACGCAGAAGATCATGCCGCCGAAGAGCGCCGGCATCAGATAGGGAATGGTGACGCGGAGGAACGCGATGAAGGGATCGGCCCCGAGATCGCGTGCCGCATCGACAAGATTGGCCGGCATCGAGCGCAGCCGCGTCAGCACCATGATGACGACGAAGGGCACGGCGTGGACGGTGTGCGCGAGGATGATCGCGAAAGTTCCGGTCGGAATGTCCACCGCCCGGATGAAGATGCGCATCGAGATGGCATTGATCAGCCCCGGCACCACCGCCGGAAGGCAGGCGAGCGCGAAGATCACCGCCTTGCCCCAGATGTTTTCCGCGGAAACGAGAAGCGCGATCCAGACGCCGATGATCGTCGCCGAGAGGGTGGTGGCGAGAGCAATGCCGATCGAATAGAGCGAGGCTTCCAGGAACTGCTTGTCCTGGATCACCTTGCCGTACCAGGACAGCGTCCAGTTGCCGATCGGGAAGGCGATGAAGTTCGCATCCTTGAAGCTCATCGCCATCATCAGCGCCAGCGGCAGCACGAGATAGACGGCGAAGATCCAGTAGGAAGCGCCAAGCGCAGTTTTGGGAAGGTCGTTGAAATAGGTTCGCATCATTCGCCCTCACATCAGCCGGACAGAGCGGCCGCCGACGACCCGCATGAACAGCCCGACGGTCGTCAGGGACACGACGAGCATGATCATCGAGAAGGCGGCACCCTCGGGCCATTTGTCGTTCGACCCGTGGAACAGCGTCGCGATGACCTCGGGGAAGATCACTGAATTCGGGCCGCCCAGCAGCAATGGTGCTGCGAAGACGCCGACAGCGGTCAGGTAGACGAGGCTGCAGCCCGACACGATGCCGTCCTTGGAAAGCGGCAGGATGACCCGGCGGAAGCGTTGGACAGGCCCGGCCCCGAGATCCGCTGCCGCCTGAATCAACGGTGTCGGGATCTTCTCGATCGCCGAATAGAGCGGCAGAAGCATGTAAAGTGCCAGCAGGTAGATGACGCCGAAGCTCAGCGAGAAGAAGGTGTAGAGCATCGGGATCGGCCGGTCGATGAAACCGAACTCGCGCAAGAGCACGTTCAGCGCCCCGCGATTGGCAAGCAGCATGATGACCGAGAAGGTGCGGATCAGTTCGCCGGCCCAGAAAGGGATGAGCAACAGCAACAGGGCCCGCATCCGGTTCTTCGGCTGCACCACCTTCGCGATGTAGTAGGCGACGGGATAGACGATCACCAGCGTCGAGATCGTGACGACAGCGGCAAAGATCAGGCTGCGGACGAAGGGCAGGAAATAGAGCCGGTCGGAGAAGAACAGCGCGTAGTTCGCCAGCGTGTATTCGCTGCTTTTGTCGGGTTGCGGCGGGTAGTTGGCGAGAAGGCTGATATTGGCCATCTGCAGGATCGGCCCGATATGCAGCATCGCGATCCAGACAAGCGGCACGCCGGCAAGCACGGCGAGGCGGATGCGCCGGCTGTCGACGAGACGTCCGATCGTGTGGCGGTAAAGCCCTGAGCTTGCCGCCCGGCCGATCCAGCCGGCGTAGCGCGGCGCCGTCGACAAACCGACGGATGGCGGCTGTGTTGTCGTATCCAACATTGTCTTTGTTCCCGGCTCTGAAAGAGGCCATTTTTATGGGCGACCGGCCGGAGCCGATCGCCCGGATCGGACGTCAGGCCGACTTGATCTCCGCGGTCGCCTTGTCGATCATCTCGTTCTTCATGTCGCGATTGACCGAGCTGAAGAACTGGATGCGCTCCACCTGTTCGGGCGGCAGCGACAGGGCAGCCCGCTCCTTGTCATCGAGCACCTTGTCGACGCCATCGAAGGCCGACGAGAAGCCGGACTGGCGGGTCATTGCCGCGCCGATTTCCGGCGAGGACAGGATGGCGTCGAGGAAGGTATAGGCCGCGTCCGCATTCGGCGCGTTGTTGACGATGTTGAAGGAGTAGAGGAAGCCGAAGGTCCCTTCCTTCGGCACCGAGATCTCGATCGGATGGCCGTCCATCACGAGCTTGGCAGCCGGACCGGACCAGGCCTGGGCCAGATAGATGTCCTCGTTGACGAACATTTGCTGCAGCTCGGAGCCGGCATCGTAGTACTTGCGCACCTTGTCCTTGTGCTGGATGAGGAAATCGCGGGCCTGGTTCGTTGCGGCCTGCGCGACATCGGGCTTGTCACCATAGGTCACGTAGTCGCCGTCATTGCCCTGGTAGCGCATGACGATGGAGAGGAAGTCGCTGACGATGTAGGACGTCAGGTTCTTGTTCTCGTCGTCGAACATGATCGCCCAGCTGTCGGAGGCCTTGGCGTATTCGGTGTTGCGCACGAGACCCTCGAAGCCGGCAAGCAACGGCACGCCGAAGGTCTTGCCGTCGACGGTCAGCTGCGGCGCGCCCCTGTAGGCCGCGGCAAGCTTGTCCCAGTTCTTCAGCCGCGCGGTATCGAGCGACGAGAGCAGGTTCGACTTCATGAACTGCGACAGACGGTGACCGGTCACGGTCACGATGTCGGTGGAGGGGGCGGCACCTTCGGCGGTCAGCAGGTTGTACTGCTTGCCCTGGTCGTCGGTCAGCCGGATGCGCACCTCGATGCCGGTGTCCTTCTGGAACTGATCGATGAAGGACTGCGGCACGAACTTGTCATAGGTCGTGATGTTGACGACCTTGCTCTGGGCGAAGGCCGGACGGATGATCGAAGGCGCTGCGAGCACGCCGGCCCCGGTTGCCAGGAGCTTCATTGCTGATCGGCGGGTTACGTCAAAACTGTTCATCTCGTTCTCCTCATTTTAGCTGGCTCAGTTTTCCGTCTGAGCGTTCAGAGCTTCTGCTCCCCTTTATTTCGCCGCCGGTTTTTCCGGCGGCGCGCCAATGCCGGCGGTCCTGCCGGCAAAGCTTCTTTCGGCGATACGCGCCATCTGCTTGGGATCGTGGACGCTAAGATCCGGCATCCGTTCCGACGCGATCCGCGATATCCGCTGAATGAGTTCCCGGACGCCGGCCGAAAGCGGACGCGAGCCCGCCGACAGGATCGCCCAGAGGAATGGGATTTCGACGTCGAGCGGCCGAACGACGATGGGCGCAGATTGCAGGCCGTAGGCCGTTGCCGGCTCGATGATCGCGACGCCAAGGCCGAGCGATGCGATCTGCACGGCGTTCTGGGCTGCATTGGTGGCGATGATCCGGCTCGGCCGCACGCCCGCCGCATCGAGCGCTTCATCGACGCTGTGGCGCAGCCGAAACGGATTGGACATGGTGACGAGCGTGCGCCCGGCGAGATCGGCGACCGAGATCATGTCCTTTGCGGCGAGCGGATCGTGCGATGCAACGGCTGCCACGCAGCGACCTTCGAAGAACCCCTGCACCTCCAGCCCCGGCTGATCTGCCGGCAACGAGGTCACGCAGAAATCCGCCGTGCGCGCGAACACCGACTGCACGGCCGCCTCGGCGGGCATGCTGCGCAGATTGATCGTGTGCGGCAGCAGATGATCCGGCAGTTCGGCGAGCGCGATCGGGATGATGCCGCTGGCAAAGGCCGGCGTCGCGGCGATCTCGATCGGCTCCGGTTCCTTGCCGGCGATCGCCTTGGCGCGGTTGCGCAGGTGCCCGATGCCGCTGACGAAACGCTCAGCGTCCTGATGGAAGGCGATGCCCTTGTCGGTCGGAGTGATCCGCGGCCCATTGCGCTCGAACAAGGCAAAGCCGAGCGACGTCTCCAGATCCTGGATCAGACGCGTCACCTGCGACTGCGAGCGGTCGAGCAGCCGGGCGGCACCCGTGATGCTGCCGGTAGACATGACGGCGAGAAAGGCCTCGAGATCGCGAACTTCCATGGGTATCATGCATTCCTTGCATGCTAGATAATCAATAATGCATAAATTGAATTCTCAGGGCTAGTGACAAAAGACAATTTTCTTCGCTGTGCGCGCCGCCAGAACGTGCCGCCTCACCAGTCCATGACGACCTTTCCGGAATTGCCGGATCGCATGGCCTGAAAGCCGTCGCGGAATTCGTCGATGGTGATGCGGTGGGTGATGACGGGGGCAAGGTCGAGGCCGCCCTGCACGAAGGCGATCATCTTGTACCAGGTCTCGAACATCTCGCGGCCGTAGATGCCCTTGAGGTTGAGCATCTTGAAGATCACCTTGTTCCAGTCGATCTC
>NZ_DASYGZ010000115.1:0-27262 GCF_035999135.1 Ensifer sp.
CGCTATCAAATTCCCCGTGGTGATTTGGCCGGCCGGCTTGCAGCCACGTTAAACAAGTCGCTAAAGGGCCGAGGAAAGTTGGATTTCCGAGGACCGGTCGCGATCAATCGCCGCCGGTTTTTTTGTATTGATCGAGTGGAAGCTCCCATGCCCATCAAGATACCCGATACGCTGCCTGCCTTCGAAACCCTCGCGACCGAGGGTGTGCGGGTGATGACCGAGACCGTGGCGATCCGTCAGGATATCCGCCCGCTCCAGATCGGGCTCCTGAACCTCATGCCGAACAAGATCAAGACCGAGATCCAGATGGCGCGCCTGATCGGCGCCTCGCCGCTGCAGGTAGAACTGTCGCTGGTGCGCATCGGCGCCCACCGGGCAAAGAACACCTCGGAAGATCACCTGCTCGCCTTCTACGAGACCTGGGAAGAGGTCAGCGCCCGCAAGTTCGACGGCTTCATCATAACAGGCGCCCCGGTCGAGACGCTGGACTACGAGGACGTCACCTACTGGGACGAGCTGAAGCGCATCCTTGACTGGACAGAAACCAACGTGCATTCGACGCTCAACGTCTGCTGGGGCGCGATGGCGGCGATCTACCATTTCCACGACGTGCCGAAATATCCGCTGAAGGAAAAGGCCTTCGGCGTCTATCGCCACCAGAACCTCAACCGTTCCTCTGTCTATCTCAACGGCTTCTCCGACGATTTCGCGGTTCCGGTCTCGCGCTGGACCGAGGTCCGCCGTGCCGACATCGACAGGGTGCCCAGCCTCGAAATCCTGATGGAATCAAAAGAAATGGGCGTCTGCCTGGTGCATGAGAAAAAGGGCAACCGGCTCTACATGTTCAACCACGTGGAGTATGATTCGACCTCGCTGTCGGACGAGTACTTCCGGGATGTGGATGCGGGCGTGCCGATCAAGCTGCCGCACGACTATTTCCCGCACAATGATTCGACCCTACCGCCTCAGAACCGCTGGCGCAGCCATGCCCATCTGTTTTTCGGCAACTGGATCAACGAGATGTACCAGACGACACCCTATGATCTCCAGGAGATCGGTACCAAAAAGAGCTGACACTGAGCGATGTTCATTCCCTTCTTCCTCGAACTCAAGGCGGCGAAGGTCCCGGTCACGCTCCGGGAATTCCTGTCCTTGATCGAGGGGATGGAGGCGGGCATCGCCGCCTTCGACGTCGAGGCCTTCTACTATCTGGCCCGCACGGCGCTGGTGAAGGACGAGCGCCATATCGACCGTTTCGACCAGGTGTTTCAGCACTGCTTTTCCGGGCTCGAAGCGGTCAACCCGATGGAAGAGGGCGAAGTGGCCACGATCCCCGAGGACTGGCTGCGCAAGCTCGCGGAAAAACACCTGAGCGAGGAAGAAAAACGTCTGATCGAGGCGCTCGGCGGCTTCGACAAGCTGATGGAGACCTTGCGCCAGCGGCTGCAGGAGCAGAAGGCCCGGCATCAGGGCGGGTCAAAATGGATCGGCACCGCCGGCACCTCGCCCTTCGGCGCCTATGGCTACAATCCTGAGGGGGTCCGGATCGGCCAGGACCAGTCGCGTCACCGCCGCGCCGTCAAGGTCTGGGACCGGCGCGAATTCAGGGATTACGACGACACCGTCGAGCTAGGCACCCGCAACATCAAGGTGGCGCTGAAGAGGCTCCGGCGCTGGGTGCGCCAGGGGGCTGCCGACGAGCTTGATCTCGGCGGCACGATCCGCGCCACCGCCGAACACGGCTATCTCGACGTGGTGACGCGGCCTGAGCGCCGCAATGCCGTGAAGCTCCTGATGTTCTTCGACGTCGGCGGTTCGATGGACGACCATATCCGGATCGTCGAGGAACTGTTCTCGGCTGCCCGCGGCGAGTTCCGCCACATGGAGCACTTCTACTTCCACAATTGCATCTACGAGGGCCTGTGGAAGGACAACCGCCGCCGCCGCGTCGATATCACCCGCACCACCGAGGTGCTGCGCACCTATGGCGGCGACTATCGCGCCATCTTCGTCGGCGACGCCTCGATGAGCCCCTACGAGATCAGCCATCCCGGCGGCTCGGTCGAGCACTGGAACGACGAGGCAGGCGCCCTCTGGCTGTCACGTTTGACGGCGCACTTCCCGCGCTCGATCTGGCTCAATCCGGTGCCGGAACAGCACTGGGGCTACACCCAGTCGATCGCCATGGTGAAAAGCCTGTTCGAGGGGCGCATGTTTCCCCTGACGCTTGCCGGACTACAGGGCGCGACCAAGCAGCTGTCGCGCTGACATGACCGCAGAGGCCACCGTAGCACCTTGAATAGCTGGGCGTTTTTGCCCTCGCGCCGGAGACGATGCATGGCGACATTTAGTATGATTTTCCGGTTGCCGTGCCCTTGGAAATGACGCAGGTTGCTGCGATCGCATCGCTGCATGTTTCCTTGGACACGAACCGAGCCAAGGGCAAAACCAGCAGCAATTCAAAAGTGTACGGCGAGCTTTGCGCATCTGGGGAGACGCGCAGCGCCGTAGTGGGAGCCAGCGGTGAACATGCATCAGAACACGGAAATCTTCGGCCACCTGCCATCCGGCGAGCCGGTCTATCGTGTGGTGCTCACCGGCGGCGGCCTCACGGCCCACGTGCTCAGCTGGGGCGCGGTGATCCAGGATCTTCGTCTCGAGGGCCACGAGCCGCCGCTCGTGCTCGGCTTCGCCGATCTCGAGAGCTATCTCGCCCACTCGCCCTATCTCGGCGCAACGCCAGGGCGATGCGCCAATCGCATCGGCAACGGGCGCTTCACGCTCGATGGCGAGACCTACCAGCTTGAGCTGAATGAAAAGGGCGTCACCCACCTGCACGGCGGCAGCGACAATATCGGCAAGCGCAACTGGACGATCACCCGCCAGGCGCCTGACAGCGTGACGCTCGTGATCACCGATCCGGACGGACGAGCCGGCTATCCCGGCAATTGTCAGGTCACCTGCACCTACGCACTGAAGCCCGATGGCGTGTTGAGCGTTGTCTACGAGAGCAGCACGGACCGGGCGACGCTCGCCAATGTCTGCCAGCACAGCTACTTCAACCTCGACGGCGGTGCCGACGCGCTCGGCCACGACATCATGATCGCTGCCGACCATTATCTGCCGACCACCGACTTGCAGGTGCCGACCGGCGAGATCCGTGCCGTCGAGGGCACCGCCTTCGATCTCAGGGAAATGACGCCGCTCCGTCGCCAGTCTGAAGGCGAACGCATCACCTACGACCACAATTTCTGCCTCTCCGACGAGCGCATGGCCAAACACTCGGTGGCGCTGGCCCGCAGCATCAATTCCGGTGTGACGCTCGAAGTGCTGACCACCGAGCCCGGCGTGCAGCTCTATACCGGCGCCAAGCTGAACATTCCCGTCCCAGGCCTCGAAGGCCGTCGCTATGGCCCCTTCGCCGGTTTCTGCCTGGAAACCCAGGTGTGGCCGGATGCGATCAACCATTCAGGCTTCCCGAACGCGGTGCTGCGCCCGGGCGAGACCCGCCACCAGGAAACGGACTACGTTTTCATGAAGAGCTGATGCGGACGGGGCCGTCAGAACACCGGGCCTTCCCCGCAAAAATCGCTTGAAAATACATGAGTAAAAAAGTTAAGTATTGTCCGTTGGGGCAGGGCATGTGCTGTCCGGGTGAATTCGGACTGCTGGCCTATGAGTGCGGGGGACAAAGACAAGCGGAAGGCGATCTATATCGCCCATCGTCCCGCCCTTCTCGCCTATGCCCGGCTGATCGCCGGTTCGCGCGCCGAGGCGGAGGACCTGGTCCAGGAGGCCTTCATTCGCTTCTCGCCGGAACATGCCGACACCACGCTGTCGCCCCGGGCCTACCTTATCCGCATTGTCCGCAACCTCGCCTTCAACCTGAAAAAACGCAGGCGCTACGAAAGCCTTCAGGCAGTCGAAAACCTGCCCTTCTGGGGCCAACCGCAGCCGATGGACACGCCCGAGCAGCATGTCCTTTTCTGCGACCAGGTCCGCAGCGTCACATCGATCCTTGCAACCATGCCCGATGATGTCAGAACGATCGTCGAGATGTATCGGTTCGACGGCTATACGCTGCAGGAGATCGCCGACCATCTCGACCTGTCGGTCGCCACGGTCCATCGTCAGTTGAAAACGGCGATGGCCCGCCTCGCCGAGCATATGGATACCGGAATTGGTTAGCAGGCATTGCAGATGGCCCGTGCTTCCGGGAACGGCTTACCCTGCATCATGTGCTGGAAAGAGTTATTTTAGGCGATGACATCAGTTGGCAACGACAACGGCGACGAGACGCCCTTGGCCCTCGAAGAAGCGGCCGAGTGGCTGCTTCTGCTTCGCGAGCAGCCGCAGGACGCGGACCTTTGTCGGCGGTTCGAGGCGTGGCGCGCGCAATCGGCGACACACCGGGCCGCCTGGGACCGGACGACGGCGATGTGGGGCGCTCTTGGCGCTGCATCCGATCAATACGAGCGCCTCTCCCCGGCACGCGACGAAACCCCCGGCCGCAGGACGGGGGCACACGGTTCTCGATCGTCAAGACCTGCATGGCGCGGTCTCAACACACGCCCGAAGCTCGCAGCAGCCGCCGCCGTCCTCTCGATCTGCGTCGCCCTCGTGTTCGCCCCGGCCATCCTGCTTCGCCTTCAGGCCGACGAAATGACGACGACGGCCGAAACGCGAACGGTCCAGCTCGAAGACGGGAGCACGGTCGTGCTTGCCGCCGACACCGCCATCAGATCCGCTTTCGCAGACAGCGGGCGGAAGGTTACGCTTCTGGCAGGCGAAGCGTTTTTCGAGGTCGTGCCGGATGGGCGCACCTTCGTGGTTTCGGCGGGTAGCGTCGAGGTCGAAGTGCTGGGAACGGCATTCGACGTCAGGATGACGTCTGCCGGAACCGAAGTGGCGCTCGCCCGTGGGCTGGTCATGACGCGGTTTGGTGATGCGATGCGCTCGCAGGCAACGCTGAACCCTGGTGACGTCATCAGCATCGACCACGCCAGCGGCGCAGGAACGAGAGCGACGATCGCTGAAAGCGACGTCGCGCGCTGGCGCGAAGGCCGCCTCCTTGTCACCAACGAGACGATCGGGACGGTCGTCGAGATCATCCAGCGTTACCATCCGGCCTGGATCACTCTTCCCGATCGCGCACTCTCGACCAGACGGGTCAGTGGCATCTACGACCTCACCAATCCCGATCAGGCTCTGCGCGCGCTGGTGGGGCCCTATGGCGGGAAGGTGCGGTCCCTGTCCCCGCTTTTGCGCGTCGTCAGCCGGCTGTAATTAAACAGGATAAAAAAATTCAAGTTTTTTTGAGCGGCCGGCTCGAAAGCTGAAAAAAATCATCCCGCATTTTGTCTTCCGTTCTGGGGCGCCGCGCATTCGCGCGCCCACAGATCAGGAGAGAAGACTGAAATGGCATTCGTGGTACCGGTACGCTCATTCGCCGATGACGCAAGACGTTCAAGCCTCGCCCGCTGCACCCGTTTGATGGCGACGACAGCACTGGCGATGTTCTGGACAACCACGACGCTCGAGGCACAGACGACATCCGGCGGATCGTCGATCCCCGCCGGCAGCCGCACGGCCGAGGCGACCGATGATTTCGACATCCCGGCCCAGCCGCTTTCCGGTGCCCTCAGCGCCTTCAGCCGGCAAACGGGTCTGCAGATTTCCCGCCCCGCCGATCTCGGCCAGGGCACCACGTCCACCGCGCTTAAAGGTCGCTACACCACGCAGCAGGCGCTGCAACGCCTGCTGCAGGGAAGCGGCATCCGTTTCCATCTGAGCAGCGACAACGCCGCCGTTCTTGGCGCCGACGCGCCGTCACTCGACAACTCGCAACTGCCGAGCGGTACAACGCAGCTTGATGCCATTGCCGTGCGTGGCGGCCGTCTCGGCATGGCCGAGGATGTGTACACGGCCCCCAAATCCACAGTCTACATCTCCGCCGAGACGATCGATCGCTTCAGCCACCGTACCGCCGGCGACATGTTGAAGGGGCAACCGGGCGTTCAGGTCGGCGACAGCCGCAACGGCGGCGGCCTCGACGTCAACATTCGCGGGGTCCAGGGTCAGGGCCGCGTCGCCGTCACCGTCGACGGCGGCCAGCAGGCGCTCGACACCTATCGTGGCTATGCCGGCACGCAACAGCGCAGCTACATCGACCCCGACCTGATCGGCGGCGTCCTGATCAACAAGGGCCCAAGCCTTGCCGCCGGCGCTTCGGGCGCTATCGGCGGCACCGTCGAGATGCAGACGATCGGTGTTGCCGACATTCTGAAAGACGGTGAGAGCTTCGGGGTCAGGCTGAAGGGCGACATCTCGGACAACGGCATCTCGCCGCAGGAACCCCGAAGCGGCGTGCCGCGCTGGGAAAAACACAGCGCCGACGCCCGCACCGATCGCGGCAACATCTTCAATTCCGATGCCAAGTCGGGTAGCGCTGCCGTCGCCTACTCCAACGACTATTTCGATCTTGTCGGCGCCTTCGCCAAACGCAACGAGGGCAACTATTTCGCCGGCTCCCATGGTCGTGACCGCTATCGCATCTTCACGCCGCAGCGGCGTTGGGACGGCAGCACCTATCTCTACGAGGAGCAGTCGGTCGCCAAGGTCTACAAGGAGGGCGAAGAGGTCATGAACACCTCGAGCAACACCGAATCGGTGCTGCTCAAGGCGACCTTCAGGCCGACAGACGAACAGACGCTCGATGTCGGTTATCGCCATTTCGACGGCCGCTTCGGCGAAATCATGCCCTCGGTCATCTTCCGCGGCAGCAAGGACACGCTCGGCCAGTGGCCGCTCGGCTCGATGGAAATCGACGCGCTGAACGCCCGATACGCCTACGACCCCGCCGACAACGACCTGATCAACGTCAAGGCCAACGTCTGGATGACCGATGCCGACAGCGAACTGTTGAACGGCGGGCCGATGGTTCCCCGGTCGCAACGCTCCGATTTCGACAACGACTACGGCTGGGCTCGCCAGGCGAACCGCCGCTGGGGCATCGACGCCAGCAACCGGGCGGAGTTCGACACCGGCGTTGGTGCCGCGACGCTCGATTTCGGGGCCTCGTTCATGAACGAGACCATCCGGCCCGCCGACGGCGTCGTCATCACCCTTGATGACCGCAACAACAACCGGATCCTGCGCGACGGCGACCGCCAGGAAGGCAGCCTATCGGGACAATTCACGCTGCAGCCGACCGACGCGCTCTCGGTTCGCCTTGGCGGGCGCTACGTCCGGTTCAACAGCCAGGACAACAACCGGCATTCGCAGGCGATCTACGAGAAGCGGTCCTATCGAAACATCCTGCTCAAGGATGGAAACAACTGGGTGGCCAATGCCACCTGGTTCGCCGACAAGGACGGCAAGTTCACCGATGCCACCAATCCGCTGCTGAATGGCGGCAATGCGACCACCTATTCAGATTATTCCGAGGTGAAGATCAGCGATCTCAAATACAGCTCTACCACGGTCTATGCGCCGCAAGTCGCCGAGTTCGTCAAGGAATATCAGTATGGCGATCAGCTCAGGCGAGATGACGGCGGCTTCGCGCCGGCCTTCGGCATCAGCCACAACATCACTGAAGACACCCTTGTCTATCTGAACTACACCGAGGGGTTACGCATGCCGGGCCTGTTCGAATCCTCGCAAGGGACTCTCCAGGTCACGCAATCCGCCACGCTGAAGCCGGAGCGGTCCCGCGCCTGGGAAATCGGCGCAAGCACCGTGGCATCGGATCTCCTGACGCCGGGCGACACCGCCGGCCTCAAGCTCGCCTACTTCAACACAAAAATCGACGACTACATCACCCGCTTCTATAACCCCGCGGGCAACGGCATGATGCTGATGGGCAATGCCGAGAGCTTCAAGGTGTCCGGCCTGGAACTGCAGGCCAACTACGACGAGGGTCGCTTCTTCGCCGACCTCTCGACCACCTACTATTTCAATGCCGAAACGTGCGACCCTGTTGTCGCGGCACAGCTGCGCGCGGCGGCCAGCCAGTACGTACCCACCCACAACACGCCCGACTGCACGCCCGGCGGCTTCAGCGGCTCCTACGCCAACACCCAAAATCCGCCCAAGGTTGCCGTCAACGTCACCGCCGGGGCCCGTTTCCTCGACGAAACGCTGACCATCGGCGGGCGCATGACCTATACCAGCGGCCCGGTCGAAAAGCTCGACAAGCCCTGGCAGAAAAATGTCACGGCTGCACAGGTCTATTACCATCCGGTCGCCGTCTTCGACGCCTTCCTGGCCTACGAACTGCGCGAGGATGCCGTGTTGAACCTGTCGGTCGAAAATCTCACCGACCGCTATTATCTGGATCCGCTGGCCCAAAGCATGATGCCGGCGCCCGGGAGAACCTTCCGTGCCGGCCTGACGATGAAATTCTGATCCGGTTTAGGGGTTTGGGAAACGGTGTGGCCAGCCGCACCGTTTTCGCATTCATTGCGGCGGCGAAGAACGGCGAACCATCGCGACGTTGATAACCCGGCCGAGATCCCGATGCGCGACGGCGACCGTGATCCGGTCGATATGCGCTTACATTTCAAGTGGTTGGGAGAAATTGGAGCGGGTGAGGCGATTCGAACGCCCGACCCCAACCTTGGCAAGGTTGTGCTCTACCCCTGAGCTACACCCGCTCATCAACCTCGGCCCGGGGGGTAGTCGGTGGACCGTGGCGTCGGCGCTGTCTTGCGGCGACGGGCGGTATATGGCCTAAGCGATTTTGGAATGCAACAGGGAAATGACGAGAAATCGAATATTTTTTGGGAGACCCCTCGCAAAGCCCGGAAATGCCGCGTTTTTGCCGAGCATCGCCGCCTGTGAGATTGCGCCTCGATGGGCTTCTCCCCTAAAGCAGGATCGAAAAAGAACGCCAAGGGATGAGAATCATGGGTGAATCACAGCCGAAAACCGCCGAAGACCTCTTCAATTTTCTCGACGGACTTGGGATCGAGCACAAGACCAAGCAGCACGAACCGGTTTTCACCGTCGCCGAATCGGTGGCGCTGCGTGACGAGATCCCCGGAGGCCACACGAAAAACCTGTTCGTGAAGGACAAGAAGGACAACTACTTCCTGCTGACCGTCGAGGAACACGCGACGGTGGACCTGAAGACCGTTCACCAGGTGATCGGCGCGGCAAGCAAGGTCTCCTTCGGCAAGCCGGAAAAACTGATGGAATATCTGGGCGTCATTCCGGGCGCCGTGACCGCCTTCGGCGCGATCAACGATACGCAGGGCAACGTCAAGGTGATCCTCGACGAGGAGCTGATGAAATTCGACATCGTCAATTGCCATCCGCTTTCCAATGACGCGACCACCTCGATCGCCTCCAGGGATCTGTTGCGGTTCATGGAAGCGACCGGACACGAACCGCTTGTCTTGAAAGTCACGGCCTGACATACGATCTTTGGCGCGAATGCAGTATGCTGGACGACGGGCCGGCGAGGAGAGAAGAATGACGGGCAGCGACAATCCCTACGCAGGGTCTTTCGGCACTCAGATGACGGGCGCGGCCTCCTTCGGCCAGCCGGCGCCGGCGGCTGCCGCCGGTGGCGACCTGATCAAGGAAACCACCACCGCCAACTTCACCAAGGACGTGCTCGACGCCTCCAGGCAACAGCCGGTTCTCGTCGACTTCTGGGCCCCCTGGTGCGGCCCTTGCAAGCAGCTGACACCCGTCATCGAAAAGGTGGTCACCGAGGCCGCCGGCCGCGTCAAGCTCGTCAAGATGAACATCGACGATCACCCGTCGATCGCCGGCCAGCTCGGTATCCAGTCGATTCCGGCGGTCATCGCCTTCGTCGGTGGACGTCCGGTCGACGGCTTCATGGGTGCCGTTCCCGAAAGCCAGATCAAGCAGTTCATCGAAAAGATCGCCGGCCCCGCCGTCGATGACAGCAAGGCCGAGATCGAAGCGGTTCTCGCCGACGCCAAGGCCCTTATCGATGCCGGCGATGCTGAGAACGCCGCCGGCCTCTTTGGCGCGGTGCTGCAGGCCGATCCTGAAAACGTCGTGGCGATCGCCGGCATGGTTGATTGCATGATTGCGCTTGGCCAGCTCGCAGAAGCCCGCGAGGCGCTTTCCAGCCTGCCGGAAGACCTCGCCAAGGACGCCGGCATCACGGCGATCGGCAAGAAGCTCGACCAGATCGAGGAAGCCCGCAAGCTCGGCGACCCCAACGAGTTCGAGCGCCGCCTGGCCGCAAATCCCGACGATCACGAGGCGCGCGTGCTGCTCGCCAAGATCCGCAACGTCGAGGGCGACCGGACGGCTGCCGCCGATCACCTGCTGACGATCATGAAGCGCGATCGGACTTTCGACGACGACGGCGCGCGCCGCGAGCTCCTCTCTTTCTTCGAGGTCTGGGGACCGAAGGATCCGGCAACGATCGCCGCCCGGCGCAAGCTGTCGTCGATCCTGTTTTCCTGACCCGGCCAGGCATGGATCGAATGGGGGCGGTCTGCGCCCCCAACCGTATCGGACCAAGATCCACATTCATCCATGAAGATCGGCGTGTTCCTCCCTTGAGATTTTCGAGGAGCGCACCATTTCTTGATCTGACTGACCACGCTTCCTTGGCGGGGCAAGAGCGAATACCGGCAGGGTCTATCGGAAATGCACGTCGGAAATGCACGTTATCTCGGTCCGAAGGACTTGCCGGAGGTCATTCCGGTGTTTCCGTTGACCGGTGCGTTGCTGCTTCCGGGCGCCCAGCTGCCGCTCAACATCTTCGAGCCGCGCTATCTTGCCATGCTCGATGACGCGCTGTCCGGCAATCGCCTGATCGGCATTGTGCAGCCATCCTTCTGCGAGGGCCGCAACGACACGGCGACCGGCCCGATGCAGGCGCTCTGCGAGGTGGGCTGCATCGGCCGGATCACCTCCTTTGCCGAGACCGGCGATGGCCGCTACATCAGCTCGCTCACCGGCGTGTGCCGCTACCGGCTGTTTTCCGAGGTCGCCGGTACGCGCGGCTACCGCCGCTTCCGCATCGGTCCCTTTGCCGCCGATCTCGAGAACCGCGACGACGAGACCCTCGTCGACCGGGCGGCGCTGCTTGCCGCCTTCAAGGCCTATCTCGAAGCCAACAAGCTGAAGGCCGACTGGGAAAGCGTCGAGCGGGCAAGCAACCGCACGCTCGTCAATTCCATGGCGATGATGTCGCCCTATGGCCCGGCGGAAAAGCAGGCGCTGCTGGAAGCACCCGATCTCAAGACCCGCGCGGAAACCCTGATCGCCATCACCGAAATCGTGCTTGCCCGCGACTTCGGCGATATGGACAGCATCCTGCAGTGAGCGGCGTCAAATGGATGTGAACGCCAGCAAGGTCGATCCGAAACTGCTCGAGCTGCTCGTCTGCCCCCTGACCAAGGGGCGCCTCAGCTACCACGCCGAGGCCGGTGAACTCATCTCGGAGAAGGCGCGCCTTGCCTATCCGATCCGCGACGGCGTGCCGATCATGCTGATCTCCGAGGCCCGCAAGATCGAGGATTGAGGGCGGCCCGCAGAGTCGCGCAGAGCCTTGCAATTGCTCCTCATCCGGCCTGCCGGCCACCTTCTCTCCGCAAGCGGGGAGAAGGAAACGCGTGGCACGCCGACGGGCAAAACCTCTTCTTTTGACGTTAACATCGTCGCGCACGCGGCCTGGTCCCCTCTCCCCGCCTGCGGGGAGAGGGTTAGTCCTCGGGTTAAACCCGAGGAGAGGGGCAAACTCATCGATACGATGCTTTGACCGTCAGATCGGTTGGCCTGACAGCAACCGCGGATCGGTTTCGCCGGCGATTCCGGCCGCCTGGCGGATGAAGAAGCTCTTGAGCGAAGGCAGGCGATCGACCAGACCGAGACCGAAGTCGCGGGCGATCCGGACCGGAGTGATATCGTTCGAGAACAGCCGGTTGAGCACGTCCGTCGTCACCCCCATGCGGAAAGTATCGAACCGTCGCCAGCTCTGGTAGCGCTCGAGCACGGCGAGCGAACCGATGTCGAGGCCGAGGCGGTCCGCCTCGACGATCGTCTCGGCAAGTGCTGCCACATCCTTGAAGCCGAGATTGAGCCCCTGTCCGGAGATCGGGTGGATGCCATGGGCCGCGTCCCCGGCCAGCGCGAAGCGCGGCTTGACGAAGTCGCGTGCGAGCGTGAGACCGAGCGGAAAGGCCCGCCTGCCGCCGACCACCTTCAGGTGGCCGAGCTTGTGGCCGAAGCGCCGTTCCAGTTCTTCCTCGAACAGGAAATCGTCGCCCTTGACCAGCCGATCGGCATCTTCGGTGCGTTCCGTCCAGACCAGCGAGGACCGGTTGTTCTTGAGCGGCAGGGTCGCAAAAGGGCCGGCCGGCAGGAAATGTTCCTCTGCCGTGCCCTCGTGCGGCCGCTCATGCTCGACGGTCGTGACGATCCCGGCCTGGCCGTAGTCGAATTCGACGGTCTTGATGCCGGCGGCATCGCGCAGCTTCGAGCGCACACCGTCGCAGGCAACCAGCAGCCGCGCTTCCAGCTGTTCGCCGCTGCCAAGCGTCACGGCGACCGCATGGTCACCGCTCTTGAAGGTCTCGACCATCGTCGACTGACGTATGACGACGCCAAGCGCCTCGCCGGCGGCCCGGAGCGCGCCGACCATCGCCGTGTTCGGCACCATATGGGCAAAGGGCCGCCCCTCGCCGCCATCGCCGTCAAACGTCAGGAAAACCGGGCGCACCGGATCGGCTGCCTTCGAATCGGTGATCACCATGCGACGGATCGGCTCGGCCTCCGGCGCGATCTGATCCCAGACGCCGAGCACGTCGAGCATGCGCTCGGCGGCCGACGCCACGGCCGAGGCGCGCTCGTCCTTCTTCCAGGCGCCTTCCGGCGCACCGTCGATCACCATCACGTCCAGATGCGGCGCCGCCTTCTTCAAGGATACCGCGAGCGAAAGCCCGACATAGCCGCCACCGGCAATCAAGACATCGAGCATCGGCTTTCTCCGTCGCACTTGAGCATCGTTTTATGTCTATATAGATCAATGCCATCGACGTTCCTACCATCGGAGACTGCCGAAAATGTCGCGCCCCGCTGAGACCGCCACGCCCATGGATGCGCTGCTGGCCATTCTCGATCTCGAGAAGCTCGAGGAAAACCTGTTTCGCGGCCGGAGCCCCCAGGTCGGCTGGCAACGCGTCTTCGGCGGCCAGGTGATCGGCCAGGCGCTGGTCGCCGCCCAGCGCACCGTGGATGCAGACCGCTTCGTCCATTCGCTGCACGCCTATTTCATGCGGCCGGGTGACCCGTCGGTGCCGATCATCTACGAAGTCGACCGCATCCGTGACGGATCGAGCTTCGCCACGCGCCGGGTCGTCGCCATCCAGCACGGCAAGGCGATCTTCTCGATGTCGGCGTCGTTCCAGTACGACGAGGACGGCTTCGACCACCAGTTCGACATGCCCAAGCTCGCGATGCCCGAGACATTGCCGGGCGAACAGGAGCTGAAAGAGAAGTTCCTTGTCCATGCACCCGAAGCGATCCGTCGCTACTGGGAGCGGCCGAGGCCGATCGAGATCCGCCCCGCTTCGTTCGAACACTACTTTACCCGCACCGACGGCAAGCCGATCCAGGACGTCTGGGTCAAGGCCGTCGGCACGGTCCCGGACGAGCGCCACATCCAGGCGGCGATCCTTGCCTATCTCTCCGACATGACCCTGCTCGACACCTCGCTCTACGCCCACGGCACCTCGGTCTTCGACCGCAACCTGCAGGTGGCAAGCCTCGACCACGCCATGTGGTTTCACCGCCCCTGCAAGATGGACGACTGGCTGCTCTACACCCAGGACAGCCCGAGCGCCCATGGTGCCCGCGGGATGACCAGAGGCAGCCTTTTTACGCGTTCCGGCGTGCTGATTGCCTCCGTCGCCCAGGAAGGGCTGATCCGGAAAAAGGCATCTGAATAGAAAACGAGCAGATTCTTCAATCTGCCTATTTTTTAATCTTCTAAATTGACAATTCCATGATGCGCCGCAGCAACATCGCTGCGGCGTTTGTTTTTTCTATTTATTTTCATAAACTTAGGACAGGCGTCAGAATCTGGCACGCCCCTTGAATGTCACAGTCCGGTTGCACGGCGCTTGGGGCGCTCCGCAGCAAGGAGAGACGGCCTCCGCCGGAGGCGAACAAGGATGAAACCAGATGAAAATTGTGATGGCCATTATCAAGCCGTTCAAGCTCGATGAGGTTCGCGAAGCCCTCACTGCTGTCGGCATCCAGGGCCTGACCGTGACCGAAGTCAAAGGCTACGGCCGCCAGAAGGGGCATACCGAAATTTACCGCGGCACCGAATACGCCGTCAGCTTCCTGCCGAAACTGAAGGTCGAGATCGCCGTACCGTCCGAACTCGTCGACAAGGCGGTGGAAGCCATCGCCGCGGCCGCCAAGACCGGCCAGATCGGCGACGGCAAGATCTTCGTCTACGCCATTGACCATGCGGTGCGCATTCGCACCGGCGAAACCGATTCAGAAGCGTTGTAAACCACGCCGTTCAGGGAGCACTACTCGATGTCATCACTTAAGCTTTCCACCTCTCTTGGACGCCTGGGCGCATTGACCGCCGCCCTGCTTGCGCCGGTTGTCGCCTTCGCGCAGGAAGCAGCGCCCGCCGCAACCGCAGCAGCTGCCGCCGCGCCGGTTCCGGACAAGGCGGACACCGCCTTCATGTTCATCTCGACGCTTCTCGTCTTCTTCATGCTGATCCCGGGCCTCGCGCTCTTTTACGGCGGCCTGGTGCGCGCCAAGAACATGCTGTCGGTGCTGATGCAGTGCACCGTCATCGGCGCGACGATGATGATCGTCTGGGTCGTCTACGGCTATTCCTTCGCCTTCGGCGGCTCGACCAGCCCCTATTTCGGCGGCTTCGCCAAGATGTTCCTCGCCGGCGTCACCGGTGAGACCACGTCGGCCACCTTCTCGGAAGGCGTCGTCATTCCGGAATACATCTTCATGCTGTTCCAGATGACCTTCGCGGCACTGACGCCGGCGCTGATCATCGGCGCCTTCGCCGAGCGCATCAAGTTCTCGGCAGCGGTGCTGTTCTCGGTCCTCTGGGCGACCTTCGTCTACTTCCCGATCGCCCACATGGTCTGGGACGGCAACGGCCTGCTCTTCGGCATGGGCGCGCTCGACTTTGCCGGCGGCACCGTCGTTCACATCAACGCCGGCGTTGCAGGCCTCATCGGCGCGATCATGGTCGGCAAGCGCACCGGTTACGGCCGCGACATGATGGCGCCGCACTCCATGACCCTGACGCTGGTCGGTGCAGCCATGCTCTGGTTCGGCTGGTTCGGCTTCAACGCCGGCTCCAACCTCGAGGCTTCGGGTGGCGCGATGCTCGCAACCGTCAACACCTTCCTCGCAACGGCTGCCGCCATTCTCTCCTGGTCGGCCGTCGAAACCTTCACCCGCGGCAAGGCCTCGATGCTGGGCGCTGCTTCGGGCATGATCGCCGGCCTCGTCGCCATCACACCGGCCGCCGGCATTGCCGGCCCGATGGGCGCGATCGTCATGGGCGTGATCGTCTCGCCGCTTTGCTACTTCTTCGTCTCGGTGGTGAAGAACAATTTCCACTATGACGACACGGCAGACGTCTTCGGCGTCCACGGCGTTGGCGGCTTCTTCGGCGCGCTTGCGACCGGCATCTTCGCCTCCTCGTCGCTCGGCGGCATCGGTTATGCCGACGGCGTCACCATGGGCGGCCAGTTCATGACCCAGCTGACCGCCGTCGCCATCACCATCGTGTGGTGCGGCGTCGTCTCGGTCATCCTTTACAAGGTGGTGGACGTTGTCGTCGGCCTCAGGGTCTCGGTCGAAGCCGAGCGCGAAGGTCTCGACCTTTCGTCCCACGGCGAAGCTGCCTACCACAGCTAAGCGGATCGCGGCGCTCGCATCGGGCGCCGCCTATCGTCCCGTCGCGATCCGCTTGACGCGGATCGCCTTTGGCCCGGACCCGAAAGGTCCGGGCTTTTTTGTGACCTTTCGGACGCTCTTGGCACCCGCTGTCATCCGCTATTTTAGCGGCATCTACGCATGGTTAATGTCGCATTAACTGTACTCCGTTTAGGTTGATTCTCATGGCGCGCAATGCGCCCAAGAGATCGAGACGGGCAACAGGCAACATGAGCAGAAGCAATCCGGCAGCGCTTGACGGCCATTCCAACCGGTTCGTGCTAACCACATTCGTTTGGCGACAGATCGCGTCGCTGGCGGGCTTTGCGCTGTTCGGCGCACTGGCGCTGGCGATTGCGGCGCTGTCGACCTGGAACGTCGCCGACCCGAGCTTCTCCTACGCAACGTCCGAAGCACCGACCAACGTGCTCGGCTATGCGGGCGCCGCCTTCGCCGATATCTTCATGCAGTTCTTCGGCCTTGCCAGTGTCGTCGCCCTGCTCCCGGCCGTTGCCTGGGCGCTGGTGCTGATCGGCGGCAAGCGCTTCGACAAGATCTTCAAGCGTCTCGCCTTCTGGTTCATCGGCTCGGTGCTGGCCGGTGCTGCCTTGAGCTGCGTTCCGGCACCGATCACCTGGCCACTGCCGAACGGACTTGGCGGCGTCTTCGGCGACATGATCCTTCGTTTTCCGGCCCTTTTCACCGGCGCCTTCCCGACCGGCACGCTCGCCACGATTCTTGCCTGCATCTTCGCCGCACCGGCCGCCTGGTTCCTCATCTACAGTGCCGGCCTGATCGGTGTCAGCGACGAGGTGGAGGACGAAGAGGTCGTCGAACCGACGCCGAGCAAGGCGCGCACCGTGCGCGACGAACTCGACGAGGACGACAGCGAAGGCCCCTTCACCCTGCTGATGGGCTCGTTCGCCCACATGCGCTACACCGTGCATGCGCGCGTCCGGCGCATTTTCGGCATGAGCGGCACGCGCAGCACACCCAAGCGCCAGTACGACGAACCCTACGACTTCAACAATGACGAGTTCGGCACGCTGAACGAGCCGGCCCGGCCAAAGCCGATGGCCGCCGGCGACCGCATCGAACCCTCGCTCGACCGCTCGGAACGCCGCGTCCTGACCCCGCCGCCGATCATGGCCGACGAGGACGACGACGACCTGCCCTTCGATATCGACGAGCGCCGCCCCGCCGGCATCCTGCCCGACGACGATTACGACGCAGCCGCCGATTGGGCGCCCAAGGCGGCACCGCCGAAGCAGGGCCTGCCGAAGGCAGGATCCCGCGTCTCGACGCCTGCCCCTCGCCCGAAGTCGGGCCAGCGGGTCGAGCGCGAAGCCCAGCGCTCCTTCGTTGAAGACAATGACGGCGACTTCACCCTGCCGCCGATGCATTTCCTCGCCGAACCGAAGAACGTCAGCCGCGACGCCTCGCTGTCTCCAGACGCGCTCGAACAGAATGCGCGCATGCTCGAGGGCGTGCTCGAGGATTTCGGCGTCAAGGGCGAGATCATCCATGTGCGTCCCGGCCCGGTCGTTACCCTCTACGAACTGGAGCCGGCACCCGGCATCAAGTCCTCGCGCGTCATCGGCCTTGCCGACGACATCGCCCGCTCGATGAGCGCGATCGCCGCCCGCGTCGCCGTCGTTCCCGGCCGCAACGCCATTGGCATCGAGCTGCCGAACCAGCGGCGCGAAACCGTCTATCTGCGTGAACTCATCGGCTCGCGCGATTTCGAGACCTCGAAGGCCCGCCTTGCCATGGCGCTCGGCAAGACGATCGGTGGCGAACCTGTTGTTGCCGACCTCGCCAAGATGCCGCATCTGCTCGTCGCCGGCACCACCGGCTCGGGCAAGTCTGTCGCGATCAACACCATGATCCTGTCGCTGCTCTATCGCCTGAGCCCCGACCAGTGCCGGCTGATCATGATCGACCCGAAGATGCTCGAACTCTCCGTCTATGACGGCATCCCGCACCTGCTTTCGCCCGTCGTCACCGACCCCAAGAAGGCGGTCGTGGCGCTGAAGTGGACCGTGCGCGAGATGGAAGAGCGCTACAAGAAGATGTCGAAGATCGGCGTGCGCAACATCGACGGCTTCAACAGCCGCGTCGAGCAGGCGCTTGCCAAGGGCGAGCAGATCACCCGTACGGTCCAGACCGGCTTTGACCGCCAGACCGGCGAGGCGATGTACGAGACGGAAGAATTCGATCTGGCGCCGATGCCCTACATCGTCGTCATCATCGACGAAATGGCCGACCTGATGATGGTCGCCGGCAAGGATATCGAAGGCGCCGTGCAGCGCCTGGCGCAGATGGCGCGCGCCGCCGGCATCCATGTCATCATGGCGACGCAGCGCCCGTCGGTCGACGTCATCACCGGCACGATCAAGGCCAACTTCCCGACCCGCATCTCCTTCCAGGTGACCTCGAAGATCGACAGCCGCACGATCCTTGGCGAACAGGGCGCCGAGCAGCTGCTCGGCATGGGCGACATGCTCTACATGGCTGGCGGCGGACGCATCCAGCGCGTCCACGGCCCCTTCGTTTCCGACACCGAGGTTGAAGACGTCGTCGCCTATCTCAAGACCCAGGGCGTGCCGCAGTATCTCGACGCCATCACCGAGGATGACGACGAAGACGGCGAAGGCGGCGGACCGTCCGGCACCTCAAACCTTGCCGATTCCGACGATCCCTACGACCAGGCGGTCGCAGTCGTGCTTCGCGACGGCAAGGCCTCCACCTCCTACGTTCAACGTCGCCTCGGGATCGGATACAATCGTGCCGCATCGCTGATCGAACGTATGGAACAGGAAGGCATCATCGGCCCGGCAAACCACGCCGGAAAACGCGAGATCCTGGTTCCAACCGAAGAATAGAGCCGTTTCGGCGAGCTTTGGAACGGCAGGCGAAACCGATAACGGTCATGTGAGAGTGCGAGCCGAAAAGCTCGAAAAAGGTGCCTTGAAGGCGCCGCACTTGCGCTCCAGATGATCTGGTAAATGAAGGAGACCGAGATGACAGAGACCAAGACAGGCGCGCGCAACCACCCGGTAATAACGCGCCGCCTTTTCGTGTGCGGGCTTGCGGCAATCGCCGGCGCCGGTAGCACCGGTCTCGACGTCAGCCAAGCCTTCGCACAGGCACCGGGCGCCGCCCAGAAAATCGCCGATCATTTCTCCTCGGTGAAGACCATGGCCGGCGAATTCGTGCAGTTCGGCCCGCGCGGCGAGCAGACCGGCGGCAAGTTCTACATCCGCCGCCCCGGCCGCATTCGCTTCAACTACGAGGCCCCCTCGCCCATGCGCGTCATTGCCGACGGAAAGTCCGTCGTCATCGGCAACATGAAGCTGAAGACCTGGGACATCTACCCGCTGTCGAAGACGCCGCTCAATCTCCTGCTGAGCGAGAAGATCGACCTTACCGGCAAGATGGTGCGCGGCGTCAAGGAAGAATCCGACCTCATCACCATCGTGCTTGGCGACCGCTCGATCTTCGGCGATTCGACCATCACTATGATGTTCGACCCGAAGACCTACGACCTGCGCCAGTGGACGATCACCGACGCGCAGAAGAAGGACACCTCGGTGATGATCTTCAACGTCCAGACCGGCATGGCGCTGGACGACAAGGTCTTCCAGATCCCCTACGACGAGGTTCGCAACAAGAAGGGCGGCTGAGCGGTTTCGTTCTCTGCCACTGTCGCAATAAGGCCGCCCTCTCCGGTGCGGCCTTTTTTCATGGGTTTGCCTTGCCGCGTTCCTTGTCCCGGCGCTCTGGACCTGCTTAAAGCTGCGACCAGACATCCATCTCAAGCCGGCTTCCCGTCGCGAAGACCAGGCTCCAGCCGATCAGGGAATACGCATGGCCCTTTCCGTCGCCACATGGAACATCAATTCCGTTCGCCTGCGCATGCCGCTCGTCGAGCACCTCCTCAAAACCTGGCAGCCGGACATTCTCTGCCTGCAGGAAACCAAGTGCCCGAACGACCAGTTTCCGTCAAAACCGCTGAAGGCGCTCGGCTACAACCACATCGAGATGCACGGCCAGAAGGGCTATCACGGCGTCGCCACGATCTCGCGGCTGCCGCTCACGGAACTGACCGACCGCCGCGACTATTGCGGCGTCGGTGACGCCCGCCATCTCTCGGTGGTCTTTCAGGCCGGCGGCAAGAAGATAAGGCTTCACAATTTCTACGTTCCGGCCGGCGGCGACGAGCCGGACCGCACGATCAATCCGAAATTCGGCCATAAGCTCGACTTCGTCGAAGAGATGAAGCTGCTGCATGCGGAAGCCGAGGCCGGCATTTCCTCGATCCTCGTCGGCGACCTCAACATCGCTCCCCTTGAAGACGACGTCTGGTCGCACAAGCAGCTCCTGAAGATCGTCAGCCACACCCCGATCGAGACCGAGGGACTGACGACGGTCATGAACGGTGGCGGCTGGGTCGATCTGATGCGCCAGCACACGCCCTCCCCGACCAAGCTCTACACCTGGTGGAGCTATCGGGCAAAGGACTGGGAAGCGGCCGACCGTGGCCGCCGGCTCGACCATATCTGGTCATCGGCCGACCTGGCGCCGGCGCTCAAGCATGTGGATATCCTGCGCGAAGCCCGCGGCTGGGAGCGCCCGTCCGACCATGTGCCGGTGATTGCGCATTTCGACATCTGAAGAGGTCGCTGAGGAACCCGCAGCGGTTTGCCGCTGCGACAGCCCGTCAATCAAAGCCGAGGCAAAGCGCTTCTGGCGAGGGCTGCACCCTCAGGCGAAGCGGCCGGCGAGCGCACCGGCCCGGCGGATCATCGCCTGCAGGTTCTCGCGGATACGCGCCTCGACGAGTTCCGCCACCTCCGGATACTCCTCCAGCATGCGGCGAAACAGCGGCCGGTTGATGCGGATCACTTCGCTGTCTTCCTCGGCGGTCGCCGTGAACTTGCGCTCGACCATGGAGATCAGCGCCAGTTCCGACAGCAGCGCGCCGCGTTCCACGGTCGAGACCGTCGCCACGGAGCCGTCGACGCCGGCCTTCGACAGGGACAGGCTGCCGCTCGCGATCGCATAGGCGCAATCGGCCGGCGCCCCCTCGCGAAACAGTTCCTGCCCCTTGAAAATGCGACGCCGTTCGGCGCCGAAGGCGATCAGCCGCAGCTTGTCCTCGCTGATGTCGGCAAACAGCGGAACATTGGACAAAAGCACGATATCGTCGTTGAGCGCCAAGCGACTAACCTCCCGCAGCCACGCTGCTCACGGCCCCAACGGACCGGTTCGCGCACGCGACCCATGCAAACAACTGGGAACGAAGGGCGGGCACTGTGCACACCCCAGCTACGGAACGATCTTGTAGCCGCCGTTCTCTGTCACCAAAATCTCGGCATTGGAAGGGTCCCGCTCGATTTTCTGGCGCAGCCGGTACACGTGGGTTTCGAGCGTATGCGTCGTCACGCCGGAATTGTAGCCCCAGACCTCCTCGAGCAGCACATCGCGCGTTACCACCTTCTGGTCGGCGCGGTAGAGGTAGCGGATGATCGCAGCCTCTTTTTCGGTGAGACGGATCTTCTGGCCGTTTTCGAGCGTCAGCAACTTCTGGCTCGGCTTGAAGGTATAGGGTCCGACGCTGAAGGTCGCGTCCTCGCTCTGTTCGTGCTGGCGCAGCTGCGCACGGATGCGGGCGAGCAGCACGGCAAAGCGGAACGGCTTGGTCACGTAATCGTTGGCGCCAGCTTCCAGACCAAGAATCGTGTCCGAATCGGTATCGTGACCGGTCAGCATGATGATCGGCGCCTTGAAGCCGCCCTTGCGCAGAAGCTTCACCGCCTCGCGCCCGTCCATGTCGGGCAGGCCGACATCCATGATCAGCAGATCCACCTGCTGGCCGCGCGCGGCCTGGATGCCCTTGCCGGCGGTGGCTTCCTGGACAAGGTCGAACTCTTCGTAAAGTGAAAGCTGCTCGACCAACGTTTCGCGCAGGTCATTGTCGTCGTCGACAAGAAGAATGGTACGGGTCGCCATGGGACAATTCCTGTTTGCTTCCGGTTTCAAACTAGCTCAAATGCCCGTGTTGGCAAGCGAACCAGCATTGCTACCTCTTTATAGTCGCAACCGTGCTTATGGTGCCCCCCAAATCACGGGCAAAGCAAAAATCCGTGAGAATGATGCGCAAGAAAACGCCGCAGGGACGATCAATCAAGACCATTACCGTGCGCGCCGCGCCGCGCGATCGAAAACGCGCGCTCGTCTCGTTCGACGGTCGCGTCGAACAGGCGGCGATCGGGCGCAGCGGCATCACCAGCCTGAAACGCGAAGGGGATGGCGCGACACCGCGTGCGGCGATGAAGCTGGTTGGCGGCTACATCAGGCGCGATCGGCTGTTCCTGGGACCCACACCGCTGCCGACGCGCGCGACGCGCACGGGCATGCTCTGGTGCGACCAGCCAGGACACGCCCTCTACAACCGGCCGGTCAAAGCTCCCTTCAAGCCGAGCCATGAGGAGATGATGCGTGGCGACGGGCTCTATGACATCTGCCTCGTCATGGACTGGAACCTCATCAGGCGGCGCCGAAATGCCGGCTCGGCGATCTTCTTCCACTTGATCCGGCCGGGCTACGAGCCGACCCAGGGCTGCGTTGCGGTCAGTCTGCCTGCGATGCGCCGGCTGGTTCCGCACATGCGCCGCGGCACCGTCGTCAGGGTTCTCTGATCCTGTCGTCTGTCGCTCAGGCGAGCGATCGGGGCGTGACGAAATGTGCGAGCCGCGCGCCGCCGGGCGAAAGGTCCCGCCAGCCTGCGGCCTCGAATTCGAGAACGGCAAGGGCTGCCGTCGGGAACTTGTCGGCGAGCCGCATGCGCGCGTCCGGATCTCCGGAACCGACCAGTTCGAGCGCCAGATCCTCCATGCCCGGATTGTGGCCGACGACGAGCAGCGATCCGACGGCCCCATCGGTCGCACGGATGACGCTCAGGATCTGGTCGGCCCCCACCTCGTAGATGGCTCGCGTGTTTTCGACCGCAATGCCCGAAGGCAGGGCGCCCGCCACCAGTTTCCATGTCTCTTGCGCCCGCTCGGCGGTCGAGACCAGCGCGCGCTCCGGCACAAGCGCGTGGCGCGCCATGTAGTCACCCATCAGCGGCGCGGCCTTTCGGCCGCGCTCTGCGAGCGGGCGGTAGAAATCGGCGACGCCGTCCGGCCAGGCGGATTTGGCATGGCGCAGCAGCATCACGCGCAAGGTTCGTAGAGGCAGATCGTCGCTCATCCATCACTCCCGGGCACACTAGGGCACGGCAGACAGCTTAGCGCATTTTCTCCGGCCGAAACGTCTTCCTCGTCGCCAAAAAAAAGGCCGCCCCGAAGGGCGGCCATCAACGCCGGAAAGCTCAAGACCGGCTTATTTCCATTCGCGGATATCGACGAAGTGCCCCTCGACGGCAGCAGCTGCCGCCATCGCCGGCGAGACCAGATGCGTGCGGCCCTTGAAGCCCTGACGTCCCTCGAAGTTGCGGTTCGAGGTGGAGGCGCAACGCTCGCCCGGCTTCAGCCGGTCGTCGTTCATCGCCAGGCACATGGAGCAGCCCGGCTCGCGCCAGTCGAAGCCGGCTTCCCTGAAGATCTTGTCGAGACCTTCGGCTTCGGCCTGTTCCTTCACCAGGCCCGAGCCCGGAACGATCATCGCCGAAACGGTCGAGGCGACCTTGCGGCCTTCGACCACCTTGGCCACTTCACGCAGGTCTTCGATGCGACCGTTGGTGCAGGAGCCGATGAAGACGCGGTCGACGGCGATGTCGGTGATCTTCGTGCCGGGCTTCAGGCCCATATAGTCGAGCGCACGCCACTTGGAGACGCGCTTGGTCTCTTCCTGGATGTCGTCCGGGTTCGGAACGATGCCCTGGACCGAGATGACGTCTTCCGGCGACGAGCCCCAGGAGACGATCGGCGGCAGATTGGCGGCGTCGAGCACGACGACGCGGTCGTAATGCGCGCCTTCGTCGGTGTGCAGCGTCTTCCAGTAGTCGAGCGCCATGTCGAAGGCCTTGCCCTTCGGTGCGCGCGGCTTGTCTTTGATGTAGGCGAACGTCGTCTCGTCGGGCGCGATCAGGCCGGCGCGGGCACCGCCTTCGATCGTCATGTTGCAGATGGTCATGCGGCCTTCCATCGACAGCGAGCGGATGGCTTCGCCGGCAAACTCGATGACGTGGCCGGTGCCGCCGGCGGTGCCGATCTCGCCGATGATGGCAAGGATGATGTCCTTGGCGGTGACGCCTGGCGGCAGCTGGTTGTCAACGCGCACCAGCATGTTCTTCGCCTTCTTCTGGATCAGCGTCTGGGTGGCGAGCACGTGCTCGACCTCCGACGTGCCGATGCCGTGCGCGAGCGAACCAAAGGCGCCGTGGGTCGAGGTGTGGCTGTCGCCGCACACGATGGTCATGCCCGGCAGCGTGAAGCCCTGTTCGGGCCCGACGATGTGCACGATGCCCTGGCGCTTGTCGTTTTCGGAGTAGTATTCGACGCCGAACTCGGCCGCGTTGTTGGCGAGCGCCTCGACCTGGATGCGGCTTTCCTCGTTCTTGATGCCGAGGTGGCGATCAGCCGAGGTCGGCACGTTGTGGTCGACAACGGCGAGCGTCTTTTCCGGGGCGCGGACCTTGCGGCCTGCCATGCGCAGGCCTTCGAAGGCCTGTGGGCTCGTCACTTCGTGAACGAGGTGACGGTCGATGTAGAGAAGACAGGTGCCGTCTTCCTGCTGGTTGACCAGGTGATCATCCCAGATCTTGTCATAGAGGGTACGCGGTGCGCTCATGGCGATACATCCATCGAGTTTTCAATAGGGGTAGGAAAGCCGGCGGCAGGGCGGCCGGAAGCTCTGATCAGGAGATCAGGACAGGCGGCTCGTAAGCGCCCCATGGACGCGCGCAAAAAAGCGTGCCGGCAGGCGCTTGTGATCCTGCAGCACGACGATTTTCTGTTCACGACATCCGAATTTGGATTCCATGGCCGTGTTCATATCAATTTTCTGACAGGTCGGCAATTGCTGGAAACCGGATCAGCGCTGCTCGGCCCGCCGGAACCGACGTTCGAGCCCCCGCAACCCAAGCGACAGGCCTATGGTCAGCACCAGATAGACATAGGCGACGATCGAGTAGGTCTCGAAGAAGCGGAAGGAGCCGGAGGCGTAAACCTTGCCCATCTGCGTGATATCGGCGACGCCGAGAACCGAGACCAGCGACGAATCCTTGACCATGGCGATGAAGTCGTTGCCGAGCGGCGGCAGGATCACGCGGATCGCCTGCGGGAAGACGACGAGGCGGAAGCGCTGGTAGCGCGAAAGCCCAAGCGCCTTGGCCGCCTCGATCTGCCCCTTGTCGACCGAGAGGATGCCAGCGCGGAACACTTCGGCGATGAAGGCGGAATAGCCGATCATCAGCGCGATGATCGCCCGCCACATCAGCGAGATATCGCGCACGACCACCGGCTCCATGAAGCCGGCGCTGATCAACGGCGCGAACAGCACGTTGGCGGCGACGACGATCGCCGGCGCGCCAACGAAGGCGATATAGAACAAAAGCACGAGGATCGGCACACCGCGGATGACTTCGGTGTAGAAGCGCGCGATCTGGCGCAACGCCGCATGCTCGGAGAGCGCCATCAGCGCAACGCCGAGACCGAGCGTCGTTGCCAGCACGAACCCCATCAGGGTCACGAAAACGGTGACGCCGAGCCCCTTGAAGACAACGGTGAAGACTTCGGTGAAGATGTCATTGCTGACGATCACGGCGGCGAGCGCCGCTGCGATCACGAGAAGGGCGACCAACCACCAGGGATAGTCGCCCTTGCCGGACATGCCAGAAGATTGTGGAGCGGCCATGGCCTGAAATCAGCCACCCATCTTGTATTCAAGGAACCATTTCTTATCGAGTGCGTCGAAGGTGCCGTCCTCCTTCAGCGCCTTGATCGCGGCGTTAACAGGAGCAACCAGATCCGAGCCCTTCGGGAAGATGAATCCGAAGTCCTCGGTGCCGAGCGGACCGCCGACGACCTTGAGCTTGCCTTCGGAGGAATCGACATAGCCCTTGGCAGCGACGCTGTCGGTCAGGACCACGTCGACGTCGCCGGCCTTCAGTGCCTGCACGGTCGCGCCAAAAGTCTCGAACAGCTTGATGCGCGGGTTCTGCTCGTTGCCGTCAAGCATTTCGTAGACGGCCGTGTAGAACGGCGACGTGCCCGGCTGCGCGCCGACGAGACCGTCGGCGAAGGCGCCGAAGCTCTTGCCGTCGTTGAAGCGGGTCTCGTCGCTGCGAACCAGCATGAACTGCTGCGAACGCATGTAGGGATCCGAGAAGTCGACCTTTTCCTTGCGGTCGTCCTTGATGGTGATGCCGGTCATGCCGATCTGGTACTGGCCGTCATGCACCGCCTGGATCATCGCGTCCCAGCTGGTGTTCTGGTATTCGACCTTGAAATTCAACCGCTTGGCGATCTCGTTCATGGCGTCGTATTCCCAGCCCTTGGCTTCGCCCGACTTCGGATCGACGAACTGCAGCGGCGGGTAGGCGTTCTCCGTGACGACGACGACGGTCTTGCCGCCAAGGTCGGGCAGCTCGCTGGCAACGGCCGGTGCAGAAAATGCGAAAGGAACGGCAAGTGCGGCTGCGATGCCCGCAAGCACATGGCGACGGATTGTCATTGGAGGGCTCCCGAAAATTGTGGCAGCGGAAAATGTCACAAATTCAGACGGAAAGACAAGCGCATAGTACCAAAAAAGAAAGGCGGCCAAAGGCCGCCTTTCCAACAATCCCTAAGGATTGAAAATTTATTCCGCTGCGGCTTCAGCTGCCTTGGCGGCTTCAGCTGCGGCCTTCGCTTCAGCGGCTTCGGCTGCTGCCTTCTCGGCGGCGAGCGCCTGAGCTGCTGCGACCTTTTCAGCCTCGATGCGTGCCTTTTCCTCGGCAATAGCCTGACGCTCGGCTTCGTTCAGCTTGCGGGCGCGCGTGCCGGTGTTCTCGACGATACGAGCCGACTTGCCGCGACGATCGCGCAGGTAGTAGAGCTTGGCGCGACGGACCTTACCGCGGCGAACGACTTCGACGCTCTCGACGAGCGGCGAGTAAACCGGGAATACGCGCTCGACGCCTTCGCCGTAGGAGATCTTGCGAACGGTGAAGCTTTCGTTGATGCCGCCGCCCGAACGAGCGATGCAGACGCCTTCATAGGCCTGTACGCGGGTACGGTTGCCTTCGACAACGCGGACGTTGACGCGCAGCGTGTCGCCTGCGGAGAATTCCGGGAGCGTGCGCTTGGCGGCGATCTTGGCGGCCTGTTCGGCTTCCAGCTGCTGGATG
>NZ_DASYGZ010000043.1:0-1502 GCF_035999135.1 Ensifer sp.
CCCACCGGCCCGATCATGCCACCTCGCGCAATCGACGCGATGAACATCATTCAGCAAAGGCTACCCCATGGCGCATTATCCGGACATTCTCCTTCACATCGACGGCACCTGGCGCGCTGCGCGCTCCGGCAAGAGCATTCCGGTTGTCGATCCTGCAACCGAGGAGACGATCGGCCAGGTGGCCTGGGCGGAAATTGCCGACCTCGATGAGGCGCTTGCCGCGGCAAAAAAGGGGTTTGACGTGTGGCGCGCGACCTCGGCCTTCGATCGCGCCAAGATCATGCGGATAGCAGCAGGCCTGCTGCGCGAACGGGCGGACGCTATCGCCTGGCTGATGACGCGCGAGCAGGGAAAGCCCCTCGCCCAGTCGAAAGGCGAAATCCTGGGTGCGGCCGACATCATCGAATGGTTCGCCGAGGAAGGAAAACGCGCCTACGGCCAGATCATCCCGCCGCGCGCGCCTGACGTCACCCAGATGACCGTCAAGCTGCCCGTGGGCCCTGTCGCCGCTTTCACGCCCTGGAACTTCCCGCTCAATCAGGTGGTGCGCAAGCTGTCGGCGGCGCTGACCACCGGCTGCTCGATCATCGTCAAGGCTCCGGAAGAAACACCGGCATCGCCAGCCGAACTGATCCGCTGCTTCGTCGATGCCGGGCTTCCGGCTGGCGTCGTCAACCTTGTCTACGGCGTACCCTCCGTCATCTCGGAATATTTGATCGCTCACCCGGTCATCCGCAAGATGTCCTTCACCGGCTCGACCCCGGTCGGCAAACTGCTCGCAGCCCTTGCCGGCCAGCACATGAAGCGGGCAACGATGGAACTCGGCGGCCACGCACCGGTTATCGTGACCGACGACGCCGATATCGAACAGGCCGTCGCGATCATGTCCGGCAGCAAGTACCGCAATGCCGGCCAGGTCTGCGTGTCGCCGACACGCTTCCTGGTCCAGGAGCGCGTGGCAGACCAATTCCTGGAAGGCTTTGTCGCCGCGTCGCAAAAGATCAAGGTCGGCAATGGCCTCGAAGCCGGTATCGACATGGGCCCACTCGCCAACGGCCGGCGCATCCCTGCCATTGAAAGCCTGATTTCGGATGCCGTGGAACACGGCGCGCGACTGGCAACCGGCGGCCATCGCATCGGCAACCGCGGCTACTTCTTCGAGCCGACGGTTCTTGCCGACGTGCCGGTGACGGCCCGGATCATGAACGACGAGCCCTTCGGTCCGGTCTCGATCATCAACCGCTTCGGCGACCTGGACGAGGCGATCCATGAGGCGAACCGTCTGCCATTCGGCCTTGCGGCCTATGCCTTCACCGGATCGGACAGAAGCGCCCATCGCCTTTCAAACGAAGTCGAAAGCGGCATGATCTCGATCAACCACCTCGGCCTGGCGTTGCCGGAAGTGCCCTTCGGCGGCATCAAGGATTCCGGCTACGGCACGGAAGGCGGTTCGGAAGCCATCGAAGCCTATCTGGAAACACGCTTCGTGACGCGCAAGAGCG
>NZ_DASYGZ010000190.1:0-1631 GCF_035999135.1 Ensifer sp.
TGTAGCCGCAAAGTTAAAGTGTCCTGATCCTGCAAAGTTGGAATGTCACTCTCCCCGGGTTTTGATGACCTGGGAGATTGCGGATGGGATTGATTGCGATGAGCGAACGCGATCTGCAGCGGATTGAGGTTTTGTCGAAGGTCATTGCTGGCCGCATGACGTTGGTGTCAGCGTCGCATGTGCTTGAGCTGAGTACGCGCCAAGTTCGCCGGTTGCTGGAGCGGATCAACACCGGCGGCGCGGCTTCGATCCGACACAAGGCAATCGGCCGGCCCTCGAACAACAGGATCAGCGACGGTGTCCGGGATTATGCCATGGCGATCGTGCGCGAACGCTACGTGGACTTCGGACCGACGTTGGCGGCTGAGAAGCTGGTGGAGCTTGATGGTCTGACGGTGTCGCGCGAGACGCTGCGCCAATGGATGGCGGATGCCGGACTTTGGCTGTCGCGCAAGCAGCGACGGACGTTTCATCAGCCACGGTTGCGACGCGAGGCGTATGGCGAGCTGGTGCAGATTGACGGGTCGGAACATCGCTGGTTTGAAGATCGCGGGCCGCCGTGCTCGCTTCTGGTGTTCGTCGATGACGCGACGGGCAGGTTGATGCAGTTGCGGTTTGTGCGCTCGGAAAGCGCCTTCACCTACTTTGAAGCGCTGGCGCTGTACCTCAGGCATCATGGGGCACCTGTCGCCTTTTACTCCGACAAACATTCGGTGTTTCGGGTGGCGAAGAAGGATGCCAAGGGCGGCCAGGGCATGACCCAGTTCGGGCGTGCACTTTGCGAGCTAAACATCGAGATTCTTTGCGCAAATTCCAGTCAGGCCAAAGGTCGTGTCGAACGGATGAACCGGACGCTGCAAGATCGCCTGGTCAAGGAATTAAGGCTGGCGGGTATCGACGACATGGAGGCTGGCAATGCCTTTTTGCCTGGCTTCACAGAACACTACAACGCGCGGTTTTCGATCGTCCCTGCCCGGCCCGATGACCTGCACCGGCCGATGAACCTGGCGCCGGATCGGCTGGCCGAGATCCTGTGCAAACGCGAGCAGCGTTATGTCGGAGCGCAGCTGACGTTTTCGTTCGAGCGCCAGCGGATCATGCTTGAGGAGACCGAGGTGACACGTGGTTTGGCCGGTCGCTATGTCGAGACCTATGCCTATGCGGATGGTCGATTGGATGTGCGGTGGAAGGGCCATTCCCTGCCCTACAGAATATTCGACAAGGACCAGCGGGTGACGCATGCGGCAATCATCGAGAACAAGCGGCTTTCCGATGTCCTGGCCTACATCAAGCAACGTCAGGAGCAGCAGACGCGGCCGGCCGTGAAGACGAACAGCGAGAAGAATGCCTACAAACCGCGTGGCCGCAAACCGGGTCCAAGAACAGACTTCACGAACGATCCTGCAATCATTGCTCGCAGGCGGCAGGCCCTTTCCCAGCTTGATGCCGCGGAATGATCCGTCGTCGCTAAGTCTCAAAGCTAAAGCCGAAGAGGTGCCCTTCACCCGCCCCGATCTGATCTTGCAACCGGATCAGCCGTTCCGATCGGGGCTGATCATCGTGCCATGCGACGGCCCAAAGTGACATTTCTACTTTGCACCAACGCGGACAGTTCAACTTCGCTGCCACAT
>NZ_DASYGZ010000208.1:0-1630 GCF_035999135.1 Ensifer sp.
GATGTGGCAGCGAAGTTGAACTGTCCGCTTTGGCGCAAAGTAGAAATGTCACTCTGAGCCGTCGCACGGCACGATGATCAGCCCCGATCTGACCGGCTGATCCGGTTGCAAGATCAGATCGGGGCGGGTGAACGGCACCCCTTCGGCTTTAGCTTTGAGACTTCGCGCTGCGGATTACTCCGCAGCATCAAGTCGGGACAGGGCCTTCTCACGCCGAGCAATCACCACGGGATCGTTGATGAAATCCTTTCGCCGGCCCGGCCCACGCGCGTGTTTGACGTAGCCATTTTTATCGCTGTTGCTCTTTACCGCTGGCTTCATCTGCTGATCCTGACGCTCTTTGATATAGGCGAGAACATCGCCAAGCCGCTTGTTTTCGGTGATCGCCGCATGCGTCACCCGCTGGGCCTTGTCGAAGACTTTGTAGGGCAGGGAATGGCCCTTCCACCGCACATCCAACCGGCCATCCGCATAGGCATAGGTCTCGACATAGCGACCAGCCAAGCCGCGCGTCACCTCGGTCTCCTCCAGCATGATCCGCTGGCGCTCGAACGAAAACGTCAACTGGGCACCGACATAGCGCTGCTCGCGTTTGCACAGGATCTCGGCCAGCCGATCCGGCGTAAGGTTCATCGGCCGGTGCAGGTCATTGGGTCGGGCAGGGACGATCGCAAACCGCGCGTTATAGTCGTCCATGAAGCCAGGCAGAAAGGCATTGCCAGCCACCATGTCGGCGATATCAGCCAGTCTCAATTCCTTGACCAGGCGATCTTGCAGCGTCCGGTTCATCCGCTCAACCCGGCCTTTGGCCTGACTCGAATTTGCGCAAAGAATCTCGATGTTTAACTCTGAAAGTGCACGCCCGAACTGGGTCATGCCCTGGCCACCCCTGGCTTCCTTCTTCGCCACCCGAAACACCGAATGCTTGTCGGAGTAAAAGGCGACCGGTGCCCCATGATGCTCAAGATACAGCGCCAGCGCTTCAAAGTAGCTGAAGGCGCTTTCCGAGCGCACAAACCGCAACTGCATCACCTTGCCGGTCGCATCGTCGACGAACACCAGAAGCGAGCACGGCGGCCCGCGATCCTCAAACCAGCGATGTTCCGACCCGTCAATCTGCACCAGCTCGCCATAGGCCTCACGCCGCAACCGTGGCTGATGAAACGTCCGTCGCTGCTTGCGCGACAGCCAAAGTCCGGCATCCGCCATCCATTGGCGCAACGTCTCGCGCGACACCCGCAATCCATCGCGCTCGGCAAGCTTCTCGGCCGCCAAGGTCGGGCCGAAGTCCACGTAGCGTTCGCGCACGAGCGTCACGGCATAATCCCGGATGCCGTCACTGATCCGGTTGTTCGAGGGCCGGCCGATCGCCTTGTGCCGGACCGACGCCGCACCGCCGGAGCTGATCCGCTCCAGCAACCGGCGAAGCTGGCGGGTGCTCAGCGCAAGCACGTGTGCCGCCGACACCAGCGTCATGCGGCCAGCGATCACCTTCGACAAAACCTCAATCCGTTGCAGATCGCGTTCGCTCATCGCAATCAATCCCATCCGCAATCTCCCAGGTCACCAAACCCGGGGAGAGTGACATTCCAACTTTGCAGGATCAGGACACTTTAACTTTGCGGCTACA